>JAJQFE010000037.1 GCA_021201295.1 Tannerellaceae bacterium | reverse complement strand
ATGAAAAAGTAAGTATTACTGTTTCGGGTTCGGAAGTGTTCAAAGCCGGTGATATTGGCAAGCAATTAACCAGATTCGAAATATTGAATCCGGAGTTAGTTATTTGCCGTTTAGATCCGAACGCAAGCTTTCAAATTGAATTACACATAAATAAAGGTCGTGGTTATATCCCGGCTGACGAGAACAGAGAGAATAATCCTACTCCTGATACTCAAGTGATAGCAATTGATTCTATCTTTACGCCGATCCGGAATGTGAAGTATTCAATTGAGAACTTCCGTGTTGGGCAAAAGACGGACTACGAAAAGTTAGTTCTTGAAATAGCCACAGACGGTTCTATTCATCCAAAAGAAGCATTAAAAAAAGCTGCAAAAATCCTGGTCCATCATTTTATGCTGTTCTCTGATGAGAAGATCGCTATTGAAACAGTGGATGCGGATGGCAACGAAGAATTTGATGAAGAAGTGCTGCATATGCGTCAGTTGCTGAAAAGCAAGTTGGTGGATATGGATCTTTCAGTTCGTGCCTTGAATTGTTTGAAAGCAGCAGATGTTGAAACACTGAGTGAGTTAGTGAAGTTCAATAAAAATGATTTATTGAAATTCCGTAACTTCGGTAAAAAATCGCTCACAGAATTGGATGAACTGCTTGAAAGCCTGAATCTTTCTTTCGGTATGGATATCACAAAATATAAATTAGATAAAGAGTAAGTAAGCGATGAGACACAATAAGAAATTCAACCATTTAGGGCGTACGGCTTCTCACCGTGCAGCAATGCTCTCAAATATGGCTTCTTCTTTGATTAAGCACAAGAGAATTTTTACTACAACAGCAAAAGCAAAGGCACTTCGTAAATATATAGAACCACTGATCACTAAGTCTAAAGAGGATACTACTCATTCCAGACGTATGGTATTCAGTAGTTTGCAGGATAAATATGCAGTGACTGAATTATTCAATGATGTAGCACAGAAAATTGGTGATCGTCCGGGTGGTTACACCAGGATTATTAAGACTGGCCACCGTTTAGGTGATAATGCAGCTATGTGCTTTATTGAGTTAGTAGATTACAACGAGAATATGTTGAAAGAGTCAGCTCCTAAGAAAGCGGCTAAAACAAGACGTTCACGTAAAAAATCTACAGTGGCTGCTCCGGTTGCCGAACCTGTAGCTGCAGAAACTGCTCCGGTAGTAGAAGAAGCACCGGCAGTTGCTCCTGAAGAAAAAGCTGCTGAATAAGCAATTTAATTCATACTATATAAAGGGGAAGACAAAACAAATTATTTTCCTCTTTGTTTTTATATATACCTGAATGAAAACTCCGGAAAAGATATAAGTAATCTTAGCTATGAAAAGTTCCTGAACCAACATCTATGTACAGGACGTTAAAGGCGTTGCTCATGCGGGCAACGCCTTATTATTTATAGATATGTGCTTTTTTATTTAAAGGAAGCCGCTATATATAGCACAAAATATCAGGAAAGAGAATTCCATCCCTGGGCTCTGAGTTCTACCTCTCCACCATCACGGCCGATCAGATAGTTCCCTAATTCCGCCCGTGTCACATGGCCGATTACATGAATACCTTTGAGTTTTGAAACGGCATCATGTTGAGCTAATGGAACGGTAAATAACAGTTCATAATCTTCTCCACCATTCATTGCTGCGGTAATCAGGTTCATATTAAATTGCTCTGCCATACTGGCTGTCTGAAAGTCGATAGGGATCCGGTCTTCATAAATACGGAATCCTACCTGCCCTGCTCGGGAAAGATGGAGTAATTCAGAAGAAAGACCATCAGAAACATCTATCATGGATGTGGGTTGAATACCGGCATTTGCCAGGCTCTCAATCACATCTTTTCTGGCTTCCGGTTTCAGTTGCCTTTCCAGAAGATATTCTTTCCCATCAAAGTCTGGTGTGAAGTTTTCTTCATCTTTAAATACTCTTTTTTCTCTTTCCAGCAATTGTAATCCCATATAAGCAGCACCTAAATCTCCGGAAACGCAAACGATATCTGTATCTTTGGCTCCGCTACGGTAAGTAATTTTTCCCTTTTCTCCTTCTCCGATACAACTGATACTAATCGTAAGTCCTGTCAGCGAAGCGGAGGTATCTCCTCCCACGAGATCCACACCATACATTTCACATGCCAGGTTTAGGCCGGCATATAATTCATCCAGGTCTTCTACTGAAAAGCGTTTCGATATACCTAAAGAGACCGTGATCTGTTTCGGTTGGCCATTCATCGCATAGATATCAGAAAAATTTACGATAGCTGATTTATAGCCTAAATGTTTCAGAGGTACATAGGTAAGGTCAAAATGAATCCCTTCTAAAAGCAGATCCGTAGCCACCAATATCTGTTTATCCGGATAGTCCAGTACAGCCGCATCATCACCTACTCCTTGTATGCTACCTTTATTTTTCAATTCAATTTTTTCTGTCAGGTGACGGATCAATCCAAACTCACCTAACGTACCGATCTCTGTTCTTTTACTCATATATTATTCTCCTCAAATTCTGTTATTCCTAAACGTCGCAATATGTTTCAAAATGATCTGGCCAAAAGAAGCATCATTTTTAATGAGAAAATCTACCTCAATAGGAAGAAAGAATATATCTTTTTTCCACTTCTCCGGAAGAAAAGGATTATTTCTCAGGCGTACAGCGTCTTTTTCCGTAGTCCATATATAAGATCGACCGCTATCTTGCTGTACAAAAGCTTCCCGGATCGTATGGATATCTTTTTTATTGAAATCATGGTGGTTCGGAAAAATACAGGGAATCACCTGGTCCGTATATTCCTTTACTTTCTGGATAAAGAGTTCCGGATAAGCTATCCCTGTGACCACTACGATCCTGTCAGAAGGAGTGAAGACAGGTAGTTCCTGAGCCTTATACTCCGGAAAAACAGCTTCCGGTTGTCCATATACGATATGGGTAAAATAAATCTGCTGGTGAGCCCGCAAATTAGCATCTGCTTCGATGATCCGGCAATCAATGGGTTTAAGATCTTCCCTGCATTTGGTAACCAGTACCAGGTCTGCCCGGCGAATTCCCTCCTTCGGTTCCCGGAGCCTTCCTACAGGCAATAATTTATCATAATAGAACAGGCGGTTGTAGTCTGTCAATACGATAGATAAAGAAGGGGCCACATAGCGGTGCTGGAAAGCATCATCTAATAGAATCACTTCCGGTCTTTGTTCTGCCGGTAAGTCTAACAAACGTTGGATCCCCTGCTTCCGGTCTTCATCTACGGCAATCAGGATTTCTGGAAATTTCAGATGCATCTGGTAGGGTTCATCTCCAATGGTTTGACTGGTACTGGTCTGACCGGCCAACATAAAACCTTTTGTTTTCCTTTTATAACCCCGGCTGACTACGGCAACCTTATAGCGGTCCTTTATCAGTCTGATAATATATTCCGTATGGGGCGTTTTTCCGGTTCCACCTGCTGCTATATTGCCTATGCAGATCACCGGCACCGGAAACTGTTCGGCAGGCAGGATCTCTTTATTGAATAAGAAATTCCTGAGCCGGACCCCTATGCCATACAAAAAGGCAAAGGGATATAACCCATAATTCAGTTTGATAGACTGGCCGGACTCCATAGCTATTTATAAAGGGGATAGTTCATAAGGGAGACGAGCCTGTATACCCATATTCGACTGAATCATTTTCAGGGTCTGGTAGTGCTCAAACTCTGTTCCCAGTGTTTCTTTCACTATGGATAGTTTTACTTCTGCCAGTTGCTTTCCCAGCAGATCTTTAAAGAAATCCGGAGAACCGGAAATGTGAGTAATCTGATAATGATCCAGGTTGGCTAACCCGGCAGCCGAATGGACAGCGGTTTCAAGTCCTCCCAGTTCGTCCACTAATCCAATGGCTAAGGCTTGTTCCCCGGTCCATACCCGGCCCTGGCCGATTGCATCAATTTGTTCGTTGGTCATCTGCCGTCCTTCCGCACAACGGGTCAGGAATATATCGTAGGTGCGCTCTACCGATGCCTGGATCAATGCCTGTTCATCTTCACGCATGGGGCGGGACAGATCACCTATATCAGCATACCGGTTGGTTTTCACTGCATCTGTAGTCAGATCTAATTTACCATATAGGCCGGTCGCATTCGGAAAAAGCCCGAATACACCGATAGAGCCGGTTAAGGTATTCGCTTCCGCTATGATTTTATCAGCAGCACAGGAGATGTAATATTCTCCTGAGGTGGCCGTATTCCCCATAGAAACGACAATGGGTTTTACTTTTTTCATCTCGTTGACCTGATGCCATATCTGTTCGGAAATAAAAGCACTTCCTCCCGGAGAATTCACCCGGAAAACTACGGCCTTTACCTCGTCATTATTTTTCAGCTTGATCAGTTCATCCGCTATGCGTTCGGATATAATTTGGGTAGTACTATAAAAAGACGAAAGATCCTCTGTCATAATCTCCCCTTCTGCATATAAAACAGCGATCTGGTTTGTACTTTTAGAGCTGTTTTTACGGATATATTTCATTTTATCCAGGCCGGCAGTCGTTAGTTTCCAGCCATTCTGCCCGGCCAGTTCCCTGACATATTCTTCTACTTCTGATTTATACCTGAGTTCATCCACTAAATGAAAAGCTACCAGTTCTTCCGGACCTGCCATCATCAGCCCTTCATCGGCAAACCGGTTGACATCTTCCACGGAAATATTTCTGGCCTGTGCGATCCCGGAAGTAACATTTCCCCAGATCCCCTCCTGGTAAGAACGGATCTGGCGGCAGTTCTCTTCGCTCAGTTCACTCAGCATAAAAGGTTCTACGGCTCCTTTAAAGGTTCCGACTTTGAAGACTAACACATCCACGCCGATTTTATTCAGCAGTCCTTTGTAAAAGGTAGTTTGGGAAGAAAGCCCGGAGAGGGCGACCCCACCTAATGGATTGACATAAATTCTATCTGCTACGGAGCAAAGGTAATAAGCCCCCTGAGTATAGTAGTCCGCATAAGCGATTACAAACTTACCGCTCTCCCTGAAATCTTCCAGGGCCCTCCGGATAGCATCCAGATTAGACGTTCCGGTAATCAATAAGCCCCCTTCCAGGTAAATCCTCTGTATATGACTGTTATATTTGGCAGCTTCAATAGCAGATAAAATATCTTTTAAGGAGAGGGTATTGCTTTTTTCTCCCAGTAACAGGGACAACGGATTTTCCTCTGCATTATCCGCAATAGTACCGTTTAATGACAGCTTAAAGACTGTATTCGGTTTCGGCTGATAGTCGGAAGAACTACTAAGTGAAGTAATAATACCAATCAGAATGAAAAAAGAAATCAAAAGAATGATTCCACTTGCCAGTAACACACCCAGTGCAGAGGCAAACATCATTTTGAAAAACTGTTTCATATATCAACTGTTTATTGTGAGCAAAGATAATTAACTTATTTCTTACAATAACAAGGATGACGCTAAATTGATCCCGCAGGTGAACGATTGATAACATATCAGGAAATAAAAATCTCCCCTTTAGGAAAACAGGATCCTAAAGGGGGGAACTATTATAGGGTTGTATATCTTAGAATATTCTTCCGGTCAGTTTAAAAGACATCATCGGATAGACCGTAATCTTTTCAATGGTTCCGATGACTCCGCTGTCTCCTTCTGCCTTGGGTAATTTAACCACAGTACCGTTGTCGCTGATAATGGATGGGCTACCCTGGAACATGGCGCCTAATTCAAAGTGGAACCCTACCCGTTTTTTAGGGATCGAATTCCCAAACCCGATACCTACGTATGGTTTTACACTGTTGATTTTCAGGTCTGCATTGATATGTCCGTTCTGGTCAGCTTCAATCCGGTAATCTTCTACGGTGATCGAACTACCAAAATTCTCTTCCGGAAAAGCATTGTTGATGATCTGTAGGAAATCATAAGTTTGCTTATCAATACTTCCGTCTAAAGAAATAATCCTGTTTTTACCGAAATATAAACCGGCTATCACATGAAAACTGGACTTTTTAAACGGATAATAATCTACCACTACTTTACCGTTGAACATATTCAGCTTACCATCCAGGTCAATATCATCCGATAGGTCTCCCGCATTCGTAGGCAGACCTGCAGCGGTCAGCGCACTTTCTACTGCCGGATTGTTCCAGATCAACTGGTTAATTTCGTTCCGGTCGTGATTGACATTATACGTATCCGAGTATTTGAAAGGAAGGAGGTCAAAACCGGCTCTTACGACTAAGTGGGAGTGAACGGGAACGGCGAAATCCAGACCGGCCCCAAGTGTTCCGACTTCTAATCCTACTCCTAAGTGTTCAAAGGGTTTCATACCCTGTTGGGCATTTACCGGGAAGAGAAAAATAAAAAGTTGCGGGGAGATCATACCCAGCCAAAGACTTTTTTCATTGTAAAATAGTATTAATAATTATAAATTGTTTGTTATTTTAATTAAAACGCAAGAGTATAAGAAACTCTATGATTGACAAACAATACGGTGTTAAATTTCAGAACTTTTTAGGCTATTTGGTTGATTCTATACGTATGAGGTAAGCATAACAGGGATTAATTGAATGGAAAGATGTATTTTTGTGATCTATAACAGAAGCCAGGTCGGATGTATTTGGAACAAGAAGAAATAAAAGCACATCTATCAGCGAAACCTTTCCGGATAGTTTCGGAAGCAGCAGATGAATTAGGAGTAGAAGCCTACGTAATTGGCGGGTATGTACGGGATATTTTTCTGAATCGTCCGTCCAAAGACATAGATATCGTCTGTGTGGGAAGTGGTATAGAGCTGGCTAAAGCAGTTGCCCGTAAATTGGGGAGGCATACTCATTTATCCGTGTTCAGGAATTTTGGTACTGCACAGGTAAAAAGTGGAGAACTGGAGCTGGAGTTTGTAGGAGCCCGGAAAGAATCCTATAACCGGGATAGCCGAAAACCGGTTGTGGAAGATGGCACCCTGGAGGATGACCAGAACCGCCGGGATTTTACAATCAATGCATTGGCACTATGCCTTAATAAAAAACGCTATGGGGAATTAGTGGATCCTTTCGGAGGGCTGGAAGATATGGAAACCCTGACTATCCGGACCCCTTTAGATCCGGATATCACCTTTAGTGATGATCCTCTCCGCATGATGCGGGCCATCCGGTTTGCTTCCCAGTTGGGATTTTTTATTGATCCGGACACGTTTGATGCCATCATCCGCAATAAGGAGAGGATTTCCATTATTTCCAAAGAGCGGATTGTGGAGGAATTACATAAGATCGTCCTTTCTCCCAAACCCTCTATCGGATTTGAGTTGCTGGATAAAAGTGAACTGTTACCGCTTATTTTTCTGGAATTAAGTGCCTTAAAAGGGGTAGAGACGAAAGAGGGAATCGGACATAAAGATAATTTTGCCCATACCCTGATGGTTCTGGACCGGCTGAGCCGCCATACGGATCATTTGTGGCTACGCTGGAGTGCCTTGTTCCATGATATAGCCAAACCTGCCACTAAACGGTGGGACAAACGGCTCGGTTGGACCTTCCATAATCATAATTTTATCGGGGAGCGGATGATTCCCGGCATTTTTCGCCGGATGAAACTTCCGATGAATGATAAAATGAAATATGTGCAGAAAATGGTTACCCTCCATATGCGCCCGATTGCTTTAGCGGATGAGGAAGTCACGGACTCTGCTATTCGCCGGTTGTTATTTGATGCAGGGGATGATATTGAGGACCTGATGTTGCTGTGTGAAGCAGATATTACCAGTAAAAATCCTGAAAAAGTACGGCGTTTCCTGCGTAATTTTCAATTAGTAAGGAAAAAATTAGCAGAGATAGAAGAAAAAGACCGGGTACGTAATTTCCAGCCACCGGTTACAGGGGAAGAGATTATGGACACCTTTGGATTACCTCCTTCACAGCCGGTTGGCGTATTAAAAGAAGCTATTAAAAATGCCATACTGGATGGCGTGATCCCGAATGAATATGAAGCGGCCCGGCAATTTATGATGAAAAAAGCAGAAAAGATGGGGCTGAAACCTATATAACATGTTCTTTTCTTCCCTGGTATTTTTTAGGTATGCAGCTATGCATATTTTAATCAATAGGTTGAGAATAAGTCGTTAAACTATGCATACCTGCACCTTTTAGGTATGCATTTTTATGCATACTTCAAGGAAATACTATGCATACTGTATGGAAATTATAGGATTCCCGACGGACTTTTTTACAAACAAGTAGGGGGAAAAGTAAATGCATGGAGGGAAACTATGGCTACCCTCTACACCCTGGCATTTTTATCCGCTTACTTATTCCTGAATAGGTGCAGACCTATGGACGCTACCCTCTACACCCTACGGATAGTTAGTCTACAGGCAGGCAAAAAGACCTGCGCGGCTGAAAAATGATTCTAGGTGAATAAGTATATATTTTGCGTGCTAAGATTTTTCATTCGCTCTGTGAAAATGCATACCTAAAAGGTGCAAGTATGCATAGTTTAACGACTTATTCTCAACCTATTGATTAAAATATGCATAGCTGCATACCTGAAAAAAATACAGGGAGAGATCCTGTTCTCTTTGTCATCAGCTATGCTGATTGATCCTTTCCACGGAAGTCACTCCTTTGACTGTTTTTATCTTATTAACCAGCATACCTAATGCGTTGGTGTCTCTGACCATGACAGCAAAGTTGCCCTGGAAGAATCCATCCACCGTATCAATATTCAGGGAACGCAAGGTCACTCCATTTTCTTTAGTGATCACAGAAGTAATATTGCTCACAATGGTTATATTATCCCGCCCGATAACACGTAGAGTGACCACATAGCCATTTTCGCCTTTGCCGCTCCAGCGGGCCTGAATGATCCGGTAACCAAAACGGCTGAACATTTCAGAAGCGTTCGGGCAATCTCTCCGGTGTATTTTTATTCCCTGGGTAGATACGAAACCAAAGACCTCATCCCCATAGATCGGATTGCAACATTTGGCTAACTTATATTCAATCCCCCGAAGGTTCTGATCCAGCACTAATACATCCTGTCGGGTAGAAATTTCTTCTACTTCCGTAGTGGCAATAAACTCTTCCGCACTACGGACATCCGTATGGTCAAAAGATTCTTTTTCTTTTCGTTCCAGTTCCAGGTATTCCTCTATCACATGATGCGGGTTCAGCCGTTCGTCCGAAATATCCAGGTAGAAGTCTGTGATTGTTTTGTATCCTTTCTTTTTGATATACCGCATAAACACCCCTTCATCCACGTCGATCTTCCAGTTTTTAAAACGCCGTTGCAATAACTCTTTTGCGAATTCGGCATTTTTAGCGGCTTCTTCCCGTAGGGCCTGTTTGATTTTGATCCTGGCTTTGGACGTGGTAACAAAAGATAACCAGTCCTGTTTTGGAGATTGGTTCGGGTTTGTTATCACAGAAACCGTATCCCCGCTATTCAGCACATATTTGATCGGAACATTTTTCTCATTGACTTTCGCAGATACACAGGTACTGCCTAATCCGGTATGGATGGCAAAGGCAAAATCCAGTACAGTCGCTCCTTTCGGCAGTTTGATCAGCATGCCTTTAGGTGTGAACACATAGATCTCATCTTTATAGAGATCCATAGTGAAATTCTTCATCATATCCATCGGACTGGATTCATTGGCTTCCAGGGCCAGACGTACGTTGGTCAGGAATTCATCCAGTCCGAATTCTGCCCTGATCCCTTTGTATCGCCAATGGGCAGCTAATCCCTTTTCTGCTACTTCGTCCATGCGTTGGGTCCGGATCTGGACTTCCACCCATTTGTTCTGAGGACTCATAACCGTGATATGCAGACTTTCATATCCATTCGATTTGGGAATGGAGATCCAGTCTTTCATCCGGTGAGGATTGGGCTGATACATATCCGTAACAATGGAAAAAACCTGCCAGCAATCTGAACGTTCTTTTTTAGGAGGGCTATCCAGTACGATCCGTATGGCAAACAGATCGTAGATCCCTTCAAACTCAATTTTTTGTTTTTTGAGTTTATTATTAATGGAATGAATCGATTTGGTCCGGCCTTTAATATCAAATTTAAGTCCGGCTTCCTTTAATTTTTCCTGGATCGGCTGAACAAATTCAGCTATATAGGCGTCTCTGGATCGTTTGGTTTCACTCAATTTATCTTTAATAAACTGGAATTGTTCCGGCTCTGTATATTTCAGATAGAGATCCTCTAATTCACTTTTAATTGTATACAAGCCTAACCTGTGAGCCAGGGGAGCATATAAATAGGCCACTTCTGTTGCCAGACGCTCGCGGTCTTTCGCATCCCGGATCTGTTTACCGAGTCGCATCATGCAGAGGCGGTCTGCGATCATTAATAAGATCACCCGCACATCTTCTGCAAAAGAGAACAGCAGCCGGGCGAAATTTTCTGAGTTGACGGCTGTGTTACGTGCATACAATTCGGACGTTTTCAGCAAACGGTTGATGATCAGGAGTGCATCTTCTCCGAATGCTTCTTCCACTTCTTCCTTGGTAATGATCTGTTTCATGACCGGGCGATAGAGGAGTACTGCAATAATAGAGGTTCTTTTTAATCCGATCTCTCCTGCTGCAATCAGGGCAGTGTCTATATTTCTCAGTAAGCCGTTAATGCCGTTTTTATCTCTGCCATAGCAATCTAAAGCAATCACCCGCACCATCAGAGAGCGCATTTTCTGTATGTCATCTTTTTGGATAAAGGGTTGGAGACTACGCAATAATTGCCTGTAGGTTGAGAAAAACAATTTTTTTTCTTCCGGTGTAAAGAACGGTTCCATATCCATAGTTGTCTGTCATTTTTCATGTCCACTACCGGACAGACTGTAAATATGTTGTAAAAGTATCTTTTTTCTGGCAATTCCTGAAGGTTTTTTCTTGTTATTTTATACATTTGCGAGACAGGGAATATGTAAAAATGGACCCTTATGACCAAAATTATTAATATAAAACATCATACCATGTTAGACGCAAATGATTTAAAATTACTGGATGCTAAAGGTATTACCCGGGAACAGATAGAAGAGCAATTAGACTGTTTTAAGGAAGGCTTCCCTTTTCTTGAAATAGCCGCTTCTGCTTCTGTAGAAAAGGGTATTAAAGTGGTTTCCAAAGAAGAACAGGCTCTTTATATGCATGCCTGGGACCACTATCTGGGTCAACAGCATAAGATCGTAAAGTTCGTCCCGGCTTCCGGTGCTGCCAGCCGCATGTTCAAGAATCTCTATGAATTTTTATCGGCGGAATATACGGAACCCACCAGTGGTTTTGAAAAGAAATTCTTTGAAGATAGAAAGAAATTTGCTTTTTACCAGGTGTTGGATGCGGCTTGTGAGAAAAATGAAGGAAAAGGGATTGAGGACTTGGTAGAAGAAGGAAATTATAAAGGGGTCGTGGCTAACCTACTGGAATCTAAAGGGCTGAATTACGGACAGCTTCCCAAGGGACTTTTACTTTTCCATACCTATCCGGAACAATGGCGGACTGCTATGGAAGAACATTTGGCAGAAGGAGCTATGTATGCCAAGAGCAATACGGGTGATATTTATGTACACTTTACCGTCTCTCCGGAGCACCAGGCTTTGTTTGAGCAATTGGTAACAGATAAAAAAGGATGGTATGAAGAGAAGTTTTCGGTTGCTTATAAAGTTTCCTTTAGCGTACAGAAATCCAGTACGGATACGATTGCTGCGGATATGGATAACCAGCCTTTCCGGGATAAAAACGGACAATTGTTGTTCCGTCCGGGTGGACACGGTGCTTTGATCGAAAACCTGAATGAGATTGACGGAGATGTGATCTTTATCAAGAATATTGATAATGTGGTTCCAGATAGCTTTAAATGCTCTACCGTGATCTATAAAAAGATTATAGCAGGTGTACTGATCTCTTTGCAGAAAAAAATGTTTGCTTATCTGGAGTTAATAGATAGTGGGAAATATTCCCATGCCCAGGTAGAAGAGATGATCCATTTCCTGCAGGATGAATTGTGTATTAAAAACCCGGAAACCAAATATCTGGAAGATGCAGAATTAGTGCTGTATATAAAAGATAAATTAAACCGGCCTTTACGCGTCTGTGGTATGGTGAAGAATGTGGGTGAACCGGGAGGAGGCCCCTTCTTAGCCGTGAATCCGGATGGCACCGTTTCTCCCCAGATCCTGGAAAGTTCCCAGATCGATCTGAACGATCCGCAAAAAAAGGCGATGTTTGAGCACGGAACCCATTTTAATCCGGTAGATCTGGTTTGTGCCGTGAAAGATTATAAGGGGAATAAGTATCATTTGCCTGACTATGTAGATAAGAATACCGGTTTTATCTCCTATAAAAGTAAAGATGGAAAGGAGTTGAAAGCACTGGAATTACCGGGGTTATGGAATGGTACCATGAGTGACTGGAATACTGTTTTTGTAGAAGTGCCTATCGAAACCTTTAATCCGGTCAAAACGGTCAACGACCTGTTGAGACCGGAGCATCAATAATGCTTTTAAGTAGTCAGAGGAGTTCGCAGTCGCTGCGCTCCTTAGTAGTTAAGTAGTAAAGAGATCATTTTCTCATCTCTACTGGCTCCTTAACTCCCGGCGAAGCGGTAACTCCTTTAACTACTTAACAGAAGAGGCTGTTCAAAATTTTGAACAGCCTCTTCTTAATACTACAGATGGTTAGTTAGATCCTGGGTAATTCCCAGGGTGCTCTATATTCTTTCGTTAAATATTTGTCCGCTTCACTGTCATGGAAACTCTTTCCATCCCAGGATAATTTTTTACCTGTACGGTAAGCGATATTTCCTAACTGGGAAAATTTGGCTATATGGGCACCGATCTCTACACTGGCGTTACAGTTCCGGTTTCTTGTTTTAATACATTCCAGATGATTTTTCACGTGCAGGTTTAATCCTCCTTCACCATATGACTGAGACAGGGGAACAGCTTCCATCCGTTGCACCCCGTTTACCTTTTCAGGAATTACTTCCCAACCTCCCCGGTCTAACACGAGCGTTTCGTTTTCACCTACAAAGCCTAATCCATGATTCCGTCCGTAGGCTCCGTCGTCAATACCGATCGCATGGTCCCACATGACTGTGAAGTCTTTGAACGTATAAATCGTTTGTAATAAGTCAGGCGTTTCACAGGCATCATCGGGATAACCGAATTTGCCCCCGGATGCCATAATCGATTCCGGAGCCGTGACATTCATTCCATATAAAGCATAGTCTAATAAATGTACACCCCAGTCAGTCATTAACCCACCTGCATAATCCCAGAACCAGCGGAAAGTAAAATGGAACCGGTTTTTATTAAACGGACGTTTGGGGGCCGGGCCTAACCACATATCGTAATCCACTCCGGCAGGTACTGCTTCATCCGATTGTACCGGAATGGAAGGGCACCAGCCCTGATAGGAGAATACACGTACGGTGCGTATTTTCCCTAACTGGCCGCTATGGACAAATTGCATGGCATCCTGCCAGTGGGAATCGCTTCGCTGCCACTGGCCGACCTGTACAACCCGGTTGTATTTTTCTGCGGCACGAATCATGATATTACACTCTTCGATGCTGTTCCCTAACGGTTTTTCGCAATAGACATCTTTTCTTGCCTGGCAGGCTGCCACCATCTGCAGGCAATGCCAATGGTCCGGTGTTCCTACGATTACCACATCCACATCTTTGTTGTCGATCACATGACGCCAGTCTTTGTATAGATGCTTTACTTTTTTTCCCTGTAATTTTTTCTGTGTCAGCCGCCCGTTCGTTCAGGACACTTTCATCGATATCGGAAAGGGCAATACATTCAACTTTCGGGTTCCGGAGGAATGCTTTCAGGTCTTCAAACCCCATCCCTTTACAGCCAATAAGTGCTACCTGGATTTTATCATTCGCGCCGATCGTGTTTCCACCCGCTCTGATCATAAAAGAACTAACTGTCAGTCCGGCACTGAGAAGAGCGGCCTAACGGAGAAAATCTCTGCGTGTTGTCATGGTTTTCTTCGATTTTTTTTAAGGTATTAAATAATATATTTCTATTCGTTTACAAATGTACTAATTACAAATATAATAAATAAAAATCATACTTGAGGCGTACTCCTGTTGTTTTATCAGGCATTTTCATGGTGCGTAAGAATGACACATTTTTTATTGATACGGGTTTGGTTGAATATTTTATCTATTTCATTAGGTAAATAAATTCTTTTTTATATCTTTAGTGCGGATAATTTGTGAAAAGACCTAAGTACGTATACATATTTTATTTTAATATAACACACTACCATGAAAGAAAATGCTAAAAAAGGAGTAAGCCGCAGGGAATTTTTAGGCCTTTCCGCATTAGGATTGGCAAGCTTGACTATCTTACCTAGTTGGACGATGCAAAACGGGATCCGTATTGCTCCCAGTGACAGAGTTGTTTTAGGTTTTATCGGTTTAGGTCAACAGGCCTTGTCCGACTTTGCAGGATTTGCTGCTTGTCCGGGCGTGCAGGTTGTAGCCTGTTGTGACGTGGATACCATGAAAACCGAACGTTTTAAAAGACGGATTGAAGCCTGGCAGGCTGTACAAGGACTGGCTCAGCGTTGTGACAAATATGAATTTTATGAAGACTTGTTGAACCGGAAAGATATCGATGTTGTAGAAGTAGCTACACCGGATCATTGGCATGCTTTGAATACGATCCATGCCTGTCAGGCCGGGAAAGATGTCTATTGTCAGAAACCATTAGCCTTTACTATTTCAGAAGGCCTGGCGATGGTAAAAGCTGTACGCGATAATAGAGTCGTATTACAGGTAGGCAGCCAGCAGCGTTCAAGCGCTGAATTCCAGAAAGCCATTGAACTGGTTCAGAATGGTGCAATCGGCCATATCGAGAAGATCTATGCACGCGTTGGTGCACCTCCCACACCGCTGAATTTACCGGAAGAAAAAGTACCTGCAAACCTGAACTGGAATCAGTGGATGGGTCCGTTAAATGATCCGAAGATCCATTATCATTCTGACTTATGTCCTCCTATCTCACTGGATCCTGTACAGAATGAAAAACTGTGGGGTGCATGGCGCTGGTATCAGGAAACCGGTAACGGGTATACTGCTGACTGGGGTGCTCACATGTTTGATATTGCACAGGCTGCTTTAGGTATGGATGGTTCAGGTCCGGTTGAATATATTCCACAGGGTTATAACGAAGCTCCATATGCTGCTATGAAGTATGCCAATGGGGTCGTGATGACTGAACAACCTTTCTTAGATGACAATGATGGTGCACAGGGTATTAAATTCATCGGAACTAACGGATGGATTGAAGTGGCCCGTGGATATTTAGCCTGTTCAGATCCTTCTAAAGTTCCGGCTGAAGTAGCAGGACGCCGTCCGCTGAGTGCAGAAGAAATGAAGAAGATGTACGAAGAGTGGATGAGAAAGAAAGAAGAAGCAGAAAAGAACAAGAAAAAAGGTAAAGGTGCAGAAGAAGGTGGTATGGCAGGGGATTATGAAACCAATGCGCCACACATGCAGAACTTCATCGATTGCGTTCGTTCCCGCAAGAATCCGATTGCTCCGGTAGAAGTAGGTGCAAGCACCAACACTCTTTGCTGTCTGGCTAATATCGCACGCGAATTGAACCGTCCGGTGAAATGGGATCCGGCTACTTTGAGCTTTGTGAACGATAAAGAAGCTGAAAACCACCGCTTATATTGGTATCAATACAGAAATCCACATAAACTACCTTATTTTTGTAAAGGATAAATAGATAAATAGTCATACGTCTGTATCTGTCAGATGTATGACTATTTTTGGAAGATCTGTATTTCTATTTTTAACGAATCAGTTAAGTAACTACTCCTCTTACACTTCTCCGGATCTATGTATCTGCTTTTTCTTTGCGTACATCGTATTCAGAAACACCTGTGTTTTTAATTCTAAGATTGTAGCTATATCTAATTCGTTCGGAATGATATATGGATTGAAGAATTTTATTTAGTAAGCATATTTTAAATGTAAAAATAATATGAGTAACAGACGTGACTTTTTAAAGAGTGCTTCTCTTTTAACAGCCGGTGGATTATTGGCCGGTAAAGCTACAGCCATGCCGGCAACGGCTCCTGCAGCTACTCCTGTAACCACTGCTAACAAAGCATTAGGTTTACAGATCTATTCTTTATTTAATGAACTGTATGAGGATACTCCTAAACGGTTGGCAGAATTGAGAGAGATGGGATATGTGAACCTGGAATTGGCCGGATACAATAACGGTAAGATCGGCTCCATCGATATGATGGAATTCAAAAAAATGGCAGAAGATGCCGGACAGAAATTGGTAAGTTCGCATGTGAACCCTCCGGGAAACAGCCCACAGGAATTCTTCCTGATGAACTATACCCGGGACCAGTTACCCCGGGTAAAAGAATACTGGAAAGCAACTGCTGATGACCATGCAAAATTAGGATGTAAGTATCTGCTTCAACCGATGATGCCTACCGTAAAAAATCATGATGATGCAGCCCTGGTCTGTGAGTTTTTTAATGAAGCCGGTCAGATCTGTAAGGACGCCGGTCTGCAGTTCGGTTACCATAACCACAACTGGGAATTTAAAAAGGTGGCTACTGAAGAGCAGATTAAGAATGCCCATCCATTTATGGAACCGGGAGATCCGATTGAAGACCTGTTCATTACCGGAACCGATCCTAATCTGGTCGTATTCGAATTAGATGTATATTGGACGGTAAGAGGCGGTAGTGATCCGTTGGAATATATGCAGAAGTATCCGGACCGTATCCGTGTATTGCATATTAAAGACCGGGCTGTATTAGGACAGAGCGGTTTACTGAATTTCCAAAATATTTTCAACCAGATGTATACCAATGGTATCCAGGATTATTTCGTCGAACTGGAAAAAATGCCTGACGGACGTTCACAGATGGTGGGTATTAAAGAATGTGCTGATTATTTGCAGACTGCTTCGTTTGTAAAGTAAATAATTAATATATATAATTATTTGACAGAAGCTGGGATATTAATTCTCCTGGCTTCTGTTTTTGTGGATTTAACTGATAATAATTATTACAATGTTTATAGCTGGATTTGCTTAGTCAAGATTATACCTGGGAATTCTGGATGTATGTAAACAATACTTTTGATAGTGATGAAAGAGCAGGCTTCCTTTTATATTCTGATACTTTTGTTCTCCCCAATGCCCTTGTTAAAAAATAATATCCTTGTAAATATAAAAAGCCATCTTTCGGAAGATGACTTTTTGTTATTCATTAAGTGGAGAATACCGGACTTTTTTAGTCCTGTAAATCACTGTTTTATTTATTTCTTTCTCTACTTTTCCCTACAAAAGCTTGGTTTGTAGGGAATATTTTCTTTATTTATTTTCTGGTCATTCATTTTTTATTGTTTTCTCCTTTTATTACTGTAAATCTGGGTTGGCCTCCTTTTTTATTGGAATTAGACCAGTTTTTTTCGGAAACTCCTTTCTTTAATGTTAGGCGGTTTCCAATTTTTGTATATCCAAATGTGCTTGTAGTCTTCTATTTTCTCTAGTTAAGACTTTGTTTTCGGTTTCAAGTTCTTTGTTTCTATTCCATCATATCACTATGCTAAAATCATTAGATCCCATGCTGGGGCCAATCCTCGAACACCTACAACGGATCCTAAGTACCGTATATGGCTGATTGTCTGTAGTCGCCATTTTTATATTCCACTTCTTTTCACTGGCCTGGTATCCGTTTATCGTTGTCGGTTGTCTCATCATCATGGACTAGCCAGCGTCTACCTGATCGAACACCTCTTTTACGAAGACATCGTCGTTACCTCACTGCCTGCAGGCATTGCCGGAACCTGTGAAGTCTGGAGCTTCTCCGCTTCCATCCTCATCATCAAACCCAATTTCCCCTTTATCTGCTTTTTCCGCAGACAACTCTGGGGAGAAATAGAGAAAAAATCAGGCAATTCTATAAATGACATATTACAATGAAACTAAGCGAAAACTTTCAACTATTAGAATTCACCCATTCTGACACCGCCTGCAAAAAAGGCATCCCCAACTTACCCAACCCCGAACAACAGGAAAACATCCGGAGACTGGTGGTCCGGGTCCTCCAACCCCTGCGGGAAAACCACGGATCACCCCATACGATCACCAGCGGATACCGTTGCTCGGAACTCAACCTAGCCGTCGGAGGAGTCCCCACATCCCAACACACCAAAGGCGAAGCCGCCGACGTAAAAGGTAGCGATCCCAGAACACTACTAACGAATCTCCTGTCACTAAAGATAGAGTTTGATCAGGCCATACTTTATCCAAACTTCCTGCACATCTCATACCGCTCAGGAAGCAACCGCAAACAAGTTTTCTACGCCAAAGGAGTAACCCCATGAGACATGGCCTGCTCCTAACAATGATCCTCTGCCTGGTGGGAGGCAAAACCCACCGGCAGACACAACTACATACAGACCTGGTCCATCAATACCAGGTAAACTATCTGGCCACTTAGATCATGCAACTTCAGGTAACCGACTCCATCCATGAGAGACTCTCCCGGATTCTGTCCGGCTACCTGATAATCTGGTCCCAACCCGACACTACCAGCCAACAATACAGACTAGCCGACTTAGATTTCAACATCGACACAAAAAAAGAAAATGACCAGACCACCCAAACCACCCGCCAGGACACAACAACCATCCACGCAAACCAAAATCACGAAGGAATCCTAAAACTCTCTTACACCGACGAAAAACAATCCGACACCCGTCCATGGAACGGAAAACTACTAACCATCCTAATCGCCATCCTATTTACCGGTTTCCTGATCAGCCTATACAAAAAACAGAAATAATAAAATATGTGTGTTTTTCATGGTATTAGATTTTAAGATTAGTTTAAACCGTCTGGTCTGTGAAGATCGGACGGTTTTTTTACTTTACAATTTCTATTATTTTTGTTTTCATACAATTAAATCATTGAGTATGAAAATCAGAATTAAAGAAAAACACCTTTCTATTGATCCTTGTAGCTTTGAACTACCAGATCTTTCTATTATAACAGGAAAAAATGGAAGCGGGAAAACCCATCTATTACAAGCTTTAACTAATAAGAACATATCTGAAATAGAAAAGGATGGGCAGATAGTAAATGAGATAAGATACATAGGATTTAATGAATTGGTGCCTAAAATACCGTCAAGGTATAATCCATTTAAGGATCAACAAACTATAAATAAAGTATGGGAAGGATTTTCTAACTGTAAATCTGATTATGAGAAAGGCAGAAAACCTAGTTTTATTGATGATAATGGAAAGTCTATTAAAAATTATAAGTTATCTCTAGGTAGAGAACAAGCGGAAAATCATGAATTAAAAATTATTTTAGAAAAGTTAGATAAAAGTATAATGGAAATCACTCACGAAGATGTTTTCCATTATTATGAATCTCAAGATTCAGGAAAGAAAGACTATTTATTGCCTGACTTAGCGGAAATATTAAAAAAATATTATATCAGACTAGATTCAAATTCCTATAACCTTTATTTGCTTAGTCAAAAAAAGATGTTTTAGGAGAGGTTTTATCCAAAGAAGATTTTATAAAAAAATATGGTATAGCTCCTTGGAATATCGCAAACGATATATTGCGAAGATTACGAATGCCATATCAGTTTAATAATCCTCTCGGAGGGCATAGAGATTTCGAATTTCATTTAAAATTAATTGATGAGGCAGGTTTAGCGATTGAACATTTACATTTATCAACGGGTGAAAAAGTTTTACTGTCTCTTGCATTAGCTGCATATGATACAAATAATGAATCTAAAGGAAAACCTAATTTACTTTTGATAGATGAACCAGATGCTGCCTTACATCCTTCCATGTCTAAAATCATGGTGGAAATTATCCAGGAAATAATTGTCAATCAACAAAAAATACCAGTTGTAATAACAACCCATCATCCAACCACGGTAATAGCATCAAATGGAATATCTATTTATGAGATGATTAGGGGTAAAAGCGAACCTCAAAAAATATCAACGCAACAAGCCGTTGAACATCTTACAGAAGACGTACCTTTTTTAAGAATATCAGCAGAAAAAAGAAGACCTGTATTCGTCGAAAGTAAATATGATGTTGATTTCTATACAAGGCTTACCAATATTCTTCAAAGGAAAGAAACATTAAGTTGTGAACCTGTATTTTTAACTGCCAAACAAAATGGAAAATCAAACTGCACAGATATTATTGATATACTTGCAGCCCTATCACAGACTAGAGATGAAATCACTCATGGAATAATTGACTGGGATACAAATAATCAATCTAAACCTCGATTGATAGTTTTAGGTGATGGTGAAAGATACGCCATTGAAAACTACGTTTTTGATCCTTTACTATTAGGTTTATTTCTCATTCATACGGAAAAAAAGAAGTAACTTATTTTCCGGGTATTTCTTTTTCTTCTTATATAGATGCTGCTAAAATGACCAAAGATGATGCCCAAGTTATAGTAGATAAAGTTCTTGAAGATTTAAAATTAAATACCCAAAATTTTGCTTCTTACAAACTATATAATCAGTGGGAATTAGTATGTACAACAGACTTTAATAAAACCCAAGGTCATTATTTGGAAAACTTAATTAAAGAGGTTTATCCTTTTTTGATCCCTTATGCCAACAATGAAGGAGCATTAAAAGTAAATATAATAAAAACAATAATAAATGATTTTCCAGAATTTTGTCCAAATGATTTATTTGAAGCAATTAAACAAATTCAATAGAAGTCCTATTTTATAATAAGATTACTGGTAATAGTTTGGAAATAACCAAATGATTATTACCTTTGTCAGGTAATCATGATTGCAATAGAAGGGCTAAAGGCCCGGATGGAAGAATTAATCGGACAATTAACCTTCCATTCCCGTTACTTCGAAACTCTTTTGTCCGAAGAGTGGATGACGGAAGCGGAACTATTAGAAGCAATCGATGCGATGCTTGATGAGTATATTGAATTAAGAAATCGTATCAATCAGCTTCAAAGTTGAACAGAGGAGAGGCCCGGCAATGGGTCCTCTCTATCTGCTCACAAAAAAAAGGAGGTAAACGATATGAATGCAGAAAAAGAACTACAGGCTTTAATTGCCGAGTTTCAAACATTGAAGACAGAAGAAGAACGGGTAGTTTTCGATGAAAAAATGAATCACCTGCTTGATGGTAAAACACCGGAAGAGAAAAAAGAATTCCGGCAGGCTTTTCTGGCTTCTGCACGGAAGACCGTCTCTGAAACAAAAGAATTCCTACAGGAAGCTAATACAAAAATGCAATTAGCAGATGTAGAACCTTATATATCTCTCTCAAAAATAGCAGAGCACTATTTCGGTAAAAGCCGTGCCTGGTTATACCAACGGATCAATGGCCTTTCTGTGAATGGCAAACCTGCAGAGTTTACTCCGGAAGAGAAAAAAATCTTAGCTGAAGCATTACAGGATATCAGCAAAAAAATGAATGCAACAGCCTTTAACCTTTTAAACTGATGTGCATATGAAAAAAAGATGATTTTGATTTAAACCAAGTGCATTTTGAAGCTAATAATAAGATAGCTCAATACGGTTCTAATTTACCAGCAAGTGGATCTGTTACCATAACACAAGGTAATAATGTTGTAGAAGTGTATTTTGAAAAAGTTACTGAAAAGGGATGGCGATTAACTGGCCATGAAAGAAAATGAACAAAGAAAGGCTCCTATTAACTGGAGCCTTCTTTATTGATATCAGTTTTTATTTACGGCTCTCCCAGATACTCCATAATAACCCCAACCTGCCGGGGAGTAAGTAATTTTTGTCCGGAGTTGTAGCCGGCTTCAGTTAATATCATGCATAAGTTTTTGTTTAGGGTGATCCAACGTTTTAACTGGATGGAGGCGGAGGCTAGTGTATTATGAGGGAAATAAAGGAGTTCAAGTTCCTGCAGGCCGTAGGCTTTGATTTTGAATTCTGGCATATTTTGGTTTCTTCTGAAATACTCGAAACGTTGCCATTTTCTTCCCTACATTAATAGTATTACCTACATAGCGTCACAAAAAACGTTAACAAAACTCTGCATATAAAATCAAAAGCCTTGATTCAGCCACAAAACACAAAAGGCCGTACCCCGAAAGGTACAGCCTCAACTATAAAATTTTGTTTATAAGTGGAGAATACCGGACTCGAACCGGTCACCTTTAGACTGCCAGTCTAACGCTCTAGCCAGATGAGCTAATCCCCCGTGATTTTATTTTCGCTTGCAAATATAGAGGTTTTCCTGAGATATACACTATCTTTGTTCAGGAAATTTATATCTTTTGCCATGATCGTATACAATATCACTTTCCATATTGATAAGACCGTTTTAGAAGAGGCACTAACCTATTTGAAAAGTTCTTATATTCCCCGTGCTGCCGCCAGTGGCTTTTTATTGCGACCTTGTCTGAGGCGGGTGATGCATACTCCGGATGAGGAGGAGGCCAGTTATGCTGTTCAGTTTCATACGAAAAACATGGATACACTGGAATATTGGATAGAGAGGGAAGGGCGTTTGATGCAGGAAGAATTGGTCAGACGGTTTGGCAATAAGGTGGTGGGTTTCACGACTCTGCTGGAAGAAATAGAGTGGGAGCAATGATCAGAGACCGCATCATATTAGGGATTGACCCCGGAACGATTGTAATGGGATATGGGGTACTGATCATTGAAGGGAATAAACCCCATCTGGAAACGATGGGTATCCTTCAGTTAAATAAGTTTGAAGATCATTACCTGCGTTTACGTAAAATATTTGAACGGGTCACTGGTTTGATCGATCAATATACTCCGGATGAATTAGCGATCGAAGCTCCTTTCTTTGGAAAGAATGTACAGAGTATGTTGAAATTAGGCCGGGCACAGGGAGTGGCTATGGCTGCAGCACTGAACCGGGATATTCCTATTTTTGAATATGCTCCTTTAAAAATAAAAATGTCTATTACCGGGAGTGGAAGCGCTTCTAAAGAACAGGTTGCCGGGATGCTCCAACGTTTTCTGCATATTCCGGATGAACATATGCTTCCCCAATTAGATGCAACGGATGGATTAGCAGCGGCTCTTTGCCACTATTTTCAGACGAATAATCCTGTTTCAGAAAAGAAATATACAGGATGGAAGGATTTTGTTGCTAAACATCCCGGAAAGGTTAAGAAGTGAAGAATTAGCATGCAGATAACACAGGTTAAACAAGATGACCACAGATTATGAATTAAATATGTAATTGCTATCTGCGTCAATCTGTGTAATCTCTGTCATCTGCGTACTAATTTTATAATTTAATGGTTTTAGACAATCCCCTGAGCCATCATGGCTTTGGCTACTTTCATAAAGCCGGCAATGTTGGCTCCTTTTACATAGTTTATATAGTTGCCTTCACGTCCATGTTCCACACACTGTTTATGAATGGCATGCATGATTTGTTGCAGGCGTTGGTCTACTTCTTCCGTTGTCCAGGCCATATGCATGGCATTTTGGGTCATTTCCAGACCGGAAGTGGCCACTCCACCGGCATTGACCGCTTTACCCGGTCCAAATAATATCTGGTTTTCAATAAACAGGTCTACCGCTTCAGCCGTACAGCCCATGTTGGATACTTCTGCTACACACAGGGTGTTATTGGCTATTAACTGGCGGGCATCCTCTTCGTTTAATTCGTTCTGTATCGCACAGGGAAGTGCAATATCCACCTTTTGTTCCCAGGGACGTTTGCCGGGATAGAACGTGGCGTTTGGGTACTCTTCCACATAAGGTTCCACAATATCCATCCCTGAATTTCTGAGTTCCAGCATATAATCAATCTTATCTCCGGAAATGCCGTCCGGATCATATACATATCCGTCCGGTCCTGAAATCGTGACGACTCTGGCTCCTAATTCATTGGCTTTGATGGCTGCTCCCCAGGCCACATTCCCGAAACCGGAAAGGGCTATCGTCTTATCTTTTATATCGATTCCATGTTCCTGCAGCATCTGATGTACAAAATAGAGTGCACCGAATCCGGTAGCTTCCGGACGTAGGATAGAGCCACTAGATTCCAATCCTTTACCGGTAAAGGTGCCGGTATTTTCCCGGGCCAGTTTTTTGTACATGCCATACATATAACCTACTTCCCATCCGCCTACACCGATATCACCGGCAGGCACATCCGTATCCGGACCGATATTGCGCCATAGTTCACACATAAATGCCTGGCAAAAACGCATAATTTCCGCATTACTTCTGCCCCGTACAGAGAAATCGGATCCTCCTTTTCCTCCACCCATAGGCAGGGTTGTCAGGGCATTCTTAAAAGTCTGTTCAAACCCCAGGAATTTTAAGGTGGAAAGATTTACGGAGGCATGGAAACGTATTCCACCTTTATAAGGACCAATGGCGTTATTGAACTGGACGCGATATCCTAAATTAACATGGACTTCTCCTTTATCGTCTACCCAGGGCACCCGGAAAGTAAATATCCGGTCGGGCTCTACTAATCTTTCTATAATTTTTGCTTTTTCAAATTCGGGATGTTGGTTGTATACTTCTTCTATGGACAGCAGAACTTCTTTTACTGCCTGTAGATATTCTTTTTCCCCGGGATGCTTTGCTTCCAGCCGGGATAAAATGTTTTTTGTTTTCATAGTGCTTATCTTTTAAATGACTAACAATATGTTACAAATTTAACAATTTAACTGGGTTGGCAAAGCTTTTGGCTGACAAAATGATTCCGGAAGGAGCTGTTTTAACTTATTTCTTCGATGCCCACCGGATCGCGTTTGTGAACATCGTAACAAAGGGTTCGTTGTGGAATAATGCTCCGCTATGACCGATCAGGAAGTACACATTTCTGGCTTTTACCTGTCTGTTTTCCCAGATGACGGGATGGTCTTCCATCCGGATATCGGAAGCTGGCTGATAAGTGGATTCATCTACATGGGCGAGAACATGTACATGAGGATGGGCACGAGGGGTTTTATCAAATGTATACCATTCATCGTCCGGGATTACGAATGTTTCCGGTACTCCCTACATGACTGGATGATGGGGGTCTTCCACCTGTACGGTTCCGGAGGCAGTCTCAGCAATATAATTTTTAAAGCGTATGCCACCCATAAAGTCAGAAAACCATGGCCACATCGGGTACCCATCAAATTCACCTAATAATGTGGCATGATGGAAGCCGATCCAGCCTTCCTGTCCTTTTTCAATATAGTTGATAAAAGCCTGTTCTGCCGTTTCCGGCCAGGTGTAAGGAGGAAAATCCAGTTGGATAAATAATTGGAATTGGGATAGATATTCTGCATCAATAGGCTCCGCCGTGTGGATCTCGGTAAATTCAAAATGCTCTTTTCCGGATAGTTCCGTTAACTAATTCAGGGCTGCATCTGTAAAACTCCCGTGCTGTCCGCCCCGTTCGGTAAGTACGAGCACTTTATACGGAGTAACAGACGCTTCGGTTTTATTTGTGGACCTGTTTCCAGAGGCTGTTACTAAGATACAAAGCGTGACTATAAGGATAGATTGAATGTTCATATATAAATAGTATTATGTGACTCTACAACTTTTGGTCGAAGGGGATCCGGAGATTCCTTTGACCAAAAGCAGGATGGTTTAAAGATAAGAATAGTATCTGAAAGTATTTACTTTTCAGATACTATTCAGGTAGATAACCCCATTATTTCCAGCCTGGGTTTTGATCCAGTGTACCCATAGAAGCATCAATCTCTTTTTGTGCGATCGGGAAATAACGATACTTTTCAGTCCAGCCTTTGGAAGAAAGAAGTTCTGCTCCTTTATCAAAGCGCATGATATCGAACCAGCGTTGCATTTCATCCATAAACTCAAAACCTCTTTCCTCAAAAATAATATCCAATGCCTGCTGTTTGGTCTTACCGGTCAGGTCAATCCGGTTATCCTGATTTTGGAAAGCCCGGTCCCTGATCTGGTTAAACCAATCCTGTGCTTCACTGTTAGCCTGTCCGTTGATACGAACGGTAAGTTCAGTCGCTAAGAGCAATACATCGGCATACCGGTAGAAACGGAATGAATTGGAATAGTTGTTCAGCGGCTCTATTTCCCCGGCATTTTCTTTTCGGGCATGATGTTTATAATGCCCCAGCCATTCAAAGTTTTCTTGTATTGTCTGAACGATAAAAGTATCTGCCGCAGCTAATTCTCCTTTAGCCGCCAATTCCTGGACTTTTTTATCTCTTCCCGGTAATCGATAATGGTTCCTTCGCGGCGGGTATCTCCTTCTTTGAACAGATTATAGATCGTCATGGGCATGGTATTTTGTCCATATCCTTCAGCCAGGCCACCCTGTTCTGCACTGCGGGGATCCTGGATGGCACGTCCGCTTAAAGCTCTGGCAAGAATATTACCTTCTCCGGAGTTATCACCTGCATACGCCAGCTCATAAATAGATTCCGGACCGTATTCTCCTGCTTTCAAAAAGATCTTGGTATAATCCGGTACTAACGAATAACGTCCGCTATGGATAATCTCTTTCATATCCGCCAATACTTCCGGGTATTTTGCTTCATCCCGGTGGAACAATGCAATTTTTGCCTTCAATACTCTTGCGGCATCTTTCGAGATCCGTCCTTTCTGCGTATTGCTTTTATCCGGAAGATAACGGATTACCTCATCTGTCAGGTCACTCATCATAAAGGCATAGATCTCATCCCGTGTACCTTTTTGACAGAATATATCTCCGATGTTTCCAACGAACCTGTGATCAGCGGAAATTGTTCATATCCCATAAACAGGTAGAAGTAGAACAGAGCCCGGTAAAAACGGGCTTCCGCATCGATACTCCGGACGAAACTTTCATCCAACTCACTACCATTCACTTTGACAATTAGTATATTGCTACTTGTTACCCCGTTATAAATCCCGTAATCCCATTCATTCCACCATGCAGGTGATGTGGTGGGATCATACGTGAAATTATCGTATTTGTATTTATATACACCTTCCCCTAAACCCCCACCGGTTTCCGATTCGTCAGAGAGGAGGAAAGCATAACTAAACACTTCCATTAATCCGTTTTGTACATCATCCATGACGGAATAAAGCCCCATCATCACTTCTGCTTCAGTCTGGTAAAATTCCAGTTCAGACACCTGGGTTCTCGGATTCACTTCCAGAAAATCAGTACAGGAAGTAGCACCTAATACCAGGATTGCTAATGATAATCTAATTATATTTTTCATATTGTTTCTCTATTTATTCGGTTAGAATGTAATATTGGCACCAAAGGTAAATGTACGGGCCTGTGGATAAGTCCCTCCATCAAATCCATTACGTGTACCTACTTCCGGATCAATTCCGGTGTAGTTGGTAATGGTAAACAGGTTCTCACCCTGAGCAAACAGACGTAGATTTTTGATAAAGGCTTTTCTCAGGAGCTGTTGCGGCAACTGATAACCGATCTGTAACACTTTCAGGCGCAGATAAGAGCCATCTTCCACAAACAGGTTACTCACCCAGGTGGTATTATTGTTTGGATCTCCTTCCACTATCCGGGGCATCCAGTTGGAAGTCCCTTCTCCATGCCAGCGGTCTAACTAGGTTTCATCCCAGTTAGCATAGGTAATATTCGCTCTCCGGTAGAGTCGGTAGATATCATTTCCATGCACCCTCTGGAAAAAGGCATACACATCAAATCCTCTCCACTCTGCATTCAGGGTAAAGCCATAGGCCCAGTCCGGATTCGGGTTACCGATCATGGTGCGGTCTTCACCGGTGATTCCATCTTTTCCATCCAGATCTTTATATCGGACATCTCCCGGTTGGGCATTCGGCTGTTTGGGGGCTCCGTCTGCTGTTACATAGGCATCTATTTTTGCCTGATTCTGGAAAATTCCATCGTGTACATAGCCATAGAAGAAACCGTATGGTTTACCAGATTCCATCCAGGTTACCGTACCTCCCAGGCCACCGCCCAGAATATCCAGACCAATTCTTTCGTCACCAATATCAGTTACGGTATTTTTTACGTATGAGGCATTGGCACCCAACCGCAGATTTACCTGTCCTACATGAAAACGATAACTGGCTTCCATTTCTACCCCTTCATTTTTTACGGAACCTTTGTTTACTTTCATCGTCCGGAAACCGGTATATTCTGGTAGCGCCACATTCAGCAACATATCCTTGGTCTTTTTATAGAAATAATCAGCCGTAAAGGTCAACGCATTTCCTAAAAATCTCAGGTCAATTCCTATATCTATCTGTTCGGAAGTTTCCCATTTCAGGTCACTATTCACATATCCGGAGGTTTTCGCTCCTGTCAGTACCTGTCCGTCTACTACGGCATTGTTACCCATAGACATCATACTGGTATACCCAAATGAACCGATCTCTTCATTCCCATTCTGTCCCCAGCTGGCACGTAGTTTAATAAAGTCAATCCAGCCGGGACGGTTGTCCATAAAGCCTTCCCGGGTAAGTACCCAACCGGCGGATACAGAAGGAAAGACCGTATATTTATGATTTTTCCCGAAATTGGAAGATCCATCCCGTCTGATGACTGCTTCGAACAGATATTTCTCATCGTAATTATAATTCACACGGCCAAAGACGGAAGCCAGCCTATGGTCTTCTGCTTCTCCGGATACTCTTTCCAGGGCACGGTCTCCGGTTGCAATATCTATATATCCTTTATCAAGGTCAGTAACTAACAGGTCGTAGTCCGTACCTTTGATATTGGATTTATGATAAGAAGACATGGTAGTACCACCTAACAGGGTCAGATTGTGGACTCCGAAAGATTTCGTATAAGTCACCATATTTTCCCACTGCCAGAAATGAGCCTCTATTTTTTCATCTTCCACAGAAGATAAGGTATTCTTATTAGTCGTATTCAGATCATATTCAGGAGTGACTCTCTTATCAGATACAAATGTCCAGTCCATCCCGGCCGTGGTTTTAAACTTTAATCCGGGAAGAATATCTACATCCAGGTTAAAATTTCCACTGAATACCTGTGGGATCTTCCGGGTATTATTTCTTACCTGCATAGCAGCAAACGGATTATTGATCTCATTCATATCAATGATATTGTAAGCCCTTCCGTTTTTATCCTTAATATAGTTAGGATAGTTGAGCGCATATTGTTCCAGGATGGCTGCATTATCCTGATAGATGGTCTCAGTCGGAGGTAACATATTCATAGACGCGATCAAACTGGCGGCTTCACTGTTATTAATCTCTCCGCCCATGAATTTGCTGTGCGTATAACTGACGATTGATCCGAAAGTTACCTTATTTAACCAGTTTCTGTCTTTTGCTTCCAGTAAGGTGGTCGAATGATTCAGACGGGCATTGTATCTTTCATAATCAGAATACCCTTTCGCGAATATGCCACTTTGATTCAGGTATCCGAAAGACAGGTAATACGTACTGTTATCGCCCCCTCCACTGATGGATAATTTATGATTGGTAACCGGAGCATTTTTGTTTGTCAGCTCTTTCTGCCAATCCGTGTTTACGGAAGAGGATGTAGGAAAATAAGGATCTTTTCCGGAATTGGCCACCATTTCATTCATCAGCATCTGGTAGTTCTGACTGTCTAACAACTTCACATTCCGTGCCGGATTCTGGAAACCATAGGTGAACTCATAGTTCAACGTGGCTTTAGATCCCTGGCTACCTTTTTTAGTGGTTACCAGAACAACTCCATTCGCTCCACGTGCCCCATAAATCGCAGCAGAAGCCGCATCTTTTAATATTTCGATAGATTCAATATCGGATGGGTTCAGGTGATTAATACCTTCACTACTCGGCATACCATCAATAATATATAATGGATTGGAGTTATTTACCGTTCCTGTTCCGCGGATCCGGATTTTGGAATCCGCTCCCGGCTGTCCGGAATTGGAGGTGATCTGTACTCCGGATACTTTTCCTTTCAGTGCATTCTGTACATTGGTCGGATTTCCCATGTCCAGATCTTCACCGGTCACCCGGCTTACGGAAGAAGACATCACACTTTTCTTTTGAACACTATATCCGACCACTACCACGTCATCCAGTAGCTGCGAGGACTCATGAAGCCGGATGGTGATGTTTTTTCTTCTTTAGTGACCGGATATTCCATCTGGTCATAGCCTACAAAAGCAAAGATAACGGCATCCCCTACAGTCGCACTGATCCGGAAGTTCCCATCTATATCCGTGATGGTTCCGATACCTGGCTGATTTTTCAGATAGACATTCACTCCGGGAAGGGTTTCCCCCAGGTGATCATATACGGTTCCTTCCATAGTGACTTCTGCCTGTTGGGCGAAGACCTGGAAGCAACACATCATCCATAAAACAGATGAAAGGATATACTTCATAATTTTCATATTAAATAGTATGTTTAGTTGGTTTGTTTTTTTAATTGGAATAGGATGAAGGCTTGTGAACAGAGAGTAAAAGAATGACCTGGACACCTGCCTTATGAAGGATAAAACTCTTCTGCCTCCAATCGAAAGATTGAAGTCCTGTCTGTGTTAATCACATACATGAAATAAGGTGATGGACCAACGGTCAGTCCGGGAAATAGATGGGTCAGAAGCCTTTTGCTATTGTGTCAGTAATTTTGAGCCGGGATCATCTTTCCCTGTTCAGCATCATAAGACATGGATTGTTTTTCATAAGCATTTTAATTTAATTGTTAGTAATCAATAGAAATAACTCCGGATTATTTTTTTCTACAAGATTATCTTATTCTTTGAAAGATGGCGTTTAAATCCTTTCATAAAAAGTTTGTTTCCTAACAAATTTGAAACCCTGATAGATTTCAAACTTTTCTGATTAGAAAACAAACCTGTATATCTTTGTTAGTGAGCATGGAAAGGTGCTTTGAAATCTTTGCGGAGCGTAATTACTCCTGCTGACGGGAAGTCTTTAGGGACTTCCTGGGTTACCTGTCCGGTGGCAGCCCATTCGGCACCCCGCAAAAGAGTGACCTGAAAACCTGTACATTCCATCGCGTACCGCAGTTCCGGATCATTTCCGGCATGTCCCATCAGAGTCACAAAGACTTTTCCTTTACCGTAGTTAACTGTCCATAACATCGGTTCATGTCTTCCGGAGCCTGCCAATGCCGGATCATCGTAAGTCGTCGCCAGTATTTCCATGTTTTTAGCAGGTCTCCGGAGTTTGGCATAGAGTTCATCTTTAAAATGATCCCACACAACAGGAAGTCCTTTCAGGATAGGATGTTCCGGATTCCAGTGCGTGATCGTAAAAGGATGCTGCAGCGCATGATACCCTGCCCATCCTGGAGAATAATCGTAGACGAAACGGTCATCCTGCCAGTAGACATACGGACCGGCTTTTTCATTCCGCTGGTTCCAGGCACCCAGACCGATCATCTCATTATACTCTTTCCAGTCATCCATGGGAACCACGGAAGAGTGCACCACAACGACTCCTCCTCCTTCCGAGACATATTTCTCAAAGTTTTTCCGGGTTTTCTCCACCCAGGTATGTCCTCCGTAGTTGATCACTACCAGGTCATATTTTTTGAAATCCGGGTTGAACAGGCTCATATCCCCGTCCCAGTCCGGAGTAGTGAGAATGTCCACTGTAAACAGCTCGCTGTTTTCCAGGATCATTTTGATTGCATCACTACCACCCTGCCACCAGTGGCTCCCATCCTGTCCGGTAGCGATCATGGTTCTGATCTTTTTCTGTGCCATGACTGCCGGTAGATTTCCCGTCAGGAAAAGAAAGACTGCACATAATAAAATATAGTTGAGTCGCATATGTCAGTTGATTTAAAGGTTTATGATGAAAAGAGTCATGCTAAAGAAAGGGGTGGAATATGTTATAAATATATAGGTTCCTAAGGTTATTTTGTTTGTAACATATCCCTGCCCCTTTACTGATGGTCTAAAAAAGAGAATGATTAATTTTTTATCTGTTTAAGGTTTCATAGACTGTTCTACGCAGGTCACCATTGGCATTATCCCCATTATAATCCCAGTACATGCCTCCTAACAGTCCACGTTCAAGAATGTAGTGACACTTAATGGCTAACGAGCGGGGATCATCATACGTGCACACCAGATCCCCCTCACTATCCGTCAGGTAAGGAACCTGGGCTGCCTCGTCCCAGTGGGAAATATAACCCTCAAGTTCCCGGATCTTTTTATAATCCATAAAACCCGGAAGGGATTTACCTCCCCGGCCATAAAACGGCATGCCTAATACTAATTTATGAAGGGGAACACCTGCTGCCAGATGTGCCTCTACAGCTTCGTCCGATGTGGTCCGTCCTGCCCGTTCCGAACGATATAAAGCGGAATGATGGGTTGGAGGTGTAGACATATCATAGGCCATAATATTAATAAAATCCATATAGGGATCAATAGCCCGGAAATTAATAAAGTCAGCATTCGCCGCAGAAGCCAGCGTCAGTAATTTGTTCGTTCCGATCGCCTCCCGTATATCCTGCATCAGTAAGGTGAAATTTTCCGTGTCCTCAGGAGAAGAAGAGATTTGAGCGGCTGAACTGGTCGGATATTCCCAGTCTATATC
>JAJQFE010000050.1 GCA_021201295.1 Tannerellaceae bacterium | reverse complement strand
CCGACTTCAAATCCAGAATTTATAATAGGACATTATGCGGATAATCATATTATTTTATTAGGGAAACAGGCTTTCCTGCTTCTTACAGATTATACTGACCAGAAAAAAGCCGGTATTGACAGTCCCGTATACCGCAACGGCAGTGTTCCGGCACTCAAAGATAAAGGGGAATGCTGGTAGGAAACATCAGCTCCTTATAGACAATTTTTTTCAAAGATAAACCTATCTGCCACAGGAGATTCTTTGAAGTCCCTTTCTTTTTATGCAGCGTTTTCACCTGTTTTTCCATCTAATTAATGGATAAGATCAGGGTGTATGTGTAAAGGTGTAGTTGAAGTTTAACTCTTGTGAATTATATTAGTATGAAAAAGTTGAGTGCATGTATTTCGGGACTATTTTTTTTACTTTCCTGTTTATTTATCACTTCCTGTAGTGATGATGACCCTATTATCTGGAGGGTCAGAGGCTATCAATCCCTATTTACTGTCATAGTAGAAGAGGATGGGTATTACTTTCAAAGTGACCGGGGAAATACCTTCCTGCCTATTTCACCGGTCTACGGCTATGCTCCGGCTAAGAAGCAGCGTGCTTTTGTGACCTACACGTTAGGTCCTAATGAAAGTGAGATCAGTGATTATGCGATGTATGTACACCGGATAGATACTATCTTATCCAAAGATATAGCGGAAAACCTGTATGACAAAAATGAGAATGTGTATGGAAATGATCCGGTAAAGATTGAGAAAATATGGATTGGCGGAGGATTCCTGAATATCAAATTCGGAACCTACTGGGGTGGTAAAGAAGCTCATTTCGTTAATCTTTTGCAGGAAGAAGAGGAGGACGCTATACTCACTTTCAGACATAATGCCTATGATGATCCGGAACTCAGATGGGGCTATGGCTGGGTAGCATTTGATCTGTCCGGACTGGAAACCACCACAAGCGGAACCCGGGAACTAACCGTTCAGGTAAACACCTATAACGGTATACAGGATTTCACATTCACTTATACACCGGGTGAGATAAATACAGAGGAAGACATAGATGAAGAAGAGGAAATTTCCTCTGCACTGCTTTTTTAAGCCATACGTACAGCCCATGGATGAATCCCCCACCCTATCCTTATTCAACAACTAACAGGTGCGTGATCCGGTTCATCCATGGGCGTATAAAATTATTCGACTCCTTTCACATTCATACGTAAAGCATACAGATATTCGAAAGCTGCAATGAAAAGCGTTTGCCTGTCTTCTCCTCCAAAGCAGACATTGGCCGTCCAATTTGCCTCCACCGGAATATGGGCGATCTGTTCACCGGAAGGATTAAAAACCGTAACTCCTTTGCCTGTCACGTAGACATTTCCCTGTTCATCCATTGTCATGCCATCTGAACCCACAGGAGCAAATAACCATTTATGGGTCAACGTCCCATCCGGCTGTATATGATAGACATAGGTCTTTTCGGCTTTAATATCTGCCACATACAATCGTTTGCCATCCGGTGTGCCGATAATTCCATTAGGTTGCTTCAATTCTTCGTCTACACGGATTAACCGTTTCCGGTCCGGAGAAAGATAATATACATGTTGTCCGTCCCGCTGCATCTCCGGGCTCCGGGTCCAGTAATCCCTGGGATAGAGCGGGTCCGTAAAATAGATCCCGCCATCCGGCCGTATCCACAGGTCATTCGGTCCGTTCAGTTTTTTCCCGTCATATTCTGCTACCAGAACAGTAGGCTTTCCTGTCATATCCAGGCTCCATAATTCATTATCCATATCGGAACAGGAAAGCAGATTTCCTTCGTGATCAAAATAAAGCCCGTTTGCCCGGCCGGTATTTTCATGGAAAGTGGTTAATTTTCCATCGGTAGACCATTTCAGGATACGATCATTGGGTTGGTCTGCAAAATAGACATTTCCCACCTTATCCACTGCCGGTCCTTCCGTAAAACCAAACCCATCTGCCAGTTTTTCCACTTTCGCTCCCGGCGCTATAATATCCTGGGCAAAAGCCTGTGTATATCCTAACAAACCCACTAAACAGCAAACGATTCCTATTCTTGTCTTCATATAACTAATTTTTAAGATAGATACTACAGAGAAGAGCCACCTTATCTCCTACCGGTAATGCCTCCCCTCTCTACAGAGAATTCATGGAATTAAAAGTAGTATTTATTTTGACTCTTCCAATGAATAAATATTAAACCCCGGCAGAGCAGAAAACAAATCCCCTGTTGAATTGTTTCTACTGATACTTTAGCGCTACGAAGCTCAGAATCAGCAGGGTATTCTAAAGTAGAATTAAGTTATTAATGATTAAATTATCGCAATATGGCAACTGAAGATAAATATAACGAGGTATATAATCCGGAATTTCATGAATTCTTTTTAGAAGAATTAAAAGATATTTACTGGGCAGAACAACATCTGGTGAATGCTTTGAAAAAACTGGCTGAAGCCTGTACCAGTCCCGAACTGGCCAAAGCTTTCAAAAAACATAAAGATGAAACGCAACAACATATTATCATTCTTGAGAAAGTATTTGGCCTGTTAGATGAAAAAGCGGAAGCCAAAAAGTGTAAAGCGATGGAAGGTCTTCTGAAAGAGGCCGACACCATTATCGGGGATACAGAAAAGGATTCTTTCGTACGGGATGCAGGACTAATCCTGGCTGCCCAGAAAGTGGAACATTACGAGATCGCTACGTATGGGACATTGGCTATTTTTGCCGGATACCTGGAAAATGATGAAATTGCAGAACATCTGAGAAATATTCTTTAGAATGAAAAGAATACGGATGTTGCCTTAACAGTCCTGGCAAAAAATTACATTAATAAGTTAGCAGCTATTGAGTAATTTCCTTCTATCCCATTCAACCGTCAGGTGTACCCGGATAATTCAGCTAACAAGTTGAGATTTACCCGGGTATTTTTTTCTCTCTGCCTGAAAATCCTTATCTTGTGACACGTAAACTAATATACGATTATGAATAGAATGGACCGACGTAAATTTATCCGTACAGGAATTGCTGGTATGGCAGCTTTATCAGTGGCCAACTCAGGCATGGCAGATATAATAGGTGTCTCCCCCACAGATGTTACAGTAGACAAAGTTAAATTAGGCGAAACAGGGCTGACGGTTTCCCGTATCGCCATGGGTACCGGTACGGTGGGGTATAATAGTGGTTCTAACCAGACCCGGCTGGGCATGGATAATTTTGTCAGACTGGCTCATCATGCGTATGACCGGGGCATTCATTTTTTGATATGGCAGACGGATATGGTTCTCATCCGTATGTAGGAGAAGCCATCAAAACCCTGCCCCGTGAAAAGCTTACACTGCTTAGTAAAGTATGGACCCATGAATACGGATCCGAGCATTTTGTTCCTGTTCCTGAATTCCTGGACCGTTTCCGGAAGGAGATCGGGACCGAGTATATAGATATTCTACTAATGCACTGCATGATGGAAGGCAACTGGAGCCATACCCGCAGACATTATATGGAAGGACTTTCCAAAGCTAAAGAAGAAGGTATTATTAAAGCGGTCGGGGTTTCCTGTCACAACTGGGATGCATTAGTTGAAGCAGCCGAATCTCCCTGGGTAGATGTGATCATGGCACGTATCAATCCTTTTAACAGCCATATGGATGGTTCTCTCGAAGATGTGAATAACGTCCTGGGAACCGCTTTGAAAAACGGTAAAGGGGTCATTGGTATGAAAATATTCGGAGAAGGTAAACACGTGCTGGAACATGAGCGTGAAGAATCGATCCGTTTTGCAGTTACCCGGGGTAATGTCAGTTGTATGACATTAGGGTTACAGGATCAGGAATAGATGGATGATGCCATTGAACGGGTGATGCAGCATGCTGCCAATAAAGGATAAGCAGTCATTACCGGAGTCAAAGAAGTTCATAAAAAACTTCTTTGACTATTTTTTTTATTCCCACAACGGAATACTTTCTACTCTTTCTCCATCATGGGTAGCATATTCTTCCAGCGAACATGGAAATAGTTTTTATCCTATTCATACCCTATGTTTTTTCTACAAAAGTAAACATACTGCTCATTTACACCAAAAGCAATTGTAAATTGTTATTCAGACAGATTGATTTTTCATTACTTTTGTTCTGATTTAAGAAACAATCCATAAATGAAAGAAGAGATATCTTTTACACTTGAAATAGATCCGGTTACCTGTATCACCTGTGGGAAATGTGTACGGGTTTGTCCGGCAAACATATTTGTTCAGCCCCGTAGTCACTCAGAAGTAAAAGTCCGTAATAAAGAAAACTGTATTCAGTGCGGCCACTGTGTTGCTGTATGTCCGACTGACTCTGTCAAACATTCCCTGTTTCCTCCCGGGAAGATACATCCGATTGATAGAACGCTGTTGCCTACACCGGAACAGATGTTACTCCTGATCCGTTCCCGCCGTTCCAACCGGGCTTTCTCGAAACGTCCGGTCCCACAGGAATACCTGGACCAGATTCTGGAAGCGGCCTACCGGGCTCCTACGGCCAGTAACCAGCAGAAACTGGAATTTACCTTAGTCACTGACCCCGAATTATTACAACAGATCATCCGGATCACGGTAGATGTATTTGAAGAAAAGGTTAAGCTGATCAATAATCCTGTGATTGGTGGAATTCTCAAACGGATCATGCCTGAAAACTATCGTATGGTTTTCCGTCTGAATAGATTAGTGGAAACCGTAAGAAAAGGGAAAGACCTAATTCTACGGGAAGCTACTTCTGTGCTGTTTATCCACACGGCACCGGAAGAATATTATGGATTAATTGATGCCAACCTGGCTTATCAGAATGGCTCCCTGATGGCTGAGAGTTTAGGAGTAAGCCAGTTCTATACGGGTTTTGTCTGCCGTGCTATCCATGAGGATAAAAAGAACCGGATCAATAAACTACTGGGCATAGAAGGAAAAATACACGCCGGTCTGGCGATGGGTATGCCTTCGTTTACCTATCCGAACTATATGGATAAAAAACCAATGGTCGTAAAAAAGCTCTGAGTTTTCTTATCTTACCCATAGGGCCTGACGTTTTTCCGGAAGGGTGCATCCTTTTTATCAAACCGGTGCATCCTTTTGAGAAAAAGGGTGCGGGCTTTTTTATTGCAGAGAAACAAAAAAGTATATACTACTGATTCCGATACCGGTAATTTGAATAGCGGAAAATAGGGGAATACAAGTCCATCTATCAGGTTATCAATTATATCTATCTCTTTCATCCGGATTTACCCACCTTTTTCACTTACATTTGTTATCATTCTCAGGCAAGTGCCGGAATAGGGGATATAGGAGATGATACAACCCATAAAAAATACTACGTATGAAAAAGAAATGGATTTGCACTGTATGCGGATATATTCATGAAGGTCCTGAACCGCCTGAGATATGCCCGGTTTGTAAACAACCTGGAACAGTGTTTAAGGAGGCAGAAGAATCCCGGCATGCTACCCCTTTATTTAAAGGAGAATGCACTGTAGTCTCCAACCCAAATGTATCCACATTTATTAAAGAACTGACTTTGAAATTACCGGCAGGTGCCTCGTTCGACTTTTAGCCCGGAAGCCATATTCAGGTTCATATCCCGACGTATGAACTCCGGTTTGCTGATATGGATATAGACCCACAGTTTCACAGAGACTGGGATCAATTCCAGGCCTGGGATCTGACCTGCACTCATGAAGAAGAAACGGTGCGGGTCTATTCTATGGCTAATTATCCGGCAGAAGGACCTGTGATTAAATTAAATGTCCGTCTGGCAACCCCGCCCATCGACCGGTCTTTAATGACCTGGTAGGCAGGGATCAGACCCAGGATCGCCTCTTCTTATCTTTTTACACTGAAACCCGGGGATAAACTTACCGTATCCGCTCCTTATGGGGATTTCCATATCCGGGACACCCAACGGGAGATGTTATATATTGGCGGAGGGTCCGGTATGGCTCCCCTACGGGGACATCTGATGCATCTGTTCCGGACACTCCGGACTACAGACCGGCAGATCTCTTACTGGTATGGAGCCCGGGCCAAAGGAGATATTTTCTATGAAGAAGAATTCCGGCAGCTTGCAAAAGAATTTCCCAACTTCCGGTTTCATATTGCCTTATCAGATCCCCACCCTTCGGATCACTGGAAGGGATATACCAGATTTATTCACCAGGTCATTTTAGATAATTACCTGCAAAATCACACTTCTCCACAGGAAATTGAGTTTTATTTGTGTGGTCCTCCTCCTATGATTAAAGCGGCGAAAGGCATGCTGGAAAACTTACAGGTTCCGGCAGACCGCATACTGGCTGATGATTTTTAAGCAGGTGGGCTATAAAAAACCCATTTACTTAAAAAGCCCATATGGTATCTTCCGGTAAATGTGCTTCCGACAGGAGGGGAAGAAGTTGCCTATCACTATTTTATGAAAACTATATAGTTTCTGACATCTACAGGAACTATATAGTTACAGTAAATAAAAAATGATCTTAAAAAAAGAATTTTAAAAGATTTTTGTTTTCCTGTTAAACCTTTCTTAATTGTTTTGTCTAATTAACCGTACATAGAAATAACTTTGCAGGGAGTGTCAAAGTGAAAATATACTACAAAATTACTGAAGGATTAGCAAACCTGTGAGGCATATAGAGAAGTGATTTTTCCATCCCGATCTCACAGCGAATATGAAGGCAAAAGAATAAATTATTATGAGACTCTTTTTTATTTACTTAGTTCTGACCATTGTAACAGCCGGAAATATGGTTTCAGCGAACCAGGCATCCAGAAGTATTCGTGGAAAAGTGGTTGATGCAAATACCAGTGAACCGCTGGAATTTGTAAACGTAGTGTTGAGGGAGAAAGGCGTGGCCAATGCCATTCCTATGGGTAGTATTACTGACCTGGACGGAAACTTCAACATACCCAATGTACCTCTGGGAAGTTATATCTTACAAATTTCTTTTATCGGATATGGCACATATGAACAGGATGTGGTTCTCTCTACCGGAAGAAGTAGTATAAATCTTCAGGTCATCTATTTATCAGAAGACACGCAAACACTGAATGAAGTGCAGGTTGTAGGGATGAGATCCCAGATGCGGTTTGAGATTGATAAAAAAGTTTTCAATGTAGATCAGAATATTGCTTCTACCGGAGGGTCAGCCAGTGATATCCTGGAAAATATCCCTTCTATTGAAGTGGACAATGAAGGAGAAATCTCCTTGCGTGGGAACTCTGCCGTAACCATCTGGATCAATGGAAAAGCTTCCGGACTGTCTGCCGATAACCGGGCACAGATCCTGGAACAACTGCCGGCTGAATCCATTGAACGGATTGAAGTGATCACCAACCCTTCGGCTAAATATAGCCCGTAAGGAACAGCGGGTATCATCAATATTATTTTAAAAAGAGACCGGAAAGCGGGTTATTACGGTAGTGCGCAGGCTGGCGTGGACTCACGGGGAGGCTACAATGCCAGTGCCAATATTAATTTTAACAGCGGCCCGTTAGATGCGTATGCAAGCCTGGGATACAGAAGACGGGAACGCAGAGGCGGAGGATATACTGACCGTCTGAACTATAACGAAACAGATACGACTTTCCTGAATCAGGAAAGCACCAATAAAGGACATAACGGGAATATATTTACCTAGATGGGGCTTACTTACCGGGTCACTCAAAAAGACCATCTTTCCCTGAGTGCATTTGGGATGTTCGGAAATGGGAACAGTAATCGTACAACCGATTATTTAAGTAATGCTCCGGGTTCTTACACCAGTAGCCGCCGGATCGCCCTTTCTGATAATGATATGAAAGGTGGAAATATCGAATTGGGTTACAAACGTGAATTCGGGGAGGACCACAATATTGATTTTACTGTCTCCTACAATAAATGGAATATGGATGAAACCAGTATCTATGACCAGACTTCTGTTTTTGCAGATGGATCAACAGGCAGTTCTTTTCAAAGACAGTTGAGAGATATTAATTCCCACAACTGGGAATTTCAATTGGATTATATCAATAAATTCCACGAGAACCATAAAGTAGAAGCCGGATATAAAGGAACTTTAAGCCGGGAAGACAGTCCGGTGGAAACCTACTTCGGTTTAACGGAAACTACAGCGGTGTTTGATTATGCTTTATATAACCGTTTCCTGTATAACCGGGATATCCATGCGGTCTATGCGACCTATTCAGGAAAATGGGATGCTTTGAGTTACCAGGCCGGTTTACGGGGTAAATATTCCAATATCAGTACCCGCTCTCCGGGCTATGGAAAAGATAAAAACAGTGTAACTCCTTATACAGATGACTATTTCAGTCTGTTTCCCAGTGCTTTTCTCTCTTATACACTGCCTAATGACAATGAAGTCCAGATTAATTACACCCGGCGTATTTCCCGTCCGTGGGGAGGCCAGTTGAATTCTTTTATGAATATTACGGACTCTACCAATATTTCATTTGGTAATCCTTATCTGACTCCTCAATATTCGAATGCGTTTGAATTAAATTATATAAAGAACTGGGAAAATCACCTGTTATCTTTTTCAGGCTATTACCGGACTACTGATGATGTAATCCAACGGATCAGTTACCGGGATGGGGATGTGATGAAAACAACTTACCAGAATATTTCCCAGACCACGTCCGCAGGAACAGAAATCGTAGCTAAAAATAATCTATTCCGTTTACTGGATCTGACTACTACTGTAAATTTATATTACTATAAGTTAGATGGATTTACCTATATTCCCATGAATGATATCGATCCGGTGATTGGTGAGGGTCAGAAAGACTTTTCGTGGAATATACGAATGATCGCAAATGTCAAATTACCGAAAGCCTACACGATCCAGTTAAACGGGAACTATAATTCCAGACAGGTCACTGCCCAGGGTTACCGGAAAGCGAATTATTCTTTAGACGGAGGTATCCGTAAATCATTCAAAGAACTTAGTGTAAGTATCAATGCCCGTGACCTGTTAGATTCCCGTAAATGGGCATCTGTAACTTCGGGTGCAGGTTTTGAACAGGTTTCTGAAAACTGGTTTGGCGGACGCCAGGTAGGAGTCACCTTAACTTATAGCTTTGGTAATATGCGCCCCAAAAGGCAACCGAACCGCCAAAGAGAAAACGGGTCAGCCGGATATGATGGAGATGGTGAAATGATGTAATAAAAAGAAAAACAGAAAAGTTAATTAAAAATCTTCCATATGCTTTAGATTCCTGTAATCAGGGTAATGATTGCAGGAATTTTGCTGTAGTAGGAGAATAAAAACCAAACCCTTCCTTAATTAGTTTCACAGGACTTACACATTGTCCTTCTGTCAGGAAACCGGCAGCTTCTCCCAGTGCTAATCTGAAAAAATAGTCCGGAATATGGACAGAGACTTTTGTATTGTAATGCCGGGAGACAAGGTGAATAAAGTTTTTATTTGTGATCTGTTCCGGGGCTATCAGATTAATGACGCCGTCAATTTTACCATGTGCAATAATAAATTCCATTGCCCGGGCTAAATCCCGTATATCAATCCAGGAAAAAGACTGTTCGCCCGAACCTAATACGGTCCCTATTCCTATTTTAGAAGGAAATATCATTTTAGGAAAAGCACCTCCTTCTGAAGCCAGGACAATGCCAAAACGGGTAATCACCAGACGTACATCCGGTGAAACTTTTTCAGCTTCTTCTTCCCATTTCTCACAGACATCGAATAAAAAACCTTTTCCTTTCCGTTGATGGAATTCATCATAGCACCCATCGGACGGATAAAAACCGACGGCCGAAGCCGAAATAAATACTGCTGGTTTATGAATACTTTTATTGATAGCATTGACGATACTTCGTGTAGTTTGTATCCGGCTATTTAAAATTTCCTGTTTCTTTTTTCTGTCCAACGTGTAAAAACAGAAGTTCCTGCCAGGTTGATCACGACATTGCAATCTGTCATTATTTCATCCAGTTTTTCCTAATTTTCCGTTTGAAAAATTTCCCGGTGTAAAGGAATGATCTGGTTACCCAGTCCTCTGAAATAATCAGACAAATAAGAACCAATAAATCCACCCGCCCCACTAATCGCAATTTCATCGTCTCTATTCTCTTTTATTATTTTTCTCTTTATAACAAAACAGCTATATGTCTAAAAAGTTAAATAGCTTTCTTCTTTTACTTCTCAAATCCGGAATACTGATAAGAATAAAAGGGTCTGGGTACCAAATACTTTCTTATTACCTGCAGTTTAGTATAACGTTTTATTATAGAAACAGGATAAACGATAGGAGTCCAGGTGACCTATCCAGAGATGAGATCCTGTCCGGTTGCAGTATAATTTATATTAGCTTTCCGCGCCTGTGCATGTTGGTAAAGTCGATTTACTTTATAGAGTTGCCCATCTTTTATTAAGTGAGTTCCTGTCTGTTTAAACCAAAAGGAAATATTCCATTCCACACATACACGCTGAATATCCAGCACCCAATCATAGGAACAGACCTGGGTATCGTTGCCGAATTCTCCACCCACTACGACCTGTTCAATTGTTTCATCCAGATAAGGTGACAGGTCTACCGGACCTAATAGAGGTTCACAGATAATTATTTTATGTTTGACAGGAGCCATTTGATAAATAGGTAAACGACGATCTGCCTGTTCCTGATTTTCCACCGTACAACAAATCGTCACATGGTCATATCCCTTTCCCCAATCTTCCGGTATACATTGCTGCAAACGATGAATATGTTTAGTAATCATTAGAAACTTCAGATCTTTCCGCTCGCTGATCATCCGCCACGCTTCCGGACGCCAGTTATCTGCATCTTCTACAAAAAAATCAGAAGTAAAATAGGTCATTAATTCTGTTCCGGATGGAATTTTATATTCACCGGTACGTTTTTTCCGGACAGGCAGATCAAAACTTTTTGTCCTGGTAACAACTGAACTATCTATTCCTCGCTTGGCATCCCCGCGATAGACATAACAGTGTTGGCAACCTGCACTTATTTTATGGCAACCGTGCCATAGATTCCACATAGATGACATTTCAGACCAGTAAATAATAAAGACAGAACTTCATTTTCATATAAACAAAGATAGAAAAAATACAGTCAGAATTATTTTCTACAATAAATCCCCTTCAAAAATGAACACAAAACACGTTAACTTGTTTATTAGTAGATTATAAATCTTAAATATGAAAAGAGTTATGGCAACACAAGCTAAAAAAACAACTAAGTCCGGTAAATCATCTAATGATACAAAAGCTACCGACACAACCAAAACTTCCGGTACAACTAAACATACTGGTTCTACTAAAACTTCGGGCTCAACCAGATCTGAAGGTAAATCTAAAACTTCCGGTTCTGCAAACACAGGCAGCCGTGGACAGTCCGGTAGTCGTGCTCAATCAGGCAGTTCATCCAAAACAGCAACTGCTACCAAATCTCATAAATTAGATGGTTCTGAGAGACAAGAATTACGTTCTTCTGATTTTGGTATACCTGGCAAAAGAGAATTTTCGATGCCGGATGCAGCTCATGTGCGTTCAGCAGAAGCCTATTTCAGATATGCAAGCGCAGAAGAAAAGCCGGCCCTGGCTCATCGTATTTTGATGAAAGCTAAAAAATTCGGTGTAAAGATCGAAAGTGACAATATCCAGAAATGGGCTAAAAAATATAAGAATCAATAATTGACCTTTTATTTTTTTATTCTCTTACAGAAGAGATAAGGGTATGTTATAACAGCTTTCCGGTTACTGCATACCCTTTCTTCTTTTAAACCATATTTAAATCTATTGGTATGCATATCTTCCATATCATCCTTTTTATTGCTGTCGCACTATATATAATTTTTATAATCAAGCTGATTTTTAATATTATCATGACCTATGATAATTGTAACCCGATCAAAACTGTCGGATGGATTTTTGCTGTCGTTTTTTCCGGTAATCGGCGTGATCGTATATATTGTGGTAGGAAGAAATCTCCGGGAAAAAGTTCTTTGTTTGAACTGTTACGAAACAACATCCGGCAAAGAAAACAAAAACCTTCCTTTGGTTTTAAGATAGAAGAACATGCTACCTCTGCCAAACAGAATAAAGAGTTGAAAATCCTGTTATCTCATTTATCCCAACTCCCTATTTTTCCAGGTAATCAGGTGGACTTTTTTTACAAATGGGCATAATAAATTTGAATGGATGTTTGCGGATATGGAAGGAGCCAGCAATCATATTCATGTCCTTTATTATAGTTTAGGGGCTGGTGAGATCGGTACCCGGTTCAGGGATATGCTTATCAAAAAACACCGTGAAGGAGTGGAGGTCAGAGTATTATATGATGCCATTGGTTCTAATGAAACTCCTAAAAAGTTTCTCCAGGTATATAAAGATGCCGGAATTGAAATCGACGCCTTTTCTCCCATTGCTCCTCCCCGTATCCTGCACCGGATCAACTACCGCAATCATAAAAAGATCGTGGTGATAGATGGAAAGATCGGGCATACCGGAGGAATGAATGTGAAAGACGAATATGTCAAAGGTTTGTCGTGGGGTAAATGGAAAGATGTGCATGTACGTATAGAAGGACCGGGTGCACAAGGCCTACAGTCTGTCTTTTTTACAGACTGGTATTATGTTTATAAAGAATATCTGGGATATGAAAGATATTTTCCGATTGTGGATCCCTGTGGAGATAACCCCTTGCAAATCGTCACGTCCGAACCTTTAGGAGAACACCGGAATATACTGGAAGGAATGATCCAGGCCATTATGCGGGCAAAAAAATCCGTTTATATAGAAACACCCTACTTTGTTCCGACAGATAATATGTTAACCGCTATACAGGCTACAGCAATGAGTGGAATAGAAGTCTTTTTTGTTATGCCGGACCGATCTGATAATGCTAAAGTAGGATATGCGCCTAATTCATATGTGGAACAGTTGTTAACCTCCAACATAAAAGTATACCGTTATACAGATGGGTTTATCCATTCGAAGCTGATGGTAATTAATGACGAAATAACCATTGTCGGATCATCCAATATGGATATCCGCAGTTTTGACCTTAATTTTGAGACTACATTGTTTATTTATAATCCGGAAACGGCCCGGAAAGCAAAGGAAATTATTTTAGATGATATCAACAACAGTCGCCGGGTGACCCGGAAAGAGTGGGAAAAACGGTCGACCTGGCAGGAATTCAAGGAAGCCTTTTTCCGACTGTTTTCCCCTTTCCTGTAATTTTATTGCTGATAATACTGCATGACATCTTTAAAATAAGCAATCATCTTTCCATAATTCTCCAGAGAAATATATTCGTTGGTATTATGGATCATCCGCTGTTCAAACTGATTGATATACACCGGCATAAAACGATAAATATTTTTACTGACGATCTGGTACTTATAGGAATCAGTTCCTCCGATCGTAATATAGGAACAAAACAAAGCTTCCGGATACAGCTTATGAATGGTCTCTCCGATGATTTCATATCCCCGTGTGGTTTCAGGAGAAAGGCCGGATGCCTCCCTGGCACGGATGGTTTCTATATCTACCTGATAACCGGTACAGATTTCCTGTACATGATGAATCACCTCTTCTACACTATCTCCCTGGAGTAACCGGAAATTAACTGTAATTTCTGCAATGGGAGAAATTACATTCATCGCCTCGCTTCCTTTAGCCATAGTGATCGCAGTAGTGGTCCGGATCAACGCATTAGCAATAGGGATGGTGTTCGCTTTTTCCATCAAGGTTTCTTCTAAAGTCATGTTTTCAAAGACAGGTTCATTCAAAGGTAATCCTAATTCCATCCCGACATTTTTTATCAAAGAGGCTATCGGGGAGGGGATGATTCGTGCAGGCATCTGGCTGTTATTCAGGCGCTAGATAATTTTTGCAGCTAATACTAACGAACTTTTTAATGGAGGCATAGATGAATGACCTCCTAATCCATGGACCCGCAACCGGAGAGTTAACATTCCTTTTTCTCCGACCCCAACTAAAGCAAGCGGTCTGCTGAATTGCCGGATACCCGGATTTAGCAGAAAACTACCCTCATCATATACGGCATCAAAGGTGAGATTCTTTTTTCTAAAATAATCTGCGATGTATACAGCTCCCTGTAATCCGCTGACCTCTTCATCGTGTCCAAACGCAAACCAGATATCCTGTTCCGGCTGGAAGCCTTTGGTTAAAAGCATATCTGCTGCTTCTAAAATGGCAAATAACATACCTTTCATATCCAGAGAACCCCGTCCATAGATACGGCCTTTAGCAACCGCTCCGGAAAAAGGAGGATACTCCCAGGTAGTTTGTACGGATTGAACCGGTGAAGCAGGCGGATCGTCATATTGATAAATGGTCTCCTGAGAAGTGACTTTGGAGAAATCATAATTATCCACAGGCACCACATCATAATGGGATAAAAATAAAATGGGGTTTCTGCCCGGATCTTTTCCTTTCCAATGGAACACTAATCCGTACGTGTTGACAGTAGAAAACTTCAACTGCTGAAAAATCAGGGGATAAGATTTCCGGAGATATTCTTTGAACCGGTCAAAAGGCTCGAAATTAGTCTCTTCATATTTCTCCGAACTTATGGTTGGGATCTGTATACCTCCGGATAAACGTTTTACTGATAGTTCAGGAGCCTTATCTGTTAAACCGGAAAAATCAGTTGGGTTCTTTTCCATGCAAATGATAACTTTAGTAACCTGGTTTTTATTTTTCCTATTTTACAGGAACTCTATTTTATATTAAGAGAACACTTTGAATAATGAATTGTTTATCCCGGGAATCATTCTCTTTTTCTTCTTGTTTTTATAAAAATGCTATGGATTTAAAATATTTTTCTGACCTGTTCGTCTACAATAATAACTAAGAGCCGGCTTTCTTTTGGTTGAAATACAGACATAAAACTAAATAACAGAAGAAAGAATGTTTAAAAGAAACCGTAAAGTAGTAACTTTACTCATTGATGAAGATAAATGTAGTGGTTGCGGGAACTGTGTGGTCCGCTGCAGACGGAATGTATTCAGTTTATTAAATGATGCAGACCACCGGTATGCTATCATCACCAGTATGATTGATTGTAAAGGTTGTGGGAAGTGTATGAAAAGATGTCCCTCACAAGCCATTTACCTGAAAGTGGAATAATTTAAAAAACAGATAGTATGATCAGAAAAAGAACAAAGTGTATATGGGGAGGATTATTCTTCCTTGTAGTAATTGCAGGAATAGGTGCCATCACTATGTTATTATGGAATGCTTTGGTTCCGGTTATTTTTGGAGGTATCGAGATCACGTACTGGCAGGCAGTGGGGCTGCTAATCCTATCCCGTCTGTTGCTTGGAGGATTTGGTGGTTTCCACAGATTGAGTCATATGCATATGGCTCACCATCAATCCCATGCTGCCCAGTTTCATCAGATGTCTCATGAAGAAAGAAAGGAACTGATCCGCAACCGGATGAAAAGTCATGGTTTTGGCTGGTGTGAGAGAGAACATCCGCAACCGGATACTGCCCAGCCCGATAAGGAATGAAAGAGAGTGTAATTCCCATGACAGCACCCGGTAAAGCGCATGTTACGGAAATAGTTAAAGAATACCAGGCACAACTGAAAGGATATATCCAAAAAAGAATACCCTCCCGGGAAGATGCCGAAGATATTCTCCAAAATGTTTTTTACCAGCTTGCCAGGATGTATGAGTCTGAATCTTCTATTGAACAGATTTCGGGATGGCTCTATTCGGTTACGCGCCATCAGATTATTGACAGCAGTCGTAAACGAAAAGAGGAAAGTCTGCCTTATTATCAGACAGAAAACGAGGACGAACTTCTGTTTATGGATATGTATGACCAGGATGGTTTACCGGAAGATGAATTGTTGAAAACATTATTCTGGGAAGAACTGGCCTCCTCGCTGGAACAACTTCCTGAAGAACAACGGGTTGTTTTTGAATTAACAGAACTGGAAGGTTTTTCTTTTAAAGAAATATCTGAAACTACAGGTATTCCTGTAAATACTCTTATTTCCAGAAAGCGCTATGCAGTACTCTTCCTGCGAAAACGGTTGCAGGAATTATATGAAGAAATGGTCCGGGAATAAAAAGGAGACTTTCCTTCTATATAGGCTCTCTGATTCCCGGACATATGTATACCCGACTTTCCATTATATACATTTTAAGCCACAACATAAAATGATCAACCATCAATTACCGCCGGTGATGTGAGTTTGTCTACTGTTGTGGGATGTGGCGGTAATGATGGTTGTCTGAAGCATTGTGAGAAGATGTGACTTTTTCTTTTTAAACGGTTAAATTTTCTTTTTGTTTAGTGCGTTTAAGGCATCGTCCGTCCTATTTGATCCCAACGCTTTGGCAACAGCCAGGACTTTGTATGCTGAAATATGTTTATATGAAAAAAAGCATTCCTAAATCATTGATGTATAATTTTACAAATCAATTTCTTTCCTATTTATTTTCTTTACCTGAAGAAAATATCCCTAATAAATATAGTGATTAACACTTCCTTAAAAAAAGGAAGAATTCCATTCAAACATTTTTGACGTTTTTGTAAGTTCATATGAATATCTATTTTTATATTTATTCATTTTATAAATGATTCCGAGTTTTAATTCCGGCCATTTACTCTTATATCTTTCCAAACCAAAGATACGTCCTGTTTTTTCCATTTGTATCTTTTCATGAGGATTTATCCATTTTTCACTGATGGAATAAATGACAAATCCTGTAAGCTATTACATTTTTCGTAAAAATTATATTCGGTCACATGCTAAAAGTGTTTCAAAGAAAATATGTAATAAATAGTTGCATCTTACATAAAAATTCCTGCCAAATAAAAGCTGATTCTATAAGATAATAAGAAACAAAAAAACCGAAGAAATTTTTGTGACAAAAATCGAGTTCATTGTTAAACTTTTTTTTATTTTCTACCCAGCCAGTTTTAGTAAAATGTTTTAATCTTTGCACATAACTTACAATCTTTGAGGCTAATTACTTAAAGGAAAAGTTATAGAGATTGATATTTCCATCTGGATTTAAAGAAAAATGCTATAGATCTGATTTTGATTTTTAAAGGGATTTAGATATGAATAAGTTTTTCCTGCTGCATTCTTTTTCTTTATTAATTCATAAAATCTAGTCCATCCTATGGAAGAGAAGATATACATATATGAAAAAAGATATAATAAACTTACATTTTCATTCTGTTCTGAATTCGAAAGTTCCCAATAAGACGAAATTGGCTAATTTGCTGGTAGATATCCTTCAGATAGAAAAGGAGGCCATTTACAGACGACTCCGAAGTGAAGTTCCTTTTACTTTCGCAGAAGTAGCCAGAATATTAGAGCGATTAAGTATTTCTCTGGATCAGCTCATTGGGATTCAGTCTGAAAAAGTAAAACCGTTTAGTCTGCAATTAACCGATTTTGAACATCCTGGTGAAATAGATTATGTGATGTGGGAAAACTATGTTAACTTATTAAGTTTATTAAGTACTGATCCGAGTCTGGTCTTATCTGAAACATGGAATACAGTTCCTTTTACTTTCTGCTACCAGTATACCCATCTCACAAGGTTTAATATATTTAAATAGACTTTTTAGGCTAAAAATCATACGCCGATTAAACGTTTCAGTCAGATACAAACTCCTCCCAGATTAAAATGAATTGGCGAAGAAAGTTTCAAAAAACATACATATATACCTCACACACAATTTATTTTTGATGAAAGGATCTTTGCTAATTTTATCAGGGATGTCCATATTTTTGCGAATACCCGGTTGATTGAAAAAGAAGATATTTCCCTTATCAAATTGGAGTTAGAAGAGCTGATCAATTATATGGAAGAGACAGCTACCAGGGGTACCTATAAAGACACGGAGAATGAAGTGTCTTTTTATATTTCAGGAATAAGCATTGATACGAATCATTGTTGCATAGAAGCCAATGGATACCATATAAGCCTGATCCGGACCCTATTATTAAATGCGGCTGCAACCACAGACGAATCCACTTTTCTACATATTAAACAGTGGTTTACATCCCTGAAAAGGATCTCTACGCTGATTTCAGTAAGTGGAGAAAAGCACAGGGTCAGTTTTTTCAATCAACAACGTGAACTTCTGCAATCTCTATAAATACTAAAAAGTTAAAACGATTATTATAGCTCAGATCATGATGAAGACAGATATTTTATATGATAATTTTCTGCAAACTCTTAAAGAAAAAATTCCTCAGAAAGCCGTATTAGCAAATACCCTTGCTCAAATTTTATCTATTGAAAAAGAAGCTGTATACCGCCGATTGAGAAGAGAAGTACCTTTTACCTTTTCTGAAGTGGCCATTATCTCTCATTATTTAGGTATCTCTATCGATTTTATTGTAGGCTCAGTTTCTCACAGAAGCCGTCCCTTCCATCTGAAAATAATAGATTTTATCAATACGGAAGAGGTTGATTTTGAGATGTCCAACCATTTCCTGCAATTAATTGAATCTTCTAAAAATACAGAAAATACGGAGCATGCCTCTGCGCTTAATATGATCCCTTCATCCCTATATCTGAACTATGATCATATTTTACGGTTTTATATTTTTAAATGGAAATATCAATATGAGAATGCCAGCAAAATTATTCGTTGTAAAGATATTCATCCAAGCAGGCAGTTACTGGAAACGGTAAAACAGACTCCGGCTATTGCCCGTCATGCCAGTAATACAGTTTATATATGGGATAACTGGATCTTCCAGTCCATAGTAAATGATATAATTTATTTCCATACAATCAAGCTTATCACTAAAGAGGAAAAAGAAGATTTGAAGAAAGACCTGTTGAATTTATTAGATGAAATTGAACAGCTTGCGATTACCGGCGAGTTTGCATTCGGGAAAAAAGTGCAATTCTATATTACCAACATTCATTTTGAAACCAGCTATGCCTATATTGATACAAGCCACTACAAACTGACAATCATTAAGGCATTCACCATGAATGAAATCACCTCGACAGATGTAGTGGCTTTTGAACTGGTAAAAAAATGGATTCAATCTATGAAACGGACTTCCACGCTGATCTCTGAAAGCGGAGAAATGCAACGGATTATGTTTTTTCAAAAACAACGGGAAATTATAAACCAGTTATAAAAGAAAAATGACAGAACATCTTCTTCCTGCCATAGAATCATTTTTACAGGAACCGATTATCCGGATATATACAGTCGGAGGAGGATGTATCGCTAATAATAAAAAGATAGCCACCGCTTCCGGAAAAGAATATTTTCTAAAAAGTGGCCTACCGGCTGACCTATTTAGATGTGAGAGCAATGGGTTAGCAGAATTAGCCCAATCGGGTACACTACGAATACCCCAAATTATTCTTATTCACGATGAATTCCTTTTATTAGAATTTATTCCTTCCCATCCTCCTGGTAGCCATTTTTATTTCCAGTTCGGAGAAAACCTGGCGGAGATGCATCAACAGACCAGTTCCTGGTACGGCTTTTATGAAAATAACTATATCGGGTCCACTCCACAAATAAATCTTGCAGAAGAAAAAGAAAAAACAGACTGGGCCACGTTTTACTTTCATAAACGTTTATTGTTTCAATATCAGTTGGCAGAGAAAAGAGGATATAGCACTTCAAGATTAACCAAAGGATTTGCCAGACTGGAATCAATGATAGAAAATATTCTGGCAGGTTCCGAAGAACCACCTTCACTTTTACATAGAGACCTTTGGAGTGGGAATTATATGTGTGATGAAGAAGGGAACGCAGTTCTGATTGATCCGGCTGTATATTACGGACACCGGGAGGCAGAATTAGCGATGACCCGTTTATTCGGAGGATTTCCACCAGCATTTTATGAAGGCTATAACCAGACTTATCCTTTACCGGAAGATTGGGAATACAGGGAAAATATCTATAAATTATATCACATTCTCAACCATCTGAACCTGTTTGGAAAAAGTTACCTGAGCGAAGCCGAGTTTCTTCTAGAATTTTATCTCTGATCAGTCCCGTCCACCCACTCCATTCTAACCCAAACCGGTACGATACTTTTATATCTTCTGATAATTTCTTATCTTTAATTATATAAATTCATATAAATGAAGCATCAGACTATTTTAAGAGCAACTCCGGCAGAGTTTCCGGAGCTTACGGATGTATGGGAAGCATCCGTACGTGCTACACATAATTTTGTAAAAGAAGAAGATATCCTGTATTTCAAACCGTTAATCGCAACTCAATATCTGCCGGTCACACCGGATCTTTTTTATATAAAAAATGACAAGAACAGTATCCTTGCTTTTATAGGCATATCGGGAAATCATATAGATATGCTATTCATCCGTCCGGAGGCCAGAGGGAAAGGCTTAGGTAAACGGCTCGTATTTTTCGCCATACAGAACTATCAGGTAGAAACTGTAGATGTAAACGAACAGAATACACAAGCCGTTGGATTTTACGAAAAGATGGGATTTGAAACAATCAGCCGGGATGAAAAAGACAGTAGTGGTAAATCTTATCCGGTCTTACATATGGAATTAAATCCTTCTTTGAAAAAAATTCTGTTTAGTAATAAACCTATAGAAAAACATCCCTTAGGTTTCTTTCTTCCTGCAAATACGAAAGTGTTAATGCTGGGAAGTTTTCCTCCTCCACGCAAACGCTGGAGTATGGACTTCTACTATCCGAATATTCAAAATGATATGTGGAGAATATTAGGCTTACTATTTTATCATGACAAAGAATATTTCATTATTCCCGGCAAGAAAGCTTTTGACAAAGCAAAAGCCGAGGTATTCTGTCAAACTTATGGAACAGGGATCGGGGACACAGCAGAAGAAATTGTCCAGATGAATGATGATGCATCCGATAAGTTCCTGGAAGTGGTAAAACCCTGGAATGCTGAAAAAGTATTATCTCAGATACCCGAATGTCATACAATTGTGATTACCGGACAAAAATCTATGGAGACTTTTTTAAAAGTAATCCCGGTCAAAGAGCCCAAAGTGGGTCATTACAGTGAATTTGGCTATATAGGACGTACATTCCGGTTATACCGGATGCCTTCATCTTCCCGGGCTTATCCTAAACCTCTGGAAGAAAAGGCGGCTGTTTATGGGAATATGTTCCGGGAAGCCGGCCTACTTATTTAATAAAGAAAAGTTTCATTTCCCTAAATAGCGCTATTTCCAGCAAAAAATTCCCTAAGTTGATGTATCTATTTACTTAGGGAATTTTTCATTTTCTCTCCTTACTAACAGGAATAAGAACAATATTTTAATTCAACGACATAATCCGATATATTTATCAACAGTTCATTAGTTTACTAAAATTCATCTACTTTCAGATCCGTACGGAATTGATCTATCCGGTCCTGTAAACGGGACACGACCTGGGCATACTGCGGGTCTGAGTAGACATTATGTACTTCATTCGGATCAGCCTGGAGATCATATAATTCATTACAGTTCATGTCCTGATCATGTCCTGCTCCTTCACCATAAAAATGGATCAGTTTATAGCGTTCATCCCGCACACCATCATGACGACGCACCTGATGGACCGCTGGATAATCATAATAGTGATAATAAAGATATTCCCGCCAGTCTGCCGGAATTACTCCACTTAACAGCGGAAGCAATGAGCATTCTTCCATAACCTCCGGTTTTTCTATTCCTGCCAGTGCCAGATAAGTCGGAGCATAATCAATATTCTGCACTAATGCATCGCACACCTTGCCGGTCTGTGTCAGTGCAGGATGGCGAATAATCAATGGTGTACAGAAAGACTCTTCGTACATAAACCGTTTGTCAAACCACCCATGTTCTCCCATATAGAATCCCTGGTCAGATGTATAAACGATTACTGTATTTTCCATCAAGCCTTCTTTTTCCAAATAATCCATCAAACGTCCGACTTCATCATCTATCGTCTTAATACAACGAAGATAATCCCGAAGGTAACGTTGATATTTCCACTTCACGAGCTCTTCACCCTGCAGATCCTGTTCAATAAAAGCTTTGTTTTTATGGCTGTACGCAGCATGCCAGGCATCCCTTTGTTCCGGAGTCATACGTTCCAACGAGGCTTCCCACGAGTTAAGGAGCCATGATTGTTTATATTCTGCGTTACCTTTCAATTCATCCACTTTCAGGTCATATACCAGATTCATATCCCGATCAATCCGCATCTCCTGTGTCCGGGCAGCTTCACAGCGGGTAACATAATCATCAAAGAAAGTCTCCGGATAAGGAAATTCCACTTCTTCATACAGATTGAGATATTTAGTATCAGGCATCCAGTTCCGGTGAGGAGCTTTGTGGTGCACTAACAGGCAAAAAGGTTTATTCGGATCTCTTTCATCCAGAAATTCAATGGCATGATCTGTAGTTAAAGTAGTAGCATATCCCTCTTCACGGATATACTCTCCGTGGCTATAGGGAGTTTTAAATTCCGGATTATAATAGTCTCCCTGATCCCATAAAACATAATAAAAATCAAAGCCCTTAGGCTCACACTGCATATGCCATTTTCCCACTACACCGGTTTGATATCCCTGTTGTTGCAGAAGTTCAGAGAAAAACACTTTAGTCGTATCAATCCCCTCCCCTAACTGACGCTGTCCGTTCTGATGGCTATATAAACCTGTCATCAGACAGGCACGGCTTGGAGTGGATAAAGAATTTTCCACGAACGCCTTCCGGAATAACATTCCCTGTGAAGCTAACCTGTCCAGATTGGGAGTAGGTGCCAACCGGGAAATAGGATGTCCATAGGCACTGATCGTTTGATACGAATGGTCATCCGTCATAATATGAATAATATTCAGAGGCTTTTTGGGCTCCTCTTTACCGCCTGTTTGACAGGCAGACAGCAAAATAACAGGCGCCAGACAAGCGCTTGCTTTAAGTTTATTGTTCATGTTATTCTTCATTTTATTCAATACACATTTACATAGTCTTCATATCTCCGCATACCCGGCGATTATTTCTCGGATTACCAGTCAGATCATATCCCAGATCTTCCCGGGCTGCTTCTACCACTCGCATGAGTTGATCTACCACTTCCGGATACAGTTCTTTTATATCATATCGTTCTCCCGGGTCCCGGCGAAGATCATATAAACAAAGCGCTGTTTCGGCTGTACCCACCTCTCCGGGAAAACCATCATTCCCTGGTGTCAGATACGTGTTATGGGTATGAGGTAAAACCAGTTTAAACCGTTCATTCCGGACCGCTTGTAAATCATTATTATTAAAATAATAGAGGAAGTATTCACGGGGAGAACGGGTGATTTCACCTGTCATTAAACGGGAAATATCTATTCCGTCAATCGGCTGCTGCGGCAGGTTGGCACCGGACAAAGCTGCTAATGTAGGAAGAATATCCATCGCAGTAACTAATTGATTACATACGCTTCCTTCCGGGATCGTCCCTTTCCATCTCATCAGACAGGGAACCCGGACTCCTCCCTCAAAAACAGTCGCCTTAGCTTCCCGTAGTCCACCGGTACTACCCGCATGATTACCGAAATTATACCAGGGGCCATTATCAGAAGTAAAAATCACCAGAGTATTTTCATCCAGCCCGTTTTCCTGTAAAGTTTTCATGATTTGGTCCACACTCCAGTCTATTTCCATCATCACATCTCCATATAATCCCTGTTCACTTTTTCCTTTGAATTTATCCGAAACAGCCAGTGGAACATGGGGCATAGAATGAGCCATGTACAAAAAGAAAGGAGAAGTCTTATTAGCTTCAATAAAAGCGATGGCTCTTTCTGTGTATAAAGTAGTCAGTTCTCCCTGGTCCTCCAATGTCCATAACTCCCGGACCTTCTCATTTCCATCCATCAGAGGAAGCGCCGGATGCCGTAACTTGTGAGGAATATTCATTTCCGGAGTGGCACGCTCTCCTTCATAATTAACCGGCCACATATCATTCGAATAAGGAAGCCCCAGATAATCATCAAAACCATTTTGTAACGGTAAAAACGGATATAAATGACCTAAATGCCATTTACCAACTATACCACAGGCATACCCCTTCGTTTTTAAGACCTCCGCCATAGTCTCTTCTTCGGGATGAATCCCAATAGTTACCTGAGGAGAAAGAGCCTGCGTGATTCCTACACGGTTCGGATAACAACCGGTTATCAATCCTGCACGGGAAGCACTACTGATCGGCTGGGCCGCATAAAAATGGGAAAAGAACATTCCTTCTTTTGCTAACCGGTCAATCGCCGGTGTTTTATATCCGGAAGTGCCTGTAATTGTAAGATCCCCGTATCCCATATCATCCAGAAAAATCAACACGATATTAGGTGGCGTTTCTGTATAACCTGTTACAGGCAGTAAATTTCCACTGACCAGCAAACTACTGATAAGTTTCGATCTATTCAGCATATTCTTCTGGATTAATAATTCCTGAAATTCCGGTGATCGGTATGTGGACGTTCTGTTCGTTTCAACGGGATGTTCATACCTCCAGTTCCTTCCAGCCAATTATATAGTTCGTGATTCAAAGATTTAATAATCTCCTGATATTCCGGAGAAGCGATCAGATTGACAGTTTCAGCCGGATCTTCCTGTAAGTCAAAAAATTCATTTGTATCCCATACCCCATGGTAACGGATATATTTATAACGATCTGTCCGTACGCCATGCATAGTAGGTGTCTGAGGGAATTCATGTTCCCAGTAGTATTCATAGAAGATACAGTCACGCCAGTCAACGGGCTCATCTTTCAATACCGGAATAAAAGAATAGCCTACCATCTGCGGGGCTTTTTCCAAGCCTATATAATCCAGGATAGTAGGAGCAATATCCACATTCTGTACCATCTTTTCCACCACCTTTCCACCTTCAAATAAACCCGGACAACGAACTAACATAGGTACTCTTACAGACTCTTCATAAAAATGCCTTTTATTAATCAGTCCATGTTCTCCCCAGGCAAATCCGTTATCCCACATATAAATCACTAAAGTATTTTCATCCAGGCCGGCTTCTTGGAGGTAATCTAATACAGAACCAATGCTTTCATCTACAGAGCGCAAGGTTTCACAATAGTTCCGTACCTGAACATCCCAGGGTCTTTCATGATACGAGTAATCCACTCCGTGCCAGCTTTCACGCTGGTGTTTCACCCAGTCCAGCATCATATGCTCTCCATAATAGTCTTTCCCGGCAGCCGCTTTTCCTGTTACCGGATCAATAGTAGGCAATTCTTTCAGACCATAATTCGGAATCTGGTAAGATGGAGGTAAGACCAATTCTCTATCCTGATACATCCCTTTATGACGTTTGGCAGGAGAGAAGTTGTCATGTACTCCTTTATGAGAAAGATAAACAAAAAACTGCTGGTCATTTGCCACCTGTTTTTTCATAAAATCAATCGCATACTCTGTCAATAAATCAGTCACATACGTACTATTCTGATACTGGACCCACTCACCGTTAGTATTGATCCGCGGATTATAATATTCCCCCTGCCCCTGAAAACCTTCCCAGTGGTGGAAACCCGGCTGGGGATTTCCGGAATCATTTCCCATATGCCATTTACCAAAAAAGGCAGTCTGATAACCGGCTGTTTGCATATATTCCGGGAAAAAAGTTAATCCTTCCGGCAGTGGAGCAGAGTTATCAACTACTTTATGTGCATGGGAATACATGCCTGTTAAAATGGAAGCCCGGCTGGGAGAGGACAAAGAAGCGGTCACAAAAGCATTTTTAATATGAGCACCTTCCTGGAACATACGGTCCATATGCGGTGTCTCCAGCCAGGGAACCGTATTCATAAAGCCCATGTAATCATACCGATGGTCATCGGAAAGAATAAAAACCACATTCAAAGGTTTCAGTTGTGTACCTGTTTTACGGATTGAAGAAGTTTCTGCTTTACCCGTTATAAAAAAGCCAGACAGGCTGACAGAAAACAGAAGGGGATGTAAATATTGTGTTTTCATACTATTATATTGTTATCTTACAAAGGTAATTGTCCTTCAATGAAGAACAATTACCTTTCTGTTTTATTTATTACCATCCGGGATTTTGAGTTAATTCCGGATTCAAATCAATTTCCGATTGCGGGATCGGCATTAACACCATATGTTCTTTCAGGTTCTTCGCAATATCAGTTTTATTACTTTCTGCTACGCGTGCTTCATATTCACTATGTTCTTTCATCCGTTCCACAAATGTTTCGGTATGAACCAGATCAAACCAGCGATGTCCTTCGTGTGGGAATTCCAGTCGACGTTCATTCCATACTACTTTCCGAAACTCTTCCTGTGACATCGGAGAATAGTTACCGGAAGTATCCCCATACGCTCTCTCACGGATACGATTTAGTACAGTCAGCGCTTTAGAAGATTCCCCTATTTCATTTAATGCTTCTGCATACATCAACAAGGCATCTGCATACCGGATGATATGTACATTTACATCACACAAATCACCTGACTCTAATCCTTCCACCCAGAATTTTCCGGATAACGGAATACTGGATTCCAACACTTCTCCGGTCAACAAATGAGTAAATTCCGTTTTAAAATTGACTGCTTTCCGGATATCCCTGTCATCAAAAAGGTCATATAGCTCCTGTGTAGGAATATCTGCCTCATTCAATGCAGAAATTCCCAGATCACCCGGAATAGAATATTTAGGGCCGGCCAATGCCATTTCTCCATTATTCCGGTAAGGAGGACCTAAATATTCAATATAAATACAGCCTCTATACCCGCTTCTGTTTCCCGTAACCAGTTATTATGATAATTATCATGAAGCCCAAAACCATAGATTGATTCATTTTCAATCACTTCCGCTAATACATCTGCGGTTTTCTGAAACTCTCCTCTGGTCAGATAAATCTTTCCTAATAAGATTTTTGCAGCCCCTTTGTTTACCCGTCCGGCATCCGAAGAACCATATTCTGAACGGTAAGGCAAATGGTCTGCCGCATAGGTTACATCTTCAATGATCTGCCGATATACTTCTTCTTTAGGCGTCCTGGGTCCCAACGCATCTTCTATAGTCTGCAAATTAGTAATCAGAGGTACATCTCCAAAAAAACGGACCAGATTAAAATAATAAAGTCCACGCAGGAATTTTGCTTCTCCTATAAAACGAGCCTGTTTAGTAGCATTCATATTAATATCCGAAATTTTTTCTATAGCCGTATTTGCTTTGGAAATCCCGGCATAGGAATGTTTCCACATATCCTTTACAAATGTATTTTCTGAGGTATGCCGGAGATATTCCAGATCCTGCAGGAAAGCATTAGGCATTCCCAGTCCGTTTTTCATATTGTCTGTGGGTAATTCACAGAGCATATACATCAAACGGTTATAGAGATCATTCAATTGAGTATAAGTAGCATCTACGGCTGCCTGTGCATCTTTTTCATTTGTATAAAAGTCACCTTCAACCAACCGGTCTACAGGATTTTCATCCAAAAAAGAGCATCTGGTATAACACCCAAAAGGTAACAGGAAAATGATTATATATAAAATTGATTTTTTCATGGCTATTTTATTTATCAATTATTTAATATCCAATTTTATTCCCATCATAAATGTACGGGACTGAGGATAACCTCCAAAATCTTCACCAGCCTCTAACGTAGAAGCTCCCTGGTAGCTTACTTCCGGATCATATCCTTTATATTTGGTCCAGGTTAACAAATTTTGTCCGGTCACATACACACGCAGTCCGGCAATATGTTTAAAATTTAACTGTAAAAAACCATACGACAAAGAAAGTGTCTTTAATTTCAGATAGGAACCATCTTCAATAAAACGGTCACTTACCAGTAAATTCCGGTTTGTACTCGCTTTCGGATATATATTGCTTGGATTCTCAGGTGTCCACCGGTTGACGAGATCTTTATATACATTTTGTCCTCCGGTAGGAGCTTCTAATTCCAATGCATTGTAATTAAAAATATCATTTCCGTAGGAGTATTGTAGAAATACATTGAGTTCAAATCCTTTATAGGCAAATGTATTAGTCAGACCACCAAAAAACTTAGGATTAGCATCCCCTATAATTTCCCGGTCATTTCCTGCATCTACCACTCCATCTCCATTGAGGTCTTTATACCTACGTAAACCCACCCCGATCGGAGAAGCTGACGCTGTCTGTTGGGCACACTCTTCTTCATTCTGGAAAATACCATCAAAACGATACCCGTAGAAAATACCGATCGGTTCACCTATGATCAGGCGGCGGATTGATCCTGTCTTCAGGTGTCCATCTCCATCACCGATATCTTTATAAGACTCTCCTCCTAATTCTAGGACTTTATTCCGATTGAGCGAAATATTAAAGGCAGTAGTCCAGGAAAACGGACCAGACAAATTATCACTCTCTATAGAAAACTCAAATCCTTTATTTCCACACTTCCTATATTTCTCAGCATAGAATCAAACCCGGAAGTAGTAGGAATCACTACGTTATAAAGTAAATCACGAGTCTCTTTACGATAATAATCTGTTGTAATACGCAGACGGTTATTCCAGAATCCCATATCAATTCCAACATCAAATTGTCCCGTCCTTTCCCATTTCAAATCCGGGTTAGGTATTTTATTAGGATAAAATCCGGAAACCAGCTGGTTACCAATCACCCAACCATCATTTGCCAGGGTCGCCAATGATTCATATACTCCAATTTCTGTATTACCTGTAAAACCGTAGCTAACACGTACTTTCAAATTATTTAACAGGTCTTTTACCGGTTCCATAAACTCTTCCTCCGTTACTCTCCAGGCTAAAGATCCGGACGGGAAGAAACCATATTTATTATTAGACCCGAAACGGGAAGAACCGTCTATACGGGCGTTAGCTGAGAATAAATATTTATCATATAAAGAATAGTTCACACGAGCCAGATAAGATAATAAACTCCATTCTTCTGCTTTAGAAGTGGGCTGTCCATAGATAGATCCTGCTCCCAGATTATTATATTTCATAATATCATTCACAAAATCTGAGGCAGTAGCAGAAACAGCTTCTATATTATTACGCTGGATAGTAAACCCACCTAATATATTCAATGTATGGATACCATGTATCTCTTTATTCCATGTCAGGATATTTTTATTCAACCAGTTAATCGAACGATTCACACTAACAGTAGCTTTCGATTGACCCTGAGCCTGATAAATAGTAGAAGGAGTATAAGAGTTTGATTTCAGATACATAATATCAGCTCCTACAGAGACTTTCGCTTTTAAGTCCGGAAGAAATTCCCATTCTGCATACATATCTCCCAAAAAACGGCTCGTTGCATTATCAAATACCTGTTCTTTTGCAGTAGCAATCGGATTTGGAATTAATATACCCGGAATATTCACCTGTGTATATTCACCCGCCTCCTTATCCGAATAGACAGTCATAATAGGGTTCATCTTTAAAGCTCCGTTAGAGACACCACTTTCACCTCCTGAGTCAGTAGGGGGTGTTTTATTCAGTGTATGACTCCCGCTCAGATGAGTTCCTATTTTAAAAGTAGCAGATATCTGCCTATCCAGATTTAAACGGAGAGAATACCGTTTGAAATCCGAGTTAATAATAATTCCCTGCTGATTCAGATAGCCTCCGAAAATCGCATACAGTGTTTTATCATCTCCTCCTGAAAAGGTAAGCTGGTAGGTCTGGCTTAAAGCAGTTCTGTATAATTCATCCTGCCAGTCAGTTCCTTTACCTAACCTGGCAATTTCTGCTAACTGGGATTCACTGTAATAGGCTGGTAACCCATCATTAGTATAAGCTTCATTTACCAGTTGAGCATACTCCTGGGCATCCATCAGATCAATTTTCTTTACCAGTTTCTGTACACCAAAGCTGGATTCAAATGTAACAATATCACGGCCTTTTTTCCACTTTTTGTGGTGATCAGCACTACTTCGTTAGCTGCACGGGCTCCATAAATAGCCGTAGCAGAAGCATCTTTTAATATTTCAATGAATTCAATATCTGACGGATTAATGGTAGATAATCCACCCACCTGTACTTTGCCTCCGGTTTCCCCAAAGCCTGCACCACTATAAACAGGAAAACCATCTATCACATATAAGGGTTCATTCCCTTCCTGCAAAGAACTGCTACCACGTACCCGGATAGAAGCAACCGCACCCGGCATTCCGGAAGTTTGGGTAACCTGTACTCCGGAAGCTCTTCCCACTAATCCCTGGTCAATAGAAGTCATAGGGGTTTGTTGTAGTTCCGTTGTTTTCACAGAAGAAACTGCTCCTGTCAGGTTACTTTTCTTAACGGTTCCGTAACCTACCACAATTACTTCTTCCAGCGCCTGCATATCCTCCCGGAGTCTAATAGTAATAACAGACTGATTATTTACAGGAATTTCAGAAGTAATATAACCGATATAAGAGACCTGGAGGATTGCCTCCTCCGGAACAAGGAGACTAAAGTTTCCATCATAATCTGTGATCACTCCATTTGTAGTTCCTTTGACAATCACATTGGCTCCTATGATCGGTTCATTTCTTTCGTCTGTTACCACTCCTGTGATCTTTTTGCCTTGTTGTTGAACTAAAGGAACCGGGGGGAGCTGATGCTTTTTTATAAATAATGATATGTTTATCATTTATCGTATAGGCAAGTTCCTGGTCACTCAGAAGATTATCCAATACAGTATGAATATGCTGTTCATGGAATTGTGCATTGACCCGTTTTTCCAATTCCAGATCTTCATTCCGATACCAAAATGAATATTCACTTTGCATTTTAATGGCATCTAACACATCCTGTAAAGTAACATCCTGCAAATCTAAAGACAATTCTGTTTTTTGTGAGTAACTCACATGAGCAGAAGTACAATAAAAGGTTAGCATAAGAAGAAGAACTGTGATTCGCATAACACTGTATAGCTTTTGCAGGGAACAATCAGAAGTCCCCTGCTTTTTTCCTGGTATTAATTTCATATTTTGTATTGATTTTTAGGTTATTATGAGAATAAACGTCTTAAATTATTCATATAACGGAAGTTTGGAGAACAAATTCCGTTTCTCATTTTACTTACATTTTTCACCTCCATTATTGTTTTTTTGGGACAAAGATAACGACTAAGGTCTTTGTATTTTGTACCATAAATACGGTATATTTCATACTACATTTTTCATAGGCATATCATTTAAAGAGTTATTAATCAGTATTTCTATTATAGATCCGGATCTTATTATTATCTTCTTTATCAATCTCATAGAGCATACGCTTATTGGTTGTAATAACCTGTAGTATTTGTAGTAAATTTTCATCCCGTACAAAATCCCCGGTAAACCGGATTTTCTTTAAATCTTCAGTAGCTATCTCTACATGCACATTAAAACGGCGCTCCAATTGCCGGGCTATATTATCAAAAGTTACATTGTTAAAATGAAATGCTCTTTCTCTCCACGCCATATACAACTCCGGATTCACTTCTCTACGGACAAACTTCTGAGCTACTTTACTGAAACAAATTTGTTCTCCAGGAGTAATCCGGATAAGATCTGATTGATGAGCCAACCGAACGCCTACACTTCCTTCTTCCAACGTAACTTCTATATTTCCCTCTTCTTTATAGGCTTTCACATTGAATTTAGTTCCCAAAACCTGCACTCTTACATTTTCTGCTTTTACGATAAAAGGATGAGCCGCATCATGAGCTACCTCGAAGAAAGCCTCTCCTTCTATAATTACTTCTCTGCTTTTAGCAATAAAAGCAGAAGGATAACTTAGAGTAGTACCGGCATTTAATAGCACAGCGGTCCCATCAGGCAACACGAAAGAAGATTGTAAACCCAGCGGATTAACAACAGTGACCGTTTGGCTATGCTGTTTTTATAGCCTTCATGATAAGAAATATAACTACTAAATCCTACTAATAGGATAAAAGAAGCTGCAACCGCCACAATCTTTAGATAAAAAACTCTGCGAATGAAATATTGAATACGCTGGTTTAATTCCAGATAAATATCTTCACGCATCTCTTCAGCCATCAATGATATATCATCCGTGATACCCAGTTGATCTAATAGATCTGTTAACCGAACAGATTCGTCAGAGATATGTATTTTTTCCTCATTCTTTTATATATATAATGAGGAAGATCAGAAAGTGAATTTTGTTTAAGAGAAAGTCGTTTTTTTCAAAAATAATCTGCTTATAAAGAGAGAAGATAATTTAGCAGTAATGTTAAAGTAATATCCGGATAATGTTTCTTTATTTCTTCCACTAATTTTTCAATAGCAATCTTCATTTGAACACGAACGGTACTTTCTTTAATAGAGAGTATGTCAGCAATCTGTTTAGGTTTAAGTCCTTCTTCACGTGCCATTAAAAATATGATACGACATTTTTCAGGTAAATTATGGATGGCCTGTTTTAAAATCGCCATAAGTTCCTTTGTTACAATTTGATCTTCCGGAGAATTAACGGTACTTTTTTCAACGGCCAGCGGAACCTCCTATAAAGAAACAGTAGAAGAAAAGGATTTCTTTTTTAAATAACGATGAGATTCATTACGGGTAATTACATATAAGTAAGTCTCCAGATTAATAATGTCTTTCAATTTAATTCTGGACTGCCAAAGAGAGAAAAAACATTTACAACAACCTCACGACAACTTTCTTTATCTTGTAAAAAATAATAAGCAAAACGAAACACCTGTTCATAATAAAGATGATAAAACAGGTCAAAAGCTCCCCGGGAATCGCCAGCGACAGAAAGTAAAAGTTGTTCTATATCAATCTTATTTGTGTTCACGGCATTTATAAAGATCCATTTACTTCTGACAAACGTAATAAAAAAGGGAAGAAAAGAAAATAGAGGTAGAAAGAATAAGAAAGTCTTTGGACCTGGCAAAAAATTAATTCACACTCACAACTTACAAAACGCCGCCAACTGTTTTGTTAAACGCTGCCGTGCTTTTTTAGAAAAAGGTGCACCTGTTTTCTCAAAAGCACGGCAGCAAACTGTAGATAAAATCATACGCCTACT
>JAJQFE010000054.1 GCA_021201295.1 Tannerellaceae bacterium | reverse complement strand
CATATCGTCGGCAGCGTCTGATGTGTATAAGCGACAGCCTAATATCCTTTATAGATATGAAAGACGAAATAAAAGTTTAATATTTAATAGATAGTTTAATATGGAGAAAAAATTAGATACCACTAAATTAATGGTGGAAACTGTTACTGCAGCTTTAGTTACAACTTCGTGTTCTACAGATTTAGATGAAAATTTATATACACCTTTGGCTCCAAATGTTGAAAAAGGAGTTAACTTATTAGATATTCAGGAAAATGAATTGGAACAAGATTTTTTTATATAGCAAGACTATCTCTAGTTTAATTGAAGAATTATATAATGATCCTAACGCTGCTTATTTATTTTGTAAAGCACCAACTGAATATCTTGAATCTAAGAATATAAGTTCCCTAATAATAGGTGAAGAGGAAAGAAAATTACTTATGGCTTTTAGTGATAAACAAATTAGAAATGCTATAGAAAAAAACGATTTAAAAGAATTTTTAAAGTTAGCAAAAGAAAAGCAATATATTGGAGTTTCTAGTTATATGTCTCCGGAAAAATTAAGAAATTATTTTGCTTCCCAGCAAGATTATGAACAATATCTTGCAAGTCCTCAGGAAGAGTTTATACTAGCTTTTGGAGTAGCTATTTATGTGGGAGGAGTTACTATTACTGCTCTGGCCATTATTAATGTATTATGGGCTATAACGGAGACAAGTATGGGAATAAGTGGAAGTGGAGGAGGAGGTGGTGGTGATGATTCTGGTGGTTTTCCTGAGTATCCAATGGTAAGAAATTGGGAATCTATTTCAGAAAAAGAGCCAGTATTAAAGCTTTGGTTAAATAATACATCAAAAGCTACTTATTCCGTGGAAGTTTCGGCTTTTATAAATAGTCAAGCAGAAGAAATTGCAGAAATTTATTGTGAAGTGTTTGAAACTGTCAAGAAAGAAGAAATACAAAAAATTATCCAATTAAATTTAGAATCTTATTATGGACTTAGATGATAAATATCAAGTTTTAGTTCCATTTAAATGGGATACATTGTCTATTGTTATTACTACTCTTGTTCTTATAGTACTTATAGTATCTTTTTATCCTTTATACAATAATAAATTACATACTTGGGTTTATTTAGTAATTATAGGAACTATAGGGATTTTTATTTATTTTATTACTCAAAGTCCACGCGTCTTTATTTTAACTCCTGATCAAATATATGTTAAGAAAGTAATAGGACAAATTTCTATTCCTTTAAAAGAAATTATAAATATTAGAATATTAACAAAAAAAGACACAAAAAGTTCTTATTGGAAGTGGGGCAGTGGAGGTTTTTTGGATACTTTGGTTTATTTAATAATTCTCAACTGGGTAATTATTATATGTATGCAACAGAAAGGGATAATCTAATTTTAGTACAAACAAAAAATAAAAAATATGTATTTAGTTGTAGACAAAGAGAGACAGTGATAAGTAAGTTCAAAGAATGGAATAATAAATAGAAAAAATATATAAATAGAACTTTTTATCTTTCCTCTATTTTTAATTGGGATATTACAAATATAGCCTAAGCATACTTCCCTTTTTAGTTATTATCTATACTTGATATTTTGTATAAATGATCTGTTTTTAGAATAGATTTGTTTTTTATATGGATAACTTAAAAAAGAAATAAGATGTTTAGATTGAAAAATAATCCATTGGTAATGGTCCGTAACAGAAGTCGCCGACGGAAAAATCTGTCCCTGGTGATTCTTACTGGAAGATTAGTTATTAATTTGCAAAAAGAGGGCCGGGTACGTACGGCACGTGCCTATGAATCTACGCTTCGTAGTTTCCTTCAGTTTGCCGGAAGAGAAGATTTTCCGGTGGAAAAGTTAAGCAGGAGTTTACTAAAACGGTATGAAGAATACCTGTTATTAAAAGGGCGGAGCCTGAATACAGTTTCCTTCTATATGCGTAACCTGCGGGCTATTTATAATAAAGGAGTGCACCTGGGACTGATAAGAGCCTGTAAGGAGGAATTATTTATAGGTGTATACACCGGGGTACAACAAACGTCCAAACGTGCTGCCCGTAAGGAAGATATTCGCAAGATTGCCCGATGGCTGGAAGATCAGAAAAGAAAAGGCGGGACAAATAAAGATCCATTAATAGCCTGTGGATATTATTTTCTTTTTTGTTTCTATGCGCGGGGTATGTCATATGTAGATATGGCTTACCTGAAAAAGACAGATGTACGGGGAGGAAAGATTTGTTACCGCCGCCGGAAGACAGGACAACTTTTAGAAATTACATTAACTTCAGAATTAAAAGAGATCCTGATTTATTTCAGTCCTTATGTGAAGAACTCCATTTATCTGTTTCCGGTAATCCGAAAAGAAATAAGAGAACGGTTGGCCTATGAAACGGGGCTTAGGATTCAGAATCTCAGATTAAAAGCGTTGAGCCGGATATTAGATTTGGGCACTGTCTTATCCACGCATGTCGCTCGTCATATCTGGGCCACAGTTGCTAAACGGGAACATATTCCTCTCTCTGTGATCAGTGAGAGCCTGGGACATTACAGTGAGAAAACCACTTTGATTTATTTAGCCTCTTTTGATAGCAGTGTGCTTGACAGAGCGAACCGGCGGGTAGCTTATTCCATAAGAAAAAGTTAGCAAAGAGGAACTATAATGAGAAGTAAAAAAACAATGAAAAAGATATCCTGAAAAGCTGAGAAACAACTGAAAAACTCTATATTTGTGATCTATGGAAGCATTCTGTCACTTCCTAAGTGATGGAAAGAAAGAAGAAAAAAGAATTAAATCGAAGGCAAAGATAGGAGGTAAGAAAAAACTATTCCTTCTGAAATCGCGTAAATTATTTTCATAAATACCCCTCCTTTCTGATTTGACTAGGAGATTTCCCCAAATGTTTTTTACAAAAATCGCTCATGTGTGATAAACTGGCAAATCCACATTTGTCGGCTATCACAGTCAGAGGTATATGGGAAGTTACAATTTCGCGATATACAGTCTGCATTTTTCTTTGCAGGATCCATCTGCCGGGTGAAGTTCCAAAGACAAGATTAAACTTGTTTTTGAAACTTCTCAGGCTCATATTGGCTTCCCTCGCCATCTCACGAACCGTTTTAATCCGGGGGGGTAATTCTCTTCTATAAATTGCGCAAAATAGTCCTCTTTTCTCAGGATGGTAAAAAATAGTTCGGCAATCTCTCTCTTTGAATATGAACATCTTAATAAATAAAAAAACTCCAGGATCTTTATCCTGAGAAAGGAAACAGTCAGAGGACATTCTTCAAAGAGTTTATCCAGATGTTGGGTGTATTCCCAAAGTAAAAGAACCATTTCAACCGGATTAAAAGAGGTCTTAAAAAATGATTTCTCTTTTATGAGGTCCGGAAAGAAAAATCTTTCACACAGTGCCAGGCAATCCGGTAAAAAAGCCGTATACATTGGGTATTCTGCTCACTGATTAAAGAACATGTATCTCCTGGAGGCAACAAAAAGAGCTGTCCCAAATCTATTCTATTCTTTCGCTCCTTCTCGGTAATGAGTGTGAGCATTCCTTTTTTGAGTATCCACATCTCACAGAAAAAAGGTTCTAACAAAATCGTTTCACCTTTCGGGAGGAATACTCTTTCCACGGGTAGTTTTTCCTTATTAAAAATATCATTAAAAAGCATAGACAAACTCCTTCCTTTCTATTTGTGATTCATGGTTAATGAATTAAATATCAATTATATAATGCTTCTGTGTTTTCTCTTTTCCATCACTTAGGAAGTGACAGAAAGATAAAAGAAAAGGAGATAGAGTTGCGACATACAATATAGAATAAAAGATTAACCCTAATTATAGAAGGAACTGATGAAATTGAAAGGATCTGTTTTGGTTGGTGTACTATCCCTGTTTTTTAGTCTGTCCCTTAATGCTCAGGAACTATTTTATGAATCCTTGTCTCCCCATTTTGCCGGAAAAGTAAATCTGTTGAGTTATGCAGCTACGACATTGAATATAGGAGGAGAGATGAAGCTTTCGGAACGTAGCTCCCTTGATTTATCCCTGTTATATAATCCCTGGAGTTTTCAGGATAATAAAAAGATGAAACATGTGCTGATACAGCCTGAGGCCAGATATTGGTTCTGTGAAACTTTCTACGGCTCCTTTGTAGGTGTACATGTGCATTATGGAAAATATAATGTCGGAGGAATCGGCATGACAGATTATATGAAAGAACATCATTTTGACGGCTGGCTGGTAGGAGGGGGCGTTTTGTATGGTTACCACTGAATCCTGTCGGAACGTTTAGCACTTGAAGCTACCGTCGGGTTGGGATATACCTATCTGGACTATGGTATTTATCCCTGTGAGAAATGCGGAGAAAAGATTAAAGATAAAACTACTGGTTTCTTTGGCCCGACACGGCTGGGTGTCTCTCTGATATATACGATTAAATGATAAACCTATGAATACAAAACTACAAACCTTTTTTTATTACTTTTTCTGACTATCCCTGCAACGGTCTGTGGTCAAAAGAGTTCCCATCATTTCCGCGATATAAAATTAGAAAACCGCGGGGAACTATTTTCTGTTGAATTCCGTCTGCCTTTGCATAAAAAGAGTGTAGGCAACATAGAAAGTGCCTTCCTGCTTCCTGTGCTTGAAGGGGGAGGTCATCGTTTGGAACTACCTTATATCCGTCTGGATGAAAAGAGCCGTTGCAAAGCTTTAAGACGCACCGGAGTACAGGAAGAGTATGTTGCCGGGCTGGTAGCGGAACAGTATATTACCCATGAGTTCCCGAAGGCTGCCGGCCGGACAGTGGATTACCGGGTGGAACTCATCTATGAGGACTGGATGGAACAGGCCAGTCTGGTGGTGCATGAAGAAATCTACGGATGTGCCGGAAAAAGACAGGGACTACTCCATACGCTCTACCGTCCCCAGGAAGTAGCAACAGAAACTACACGCAGAAAAAAACAACGGATGCCTTAGTTCGCGTCTCCTATATAGCTCCCCGGGTAGAAGAAAAACACCGTTCCGAATCGGGAAGTGCTTATCTGGATTTCCCGCAGGGACAAAGTATGATCCAGGCCAATTTTCGTAATAACCGCCGTGAGCTGGATAACATAGAAAAAACCATTGAGAAAACAAGTCAGGATCGTAATCTGGAGATTCTCGGAGTTACGATAGCAGGCTATGCCTCTCCGGAGAGAAGCTATCAGTTGAATGAGCGTCTTTCATGGGAACGTTCACAGGCTTTGAAAAGCTATCTGCAACGAAACAGTAGTCTTTCTTCCAGATTGTTTGATGTGATTCCGGGTGGTGAAGACTGGCAGACACTTCGGGAACTGGTAGAAGAGAGTGATCTTCCTGACCGGAGCCAGATCCTTTCCATCATAGATAGCCGGGATAATTATGACCGGAAAGAAATGAGATTAAGAGAAACCGGTAGTTATGACAGACTTCTCTCTGATTTTTATCTGGCACTGCGTCGGGTAGACTACCGGATTGAATACCGGGTCAGAGATTTCAATCTGGTGGAGTCACGGGATATGCTTACCCGTAATCCGGGACATCTGAGTCCCTATGAACTGTATACCGTAGCCGGGAACTACGAGAAAGAGTCTGATAAATGGAATGAGATCATTGAACTGACTGTGAAACTGCATCCGGAGGATGAAGTGGCCAATATCAACGCAGCAGGTGTGCTCCTGAACCGGGGTGACCTGGTTGCTGCGAAAATCTGCCTGGATAAAGTAACAGACCTTCCCGGTGCCTGGAATAACCTCGGAGTCTATTATCTCTATACCGGTGACCTCCAGAAAGCCACCGAATATTTCACCAAGGCTATGACCTATGGTGTGGAAGAAGCAAGCTGGAATATGGATATCCGCCGGCAGATGGAATTGTATTTAGAGAAGTAGTCCAAGGAGTTAAGTAGTCAAGTAGTGAGAAAAATATAATATAAACAGAAGCTATGCTTCTTAACTCCTTTGACTACTGAAAGAGTATCCTACATTTAACCCATATATACTTATAGCAATATAACCCGCTTTCCGGAGGGGGGGGAGCAAATAACTAACTAATTATTAATTAAATTAAAGATTTATGGAAATGAAAAGAGTTTTTACAGCTTTTTTAGCACTCAGTGTAGGCTTGATGAGTTGTAACAAATCGGATGATCTGATCTCTCAGGAAGAGGGAAAGACCAAAACTGTAGCCCTTACGGTAGACAGTAATGTCCTCACCCGGGCATTGGCTGAATATGTGGAAGATGGCAGAGCAGTAACTTTTGAAGACGGATACATCTACTTTGTGAATGTTACCGGACAGATTACAGACTATTTTATGATCTCTTCTGCTTTAACCAACTCTCAGCCGCTATTCCACGGAGACAACGTCGGGATTACAGATGTTAAGGCTAGCAATGAGATTCAGTTTACAGTAAGTGAAACAGCAACTGCTATCCATGTGTTTGGTAACATTGGGACTACGGAGCAATACCTGCCTGCAGCCAATGGTAATATTTCCACAGTGATGGGTATTGTGACCACACTCCGGAGTCAGGCAGACAGTAACGGTAGTGTAGAGAATGTGCATTTATATGGTTCCGGAGAAATAACAGAGGTGATCGGTCTGTTGGAACCTGAATACACTTCATATGTAGAGATTACTCCGATTACAGCCCGTTTGGAACTGGCTAAATTAACAGCCACAACTGGGATCATAGATTATACACTGGACGGGATCTTCCTGAACTACTTTTATTCACAATCAGACCTGATCGGTTCGACAGATGTGAGTGATTTTATAGCTTATACCTCAAGAGATGATTTCGAATTCAACGGCGCCTCTACTCCATGGTATGCCTTGACCTATAAAGGGTTGACATTTGATTGGGAAGCAAATGGATTAGTAGGTAAAACGAGTAATTTAGTTACTGTACCTAATAAAGACTTGACCTCTCCTCCAAGTAATGCAGATGTATGGGCTTACAATGTATTTGAATCGGAAGGGATCAGCTACCTTCCTCACCTGATCCTGAAATTTACAGGGGTAACCGGTACTACATCCGACAATAAGGCGCTGGATCCTACCCAGGATTATTACATTACAGTGAAACGTTATCATGTCAATGGTGTTCAGTTAGAGGAATTTAACCGTGGATATGTATATCACATCGAGAATCTGGAGTTTACCGCAGATAACCTGAAAGATGTTGGTGAATGGTCAGGAGATGATATCACCGTAGGAGTTACTATGAAAGTTCTTGACTGGAAACAGCAGATTGTAGATACACCTGATCTGGATTAATACATTAAAGTAACGGACAGAGGTAGCAGAATCTTCTGCTACCTGCCGTTTACTGCTTATTAATTAAAAACTAACATGAATAAAAAGGTCATATTACAGTTTACAGCTTTGCTGGTATTGCTTTTTTCAGGATGTCTGAGAGAAGATACAGACGGTTGCGATTTCGGTGAAGAAGGAGGGGGAGAACTGATCCTTCACTTCACTTATACCGGTATCTGGGGAGAAGATGAGTTTCCGGACCGGATCCATGATGTGGAACTGTTTGTCTTTACGGAAGATGGCTTCTTCCTGGAAAGCCACCGGTATAACCAGGAAGCACTGCAGGAATTCCAGGGAGCGGAGCTGACCTTAGCTTCCGGAAACTATTATATAGTGTACTGGGGTAATAAAACCAGCAACACTATCCTTCCGGAGTTAACCGCAGAGACTACGATCCACCGGAGCCGTCTTTCCTATAACTCCACCCAGAGCGGAGACAGCCTGTATTATGCCCCGAGGAAACAGAGTTCCTCATCAGCCGACCTGACTTTATATCAGGTAACGGTTCCCAACCGTGGTATTGAAGAACAAACCATTAATTTTATGACTGCTTACTATACGATGAATGTATATGTAAAAGGCTTTGAAAGAGTCAGTGATAGCGGTAGCCAGTTACCCGTTATTGCTGTAGCCAACCTTCCGGATGGGTATAACTTTCATCTTTCGCCGGGTGAGTATATCACCACACTCAGCCAAAACAGTAGTCAGATACTTTACCATACGGAAAGTGTGGCCTATGCCTCCTTTCTGACCACCCATTTTGAGACGGAAAGCCCCATAGAGATCCGGGTCAGCCGTTCAACCGGTGAAAGAGTCTATACGGTAGAACTGCAATCCCTCCTGGAAGAATATGAGTATCAACTGGCTATGGGAGTACATACGGTTATCGATATCTATATAGAAATTACGGCGGACGGTAGTGTGAAAGTTACCCTATCCATTCCCGGCTGGGAAAGTACAGGAGTCAATCCCAGTTATTAAGAAAAGATCAGCCCCTGCAGCATGATGCGTGATTAGACAGAAGAAAGAAAACCATTCCGGGTAATCCTGGATCAGGCGCAGACAGAGAATATTAAAAGAACTTACGATATGAAACAAATACAATTTCTTAGCCGGAGTGTCCGCTTCCTGTTGTGTCTATCCCTCTTACTGGTGTCCTCCTGTTTGGTAGAGAAGGAATCCTGGGGAATAGACAGTGAAGAAAACAGTGGAGAGATAACCGTGACATTTGATGTCAAGTTACCGGCTTCCATACAACAGCTTACCCGTGTGGTCCAGACAGCAGAAGAAGCCGAAGTAAAGAATGTTTATGTACTGATCTTTGAAAACGACGGTAGTTATGTCGGCCGTAAAATAGTGACAGAAAGTAATCTAACTACCGAAACAGATCCTGAACTAATCACCTTCACCGTATCCCTACCCGTAAGTGCATCCACCGCCAATGACGATAAATATGATATTGTGTTGTTAGCCAATATGAGCGATACCGGAGCCGGCAGCTTAGTTTTTCAGATAAACGCCCAGATCTCCGCCCGGTCAGATAAAGAGACGTTTCTGAAAGGATTGACTTACTCCTGTACCGGCAATCCTGAAGCTCCTTTTCCCATGGCTTCTTTAATGAAAGAACCTCAGACCATAGATATAAACACCGATTTTACCGGAGAGAACCGGTTCGAAATGATCCGTATGATATCCCGTATAGATATGGGCTTCGATGCTTCCTATGCAGGCTACACGATTGAAGAAGTACACCTTTATAATTATAACCAACACGGATTAGTGTGGCACAATAGCGGAGATTCACCGGCTACCGTTACCCTTCCGTCTACCCCGGATAAAGCAGAGGATATCTCTTATAGCGTAACCAATACAGCCTCCGATAAAACCTCTTTCAGCGAACAACTCTATGCCCTGGAAGCGCAGATAGAGGAAGCAGATGCTACACGTCCCTGTCTGGTAGTCAGGCTGACTGACGGGACGGAAGATCTGGGTTGGTACCGCATTGACTTTGTCAAATCAGACGGCACCTGGCTTGATCTGGTCCGCAATTACCGCTATATATTTACCATCACGGGGGTCAAAGGAAACGGCTATGAAGATCCCGATACCGCCTATAAAAGTAAATCCACTGATATCGAAGCTGAGATTGTAGACTGGAGTGATGCCGGAGTAGACGAAGTCGTTACCGACGGACAATATATCTTAGGTGTGGCCCCGGTGGAGATGGAACTGGAAGCAGATGCCTCCGCCGGACACTCCATCACAGTAAAAACCACCGCACCGGCCTGGAGATACTATCTGTCTGATAATGCCGATAGTGAAGAGGTACTGGTATCTAAACCGGACTGGATCACCTTCAGTGGCTACACAGAAGGGGCAGAAATAGCCGGAGGTAATAGTAATCCGGGCTATACACTTACGTTTTCCGTAACAGAAAATACCTCCACCGACAGAACGGCTTATGTGCATATAACAACTGGAAAAATGACTATTCTGGTGACCATCCTACAGCAGGCGCCTATCGGTGTCCGGACACTGAATGTCAGCGGTCCCTCTTCGGATTATCCGTATACGGGTGATACACAGGATTATTATATAGAAAGCTATTCCACCGCCTCCGACGGAAGCAGGGCACCTGTTGCATGGACAGCCGAATTCTCCACAGATGGTGGTCTTACCTGGACAACTACGGCACCCGACTGGCTGACTGCATTCACTGCGAATGGCACAGGCGGATCAGGTTCAACGTATGCCGCCACCGTAAAAGCCTTTTCGGCCATTTCGGACAGTCCGGAGGATGCCACGCTGAGATCGGCTACTTTTCAGGGATCACTCTCCTCTCCGTACGATCTGTCAACCAAAGGAGGTGGGAGTCTGGTGAATACGGCGAACTGTTATATTGTCAATGGACCGGGATATTATAAATTGCCTCTGGTATATGGAAATGCCATTAAAAATGGAGCGGACAATCCCAGTGCTTATAATACCAGTGAGATGGGAACTACTGTTCTGAACCAATTCCTGAGGCATGATGACCTGCCCATTACAGGTCCTTATATCTATGAGCAGGCTTCTCCAGCCGGTGCCAGCCTGGTCTGGATGGACCAACCCAACCTGATTGCAGAAGTGGATCTGACGGACAATGGACGGAGTCTTTACTTTTATATAAAACAGGAGGATATTATGCAGGGGAACGCGGTGGTTGCCGTACATGATGCAAACGGTACCATCCTGTGGAGTTGGCATATCTGGGTCACTCCCCTGGTAAATAATGTGAGGTCCTCTGATGTTACTATCGTCAATGTTTTCGGTCAGACCTATAATCTTATGGAATACAATCTGGGCTGGTGTGCCAAACGGACGATCAGATATGGAGAAGCTCCCCGGAGTGTACAGGTGCGCGTTAGCCAGACAGGAATTGTTATGCCTCAGTCGGCAACGTTTTCTATTACACAGACCCATCATGAAGAATCCCTTCAGAGTTATTCTCCTCACTGGCAGGGCAGACGCAAAGATCCTATGCAGAAATATCAGACGGTATATGGAACTGAGTTCAAAATGTACGATTATGCTGTAAGCATAGGCGAAGCCATACAGAATCCGCATATCTATTATTATGATAATAATTTTGTAGCTGCCACTAATTCCTGGTGTAAGGAATCATATACCAATTTATGGGGGGGGATCTGACCTATAATATATCAGTATATCCAACTTCGGATCATGTGGAAGTAACAAAAACCGTGTATGATCCCAGTCCGGTTGGACATAAAATGCCTCCTTACAATGTATTTTCCGGATTTATCTCCAATGGTGATAGCTATAACTCCTATGCTACAGACCCTGAAGATGTCAATGGATACATAGATATGGATGCTTACGGGTACTATTTCCTGACAGGCTTCGGAAGTAATCTTGTTTTTTCCCGTTTGACAATTATATCTCGAATGAAGCTCCTTCATCGATGCCAATCGGCCGTTATTGGACAGCAAGAAGCGGTATGAGTGACCGCAATCACTTTGGTCTGAGTATAAATGAGCCAATGGTCTGGCCCCAAATATATACTTCGCTGGTTTCCTATGGATACTCTGTGCGTTGCATTGAAGATGAATAAGAGTTTTCCGGAAGAAAGTTTGTAATATTTAAGAATAAAGCTTACTTTTGCACTCGCTAATACAAACAGCTTAAATTAATTATTCAAACATGGCAACAAAAATCAGATTGCAGAGACACGGTCGTAAAAACTACGCGTTTTACCAGATCGTTGTCGCAGGCAGCAGGGCTCCACGTGATGGAAAGTTTATTGAAAGGATAGGTTCTTATAATCCGAACACTAATCCTGCTACAATAGATTTGAATTTCGAAAGAGCTTTGTATTGGTTACAGGTAGGTGCACAACCTACAGACACAACCCGTAACATTCTTTCACGCGAAGGTGTGTACATGAAAAAACACTTACTGGAAGGTGTCAAAAAAGGTGCTTTTGACGAAGCCACAGCGGAAGCCAAATTCCAGGCCTGGTTGAAAGACAAACAAGCTTCTGTCCAGTCTATTAAAGAGAAAGAGAACGCAGCAGCACAGGCTGCAGAAAAAGCTCGTCTGGAAGCTGAGAAAGAAGCAAATAAGGCAAAAGCTGAACAAGTAGCTAAGAAAAAAGCAGAAGAGGCAGCCGCCCAGGCGGAAGCTGCCGCTGAAGGAATGGAAGAAGCTCCTGCAGCTGCTGAAGAAACTACCGAATCTGCAGAATAATATTCGTGCAAATTGCCGGAGAAGAGGATGTCCATCACGGATATCCTCTTTTTTTGTTTTTATACATCACTTCCCCAAATAATAAGGTTTAAGGCTATGCTGGTTTTTGAGGAAGAATATCCTGCCTTTTTAATTCCGGATATTCCGTGAATTATATTTTGTGTTAAAAAACATATTTATTCCTTATAAATTATGCGATAAAACATGCTGAAAAACTTGTTGAATTGAAGAAAAATAGTAATAATTTTGGAAATTTTCCCTCTTTCTACTTACCTTTGCACCCGTTAACAGTAAAAACATAATTCCTTAGCGAAGGGTTATATTTACTGAGCTTCCTGAAAATCAGGAGCCAGACACTGTTTATGTGAATAAAGAGCTGTTTGGTTAAGTTGAACGTAAAAATTATATTATGAAAGTAAGAACTTATGTTCTCGCAGTTACGACTGCCATAGTTACTATGTCAGCCGCGACGAAAGATCCACGGCCTGTTGAAGGGGTAAATCCGGGTGATCTGGTACCGGAAATAGAGTCTTTTGGTGAACTGAAAGAATTCAGTTTCCAGAATCATTCGCAACGTTACACACTGCTCAATTTTTGGGCAGCTTATGATGCGGAATCAAGAATGCGTAACATACGCTTAGCGAATGAAGTAAACAAGTTCGATCCTGAAAAAATTGCCCTGGTCTCTGTCTCTTTGGACGAAAGTAAAACGATCTTCCAGGAAACGATCAGAATAGACCAGTTAAATGAAATAACGCAATTTCATGATGAACTTGGAAAAGAGTCAGTGTTATACAAAAAGTTTAAACTCGGAAGAGGGTTGAGAAACTTTCTTGTTAACGAAAAAGGAGTGATCATCGCTACAAACGTTACTCCCGAAAAACTGACAGAAGTATTGCAAGCAATTTAATCAGTGAAAATTCAGAAAGGGTGTTCCGTTCAGGTTCACCCTTTTTTCATGTCCTTATTTTATACACATCTTCATCCACTTTTAACAGAAAATACTGCTTTCTTGCAAAATAATAAAGGCTGCTATGTGTAAGAATCTTATCATTCACTAATCTGCCGGTCAGGGAGTAAATACTGATATGTAATGGCTTGAAAGTGGGATTCTGAATATGGATAATACCGTCTGAAGAGGAGATCCGGATCATGCGGGTAGAATCCTGTAAAATGGTATTCCATCCGTTCCCTATCGATGTCTCTTTTTTTAGTGTGGCAGGATATAAAGGAGCTTTGAATAGAAAAGGATCATTCGTATCCGGATCATACCTGTAAGAAGAAGACTCCAGATCATGGAAAGTCTGACGGAGATTAAATTCTATCTCACGGGTAGAATTCATACTTATATTTCTGGAAACCGGGATCGCTCCCAGGGAACCAATAAAAAGAAGTAATAAAAAGAGGTACTTTTTCTGCATGGCGTTTACATTTACTGTTTGACGTTTACCTGACACTCTTATAACAAGCTGTTGCAGGAAAAGGCTTACGAGCTTAACATCTTTTGAATGAACACCGTACAGATTGTAAATATACCCTACCGGCATCTCTTATTTACCGGAAGATAAGAAAAGAAATATTAATTGAGTTGTGTTCGTTTGATCCGGGAGACTTCCGTGGTCAGCTTATCTCCTATACATAGTTTATTATACTCATTGAAAAGCCAATCAATATACTCAGTCAGGTTGATGGAATGATTTTCTTCTCCGTTATAGAAAGGATCTAATAACCAGTCCCGGCAGAACATATTTTCATAATCAGTCCATTTCCCATCCGGAGTATGTCCGTTTGGCGTATGAAAATCAAACTCCATCGTGTTGTCTTCAGGAAATCCGATGATATCTAAGGCGATATTCCATAATTCCATATCTCCCATGAGATTGATCTCTATTTCTAACGCATTACAGATCTCCATCCGGTTCAGGCAGTGCAGTTGTAGGGAGAGCAGGGCACTGGCGATCTCTTTTACGGTTTTCATTTTTTTAATCTTTTGGCGTTGATAGTAAATACAAATATAGATATGTTTTTCTTAAAATAGACTTTCAGAAAGTATGTTATGAAAATAATTAATAGGTGAATAACCCCGGTAATACGCTTATAAACAGATTCGAATTATCTGTAGACAGTCGTTTTACCGAGGTTATCTGTATGCTATGGAATTTATCGTAAAGCTTCTACTTCTTCCGTGTGAATAGGAATCTTTTTTCCTAACAGACGAGCTCCGGATTCAGTAATAAGGTAATCCTCTTCATTGCGTATGCCACTAAAGTCTTTATAGGTAGCTACCTTTTCATAATTAATAAACTCTGTGAACTTATGCTGGCTTCTCCACAAGTCAATCAGTTCAGGGATAAAATAGATTCCCGGTTCGATGGTTAATACGAATCTTGGTTTCAGCTTACGTCCCAGACGCAGGGATTTACGTCCGAACTGGGTGCTTTTCGGTCTTCCGTCATACCCGACATAGACCTCTCCCAGGTTTTCCATATCATGTACATCCAATCCCATCATATGGCCGAGTCCACAGGGATAAAAAAGAGCATGCGCACCGGCTTTCACGGCTTCCATAGGATCTCCTTTGACAAATCCCAGCCCTTTTAATCCTTCCATAATAGTGGCTGCTGAAAGATCATAAATATCTTCAAATAATACTCCCGGCCGTAAAGCTGCCACAGCCACTTCATGTGCTGCCACCGCTATATCATAGATTTCTTTCTGGCGGGCCGTAAAGTGAGAGTCTGCCGGAATAGTGGAAGACATATCCCCGGCATAGCCCATTTCTGTTTCCGCCCCGACATCTAATAAAAGCATATCGCCACTTTTAATCGTATTTCCATGGTAATGATTATGGAGAGTCTGACCGTTGATAGTGGCAATAATGGGGAAGGAGAGCTGATAATTGTTTGCATAGGCCACTTCTGCCACAGCGGCTGCTACTTCACTTTCCCGGATACCCGGACGAACAGTACGCATAGCTGTCAGGTGCATATCTGCCGTCACTATACAGGCTTTTTCTATTTCAACAATTTCTTCTTCACTTTTGTAATTCCGTTGATTGACTACTCCCATAATGAATGGTACGGAAGGTTGCTCTGTGCCCGGATAAATATCCAGCCAGTTCAGTAATTTGATCCGGTGTTCTGCCCGGTAGGGAGGCAGATAATGAATGACTTGTCCTTGCTGGCGGGCATTTTTTAAATAAACCTCCAATTCATGGGAAGGACGTGTCTCCTGAATGCCGACCCGTTCACTATTTTCTTTTAAAGTAGGCTGCGTTCCCATCCATACAATCGCATCAATGGTTAACTCATCACCAAAAATAATTTCTTTGTCATTATCAATATCAATAATAGCAGAAAGCTCTGCATAGGGGAGACCAAAGAAATATAAAAAGGTAGAATCCTGGCGGAAATGATAAGTGTTATCCGCATAATTCATTCCGGATTCATCGTTCCCGATAAATAATAAAAGACCGGAGCCAATTGTTTTCTTTAATTTAGCCCGGCGGGAGAGGTAGGTTTCTTTACTAAACATAGTATTACTATTTTGTTTCTGTTACCAAAGATAGAAATTTTTTTACATCGCTCTCTATCGGATAGTAGAAAATCCGTTCAGGCAGGCTTTCTCCCTATATTTTTTATAAAATGACTTTTAACTCAGGTAAACCAGTTTAAGATATTGCAGAACAATTCTTTATCCTGGCGGAGATGCCTGATTTTTATCTCCGGCCATTTTTTTATCTCCAGCAGGAGAAACGGCTTCATAGCCTACTGCTTTAGACAGCTTCTTTGCATAAGGAGTCTATAATGCATCTTTTCCAAGCATTATTTTTATTATAGAACCCATTGAAAACTCCGGCCCTCCGCGGGAGGCTTTATGGCCCTCGGCGGAGGGCTGTCCGTCACACGGCGGGGGGCTATATAGCCCACGGTGGAGGGCCGGAGTTTTTGTCGTAGGAAATGAAAAAAAGAATAGGAGATTATACATATAAAATTAGAAACAGGTTAATTTATCTGCTGGAGATAAAAAAATGGCCGGAGATAAAAATCAGGCATCTTAAGCAGTTTAAATTACTAAATCCTATTTGTTTATAGGGTTTTGCAAGAGATAAAATGCGGTTTATATACATCTTGGTAGAGAAAGATGCATACAAAGAAATGAATAGTGGATAGAAGCCGGAAATTTATTGACATAAATTTAATGTATAAAAATTAAGGCTATTAACTAACGTATACATAATTACTTTTTAGAGTATTAGTTTTATTACTTATAAATCAAAGCAAAAATTTGATTATTAAATATATAAGTGGATTGATAAAATACTCCCATTCAATTAAAACTTAAATTGTTTAAAAAAATAGCTTGGGTTTAGGTATTTTTTGTTACTGAATTGTAATGAAAATGTAATATGTACAAATACAAACCAAGCCTGAAAAGATGAAGAGACTTTTTTAGGTAGCACTAAAAAAGAAGTCTTATTTTTTTATGCTATTGTATAAAAAGCGGATACTTGTTTTCGGCTCACAAAGCCGGGAAGTGGTTTTTAAGCTCATAAAGAACTGTTGTTTCAAGTAAAAGATAAAAGGAACGTATGACTTGAAAAAGAGGAAAATACTGATAAATATGAAGAGTAAACAACCCAGTAATCAAAGAAAGGAGGTGGCCCGGGAATCCATTGAAACAAGAAGAACACTATGTGCATAAGTTCTTTATGAACTATGATCTGGTGTTCTTGGATAATTATCTAAAAAATCAATTATGCTTTTGTGATATAAGTACTACAAATACAGACGGATCTATCTGATACATTACATATACCGTCATGTATGAGTTAATCTTAAAACAATAAAAAAGAAAAATGAAAAGGATAACTAACGATTTGATTCCTATCAAACGGCTATGCGTAGGGATCTCTTTATGCTGTCTAATCACCGGAGCACATGCTGCCCCTGATTTCAGCGCATTTGACAAAAAGTTTGATGTACAGCTCTCGCTTAACAACGCTACACTCAAATCCGTAGTAAACTCCTTAAACAAACAAACAGATATCGTATTTTCTTATGATACTTCATTGGGTTCTGTTCCCGTGAACCATGTATCTGTAAACGTAGAAGATGAAAATATAGAAGTAATTTTAGATCAGGTATTCAAGGGAACCAATATAGAATACCGGATTGACGGCCAGGTGGTAGTCCTTTATTCTAACAGAAAAACAGATATGCCCGGAACCACCATCACCCAACAGAATGGTAAACGGATAACCGGAGTTGTGGTAGATGAATTTGGTGGCCCTGTTATCGGTGCGAATGTAGTGGTAAAAGGCACCACCAATGGGCTGATCACCGGTTTTGACGGAGATTTCACTTTGGAAAATGTACCGGATGATGCTATTCTGGTTATCTCTTATATCGGATATATGCCACAGGAAGTTTCGGTTGCCGGTAAAACCATTCTGAATATTACTTTGATTGAAGATACACAAAAACTGGAAGAAGTGGTGGTCACAGCCTTAGGTATTAAACGCCAGGCACGTTCTATTGGTTATTCTACCGCAACTGTAGGAGGTGACGAGTTTACCGAAGCCCGTGACCTGAATTTAGGAAATGCTCTTTCAGGTAAAGTGGCCGGTGTAAGTGTATCCGGTAATGCCACAGGTGCCGGAGGTAGTAGCCGTGTCACGATTCGTGGTAATGCCTCTATCACCGGAAATAACCAGCCATTATATGTCATTGATGGTATTCCTTTCGACAATAGTAACTTTGGAAATGCCGGACAATGGGGTGGTTTAGATATGGGTGATGGTCTGAATGCCATTAACCCGGATGATATTGCTGAAATCCAGGTATTGAAAGGGGCAGCAGCTTCTGCTCTTTACGGATACCGTGGTGGTAACGGTGCTATCCTTATTACTACTAAAACCGGTACTCAAAAAGGGGTAAACATAGAGTTTAATAATAATCTTACTTTTAACCCTATCTATGATTATCGTGACTTCCAGATAGTATATGGGCAAGGTACACGTGGAGTCCGTCCGTTATCGGCAGAAAGTGCCAAAGAAACAGCTACTTCAAACTGGGGTGAAACGATGGGCGGTGGAAAAACTGCTGTAAACTTCCTGGGAAATGAGTATGATTATACCATGAAAGACAACTGGGGGAATTTTTATCGTTTAAGTATGACGGAAAATGCATCCTTAGGTATTAGTGGAAAAAGTGATAATGTTTCTTATCGTTTTGGGATCTCGAATGTCTATGACCGTTCCATGTTGCCGAATGCAAGTTTAAGCCAACAGGGGATCAATATGAACATGGTATATGATATTACTTCTAAATTAAGCCTGACAGTGAATGGTAACTATGTTTTTGAAAAGGTAAAAAACCGTACGAACCTTTCGGATGGGAATGGTAATGTAAATGCTACTTTATTATATTTAGCTAACACGTCGGATGTCAGATGGATGGAACCCAGAGTAGATTCGGAAGGTAATGAGTTAATTCCAAGTAATAGTGTCTATTTCAATAATCCCTATTTCCTTCAATATGAGAAAAGTAATGAAACCAACCGTAACCGTTTGACGGGAGGTATGACATTAAAATATGATATTTACGAATGGTTGTATGCGCAGGGACAGGTGACGCGTGACGGTTATACGCTGGAATTCCGCCAGGTGCAACCTATGGGAGCTGCTGCTGACCCGGGTGGTTATCTGAATGAATATTCCAGAAACTTCTCAGAGGTGAACCTCAACTTCTTAATCGGATTTAATAAGAAATTCGGAGATTTCTCAGTGAATGCAACGTTCGGAGGAAACCGTTTACGTAATATCTGGAAACAGTTTGGTACCAATGGTAATATCAAATCTTTCCTTGTTCCGGGAACATGGGCTGCAAGTAATGTAAGTAGTTCTATGTATGCCAAATCTTATGAGGAGTATCGTGTAAACTCTCTTTATGCAACCGCTGATTTCGGTTATAAGGATTTCTTATTCCTGAACTTCACAGGACGTAATGACTGGTTCTCTACCCTGAATCCGAATACTAACAGTTATTTCTATCCTTCTGTAAGTGCCAGCTTTATGTTTAGTGAAGCCTTTGAATTACCCGAGTGGATTTACTCCGGTAAATTAAGAGGTGCTTTTGCAATGGCATCTAATGGAGCTACCCCTTATCAGACAGGTTTATATTACACGACTACAGACTACCAGATTCAGGGACAATCCGTCGGTATGGTAAAAGACGGTAGTAGTGTTCCTGATTCTTATCTGAAACCGGTACAAATCTCAGAGTGGGAAGTAGGTTTGAACGTTCAGTTCTTTGATAATCGTCTGGGATTTGACTTTGCTTATTATACCAAAAATACAAAAGATGATATTGCAGAAATAAGCACCAGCCAGGCTTCCGGATTTAGCAAAGCCATTATGAATATTGGCGAGATCAGAAATAACGGGATTGAACTCATGGTCTATGGAGTACCTGTAAGAAAAAATGGCTTTATGTGGAACACGACTTTTAATATTGCTTATAATAACAGTAAAGTTCTTTACCTGGGAGAGGGAGTGAAGTCTCTGACTTTGGATGGAGCTACAGCTAATGGAGATGCGGCTTCTATTACGAATGTGGTAGGAAGTAGCTATGGTCAGATCTATGGTTATAAATACCTTAGAGATGAAAATGGAAATAAGGTATATGATGAATCCGGACTACCTTTGGCAACGGATCAGCAGGAAGCACTGGGTAGCGGGGTATATAAAGTAACCGGAGGTTTCAGAAATGAGTTTTTATATAAAAACTGGTCATTGGCATTCCTTTTGGACTATAAATTCGGTGCAAAAATATTTTCGGGAACAAACCTGAACGCATATAGCAACGGTTTACACAAAAATACGCTGGAAGGCCGTGAAACCGGATTTACGAATACATACATAAACGAAAATGGACAGCCTGTTCAGGTAACCGCTGAGGCACAAGATTACTGGCAACAAATCGCTTCCCGTAAGATTACAGAAGAATTTGTATATGATGCCAGTTTTATCAAGCTGAGAGAATTATCACTTGGATATACCTTCCCGGCTTCTATGCTGAAAGTTAAATATGTGAAAGGTCTTTCTTTGTCTCTGGTCGGACGTAATTTATGGACCATCATGAAGCATACTCCGAATATCGATCCTGAATCATCCATCAATAATACCAATGGACAAGGACTTGAGTTGAATGGTTATCCTACTACCAGATCCATAGGATTCAACCTGAATGTAAAATTCTAAAAATCAGACTAAGATGAAAAAAGGAATATTAGTAATTATAACGTCTCTCTGTTTAATGCTGACATCCACAGGATGTAGTGATTTCGGGGATTTGAACGTTGACCCGGAAAATATTACTGCTGAAAGTATGAATTATACTTTGTTATTTACGAATGTGCAGGTTTATACGTATGGCACTGAGTATGATATATGGAGAAATGCCGCTATTTATATTAGTTCTATGATCCAGCACCATGCTTCTATTAACTGGTCGCAGGGTGACAAATATACATATAATGATAGCTATAATCAGGCTTACTGGGATAGAACCTATCCGAATGGAATATTGAATGCTGTTACTCTTATTCATCAATGGAAAGATGATGAAGAGTACCAGGCTGAATATAATATGATAAGAATCCTGCGGGTTATCTTAATGCAACGAATGACCGATATGTACGGAGATGTACCTTATTCTGAAGCAGGATTAGGATATATTGAAAGTATAGGACAACCGAAATACGATACACAGGAAAGTATTTATTTGGATATGCTGAATGAACTAAAAGAGGCAGGTGAAGCGTTAGCTTCTATTAGTAGCAGCAAAATCGGAGCTAAAGATATCATGTATGGTGGAAATACTACGCAATGGAGAAAATTAGCTTATTCCCTGATGGTACGTGTGGCTATGCGTTTAACAAAAGTAGCACCTGATACAGCCAGTACATGGGTAAATACTGCATTGGCTGGTGGTATTTTCGAAAGTAATGATGACAACTGTATCGTTACGCACGAAGGAGCAGTGGAAACAACCAACGCTGCGGAACCTTATGGTAAAGTATATTCTCATGAAGATGTGACAGGATGGCGTTTAAGCAATACATTCGTAAACCAGTTGAAAAATACAGGTGATCCACGCTTATCTCTGATTGGAACCGTAGTAGGTGAATCCCTGGTTTCTACTAATCAGTATAGCAGTGATAACTGGGAATACGGAGATACAACAGCAGTAGTACAGTTAGGTATGCCAAACGGACGTGATGTTCAGGGAGGAGATCTGGATATATCTAAAGAACCGAATTACCCGGGAACAGCAGATGATGGTTATTTAGGTGTAAGATACTATTCTGTACCAAACCGTTATACGTTTGCCCGTCCGGATGCTCCGACTTTAGTGGTTACTTATTCTACTATTCAGTTATTATTGGCAGAAGCTGCTTATCGGGGTTATATTTCAGGAAATGCTGAAGAGTATTATAATGAAGGCGTAAGAGCTGCTATCAAGCAATTTACAGCTTATGGTGTAGATATCGTTACGGATGCTCAGATCAATTACTATTTATCTCAGAATCCATATAATGCGTCTACAGCGTTAGAACAAATCAACGTTCAATACTGGATTGCAACTTATTGTGATGAGTACGAAGCTTTTGCTAACTGGAGAAGATCCGGTTATCCCGTACTGACTCCTGTTAATTATGTAGGAAATGTAACGAATGGAACTATTCCACGCAGATTTACCTACAATACAGGGGAAGCTGTTGTAAATACGGAAAATTACCTGGAAGCAGTACGCCGGTTAAATAATGGTGATACCATGACTTCCAGAGTATGGTGGGATGCTGAATGATAAAATAAACTTTATAAAATATCCCGGTATTTTTACCGGGATATTTTATCCCTATACTAACCTTTTAATTTTTTTACTTATGAGGTTATAGGTAGTTCTTTTATTAATTATATATAATTGAAAAAGTGAAGTAATTTAACCTGGCAGATATTAATTTGTCAGGTTTTTTAGTGAAATAATATATAGAATGAATATAAAGAAAATAGTGGTTATAGGACTCTTTGCTGGTTTGATTTCATCCTCTTCTGCCCAAACAGGCTCTATATATGAGCCGGTCCGCTACATAGGTGGAGAAATTGCGAACCCGAATGTGCATGACGGAGGTTTGCGTTATCTGGTGGGAACTGAGAATATTCAGTTGGTCAGGGCAAACCAGACGCATCCGGAAGAAGCGGACGGGTTTGGCTATACTTATAATCATGCACCTAACCTGGCTTACTGGAATCATATCTTTTATCTGCAATATCTGAGTGGGGCGGTCAATGAGCATGAACCACCGGCTCATACCTTATTAGTTACTTCGATAGATGGTAGAAACCGGAATAAACCGGTGCAGTTATTCCCTTCGTATGAACTGCCTGCAGGAGTGACTATACCGGAAGGATATACGGGCTATATGATGCATCAACGGATGGGCTTTTATACAGCTTCGGATGGGAGATTACTGGCGTTGGGCTTTTACATTGGAGGCGCTTTCTTATTATCATAGAAAGGATGGTAAGTTCGTAAGACTCTGGAAAAAATCCACAAGGAAATATTGCTGACTCTTTTTATCATCTGGAACCAGGAGGAGAGATTCCGGACTGGAAGATATATTCTCCGGAATGGGCCCGGGTGGAGGTATTTGATTTTCCTTCAGGTAATACTAAAAGCCTCCGATTTACGGATCAGGATCCTTATGATTATGCCAAAGTTATCTGTGTGTTTTAACCGGCAAAAGCAGGAGAGACCTGTTTTAGTGTATATATCCAATGGCTTTAGATAAGTATAAAATTTGTTTATTTACTTTCTTCCTTAACTCCTGTGACTTCTTTATTCTTTCCCTAATATATGATGTGGTTCTGTTAAAAATTTTATCTTTGCAGAGTTAGACTTAAAAACGTATGGAATATACAGCGTCGTTAGTAAGAAAGGTCCGGAATGGAGATCGGGCTGCGTTTAATGAGCTCTATCAAATGCATTACCTGTCCTTACTTTCCTATGCAGAACTATTGTTAGATGCAGATGAGGCAAAGGATGTGGTGCAGGACGTATTCCTGAATGCCTGGATCCACAGAGAAAATCTGGATGAAACTCTTTTTGTTCGTAGTTATCTTTTACGTTCTGTTTATAATTTGGCGTTGAATATTTTAAAAAAGAAAGGATACTTGTCAGAGTATATTTCTTCTTTTGAATCTGAAATTAAACAGATGGGATCTGTACTGTATGACCCGGATTCCAATGATATTATTCACAGACTGTATAATTGGGAGTTGAAGATAAGTATAGATGCTGCTATAAATAGTTTACCAACCCGTTGCAAGGAAGTTTTTACCTTAAGTTATTTAGACAACCTTCCCAGTAAAGAGATCAGTAGTAAACTGGGAATATCATTAAGTACAGTAGAAAATCATATTTATTCGGCTTTAAAGCAATTGAGAGAAAAACTGAGACATTATCGGTTTAAAGAGAGTGGAAAATGGCAATAAGAAACAAATAACTGAGTTTTTTTAACAAAAAAATACTTGTCTTTTAAAATTAGGTGTTTTGTTCCTATGGATTGTATTTAAAATAGTAATAGGAAAGAAATGAATGAAGAGATTATATTTAAGTATCTGAGTGGGGAGATTAGTGAGAATGAAAAACAGCAATTAAAGGAATGGCTGCAGGTTTCAGCTAAAAACAGATATTACTTTTTTGAACTTAAATCTATCTGGCAAGCGAAAAAACAATTTTTGAATCCTGCAACTGAAGAGTTGGTAGCTCATGACCTGGAAGAACTAAATGAAAAAATAGAAGCATTAGAGCAGCTCAGGAAAAATAGTCATACTTCCCTTCGGAAATTCAAAATCAGGGTGTGGAGTGCTTCTGCTGCTGTGCTTTTAATAGTGATCGGTTTTTCAGTTTTTCTGTCTTCAAACCCGGTTCAGGAAGAAATTCCGGAATCTTTTATTACGTACCGGAACTCAAGCCAGGATTCTATTCAGGTAGTTACCCTGATGGACGGAACCCGGGTCTGGTTAAGTGAACAAACCAGTCTGGCATGTCCTGAACATTTTTCCGGAGAGACACGTCATGTATATTTGGAGGGAGAAGCCTATTTTGAAGTGGCTGCAGATTCTCTGATGCCTTTTCTGGTAAAAACAGATGCGAACCAGATTAAAGTTTTTGGTACCTTTTTTAGTGTAAATACCCGGCACGATGACCAGGTAAATGAAGTCATCCTGACCAGTGGTTCTGTGCAATTGCAACGATTGGACGGAATAGGACTGATCAATCTGAATCCGGGACAAAAAGCCCTTTATTCGAAGGTTGTTAATACGGTAGAGATCCATGAGATTGATATGAGTCTGTATGGTTCCTGGAAGTATGGGCTGATCTCTTTATCGAATGCTCCCCTTTCTAAGATCCTGCATTGTCTGGAGAATACCTACCAGGTGAAAATCCAAATGGATACTACCTCTTTACGAGGAAAACGTTATCATTTTTCTTTTAAACGTTCTAAAGGAATCCGGGATGCCCTGGATCAATTATCCTTTATGACCGGAGTCCCCGCAGAAATCGTATGATTTATTAGTTACAGTAGTTAAGGAGTTAGTAAAATACTTAACTACTAATGAGCAAAGCGAATAATAACTCCTTATCTTATCTACTTTTTTAATTTTTTTTCTCAAGTAAGACTACATTCTCAACATGGTGTGTATGAGGGAACATATCTACCGGCTGAACTTTCTTAACAGCATATTTTGAATCTAATAGATTCAAATCCCTGGCTTGTGTAGCTGGATTACAACTTACATACACAATTCGTTTAGGTTCTGCGAAAAGAATGGTTTCAATCACGTCGTCATGCATCCCTGCGCGGGGAGGATCTGTAATGATCACGTCTGGCCGGCCGTGTGTATCGATAAATTCTTTATTCAGGATATTTTTCATATCCCCGGCATAAAAGAGTGTATTTTCAATTTGATTCATGGCAGAGTTGACTTTGGCATCTTCAATCGCGTCTGCTACATATTCGATGCCGACCACCTTTTTAGCTTTTTTAGCTACAAAATTGGCGATGGTTCCTGTTCCTGTATATAGGTCGTATACTAATTCATTCCCTGTTAAGCCAGCAAAATTGCGGGTAATCTTATATAAATTGTAGGCTTGTTCGCTATTGGTCTGATAGAAGGATTTAGGACCTACCTTAAATTGTAGTCCTTCCATTTCTTCTATCATATGATCTTTTCCTTTGAAGACATGTACTTCCTGATCGGTGATTGTGTCGTTACATTTTTCATTGATCACATATAATAAAGAGGTAATCTCCGGGAAATGGGTAGACAGGTGGGAGAGAAGAGCCTCCCGTTTTTCTGTATCTTCCTGATAGAAGACCACAATGATCATTAACTCTCCGGTAGAAGAAGAACGAACGATCAGTGTACGTAGAAAACCTTCCTGATGACGGAGATTAAAGAAGGGATAACCTTCATGATTGAAGGCATATGCTTTGATTGCCTGACGGATGCAGTTTGAGATATCATCCTGTAACCAGCATTTGTTTATATCCAGGACTTTATCGAAGGTACCGGGTATGTGGAATCCCACTCCACTCATCGGATTAAAAGATTCACCTGATTGGATCTGTTCTTCTGTCAGCCATTTTTTGTTAGAGAAGGTAAATTCCAATTTATTTCTATAAAAAGTGGTGTGGGAAGATTCTAAAATCGGTAGAATTTCTTCCATTTGTATCTTTCCGATACGGGTTAGATTATCGATGACCTGCTGATGTTTATATTTTAATTGTGTCTCATAAGGCAAATGTTGCCATTTACAGCCTCCACACACGCCAAAATGTTCACAAAAGGGTGTCGTATGATCCGGGGAATAGGCATGAAAGCGGACAGCTTTGCCTTCTGCATAACTGTTTTTTTCGGGTTAGTTGCATATCTACAATGTCACCAGGTGCTACATAGGGTACAAACACTACTTTGTCATTTACTTTTGCTATTGCCTTGCCTTCTGCGGCTACACCTGTGATGGTTACCTGTTCTAAAAGAGGTAACTGCTTTTTTTTCTTGCCAATGTATCTGCGTTTAAAAATTTTGCCACACAAATGTACATATTTACAGGATACAATAAAAAGGTCATAGTTATAAAACACATAAATTATTTAACTTTTGATGAATTGACTTTCTATATTTGTATCATTGCAATCCAGAGATGGCAAAATAAATCGTAATACGAAAATTTATGGAAAAGAAAAGAGTTTACACGTTTGGGAACGGAAAAGCCGAAGGAAAAGCAGATATGCGGAATCTGCTGGGCGGAAAAGGTGCTAACTTAGCCGAAATGAATTTAATTGGAGTTCCTGTACCTCCTGGTTTCACTATTACTACTGAGGTCTGCTCCGAATATTATGAATTAGGAAGAGAAAAAGTTATTGAACTGCTGAAATCTGAAGTTGAGCGTGCTATTGAAAATATAGAACAGTTAATGAACTCTACGTTCGGGGATATAGAAAACCCTTTGCTGGTGTCTGTTCGTTCCGGTGCACGAGCTTCTATGCCGGGGATGATGGATACTATCCTGAATCTGGGATTAAATGATGAAGTGGTGGAAGGATTAGCCCGGAAAACCGGTAATCCTCGTTTTGCATGGGATTCATACCGTCGTTTTGTACAGATGTATGGTGACGTAGTATTAGGAATGAAACCTACCAATAAAGAAGATATTGATCCGTTTGAAGCTATTATAGAAGAGATTAAAGAAGAGAAAGGAGTGGCTTTGGATAATCAACTGGCAGTAGAAGACCTGAAAGAGTTAGTTGCCCGGTTTAAAGCTGCTGTGAAAAAACAGACCGGACTGGACTTTTCGACTTCTGCCTATGAACAACTCTGGGGAGCGGTTTGTGCCGTATTTAATTCCTGGATGAATGAACGTGCTATCCTGTATCGTAAAATGGAAGGTATACCTGCAGAGTGGGGAACAGCGGTTTCTGTACAGGCTATGGTTTTTGGCAATATGGGCGAGACTTCTGCTACGGGTGTTTGTTTTTCCCGGGATGCCGGCAGTGGAGAAGATGTATTTAACGGTGAATATCTGATTAATGCCCAGGGAGAAGATGTAGTTGCCGGTATTCGTACACCCCAGCAGATTACTAAAAAAGGATCTCAGATCTGGGCAGAGCGTGCGGGTATCCCGGAAGAAGAGAGGGCAGCCCAGTATCCTTCTATGGAAGAAGCGATGCCGGAAATATATAAAGAATTAGATGCAATCCAGACTAAACTGGAGAATCATTACCGGGATATGCAGGATATGGAGTTTACTGTACAGGAGGGTAAATTATGGTTTCTGCAGACCCGTAACGGAAAACGTACAGGAGTTGCTATGGTAAAGATCGCGATGGATCTGCTTCGCCAGGGAATGATTGATGAGAAAACGGCATTAAAACGGATTGAACCCAATAAGCTGGATGAATTGTTGCATCCGGTATTTGACACAACCGCTTTGAAAAGTGCAAAAGTTTTAACCAAAGGGTTACCAGCTTCTCCGGGAGCTGCTACCGGTCAGATCGTATTCTTTGCTGATGATGCTGCCGAATGGTATGCAGATGGAAAGAAAGTGGTAATGGTTCGTATTGAAACCTCTCCGGAAGACCTGGCTGGTATGGCTGTGGCAGAAGGTATTCTAACGGCACGGGGTGGTATGACTTCCCATGCGGCAGTGGTGGCCCGTGGTATGGGTAAATGTTGTGTATCAGGAGCCGGGGAGCTGGTAATTGATTATAAAAAGAAAACAGTAGAAGTAAATGGTCTTACGTTGAAAGAGGGGGATTTTATTTCTATCAACGGTACGACCGGTGAGATTTACGAAGGGAAAGTGGAAACCCAGGCTGCTGAGATTTCAGGTGATTTCAATGAGTTGATGGCTTTAGCGGATAAATATGCCAGACTGCAGGTACGTACCAATGCGGATACTCCTCATGATGCGACTGTGGCCCGGCACTTTGGAGCTGTGGGTATTGGTCTTTGCCGTACGGAACATATGTTCTTTGAAGGAGATAAAATCAAAGCTATGCGTGAAATGATCCTTTCAGAGGATGCGGAAGGACGAAGAAAAGCACTTGAGAAGATCCTGCCTTACCAGAAGGAAGATTTCAAAGGTATATTTAAAGCTATGCATAACTGTCCGGTAACCGTTCGGCTGCTGGATCCGCCTTTACATGAATTTGTTCCTCATGATGAAAAGGGACAGGAAGAGATGGCTACAATGATGGGGCTTCCAGTGGATGCGATCAGACAACGGGTGGAAGCACTTTGTGAACATAATCCGATGTTAGGCCACCGGGGTTGCCGCTTAGGAAATACATATCCGGAAATTACGGAAATGCAGACCCGTGCTATTTTAGGGGCTGCTCTTGAATTAAAGCGGGAGGGGATTAATACCATACCAGAGATCATGGTTCCATTAACCGGAATTCTTCATGAGTTTACCGCTCAGGAAGAGATCATTCGTGAAACAGCAGCAAAGTTATTTGAAGAGGAAGGAGATACTGTGAAATTTAAAGTGGGTACGATGATCGAGATTCCGCGTGCTGCATTAACTGCAGATCGGATTGCCTCTTCTGCAGAGTTCTTCTCTTTTGGTACGAATGACCTGACGCAAATGACGTTCGGTTACTCCCGGGATGATATATCTTCTTTCCTGCCGATCTATCTCGAAAAGAAGATCCTGAAATTTGACCCGTTCCAGGTATTAGATCAGAATGGGGTGGGACAATTAGTTCAAATGGCTACGGAAAAAGGCCGTGCAGTCCGTCCGGATCTGAAATGTGGTATTTGCGGAGAACATGGTGGAGAACCTTCTTCAGTGAAATTCTGCCATAAAGTGGGGCTAAACTATGTTTCCTGTTCTCCGTTCCGTGTGCCAATCGCACGGGTAGCGGCAGCACAGGCAGTCATTGAGGAATAATCATCTTACTATCTTACATAATTGCGACGGCGTGGACTCTTTTATGAACCTCCACGCCGTCTTTGTGGTTTAAATCTATAGAGAAGACCGTATTTTTTATTATTTTTATGGGCGAATTGCAAATATCACCTGTATTTTTTACCTCATTTTTAGTTTCTAAGTAATAGAGAAAGTAATATATGGCTCATTTACCTACATTTGTTACCGATCTGGCTATCATTCTGATAATGGCTGGTATCGCTACTATTCTGTTTAAATGGTTGAAACAACCTGTTGTTTTAGGCTATATTGTAGCAGGATTTATTGCCGGACCCTTTGTTTCCTGGCTGCCTACTGTGACAGAGATGGCCAATGTAGAGACCTGGGCAGAGATCGGGGTGATCTTCCTGTTATTTGCTTTAGGACTTGAATTCAGTTTTAAGAAAGTGATAGAAGTAGGAGGGACTGCCTCCATTGCTACTCTGATCAATATGGGATCCATGATCATTATAGGCTATATAGTAGGACAGTTATTAGGATGGTCTACTATGGATAGTATTTTCCTGGGAGGGATGATCTCAATGTCTTCTACCACGATCATTATTAAAGCCTTTACGGATATGAGACTTCAGAAACAGAAGTTTGCCAATATTGTTTTTGGTATGCTGATTGTGGAAGATTTAGCAGCTATTCTAATGATGGTATTACTTTCTACAGTGGCTTCCAGTAATAGGTTTGAAGGGGGAGAATTGTTGAACAGTATTTTTCGTTTATTCTTTTTTGTACTCATCTGGTTTGTGGTAGGTATTTATTTAGTCCCTACCATGTTAAAGGTCTTAAAGAAATATCTGAATGACGAAACTTTACTCATTTTGTGTGTCGGGCTATGTCTGGGCATGGTCTTATTTGCGGCACGGGTGGATTTCTCAGCGGCGTTAGGTGCGTTTATTATGGGATCTATCCTTGCAGAAACTATTCAGGTAAAACATATAGAACATTTGGTCGAACCCCTAAAGAATCTTTTTGGAGCGGTTTTCTTTGTATCTGTAGGTATGTTGATTGATCCGAATATTATTGTAGAATATGCCGGATTGATCTTGATGCTTACGCTGGTAGTACTAATAGGCCGGGTTATTTTTGCAACAGCCGGTGTATTAGCTGCGGGCCATGGATTGAAAGTTTCTATCCAGGCCGGTTTTAGTCTGGCACAAATAGGGGAGTTCTCCTTTATTATTGCTTCATTGGGGATGAGTCTTGGGGTGATCCATCCGAAGTTATATCCTATTATTGTGGCAGTGTCTATTATTACAACTTTTACTACTCCATATTTTATTAAACTTTCCACACCTCTTTATTATATAATAGAGAAACATATTCCTCCCAGATGGGAAAAACTGCTTCATGGCTATGGCAAGTCAGAATATCAGATAGTGAATGATCCGAATGACTGGGTTAAATTACTCAGGAGTATTGCTTTGTTGGTAGCTGTTTATTCAGCGCTTGCTTTAGCCGTAGAATTTCTTTGTGAAGATTATTTTATTCCTTTCGTTATTCAGCATATTGCAGGTTTAAGAGGACAGATTTTAGCTGCTATCGTTACTTTACTACTTATGGCACCTTTCCTACGGGCTATTGTCATGAAGAAGAACCGTTCCATAGAATTCAGAAATTTGTGGGAATGGGGAGCTTTTAATCGCTTTATGCTGATTTCCATCATTGTGCTGAGAGTAGTCATTTGTATAGCCCTGGTTTTGAGGATTCTGATACCTTTATTCCCAAATGCAACTGTATTAATGGGTTTTATCTCCTTAGGGGTCATTATTATGGTCATTTATTCCCAGGGTTTTAAAAAGCAATCCAGACGAATAGAGGAGCGTTTCCTGGAAAATTTAAATCAAAAAGAATTACAGGAGCAGAAAAACGCTGCTTTTTTGCCGAAAACACAGAGTGCTTTATTGTCTAAACAAATTCATATAGAGGAGATTGAAGTTTCCCCTTTGTCTCCAAAGGTAGGGAAAACATTAAAAGAAAGTAATTTCAGAAGGAATACGGGGGTTCATATTGTTTCTATTATCCGTGGAAATAAGAAAATTAATATACCGGATGCGAATGAACGGTTGTATCCTTATGATAAGATTATTGTTGCAGGTTCTGATAAGGAAATCCAACGACTGATCCAAACTATTGAAGAACGGAATCAATTGCTTCAAACAGAAGAACCTGTTCACCATATAAGTCTTATTCAGTATCAGGTCATGGCGGATTCCCATATGATCGGGAAATCTATTATGGAATTATCCATCCAGGAAAAAACGGAAAGTATGATTATTGGAATAGATAAACCGAATCAAACCATTATTTCTATTTCTCCGGATTATATATTTGAAGAAGGTGACATTTTATTGTTGGCCGGAGAGAAAGATAAACTGGATACTTTTGAAGAAAATCTGATGTTTAACTGATTCCGGTCAGGCGGCTATAGTACGGCCTATCTTCTACTGTACATTTCTTCATAATAGTTAGTATAGTCGCCTCCTATAATATCTTCTACCCAATCCTGGTTATCCAGATACCAATAAATAGTTTTGACGATGCCTATCTCAAAATTCGTTTCCGGTACCCAGCCTAACTCTGTGGTGATTTTTGTCGGGTCAATAGCATAGCGCCGGTCATGGCCTAACCGGTCTTTTACGTAAGAGATTAGTTCATGATTGATCCAATCTATAGATATATTCCCATTTGGATCATATTCTTTTTTCTTAAGTATCTGGCGATATTCCGGGCATTCTGTCAGTATGTCCCGGATGGTTTGAATAGTGAGTTTTACAATCTCTATATTCTGTTTTTCATTATGTCCGCCTACATTGTAGATCTCTCCGGTTTTACCTTTTCGGATCACTAAGTCGATGGCTTTACAATGATCTTCCACATACAGCCAGTCTCTGACATTACTTCCATCTCCATAGACCGGTAAAGACTTACCTTCCAGAATATTTTTAATAATAAGAGGAATTAATTTTTCCGGGAAATGATAAGGACCATAGTTATTGGAACAACGGGTAATCGTTACCGGCATTTTATAGGTATCATGGTAGGCTTTTACAAACAGGTCGGCACTGGCTTTGGATGCACTATACGGACTACGGGGATCTAAAGGGGTATCTTCACAGAAGTATCCATCTTCCCCTAAACTGCCGTATACTTCATCAGTAGATACCTGGTGAAAACGAACACCTTCTTTCCAGATTGGATAACCATCAGGGTCTTTTCCTGTGATCCAGGCTTTCCGGGCGGCATCCAATAAATTTTGCGTACCCAGAATATTCGTGACCAGAAATAATTGCGGATTTTCAATACTGCGGTCTACATGGCTTTCAGCAGCAAAATTTACTACATAATTAAAATCATATGACTTAAATAATTGCTCTGCCAGTTCACGATCTCCAATATCTCCTTTTACGAAAAGACATCGTTGGTTATCTATATCATTGGCAATTGTTTTCAGATTTCCGGCATAGGTTAAGGCATCCAACATGACTAACCGGATGTCCTGATGGGTTGCCAGCATATATTTCACAAAGTTTGCGCCAATAAATCCTGCTGCGCCGGTTACCAGATATGTTTTCATAGAGTGTTGTTATATAGTGAAATTGATTTCTGCATTTTTTAATAAAGGTGCCTCTTTATCTTTATCTGAAAGAATAAGGGAATGACCGGAAGAGAGCTGCCATGGAATGCCTATCTCCGGATCATTATAATGAATTCCTCTTTCATAGGTAGGAGTATACGGATTATCTACTTTGTAAGTAAAAACTGCCGTTTCACTTAAAACCTGGAATCCATGGGCAAATCCTTGTGGAATAAATAACTGGCGTTTATTCTCTGCTGAGAGTTCTATGGCAACGTGTTTTCCAAACGTAGGTGAACTTCGCCGGATATCTACTGCTACATCCAGTACATTTCCCTGGATCACTCTTACTAATTTGGACTGTCCCCAGGGAGCTAACTGATAATGTAGTCCTCGTAAGACTCCTTGAGTAGAACAGGATTCATTGTCCTGGATAAAATTTATTTTTCCGATATGGTTTTCGAAAACTTCCTGTTTGTAAGCTTCCATAAAGTATCCTCTGTTATCAGCGAATACGTCAGGTTCAATGATCCATACTCCCGGTATGCTTGTTTCTATAAAATTCATATAGTAAGTCTGAGCAATTGGATAAAAATAAAAATAAAAGGTGAAACTAAATGTTCATCTTTTATTTTACCTGCAAAGAAAAGCTTTTTCATGCGTTTTTGCAAAAGTATGCAGAATAAATTATAATGATTATCCGCATAATGTCCTATTATAAATTCTGGATTTGAAGTCGGAGT
>JAJQFE010000051.1 GCA_021201295.1 Tannerellaceae bacterium | reverse complement strand
TGTTTTATCCCAATGGGATTATGGGGTAGGTATAAGTACGAAAGCTTATGATGAAGTGGATGTAGTAGTAGCGGGTGATTTAACAATTACTTTTACCGGATTAAATGCGGATGGTACACAAATAACCAAAGAGCTTCCTGTCAGAGTCGATGAACTTTCCTTTGAAGTGCCTGCTGCATGGGGATATTTGTGTGGAAGTGGAGGATCTAAAGATTGGATATGGGATGATACTCAGCCTGATAATGAAGACGGACCGGCTGTTTGGGGAAATGGAAATTATTTAGGTGATAAAAGCCCTGGATGGTGGTCTCCGGGATTATTCGGTATGGATGATACGGCTGAAGGCGAGGGTGATGGTGCTTACATGACTTTTACTCTTTCAGGTGCCAAATTAACCCTTCATAAAACAGACGGAACGCAGGTGGAAGGTTCTTTCTCTTTTGATATGGAGGATCAAACAGAAGGAAATGATGGTACTATCTGGAGTATAGGTAAACTATACACTAATAGTGTTACTGTTTTAGCCGGTATCTCTCCAAATGAAGGTAACATCAGAGTGTATGAATATTATATCCTGCAATTAGATGATGATAAATTAGTGTTGGCATGGCCAACCAATGGTGATGGAGGAGAATATGGTAAAGCGTTCTATTGGATGTTTAAAGCCAAATAAGTGATAGCAATATGAACAAAAAATATGGGTAAATATATATTTACCCATATTTTTTGTTCATTTTTAATTTTTTACTTACATGGGAAAAGTAGTTTTATTTCTGTTGATATGTATGTTTATTTCCTGTAGTAATTCTTCTGATTTATATGAGATTAAAGGAATTATAGCTAATGGACAGCTGGAAAATGAAGTCATTTATCTGGTTTCTTTAAATGAGCCTACAAAGGTGGATTCAATGTATGTAAAAAATGAAGCTTTCTCTTTTAACGGAAAAATAACCACCTCAGATATTAAAGTGATACGAACCCGTATTGCTTTGCGTTTGTATGTTCAGGAATTATTAATTGTTCCGGAACCTGGCTGTATAAATGTAATATTAGATTCTATTAGTTCTGCTTCTGGTACTAAACAAAATAATCTTTTACAGCACTGGAAAAAAGAAGATACATATAAACGAATTTGGAATTTCCAGACTGGGATACAAGGGAGAAAAAAAACAGAGCAGGAAATAATAAAACAAAATATACAGGCAATTCAGGCAGAATTCAGGGATTATAATTTTGATTTTATTAAAAATAACTGAAACACAACGGTAGGGCAGTTTGTTTATGAAATGATGAAACATACATTTTCCGATGATGAAATTAACAAGTTAAAATTAGCTGATAAAATAAATCCGTAAACCTGCAGAAACTATAAAAGCAGAAATTAACTACATAGATTCTTTTTATTTATAATTTTGCAGAAATATCTGAAAACAATAAAATAAATTTTTGCCGTTTTATAAATAAAACAAAATTTATAAATGACAGTCCGAATAATTTCATTTTTAATTTTCATATTTGTTTTTTCTGCCTGCAACGGACAGAACAGTTCCGCCCATTTAATAGCTGATACTATACAAATTCATCGTTTTGATAAAACGTTGTTCCAATTAATTCAATCGGAAGATACGCTTCTTCGTCAACAACTATTACAGGAATATCCGGAAATGTTAGAGATTACAGGTAAAGCGATCCTGAATATCCAATCTCCGGACCAACCAGGTTTTTTTGACAAATTAGAGAATTATTATTCTGAACCTACTCTCAAAGGGTTATATACCCATGCTATTGAGTTATATGACTCTATTGAAGACCTGGAACAGGAATTAGGAAATGGTTTTGCCTATCTTAGTCAGTCTTTTCCGTCAATTCCCATCCCTACAGTATATATGCATGTTTCCGGACTCAATCAGAATGTATTGGCAGGAGAACATCTCCTTTCTTTATCCATAGATAAATATATGGGTAAAGAATATCCTCTGTATCAGGACTTCTTTTATGAAAATCAACGTCAGAAAATGCAAAAGAGCTATATTGTACCGGATTATCTTTCCGGATGGTTAATGGCTGAATTTCCTTTTGAAGGAAATGAAAGCATTTTACTGGACCGTATGGTATACGAAGGAAAAATAAAATACCTGATTGCACATGCTCTTCCTGACATCAAACCTTATGAACTGATGGGTTATACCAGACAGGAATATGAATGGTGTGAAGAAAACAGCAAAATGATCTGGAAATCAATTCTTGAGCGGAAACATCTTTACACTCCGGATGTAATGACTACTACTAAATATTTTGAAGAAGTTCCCTCTGCAAACACTATTTTTTCCGAAGCACCGGGTAATCTGGGTTCCTGGATAGGATGGCAAATTATAGAGCACTATATAAAAGAGAAGGGGGATAGTCCTGAAGAACTTATGAAAATAGAGAACGCACAGGAGATTCTGATAATTTCCAAATATAAAGGAAATTAAAGATAGAAAACAGCTGTTTTCTATTTATATATTTCTTTAGTAACCTCTAAAAAATAATCGTCCTATTCTCATGAACAAGACGGATAACCTAATCTAACTTAATTCTAATACCATGAAAAACACTATATTATAATAACAGAATTAAATTGAAAAGGTTCACTTATTTTTCAGTGACTGTTTTTTAATTATTCGCTTTTTCGCTTTTTCCAGTTCTTTCTGCAAAGTTTCGATCTCTTCACCCTGATTTTTAATTGTAGTAAGAAGAGAATTGAGTTCTTCATTTTCTATAGAAGAAGGGAACTGGGCATTTACACGGAAGATAAAGTCTGATAAAACATTCATATAATTATTGAATGCATCATATGGATTATCATAAGGACTGAATCCTTTTTCCCCCACATGCTTAGTATTCATATAATAGAAATGATCACTGCTTAACAGATAGTCCCAATCCTGTCTGATCCGTCTGTCTTCCACTAATCTTACCCGTTCACTAATCTCATTCACTTTACGAAAAGCTTCCTGTTGCAGAATATTGCCCAACCAGGAGCTACAGTCTTTTTCTTCATCGACCCAGGACATAGGATAAGGTACGGAAATAGCATCCACCGGTTTTAACAAAGAAAAGACTTCAGAAGGAGTAGAGAAGCTAATTCCCTTTTCTGCAGCAAAACGGGGTAATGCCTTCATAAAATCAAATATACCGGATTCTGCAGGTTGCAGAGAACCTAATACCTCATAATTCATAAACAAATTTATAATTTGTTCAGATTTAGGAGTGGCCGCTATCCATGACATATATTTATCAGCAGTCAACGGATATTCTGTCCAGCTATAATTAGAGAAACGCAAAGATAAATCTTCACTATAACAGTCATTTTTTAAAAGTAGTTTTAACTGAGGACGATAAGAAGAGGTATATACATAATTAGGGCTTTTCCAACCAAGAATATGCTTTGCTCCTTCTGTCAGCATGCCCCGGAATCCTAAGCCGTAAACCAATTCAGAAATCTCATCCGAATAGATCAATTCTGTATTACGGAAAACTTTGGGTTTCACACCAAATAAAGTATGAATCTTATCCCGGTGTTTTTTTACCTGAAGCCTGAAATCTTCCGGATCTCCTAAGGAGGTTAAAGAGTGAGAATAGGTTTCTGTCAGAAATTCCACATTTCCGGTAGCGGCTAATTCTTTAAAACTGTCAATTACTTCCGGGCTATAGATCTCCATTTGTTCCAGAGCTGTCCCTGAAATAGAAAAAGCTACTTTAAATTTACCTCCGCTACTTTTGATCATTTCCATGAGAGTGCGGTTAGCCGGCAGATAACAACGCTCAGAGATACGTCTCATAATCTCTTCATTCTGAAAATCATCATAATAATAATGATCATTTCCTATATCAAAAAAACGATATCTCTTTAACCGGAATGGCTGGTGTATTTGAAAATAGAAACAAATAGTTTTCATAATATATTTAATATTTTATTGTCTGTTCATTTTTTACTAATCACCTGGTCATATATATTGCAAACTTTCTGGCCTGCATATTCCCATTTTATATTATCCACTTCATTTTTGCCTTCCACTTTCAGGAATTCATGCATAGCGGGATAAGTAATAATCGAATACATTGCATCTGCCATAGCTTCAATGTCCCAATAATCTACTTTCACAGCATAATCAAGGATTTCTGCACAACCGGATTGTTTGGAAATGATAGAAGGTACACCGCATTGCATAGCTTCTAATGGAGAAATACCAAATGGTTCTGAAACAGAGGGCATTACATACATATCACTTGCTTTTAACACCTCATATACCTGTTTACCTTTCATAAAGCCGGTAAAATGAAAACGATCCGAGATATTTCTGGCGGCAGCCAGACGGATCATCTGATCCATCATATCTCCGCTACCAGCCATTACAAAACGGGCATTAGGTGATTTCGCCAGCACTTTGGCAGCTGCCTCTATAAAATACTCAGGTCCTTTCTGCATAGTAATACGCCCCAAGAAAGTAATGACTTTATCTTTTACTCCTTTCTTATCCGGAATAGACAGGATATCAGGACTTAAAGGTTCTACTGCATTGTGCACAGTAGTAACTTTGAATGGGTCCTGATGGTATTTTTCAATCACAGTCTGACGGGTCAGATTACTTACCGTAATGATATGATCAGCATAATCCATACCATTTTTTTCGATAGCATAAACATTCGGATTCACATTTCCACGACTACGGTCATAGTCGGTTGCATGCACGTGAATCACTAATGGCTTACCACTAATGTTTTTAGCATGGATACCCGCCGGATAGGTCAACCAGTCATGAGCATGAATGATATCATACTGTTCGGCACGGCCTATAACTCCGGCAACAATGGAGTAGTTATTAATTTCCTCCAGAAGATTATCCGGATAACGACCTGAAAACTCAATACAACCCAGGTCATTTACATGCATATAATTAAAATCCGCATAAATATGGTCACGATACGTATAGTATATTTGCGGATCCATATATTTTGATAAACGGCTGCTGACGTAATCCATATGTACATCCCGCCATGCAATAGGAGTATTACAGGCTCCGATTATCTTCAGAAAGCTCTGGTCTTCATCACCCCATGGTTTAGGGATCACAAACGTGATATCCATATCCGGCTGCATCGCCATCCCACGGGTTAATCCAAAACTGGCCGTTCCTAATCCCCCTAAAATATGTGGGGGAAATTCCCATCCAAACATTAATGCTTTCATAATAATAGACTATCGTTTTATTCAGCGTTAAACTTCTTCAATATTTCCACTACGCGCAGAATAGCCGCCACATTCATAGCAAAAGAGATTCCTCCGCGTCCTGTAAATGGAGGATTTCCATCGAACAGTTCCGGAATCGTTCCAATACAGTGCAGTTTAACTTCTTCTTCCATACTAATCAACATCCGTTCTGTAAATGAGACACCACTCATACCAAATACCCGCAGATAAGCTTCCAGATAAAATCCAAGCAACCAGGGCCATGCCGTACCCTGATGATACACCAGATCACGTTCTACCTGAGGACCTACATAATAAGGTTTATAGCCTTCACTCTTCGGACTTAACGAACGGAGACCTTTAGGAGTCAACAACTCTTTGGTAGTAATGTCCACAATGGCCCTCTTCTGGATTCTTGTCAGAGGTGAATAAGGCAAAGCAACGGCAAAAATCATATTGGGGCGTACACTCCAGTCTACCACAGATCCACTTACAGAATCAAACAGGTAATTATATCCATTGACAAATACTTCCAGGAAGGACTTATCAATTAATGGTATCAGATCAGCTACTTTTTCCTCTATTTTATCTTCGTTGAGTTCCTTATAAAAACAAAGGGCATTATACCATAGGGCATTAAACTCCACAATATAACCTGAACGTAGTACTACAGGTTTCCCATTTACAGTGGAATTCATCCAGGTAATGGCTTTCTCTTTTCCTTCCGCATACAATAGCCCATTCTCCATCAGTTTCATATCCGGATGTCCCTGAGAAGAAATATAATGAATAATCTCTTTTACCAAATCCCCATACAAATTCCGACAGACTTCTGTGCCTATTTCCTTAGCATATTGCTGGATAGCCCATATACACCACAGCAAAACATCCGGTTGATCTATTTCATGAATAACAGGATCAGGTTTACCCTCTTCCATAAAAGTACGTAAAGCAGGAATAGCAGTAGCCATAATCTTTTCATAACGTATCTGATCCTGAATAGAAAGGGTACATCCCGGTAAAGAAATAAACATATCCCTTGCTCTTACTTTAAACCATGGATAACCTGGTAATAGATAAGCATCATCATTTTCGCCGGGACGGAAATAAAATTGCTGTGCTGAATTTTTCAGACAATTAAAAAAACTGGTGCGGGGAGTCCGTGCATGAACTTCATTCTCATATAATGATTTTAAACGGGTAGTCACTACCTGGCTTACTCCAGCGCTAAAAATAATAGATTCACCCTTTTTAATAGGAACTTCAAAATATCCCGGAACATAGAGGTCTTCCTGATACGGATATCCCCTTTCCATTTCTTTTGGATATTCGATTCCATCATACCAATAAGGTTCAAAAACAAATTTAGTTTTTTTATTAAACTGCATGAATAATTCTGGATACCCATGATACATACAGGTTTTTATCCCGTTAGGGATTTCTGTATAGGACTGATCTACAGCCCCATTTGCATGAGTCAACTCCTTCACATTCCTGAAAGCCAAAAAAGGACGGAATCTAAGAGTAGTAGCCGAATGGGCATCCTCTAAGGTATACTTAATCAGAATTCGGTTTTCATATAAAGAAAACACCTTCTCTTTAGATAAAATCACCCCTCCGACCCGGTATACAGTACGAGGAACTGTCTCACACGAATATTCACGGATATATTTATGGCCTTTCGGACTATAATTATCACCAAAATACTTATGTAGACCCAGATTAAATTTTGCTCCATGCTGAATTACAGTTTCGTCAAAAGACGACAAAAGAACGTGGTCATCATCATCTAATTCCGGTACGGGTAAGACCAATAATCCATGGTATTTTCTTGTATTACAGTCAACAACCGTGGTACAATGATATGCGCCTTTTCTGTTTGTCCGGAGAACTTCACGACTTAGTGATTCCTCTAGGTTGATCATTATTGTTTTGTCAAACTTCAAATAGCTCATAAAACGATTTGTGTTTTTAAGTTATATTTTACTATCAAAATGTAACCAATTAAGGAGTATCAAATATATCATTTAAATATTAAAAAAACAAATTACGTTATAAACTCATTAACAATTTGAACATAATTTTCAATAAAAATACCTGATTTACAAATAATTGACTTAACGACCAGATTTCCTGATGTGTTTTAAAACACATATATGTTTGTTAAAAAACTAACAAGAAGATAATTTTTTCTTACTAGAAAATAAAATCCGTTTATAGATAGTCAGTAAATAAACAGAGGCCACTTCCCTTGCAGAAAGCGGCCTCCTTCAAAAACATAGGATCTTTCTATGGGAAAGATCGCTCTCAGTTAAATGTAGAAACGTATAATAACGAATCTACATTCTTACTTATAAATAGTATGCCAAAAAAATTACTTCGCTCCACTTATTATTATAAATAACTAATTACCAAAAAAATACACATCAAAATAAATTATTACCGGATGTATACCTTTTTGCTTTTTTGTAGAAAATATCTACATACTGGGAAATATTTCCACACTTTATTTAAGAAACTCAGAAGATTCTATTTTTAGTACCAGGATGGTAAGTATATGGCTAACTTCCGCGACAATTTCTTTCCACTCCTGTTCTGACATGGTATCGAATTTTTTCATAATACGTTCCATATACCAGAAAGATTTCTTATTTGTTACTAAATTCAGACTGGAAGACAGGCGATGACAGATTTGTTTTATTTCTTCCTTTTTCTTTTCAGATAAATATTGGTTTAACTTTTCAATATCCTCACGGGTAGTCTGAGTAAATTTCTTTAGTATATCAGAGATTTCTTCCGGATCATCTCCGGTAAAAGAAATAAGAGAAGCTAAATTTATTTCCGTATCATTATAAATGTTATGAAAACATATTTCATTTATTAACCGAATAAATTCTTCTATGGTGAACATTTTATTCAACAAACCAGTAAATGAATATTCATCCGTATCTCCTCCGCGAGAATTTGTATCTCCGGATAAAGCAATTACAGGAATAAATCTCGCTCTATAAGTCCCACTGGTACGAATTCTTTTTAATAAAGTATAGCCATTTATAACAGGCATATGAATATCTGTAAAATAATATCAAAACAACGGGTAAAAAGAAAATCTTCCACATCTTCCGGATTCCTGCAGATATCTACATGAATAAAAACCAAGCGTTTGAGTTTTTTGTAAAGTTCTAACTGAATTGGGTCATCATCCACAAACAGACATCTGATTTCACGGTCGACCCGAAGAGTTTCCTTTTCGGGGTTATGGATATGATCTTTTGCCATTAGAGGTAAAGAGACACAAAATTCGCACCTCTGCCATAAGGACTACGGCAAATGATCTTTCCATTCATCTGTTTTAATAAATGACAAGTGACAGAAAGACCTAATCCAAAGCCTTCCGTACCTTTAGCATGTTCTAAGCGGGTAAATTCCTGAAAAACATAACCAATTTTATCTTCCGGAATACCCGGGCCTTCATCTCTCAAAATAATAGAAAGCGTATTATCACTTTTATATTCTGAAACAATACGTACAAATAATTCAATTTTTCCTTTTGGAGTAAATTTAATAGCATTAGAAATCAGATTCTCTACACATTGCCTTATACGTACCGGGTCTCCTACATAGTCCCCGTTACAAAATGGATTATCTTTACCCGGAGTATGATAATAAAAATCTAATCCTTTACTTTGAGCCAAAGGCTTAAAACTTTCATAAATATCATTGAATAAAATGTATACATTAAAAGGGATAGAGGCCGGAACAGGAGTTTCATTCAAATTGGAAGAATGAAACTCAAGTAAATTATTTACCAGTAAAAGAGCATGCTGAATTGTATGAGTCATATGTTCCAATATTTTTGTATCAGAAGTACTTTTATTTTCTTTTTTATTCAACAACTTAATATATTCAAGAACAGAACGTAGCGGAGTTCGCAGGTCATGACTTATTTTGAAGATCAGTTTCCTTTCATGTATAGCTACTCTTTCTGCAAACTCTTTTGATTTCGCAAGATTATATTGGTAACGGGTGGCTCTGTTAAGTTCCCGGAACAAATAATAAAGCAGGTATAAAGTAATAATAATATATACATATGAAATACCTATTGCTTTTTTAAAAGTATTAAAAATTCTGTTTTCCAGGACTTAGACAAACTATTGATCTGATTTATTTCTGTATGTTGTATTTCCAAAAGCAGATTCTGAATTTCTGTTGTATAAAATAGATTATTATATAAGTTATTATAAATCGAAGACTGGGTGAGAACAGAAAGGGAAAGTAACTGAAGTATACTCTTTTTTTCATTTATTAGACTCCGGATTTTTTCTATTTTCTTTTTCTGGACAGAATCCTCCTTCGATAAATAATAAAGAATTTCTGTTTCCCGTCTAACGTCTTCAATCAACTGATTAACAGGATATAATACAAGGTCATCTTTCCCCCGGAGACCCATCTCTCCGTCACGTAAAGCCGAATAAAGTTTCTGAATAGCATAATTCCTTTGCATAAAAATTTCTTCGTGTTCATCATCCGGAAAAAACCGAATAAAAGAAACTAATAAATATACAGCGACTGCACCTGTCATGATGATAATAGCAAAATATCCAAACAGGATTTTATAAACAAGTTTTTGTAAATGTTTTTCTAACATGATAATACAGTTTCAATGGATCAGTTTTTTATAGGTAAGTTAAAGGGGAAGAGTTTTTAAAGCAAATATACGGGATATGTATTTCTAAGGAAATACGATGAAGTAGTGAGAAGATATTTTTTATAAAAAAACCCCACAAACTTTTCTAGAAAAGACAAAAATAAAGTATCTTTTCAAAACCCACAGAAAAAGAGATATAAAAGTAGAAAGAGTTTGCTTAAACGGTTAGTTTTAATGTAGTATCTTCCTGGTATATTCTTTAATAGAACTCCTTACTTCTTTATGTAATAATAAAATACCAATCAGATTAGGCAAAGTCATTAAGGCAACAGTAATCCCGGAAAAGGTCCATACAATAGTAGTATCCATAAAAGAAGCCAGGAAATAGGTGATTACATAAATAACATTAAACCATTTTACATATTTGAGTCCCCATAAGTAGATAACTGCCCTACTTCCATAATAAGACCAGGCGATACTGGTAGTGAAAGCAAACAATAATAAAGATAAAGGGATAATATATTGTCCCCAATCACCGAAAAAACCTTTTTTAAAAGCTTCTGTTGACAAAGGAGCCGAATGCAATAAAGATTTTCCTGTTAAAGTGATTTGTCCCGAAGTAATCATTCCCGGATCCAACTGTCCCTCTTTTACAGTTATAGTACCACTATATAGAGTTCCTGCCTGATTAACCCGAACATCTTCAGCAAAAGAACGGGCATGTACCAAAGTAATTCCGGAAGAAATAATATTTCCGTTTTCAACCATTAATTCTCCATTATAAAGCGGCAGGTCGATTTTCCCAAGAACATAATCAGAGACTACCGCCTGATCTTCCGGAATATTTTCGTCATAAGTTCTGGCAATTATGAACAGATCGGTCTGTTGAAACTGATTTTCATATTTATGGTTCCAGACGCCGAAAGAAAGAATAACTAATCCGGTAAGAGAACAAATAACAATAGTATCAATAAAAGGTTCTAATAAAGCCACCATGCCTTCCGCTACCGGCTCTTCAGTTCTGGCAGCAGCATGTGCAATAGGTGCTGATCCCTGTCCTGCTTCATTGGAAAAAAGTCCCCGATTCACTCCCCGGTTAAAAGCCCACATCACAGTAGCACCTAAAAAACCACCTGTTACTGCAGTACCACTAAAAATATTCGTAAAAATAGATAAGAAAGCCGGAATTAAATTTTCATAATTAAAAAGTAAGACACTAATAGCTCCTATTATATAAATAATAGCCATAAAAGGGACCAACTTTTCTGAAACCAGCGCAATTCGCTTAATGCCTCCTATTATAATTAATGCTAACAAGATACTTAATACTATTCCAGTAATATAATGTGCTATTCCAAATGCCGAGAATACAGCATTGGAAATACTATTGATCTGAGGAAGACTGCCTGTTCCAAAGGAAGAAAAAATAGTGGCAACAGCAAAAATAGTTGCCAACCAAGGCATGTGCAAACGATTTTTCATATAATGCATAGGACCACCGGAAATAGTTCCGTCTTTCATCTGTTCCCGGTACTTATGAGAAAGAGTTACCTCCGCCATTTTAGTAGTCATACCAAAAACAGCAGTCATCAACATCCAGAACAAAGCTGAAGGACCTCCTAAATGGATGGCAAGAGCTACCCCGGCAATATTTCCGGTCCCGACCGTACCGGAGAGGGCCGTAGATAAAGCCTGAAAGTGTGAAGTATCCCCGATATGATCTTTTTTATCATATCTTCCTATCAATACATGAATAGCATGCCGGAAAAAACGTATTTGGGGAAAGCGAAGATAAATAGTAAAGAATAAACCCGTTCCCAAAAGTAACATTACAAACCATTGAGCTCCTCCGATATAAGAATCAATGAGAGAAAGTAGAGCATTAAATTCCTGCATATTGTTTATCCTATCTGATTTTGAATCCTGCAAGATAAGAACATTCAAAACAAAAAGCAATCATTTGAAATATTTTACACACATTTAGTCGCATTAAAACCCGAATTACAAGCATTTAGCAACTAAATAAACTATTCTAATTTATTGGGTATTCTTTTAATAATTTGAATAAAGTCTTCATTTTCCATATTCAATTCTATGCACCGGTAATTCACATAATCCTCAAAATAATCACTGGCTATATCTGCCAATATATCTTCTCCGGCTAATCCATAAGAATCCACCAGTTTTTTTATTCCGGAACGAATCTGACGGATTACCTGTAAACGATCTTCATATCTATCCGGCTTCTCCTGGTCGGTTATATGTTCATTCCGGGTAACCAGGTAAACCACTACATAAAATTTATCTACAGTCCCAAAAACAGGAGTAAATAATTCTTTTTTCTCTTCCGGCAGAGTTGCCAGATATTCCTGAATTTTAGTCATTTATTTTTCTGTTTTTTAAGTTGATATATAGTATTGGAAAACAGTATTACCCCAACAATAGATTCTATATCGGTAGAACAATATTAAGAAAAAACTGACAGTTGCAAATGAATAGGAGACAAAATTCAGTTTACTTTTCTATCTATCCCATGAATTCTTTAATAAAATATTTTATCAAAACGAAATGAAGGAATTTATAAGATTATCTGTTAAATTTGTGGATAAAATAAACCGATAATATAGAGTTTTAATAATATGATACAACAGGATCTTGCAGAAGATATAGAACTGAAATGGAACTGGATACAAAAAACTATGCAACAAATAGGAATGGATGGTTGCTTACTTACAATAGATGTAAATCTCTTTTATGTAACCGGCCGGATCTTTAATGGCTATTTCTACCTTCCTCAGGAAGGAAAACCCTTTTTCTTTATTAAACGTCCAAACGGATTAACAGGTAAAAATTTATTTTATATCCGCAAGCCGGAACAAATAGCAGACATCTTCACAGAAAATGGAATAGCCATGCCGGAAAAACTGCTTATGGAAGGAGATGAAATTCCTTATAATGAATATATTCGCCTGCAGGCTGTTTTTCAACCCAAAGAAACAGGAAATGCAACAGCCCTGTTACGGAAAATGCGCTCCATAAAAACGCCGGCTGAAATCGAACAATTTCGTTTCTCTGCCCGCAAACATGCGGAAACGTATGCGGAAATATCTTCCTGTTTTCGTGTAGGAATGACAGATCTGGAATTTCAGAATGAAATAGAAAGAAAAATGCGTAAAAACGGTTCTATCGGCCTGTTCCGTACTTTCGGATCCAATATGGATATCTATATGGGAAGTATTTTAGCTGGTGAAAATGCGGAGTATCCTTCTCCTTTTAACTTTGCTTTGGGTGGAGAAGGAATGAATCCTTCTCTACCTATCGGAGCAAATGGAACTGTATTAAAAGATGGAACCGCTATTATGGTAGATATGGCTGGTAATTTCAGTGCCTATATGACAGATATGACCCGTGTGTTTTCTGTTGGAAAACTATCCGGTCTGGCTTATAAAGCTCATCAGGTTTCTTTAGCGATCCAGCAGGAAATAGAACAAATTGCCAAACCGGGAACTCCCTGTTCAGAACTATATACCATTGCCGCAGGGCTAGCTGAAAAAGAGGGATTATCCGCCTATTTTATGGGTACTAAACAACAGGCTAAATTTGTAGGTCATGGAATAGGAATACAAATCAATGAACTCCCGGTCCTTACTCCACGTTCCAAAGAAGTACTGGAACCCCATATGGTATTTGCCTTAGAACCAAAGTTTGTTATCCCAGGTATAGGCGCTGTAGGAATAGAGAATAGTTTTCTTGTAACAGAAAAAGGCTTAGAAAAACTAACCATTTTTAAAGAAGATATTATAGAATTATCTTAATACATAAAATATTTAATTTATAATAATCATGAAAAGAACAATGGCATTTTTACTCTTACTGGCGATTATCATTATGCCGGCACAGGCAATAATCGAGCCTAAAGATATAAAGCCTGTAAAAAATGTGATCGTAATGATCCCGGACGGGACCTCCTTACCTACTGTTTCTATTGCCCGCTGGCTTCAATGGTATACTAATCCGGACCAACCCCGGTTGAACATTGATCCCTATATGTGTGGCACTGTAATTACCCATTCATCCAATGCGCCTATCGGTGATTCTGCGCCTACCACTTCCTGTTATATGACGGGTTACCCCAGCTTAACAGGATATGTATCCACCTATCCGGTGAGTGATCCGGCGAATGACATTTATCCTATGGATCCGGCAAAAGCTTATCAACCGTTGATTACTGTACTGGAGGCAGGGCAATTAGTGCATAATAAAGCAGCAGGATTAGTTTTTACCTGTGAATTTCCCCATGCAACCCCGGCTGACTGTGCAGCACATAGCTATCAACGGGGACGTTATGACTGGATCGCTCCGCAAATGGTACATAATGATCTGGATGTAGTGATCGGAGGTGGCGTATCTTTGTTATCTCAGGAAAATGAAAATTATTTGTTATCAAACGGCTATACCATTTATAAAAATGACATACAAGGTATGCGTACTAACAAGGAGAACAAAATGTGGGCTCTTTTCTGTGATCGTGAAATGGCATATGATATAGACCGTAATCCGGAAGAAGAACCGGCTCTTGAAGAAATGACACGCATAGCTATTGAGAAATTATCCCGGAATGAAAATGGGTTCTTCCTGATGGTAGAAGGAAGTAAAGTAGACTGGGCAGCACATGCTAATGATCCGGCCGGAATAGTGACAGATTTCTTAGCGTTCGACCGTGCTTGTGGAGTGGCACTGGATTTTGCCCGTAAGAATGGTGAAACTGCGGTTGTGATCGTTCCTGACCATGGTAACAGCGGGATCAGCTTAGGAGTAAGACATTGTACCAGTTATGACAAATTAACCAAAGATCAGCTTTTTCACCAATTATCCTTATACAAACTGACTGCAGAAGAATTTGCTAAAAAAGTAAACAGCTCCCCGGCTTCAGAAGTACAGGCTATTTTCCGGGAATATGCAGGTTTTGAACTTACGGAAGAAGAATTAATGGCTTTATATAATTGTAAAGATTATACTAATAGCCCGATTCCACTGGGAGAGCGTTCATCAGACGGTCTATCCGGATCATTATATAGTGGTTCTCTAACTTCTTTTATGTCTCAGTTACTCACATCAAAAACCTGTTTTGGTTTTACTACAGGAGGTCATACAGGTGAAGAGGTTTTCCTGGCAGCCTACCATCCACAGGGAACAATTCCACAGGGCGTATATTCTAATATAGAACTGAATCAATATTTATGTGCTCTGTTTGGTGTAGAAGGAAAACTGGATGAATTAACAGATACTCATTTTGCCAAACATACAGATGTATTCAGAGAATATACCTGTGAAATGACTCCTGCAGTTGACGAAAAAGGATCACCAACACTGGTTGTAAAAAATAAAAAGAAGCAAATGAATATTCACCCTTTCACCAATATCGTTACGATGGGTAAAAAAGGCGGTGAAGAGATCAGGCTTAATTCCGTCATTGTATATGTAGATGCAAATGATACGTTTTATTTACCAGTTGAATTAGCAGAATATCTGAAATAAAAATATGATAGCGGGAACTAAATAGTTCCCGCTTTTTTATACATTTGTCATAAGTTTGCCATAGCTCCCCGACAGGTGGCCAATCCTAGGAAACAGAATATATAATTATACCTAATTGTCAAGGATGAGTGGGCTCAGACCAATCTTTAATTGTCAATTTATAAATACCAGCAATGAAAAGTAAAAGTTTAGTTTCTATCAATCAATGTTCGAAAGAGGATATTCTTCGCATCCTGGAAAACGCCAGAAAATTTGAAGAGAACCCTAATAGAAAAATTCTGGAAGGAAAGGTAGCAGCTACCCTGTTTTTTGAACCTTCAACCCGTACCCGGTTAAGTTTTGAAACAGCCATAAACCGTTTGGGAGGCCGTGTGATCGGTTTTCAGGATGCTTCTACCACAAGTTCTTCTAAAGGAGAAACCCTGAAAGATACGATTCTCATGGTCAGCAATTATGTGGATTTGATTATCATGAGACACTATCTGGAAGGTGCGGCCCGGTATGCATCCGAATTAACAGATATTCCCATCATTAACGCCGGAGACGGAGCCAACCAACATCCTTCCCAGACATTGTTAGACCTCTATTCTATTCAACAGACACAAGGAAAGCTAACAGATCTGTCTATTACTATGGTAGGAGACCTGAAATATGGACGAACCGTACATTCTCTTATTGCCGGAATGTCTCATTTTAATCCGACATTCCACTTTGTTGCTCCGGACGAATTAAGAATGCCGGATGAGTACAAAAACTTTTGTGATCAGTCAGGAATTAAATATTATGAACATACGGATTTTACGGAAGAAATTATTAATCAATCGGATATTCTCTACATGACCCGGGTTCAAAGAGAACGTTTTACAGACCTGGAAGAATATGAACGAGTGAAAAATGTATATATTTTATGGAACAAAATGCTGGAAAACAGCCGGGAAAACTTACGCATCCTACATCCTCTTCCACGGGTAAATGAAATTGCTTACGATGTGGACGACAGCCCAAAAGCATATTATATACAACAGGCCCGTAACGGACTATTTGCCCGTGAAGCTATTATTTGTGAAGTTTTAGGTATCAACCATTTAATCTAAATTGATATGACCAACGGAAAGAAAAAAGAATTACAGGTTGCAACATTAGAAAACGGTACTGCAATCGATCATATACCTCCTACACAGCTTTTCAAAGTAGCATCTTTGTTAGAACTGGAAGAAATAAATAATACTATTACTATTGCAAATAATCTGCAAAGTAAAAAAATGGGTTCTAAAGGAATGATTAAAATTGCTGATAAATTTTTTGAAGAAGATGAAATCAACCGAATCGCCCTAATCGCCCCCAATGTAATATTAAATATCATCCGGGACTATGAAGTAGTGGAAAAGAAACTCGTCATCCTACCCGATGAAATTACAGGATTGGTAAAATGTAATAATCCCAAATGCATTACAAACAATGAACCTATGGCAACCCGCTTCATTGTAATCAACAAGGAAAAAGGAACTATCAAATGCCGTTATTGTGAACAGAAAATAAACAAAGAAGAAATTGTGATTAAATAACAGATATAAAAAAGTTAGAGAAGTAAGGAACACTTATCAAAAACAGCTCAATTCTGAAATATGAAACATGATTGGAAACCTGGTACTATGATCTATCCGCTTCCGGCAGTAATGGTGACCTGTGGAAAGGATCCTTCAGAATATAATATTATTACTATCGGTTGGGTAGGTACGATTTGTACAAATCCTCCGATGTGCTATATTTCTGTCCGTCCGGAACGGCATTCCTATCCTATTCTGAAAAGAAATATGGAGTTTGTTATTAACCTGACTAACCGGCATATGGCTTATGCAACGGATTGGTGTGGAGTTACTTCCGGTAAAGAATATAATAAATTTGAGGAAATGAAGCTTACCCCCGGGAAAGCTACTTTAGTAAGTGCTCCGACTATTAAAGAATCTCCTCTATGCATTGAATGCAGAGTCAAAGAGGTAATGGCTTTAGGAAGCCATGATATGTTTATTGCTGATGTAGTCAATGTTTAGGCAGATGACACCTATTTAGATCCGGTAACAGGAGCTTTTGATATGCAAAAAGCTGAACTGATCGCATATTCTCATGAGAATATTATGAATTAGGAGATTTAATTGGTAAATTCGGCTGGTCAGTAAAAAAGAAAAAATAACCTTATGAAAAAAATATACCTGATAGGATTATGGTGTATGCTTTTTTCTATGGTATTCAGGCACAGGAAGCGGTCAGAATAGAAAACAAAACATTCAACTTCGGTGCGACCCTGGGTTTAAAATCTGGTTTTCCTGTAATCAATTCACTTACATTAGACGGTGTGGAGGCAGAAAACATCCATATCCAATATAAAGTGGGTTATCTGGCCAGTATTTTTTGCCGGATCAATATTGACCAGTTCTTTTTCCAACCCAGTTTAGGATGGCACCACACCACAGGAGAGATCCGGTTCACTCTCCCGAATGAAACGGATGCCATTCCGGCAGTTGGCTACAGTAAACTGGACCTTCAGCTCCGGTCATTGGAAGTACCTGTCCTATTAGGATATAAATTCATTAAAGAGGATCCTTATGGATTAAGTTGGATGGTAGGTCCTAAATTAAAATATAACTATAAAAATGATTATTCATTTGATATTTCCAACTCCAGAAACAGATTTACCACGAGCAGTAATCCGGTAGATATTAGTATTGTAACCGGTATTGCTGCCAGTATAGGACGATTGTTTATTGATTTTTCCTATAAATTTGGATTAAATAGAAAAGAATCCGATTTCACGAATATCTATGCTTCTGAAAAAACGATCACTGACATTAGTATTTACAAAAGAATGAACGTAATGAGCTTTTCCTTAGGTTTACTTTTCTGATCAATGGCCACAAACTTCTTTAAAGTCACAATAGACACATGCTTTTCCGGTAGGAGTTTGTACAAAAGGTGTTTCCCCATGAAAAATTTTATCCAGACAACTGCGCATTCCTATTTCATAATCCAGAACATAATCCCCAAAAGAGCTTACCATAACTTTATTATTCCGCTCCAATCGATAATAAATATTCGGATCAAACTCCTGACTGAATAACTCACGCATGTAGTAAATACCTGGCCGGATCATTTTATTTCTCCCTTCCGGTAAGCGTTGATACATCCAGGCATACATAAATACCTGCATGACAGCTTTACACCGTTCTTTTTCTTTCATATCAAACAGGCTGGCTATACTATTAAATACCGTATTCCCCGTTCCGCTTTTATAGTCAATAATACGAATGATTCCATCTACTTCATCAATACGGTCAATAAAGCCTTTCAACTGGATCTCCCTACCATCTGAAAGGATAAAACTATCTATAATCCTTCTTTCTGATTCCAGATACCGGAAAGGAGTCAACTTACGATCCCTCTCAATTGTTTTTTCCACATATTTTCGGATCATTTCTCCAATCAGATAATTCTGTCCGGTTAACGGACGTATAACATTGGTTTTAAAAAATACTTCCGCAAAAGCCTGGGAAATAGCCGTAGTTAGGGCGTGTGTATCCTTTCCGATAGCCACCAGTAGATCTGCTGTTACTATTTTGCCCCGCAAAGGTTCATATAACTCTTCCATCACTTTGTGAAGAATACTACCAAAAACACTACTTTCAATAGTTTCCGTTACCTGTTCTTCCTCCTGAACATTTTCTATAACAGAAAAATAAAATTTTAGCGGACAATCCAGATAGGTATTAATAGCACTGGCAGAAATAGCCCGGGGCTGTCCTTTCAGAAAAATCTGCATACGCTCCATTATCTCCGGTGTTTTATGAATACAGATAGCAGAAGTTTTGGAAGAAGAAACGTTATAAACTACCAGTTTATTGATTAAAGGCAACTGGTAATGATAATGTAGCTGATGAATATAACAACTCTTCTCTCCGGTATTCAATCCTGTATTCCGGGTATCATATAATAGACTGACACGACTGGAACGATGGATCAGCCGATAAAAATGATAAGCCCAGATTGCATCCTGATGTTCCGAAGTCGGGAGTCCAAATCCACGACGCAAATTATAAGGGATGAATGAATTTTGCACATTCCGGGAAGGAAACTTTCCTTCATTCATAGACAGAATGATTAAACGGTCAAAATCCAGTGCCCTGGTTTCCAGGACACCCATTACCTGCAGCCCTCCTAATGGTTCACCCTCAAAAGGAATTTTAATGGTATCCGTAATTCGTTTCAAAAGTCGGAAATAGGTCTCAAACTGCATCTCTATTCCTCCATCTTTCATAACTTCCCTCATCCGGTTAACCGTAGCAAAGTAATGAAAAATAAATTCCTGTTCCAGATCACTCATCGACCAGTGGGAATCTTCCTCATCGTCTATTTCTTCCTCACTGACAGCAAAATAATGGTTCAATTCCTGTAAGACACGAAGCAGATACTCAAAAAAATTCATGGCATCCGATACCGGAGTGAAAATAGTCCTTAATAATGTGTTTTTTTCCAGTTCTTTGCTACTAATATATATCTTATTATAATCAGTAATATATTTTATTAACCTGGTAACCATTTCCGGTTGGGCTGCCAGAATATACCGGTGATTCAGAATAGGCAACACGTCCCGGTAATGGAACATGGGCTGACGATCCATATACCGTATATTTTTTTGCAGGATTAGAATATATTCCATTAAAGAGGCAACCGGAGTTCCGGCTAACGGATAACCCATGGTTACATTAATCTTTCTGATGGGTTCAGGAATCGCATTCAGCACCGGAATAAGTAAGGTCTCATCCGGTAATACGATCGCCGTACGGACAGCTGTCTCCTCTGCTATCCCATGTTCACCACACAGATCTTCCAACAGAGCATATAATTGTTTAGCCTGTCCTATTCCGGAAGGTATACCTATGACATCTACCTGAGTTTCGACAGGCTCTTCTCCCAGCCACCCTAATTGCGAAGGAAATTGTTTCAGATTTTTCTCTACAAATAATGAGGCTTTATTATCTTCATCACATACTTTATCCGAGATATAGTCCCAATAAAAATCACCGATACCTTTCGCCTGGAATAAAGTCAGAAGAGATTCTTCAGCAGGAGAAAGGGCATTTAGACCTACAAAAACTACTTTATCATATGGCAGCGGAATCAGCTCTCCGGAAGAAAAATTTTCAACTACTTCCCGGTATATCATCCCTTCATAGCCTATACCCTGTTTCTGTAAAGAATCTTTAAAATCACGATATAGCTCAAACAGAATTTCCCAGGCAGCCAAAAAACTTTTCTGCATACTCGTAGGATTACCCGAATTAAAAGAAGACCAGAAAGTACGGATAGCAGCCATTTGTTTCGGATTCAGGAAACTGTAGTCTGTATCTATTTCCCGGAAATCCGTCACATTAGTAAACATCATACCGGCATCCACCAGATATTTATCCACATCATCGAAATCATTTAAAAGCATTTCTCCCCAGTAAAGAAATTCATCAAATGTTTCTAAAGATCTGCTTTTTTCAACATATAACTTATATAAAGTAAACAACATATGAATCCGATCTGCTGGTTGTTTTCCACTTAACTTAATAAACAAATCCGTTATAGTCAGGATCGTAGGTGAAAAGATAGGTTTATCAGCAATTTCAGAAAGATATTTTTTAAAGAAGAGTCCGGCTCTTTTATTCGGAAAAACAAAAGCAAGACGACTGATATGGGCATCATATTGACGATAAAAAACCGAAGCAACCTGATATAAGAATGGTTTCATTATTGGATTATTTCTCTACAAACCTACACAAAAATCAGCTATTATTAAAAACCAGAAGAGTTAAATGCAAACAGAAGATCAGTTAATATCAAGTTTTAATAAAGTAACGGAGTTAGGGGAAAACGTATAGATCATAGATCTTCCCATAGAAAAGGAGATCTCTTTCTTTATGGGCATAATCCTTTGAGGTTCTTCAAAGGTATTCCTTTCATCAGGCGCAGCTGATAGTTCAATGACCTTTCCCTGATTCTTAACAGATATTCCATGGATCAACAACTCTGTTCTCTCCTCATGCTGTGTAGTATTTACCACCTTCAAAAGAATCCGGTGATTCTCTTTATCCAGGGTGGCAACCGAAACTAGAGCAGGTAAAGAAGAGAGAGTTACCTCATGTATTAAGGAACCATCTATATAACAACGGATCACATCATTATAACAACTGATACGAACAGTATACCAACGCTGGCTTTCCAATAAGTAAGGAACAGAGGCTACTAAAAAATCCTGGACAGCACCGGATTGACGGTATAAATCACAGCTCCCTCCTCCTATTCTCAACCCTATATATTCCGCCTGATCTCCTCTCTGTCCGTTATCACGTACATGGAATTGCATCTGTCCACTGCCTTTTATACGTCTGACACGAGCTGAAAATTCATAATTACATGCAGTAGAATCACCTGTTAAAGCATAATTCCAACGATTAGCTGCCGCGATCAGCTTCCGGTCATCCACCGTCCATCCGCCACTTATTACCGATACTGTCTCAACAGGTTGATTATTAATAGCTACATCTTCTATTTCATAGCTATTATCAAACATGTAAATTCCAGCCCGGCCGAAAGTCACACCTGGTTTCCGGTACGTTTCCACTTCTATTTTTAATAGTTCATCTCCCCGATAGCCGTTAAATAGCTGATATACATAATAAGAAGGAGAGACTACAACCTGTTGATTATCAAAAAAAATAAAAGGATATTTCTGATACTCATAATTGGCATTTCCTAAAACAGGTGCATACGCCAGACCTTTCACTACGCCCGGATTCCTTTCTGCAGCAATATAAAAAACAGCTTCTGCTACAGCCGCCTGTTGTGTACCTGCAGTTTCATGGCTGGCAGTAGCCATTTCGCCAATAAAAACACTGGGAGAACGCCGTGGATATGTATTTTCAAAACGGTCATGATTTGTAGTAAAAAACTGTTCATTGGTATAAAAATGATGATCCACCCAATCTGTCCGGAGTAGCCGGTTAAGAGGAGCACTGCTAATCACAGTTATATCCGGATATTTTTCATTGATAGCCTGTTTAAAAAGGCGGAATCGCCGGGCATATTCATATCCATAATTCTCACTACCAATCTCTATATAATTTAAATGAAAAGGATCCGGATGTCCATTCTTTGCACGCATACTTCCATAAATAGAGTCCGCGGGTTCATTGGCATAGGCAATAGCATGTAACGCCTCCTGCACTAATTGAGGCATAGCCGTAATATCTTCATATCTGGGACGGCGACTCTGACTGGTTACTCCACTATTAATAACATACACAGGGTCCGCCCCCAGATCTTCACACATTTCAAGATATTCATGGTAACCCATCCCATTCGTAGTACCGTACCCCCATATATTCCAAAAATGCCTCCGTTCGGAAATAGCCCCAATTGTCTCATGCCAGACCGGAAAAGTCCCATTCATATACCCTTCTACAAAACTACCTCCCGGAAAACGGATAAATGCCGGTTTAAGATCCGCAATCCTTTCCATTAATTCCGGTCGAAGACCATTTGAACGTCCTTTCCAGGTGTTTTCAGGAAATAATGAAACTACATCCAGCCAGAACATGACTGTACTATCAGAAGAAAAAGTCAGGACAGCATGAGGCATATCTTCTTTCGCTGTAAACGTATATTCCTGTTTCTTCCACTCATACTGAAAAACAGCCTGACAAACATTACTAACTACTCTATCAGTAACCGGATCTTCCAAAGCGATGGATACTGAGCGAGGTGTTAGGGTAGCTCCTTTTATAAAAAAGGATAACCGGTACTGCTCTCCCTTTTTTATAGGAATACCTTTAAATCCTTCTGCCAGGACTCCTCCTCTTCCACTCTGTGGAGTCGCTGTAACAGAAACCAATAAGGATCTTCTGGTTTTATTATGAACCGCTTCTCTGTTATCCGGATATATATAAGTAGCAGAAGAAAGGGGTTGCCAGCCCGGAACAGAATCGGGACGTACAAACGGAAGAGTCCAGCCATTTGGAGTCACTAAGAGATTCCGGGCAGCATCATACCGGGCATGCAACGACAGAATCCCCTCTGAAAAGCTCCGGTTCCGGATCAGTTCTCCATAAATTCCTCCTTCAACTGCATGATTAATTTCTTCAATGGTTAACCCATACAGTTTTTTGTTTACTGGGATGGTCAAGTCCTCCCCTTCTACAATAATAGTAGAAGTTACCGGCATTTCAGGCATACAGCCGGAACATAAAACTAGCAAAATAAAAAAAAGACAGACTTTGAAGGATTGAAACATCAATTTTTCCAATTATTTATCCTGCAAAGCTAAAGAAATATTCTCATAAAATAGGTTTTTACCCACCCTGTCCTTAAATGGAAAGAAACACAATGACTAAAAATATCCGGTAGAAATAACATCTATTATCTATGAAATAGGATAGTTTTCAAAGTTATTTGATAATTTTGTAAAACTTACGAATTAAACCAATGAAAAATTCAATGTCAGAATTTACTATTTTGATCGTTGACGATCATACACCTCATGTTTTGCTGGCTGAAATGATCCTTAAAGAAGAGGGTTACTCACTTCTCTCGGCTTCCTGTGGTAAAGAAGGAGTGGAAATAGCCCGCAAAAACTCACCACACCTGATTTTATTGGCCTTTCCTATGGACGAAACAAGCGGATATGAAACTCTCAAAGAACTAAAAAGTTATCCGGGAACAACTCATATACCTGTGATTATCACTTCCCGTCAACAAGATATAACGAATATAGAAAAAGTATTCCGGTTAGGAGCCATAGAACATCTTCAATATCCTTTAAAAACAGAGGAATTAGCCTGTCGTATCCGGCACCATTATGAATTCTATCAACTGAAACGAATGCGACGTGAACTGGAATATGCCATTGAATCCCATAATTTACTCTATTCTATGTTGACCCAGGCACTCTATTCACCGCTAAATTTGTTAAAATTTGTGAACAGCTCCTTGCTTCGTATTGTAGACAGAAAACAGATAGGAGAAGATGGTTTCGAGATGTTACAAACCATGAATCACACCACAGTGGAAATGTCCCTTTGCCTGAACAACATGCAGCAGGTTATCAAATTAGACCAACATAAATTAAAAGCCCATAAACAAATAGCAGATATAAATAGTATCATCGATGAAGTGGTAGAAACCTATCGTCCTATCGCAGCATTGAAAAATGTTACTATCTATACGCAAGGCTTAGAGAATGACCTAACGGGAGAAATAGACATAGATATGATCCAGACCATTCTCCAGAACCTTTTATCCAATGCTGTCAAATTTAATTCTACCGGGGGCGCTATTACCATTTCCAGTGCTTCCCTCCCGAATGGGATTATTCAGGTTTCAGTCAAAGATTCGGGAGTAGGATTAAGTCAGGAAAAAGTAGAATATCTGTTTCCACCTACCGTTCCCAAAACCTCCGGTATCATCAATGAATATGGCTCCGGCCTGGGATTACTGGTATGTCGCACCTTTATAGAAGCACATGCAGGCAGGTTCTGGGTGGAATCTGAAGAAGGAAAAGGAACCACCTTTTCTTTTTCCTTAAAAGCCTCTGCCAGAGAGACGGAATAATTTCAAAAGGGTGTCTCTAAAAAAACACTCCTTAAAGGTTAGTCTTAATAAGGATTAATCCGGAATTTCCCCATAAACAAAATTCCGGTTCCCTCTGTTTTAGGGGAACATAAACTTAAATATCAGAAGTATGGGAATTTTAATTTCAATTATAATCGGTATTATTGCCGGCTTCTTAGCAGGTAAAATCTTTAGAGGGGCCGGTTTCGGATTAATAGTAAACCTCATTGTTGGGGTAGTAGGTAGTGTGATTGGCGGTTGGGTATTTGGTTTACTGGGACTGGCCATTAATGGTATTCTGGGAACAATTATTATGTCTACCATAGGTGCACTTTTATTACTCTGGATCATTTCATTGTTCAGAAATGTCTGAAAAGAATAAATCTTTTTACTACTATAATTCCGGACAAAAGATCATGGAATAAAAAACACTTGCATCCAATTTAATCAATTCAGATGCAAGTGTTTTTATAATTTCTACGGTTTTATACCAGTTTTAATGATAGGATGGACTCTATTATTTCCAACTCTTCAGTGGAAAAACCTGTATTTTTCAAAGCATCCAGATTATCTTCTAACTGAGTCACTGAACTGGCTCCCACCAGTACACTGGTTACCCGCTCATCTTTCAATAACCAGGCTATAGCCATTTGTGCCAGACTCTGCCCCCGGCCCTGTGCGATTTCATTTAATTTTTTCACCTTCATCAAGACCTCCTCCGTGATCCAGTGGGTCTGCAAATGTCCGGACGATTTGGCAGCACGGGAATCTGCCGGAATACCTTTCAGATATTTATTAGTCAACACCCCCTGTTCTAACGGAGAAAAAGCAATACAACCTACCCCTTGTTCTTTTAACAGAGGCAACAGCTTAGGTTCCGACCAGCGATCCAACATAGAATAACGAGGTTGATGGATCAGGCAATGTATTTTATTTTCATTTAATACAGCCAGAGCTGCCCGGGTTTGTTCATCCGTATAGTTAGAAATCCCTACATATAAAGCTTTCCCCTGACGAACGATATCCACCAAAGCACCCATAGTTTCCTCTATAGGTGTCTGAGGATTCGGACGATGAGAATAGAAAATATCCACATAATTCAGCCCCATGCGTTTCAGACTCTGATCCAGACTGGCCATCAGGTATTTGCGGCTTCCTCACTCCCCATAAGGGCCAGGCCACATATCATAACCGGCTTTGGTAGAAATGATCAATTCATCCCGGTAACTGCCTAATCCTTTTTTCAGGATACGACCAAAATTTTCTTCCGTCGATCCATATACCGGACCATAATTATTGGCCAGGTCAAAATGAGTGATCCCATGATCAAAAGCCGTATAAGCGATCTGTATAAAATGATTAAAGACATCTACACTTCCGAAATTATGCCATAATCCCAAAGAAATAGCAGGTAATAAAATGCCACTCCGGCCACAACGCCTATAAGGCATATCCCGGTAACGATTTACATTTACTTTGTATGTTTCCATATTGTATTTGATTTATAGTAACAAAGATATATAATCACTCCAAATAACCTAAAAATTGTGTCAATTATCAATCCGACTTTGTATATTTGCCAGACGGTTTACGAATCGTTTACAAAATACTACCATACATATAATAGAAAAGAATAACATGCACAATTGGTTTGAATGTAAGGTCTCTTACGAAAAAATGATGGAAAATGGAATGCAGAAAAAAGTAACAGAACCTTACTTAGTAGATGCTTTATCATTTACAGAAGCAGAAGCCCGCATCATTGAGGAGATCCGTCCCTATATCTCCGGAGAATTTACCATTGCGGATATTAAACGGGCACGCTTATCGGAATTGTTTTTTAATGAAACAGGAGATCGTTTTTTCCGTATAAAAGTCTATTTTATTTCCTTAGATGAAAAAAGTGGCGCTGAGAAAAAAACAGCAGCCAGCATGCTGGCACAGGCCAGTACACTGAAAGAAGCTATTGCTGTTTTGGAAGAAGGCATGAAAGGTACATTGGCTGATTATACGATTGCCTCCGTAACAGAGACTCCACTGATGGATGTATTTCCATTCTCAACAGGAGGAGGTAGTAAAGAGAAATCAGAAGAAGAACTGATAGCTGAACAAAAACAATGAGCATCACAAGAAATATCACTCAATTTTATGAGTCACTTCCACTAGGAGTGACTCTGATTGCTGTTTCTAAATTTCATCCTGTAGACGCTCTCCGGGAAGCCTACGATGCCGGCCAAAGAGTCTTTGGGGAAAGTCGTGTACAGGAACTGACCGCCAAACAAAAAGAATTACCACAGGATATTGAATGGCACTTTATCGGGACTCTACAGACCAACAAAGTAAAAGATATTGCCCCATTCATTCATATGATCCATAGTGTAGACTCCCTGAAACTTTTACAGGAGATCAACAAACAAGCGATCAAAAACAACCAGATTATCCGGGTATTACTCGAAGTCCATATAGCCCGGGAAGAAAGTAAACACGGATTTAGTCCTCAGGAATGTCTGGATTTCTGTAAAAGCAGGGAATGGGAAAAGTTAGAAAACATTCGGATTTGCGGCCTGATGAGTATGGCAACCTATACGGAAAATGAAAAGGTCATACGGGATGAGTTCAGTACCTTATCCCATCTGTTTACAAAATTGAAAAAAACAATATTCCTCCACACCCCTTGTTTTAAAGAATTATCTATGGGAATGAGCCATGACTACCAAATTGCCATAGAAGAAGGAAGTACAATGGTACGGATCGGCACCAGTATCTTTGGGGAACGGGAATAGGAAAGTTTATCGGATTTAACCTTTTTATAAAAAGACTATTCACTCAGATAGAATAAATATGTATATTTGTGTAATACGATAGATGTTAAACATAATTGAATCGGACATGATAGATATAAACACAACATACGCCGGATTGAATCTTCGCAATCCCCTTATCGTCGGAAGTTCAGGCTTAACCAGACATCCGGAACGGATCAAGAAATTTGAAAAAGCAGGGGCAGGTGCTGTAGTTTTGAAATCTTTATTTGAAGAACAGATGGATCTCCAAAGTACAAAGCTTATGCAGGATTCCGATTATCCGGAAGCGGCAGATTATATTCACGAATATGTACGATCTAATCAGATACAGGAGTATCTGGATCTGATCAAAAAAAACAAAAGAAATCTGTACGATTCCCATTATAGCAAGCATCAATTGTTATAAATCTGATGCCTGGATTGAATTTGCAAAATATATCCAGAAAACAGGTGCCGATACGCTGGAATTGAACATATTCTTTCTGGAAACAGATTTAACCCAGGATTATGATGTAACCCGTGAATTATATATCAAAATTCTACGAAGAGTGAAAGAGGTAGTAACTCTTCCGGTCATTCTGAAATTAGGAAAAGCTTCCGGTAATATTCCCGCACTTATTCATCTGTTAAAGATTAATGGTGCAGATGGAGTAGTGCTGTTTAACCGGTTCTATCAACCAGACATTGACATAAACAAAATACAAATGGTTTCCGGAAATGTATTCAGCAGCCATTCCGACTTGAGCGATACATTACGCTGGACAGGAATCGTATCCGGTAAAATACCCGATATATCTATCGCAGCTTCCACAGGAATACATGAATGGGAAGATATTATCAAGTGCATACTGGCCGGAGCCTCAGCCGTACAGATATGTAGTGCGTTATATGCCCACAGTGCAGATCTGATCAGCCAAATGATTAATGGCCTGGAAGAATGGATGCAACAAAAGCAGTATTTTGCACTCTCTGAATTCAGAGGTAAACTCAACTATGCCAATATTCCGGATCCCAGTCTGTACGAACGGGCCCAGTTCCTGAAGTATTACTCAAACAGAGATTAACATAGAATAAAAAAGCGACTGTCTGATTTAGAAAGAACAGCCGCTGTTTTATTATCGGGATGATTTTTTATAGAGTGTGCAGGACGGATCAGAACTGAAAATAGATAAACGGCTGCACACCTGCACTTTTTACCTGCACCACAATAAAGATAGCCAAAACAACCATCAACACCTGGATGCATAAAGGAGACCGGGTGACTACTATCTGCATTCCCGATTCCATAGACTTCGGCATAAAGTGAAACAGATAGCCCAGGACCATCAGGAAACATATGCCTGTATATCCTGCCACAAACTGAGGAAAGACCTCCGGATGGAAATGATAAATAATCTGCGATAACATGTCTCCGGCTATTTGCATATTATCTGCCCGGAAAAAGATCCATCCAAAACATACCAGGTGAAAAGTAATAACCATACCTATCACACGATGTCCCCACGACATATCACTTCCTACCGGTTTCAACGAAGGAAAGCAACTCATCAGAAACTTATGGATGGCAAGGGAAACCCCATGCAAAGCGCCCCATAAAACAAAACGCAATGAAGCTCCATGCCATAAACCTCCTAATAACATGGTAATAAAAAGATTCACATACGTCCGGAACTTTCCCTTCCGGTTTCCCCCTAAAGAAATATATAAATAATCCTTCAACCAGGAAGAAAGAGAAATGTGCCAGCGACGCCAGAACTCCGTAATAGTAGCTGACTGATAAGGAGAATCAAAATTAATATTGAACCGGAGACCTAACAGGAGAGCAATGCCGATCGCCATATCCGAATAACCGGAAAAATCACAATAGATCTGTAAAGCATATCCGTAAAGTCCCAGCAGGTTTTCCACTCCTGTATATAATAAAGGAGCATCAAACACCCGGTCGACAAAATTCAGACTGATATAATCAGAGATCACCGCTTTTTTAAATAATCCGCAAAGAATCAGAAACAAACCCTCTCCGAACTGTTCCCGGTTCACCGTGGGATTCTTATAGATCTGAGGAATAAAATCCCGTGCCCGAACAATCGGCCCAGCTACCAGCTGTGGAAAAAATGAAACATAAAAGACATAGTCTATTCACCGCCGTAACGGATGAATCCGTCCTCTGTAAATATCGATAATATAACTTAAAGACTGGAAAGTAAAAAAAGAGATCCCTACCGGAAGAAAAATATCCATTTTTTCATAATGGAGGCTTTGCCATGTGCTGTTCCCTATCAGATATCCCAACTCATTCCCCATGTCACAAACCAGATGATAGAGAAAATTAAAATATTTAAAATAGGCCAGCATACCCAGATTAATACACAGGCTCAGAGTCACCAGGCACTTCCGCATCCAGACTCTTCGGGCATGTTCAATCGCTTCCCCGATAATAAAATCAGAAGTAGCCGTAAACAAAAGGAGGACAAACCAGATCCCACTACTTTTATAATAAAAATAAAGAGAAAAAAGAGTGACATACATAATTCTCGCCAGCGTCTGTTTACGAAGTGACATATAAATCATCAGAAATTCCATAAACAGGAAAAAGAACAATCCACTGCTGAATAGCATGGGAGCATTCGACTGGTACACCAGCAGATCTCCCAGTTTGTACAGGGATAACTGGCTAAAGTATAGACGTAGCTGTTCCAGAACAGCCGGTAATTTAGAAATCAATTCATCCACGTTTTTCCATATTTTAGAGTTCTCCTCCTGATCAGGCTGGCATTTAAAAACTACCTGCCTGTTCTTTTTCCAACTCTTTTTTCCGTTTCATCAATGACCGGAACAGTAATACACCCTGTTCACTATATCCTTCTTTAGTGAAATGGATCCGGTCAGTACTCATCCATTTTCCGGCATACCATTTTTCAGCGGAAGAACGGCCGCCAGTAGCAGCAAACAGATCCCAACAGGCTAACCCTTTTTCCTGAGCAACTTGCACAATCGCATCCGCAGCCTGTTCCGTTAAAGCATTACGGGTATATTTTCGTTTTTTATTTTCCCAGTACCGTTTATAACATTCCGGAGGAGTAGTCAGTAGAATAGGCGTATCCGGCAGATATTTCTCTACCAGATTAAGAAAATCTTTTACCTGTCCGGTAAATTCAGCCTTTTGAAACCATTTCCCAGACGTCTCATTCGTACCTAAAGAAATGATCAGCAAAGAAGGGCGTAATAAAGCTAACCTGCGAATATAGGCTTCATCCGTATAATTCACAAACATGGCTCCATTTACTCCTACAGAATGATAGAGAATACCCGGCTCACCGTTGGTCAGACTAAAGCCATAATATAGATTCGTAAATGCCTGAGCAGGGAATAATTCATCCGTACCGGGTTTACGGCGTGTACTTTGTAACTGAAGACTATCTGTCAGACAGGAAATACGAAACGTATCCATAAGTACCTCTCCTGTTTCCCCTATACTTCCGGGAAAGATCCGGACAGAATCTTTCAGGGTTCCTGCCGGTAGCATAGGCATAGAATCATCTCCCCGGTACAAAACCACCTGGTTAAAGGTATATCCCGCTCCATTATTCGGAGCAATCACAATATCAAAATCCACAAAGGGTGACACGGTCTGGATCCCTATACCTCCCGGTCCGACAGGATATTTCTGAATTCGTTGGATACATCGTCCGGCAGTCCATTCTTTCACTGAAGAAGAAATAAAATAATCATCCGGCTCATTCGAACGGCTCAGTTTAAAAGGAGCAATCCAGCCACGTCCTGCATTTCCGTATTGTTCCTGCATAAGCCGCATCATCCGGCCCGGAAACGAGCCTGCCTGGATATGGGAATCTCCTACATGAACAATCGTCAATACCGTATCCTTTCCCTCTTCCAGGTACATTAATTCAGAAAAAAATCTGTCCAGTGAATGGGCAGGATCCAGGATCGTACAGAGTGAATCTACTAAAAAATCCAGTTGAGAACGCACAGTATCCGCCGGCAGGATTCTCCGGATCCGTTCTACGGGAGGAGTTTGTAACCGGGTATTGTCTTTGCAGGTATCCGCAGAAAAATGGATACCTGTCATGACCAAAACGACAAGCATACTGCCAATTATATATATATCTTTTAATCCGCATCTGCTGCTTCATCATAAAACTCTTTTTCCAGTTTCAAAGCCTCAAACAATGCTTTTGCTATTTCGCGGCCACCCCGGAAACTTAAATGAGTGTAATCTTTACTGGCCCAATTCTTTTCCACAAATTCAACCATACTATTCTCTCCGCCCATCGCCCCGAATACATTCCAGAAAGGCACCCCGACCTGTTTAGCAGCCTGGCGCTGGGCATGCAAAAGAGCCAATACGGCAGGCATAGTCAGGAACTCTCCTTCATATTGGTAACTCCGGTCAGAGACACCCAGCATAAGAATATCCGTATCCGGGAAACAATTTCTCACATGCCGGACAACTTCCACCATCCGTTTCCTATACCAGCCATATTGCAGCATCTCTTCATACACAATATTTAATCCGTACTGCAGAACGATCAGGTCATACGGGCGTATTTCCTGAAAAGATCTACACTGAGCTGAATCCAGATGCATCAGTAATAAACCGGAGTTTCCCCGTAAAGAAAAATTATCCACAATCACGCCCTGGTCATCTTCCAGAGCAATCCCTAAAGCACGTAACCCGGTTGCACCCGTCAAAGTCAATGTCCCTTCAGTAATCCGGTCTTCCAGAACATATTGTCCCACTTGTTGAGCCGAAGGTAAAAAACTATGAAGCGTATCTTCAGAACCATTATAGGTCAGTTTCATCTCTACTTCTTTATCATACTGATAAAGAAATTTCAATGAAGAGACCTCTTTCAGAGAAGGATAGCGATCTACTGTCTTAAAGGAAACAGAAACTTCTTCCTCCACCGCTTCAAATAACATCCCGGACAGTACGTACGAAAACTCCTTATCCGACAAAACAGAATGTCTCTCCCAACCTTTGGCCTTCTGATCAATAGTAGGCCGGAATTGTGAGGCTACGGAAGAAAGCGGCACAAATCCCACCCCATGGCCTCCGAACTCTTTCTGCATGGTTTCCCGAAAATCAGCAACTATAATATCTCCTTCAATAAACGAATCTCCCATAAAGGCAATCCGTACGGGCCGGTCCATAGAACGGCTTTGATTCAAGGCATCAAAAAAACGTTTCAATCCGATCCTTCCTACTGAATAGTCCTCAATCCGGGTTCCTGACGAGTCCCCTCCTTGTAAAGCATATAAAGCATGATATAAAGAATCACGGACAACCAGTACCATAGAATCCATGATACCTGCCTGGATAATAGAATCCCGAATAGTTACCGAATCTATGATCAGGGTATCCGCCTGTTCCAATTGAACAAGAAAAGAATCCAGAGAAAGAGGTTCCGGTTTCTGGCGTATATCAGAAAACAGGTCTACCTTTTTAATCTTCTGCCCGAAGATCCGGTCCGGTAACCAGTATAAACCCACACAGATAAACAGGGTTAAAAATAATAAAGTAAGTAACCTGCCAAAATTGTTCTCTGTCTTCATCTAACTTTTTCAATCGAGAGGGCAAAGGTACATAATAATTCAGCTTATTTAAATATGAAAGTCTTAGTTTGTTATACTTTATAACCCACAATACCCAGAAGAGATTCCTGATTTTTATTCCCTTATTTTTATATGGAAACGGCTCTGATGAGCGTTAACTAAGTTCACCGGAAGTGTAAATAAAAAATAGTAAATCTTAAAAACAGAACATACAAACCCAAAAACAGACATTGATACCCACCAAATATAGACAGATATTTGTTCTCTGTATTTATCTGGCCTACAGCATCCGGTTAGAACCGGCTGGGTCTTTATACCATGCAGATACAGAGTAATGTGATCAAACAACATATAAAAAATAAAATATAAAACATTTCCCTCTCACTATTTTTAAATTCTGGGCATACATATAATATAATCCATACAATTAAGAACAATAAATTAAAAAAACAACTCTATATCTATGGAATCAAAACGCAAAGGAAGTTCCTTTCAGACCATGAGTTCTAAAAGAAAACTGGAATCCGTCTTTTTGTTCGTTACAGGAAAATGTAATGCTAAGTGTGCCATGTGCTTTTATGCAGATGATATGGCTAAAAAGCAACCGGACCTGACTTTTGAAGAGATAAAAAAGATA
>JAJQFE010000006.1 GCA_021201295.1 Tannerellaceae bacterium | reverse complement strand
AACATTCATATGATGTTCAATAAATCAACGGACAGTATGCGGATAATCATATAAATTATTTAATCATCTGCACACTGCGTTTAATAAAGCGGCTTAATGCTTCTCCTTTTAACATACCATTACTTAACAGGGCAAGATCTATCAACTGGCTGACCATCTTGTTCTGAGAAGCATAAGCTGCTAAGATTTCATTTTGTTGGTTACGGAGTTCATCAATTTTACGTCTGGTATTTTCAAGATCTTCTTTTTCCTGTGCTGAGATTTCCTCGTCTTTTTTCTTGCTTTGTTCTTCCTGCAAATCCGCCTGCCGGGCTTCCCAGCCTTTAATATCTGCCTGGATAGGACTTAATTTACCGGCACACTCTTTTTCTTCATCTGCCAATACCTGCTTAACCAGTTCATGATCTGTATTTAATACAAGATTGTAGCTGTCAGGTAATTCACCGTAAAAAGACATACCTGGTTGCATTGCTGACATTTCACGCATTCTGCGCATATATTCACTTTGAGTAAGCATAACAGGATTTGCATTTTCGCCCAATGCTTCAAAAGTAACATAAAAGTCTACTTTGTTAATCGCAGGCACCTGGCTTTTGAATATTTCCTGGAGGGCGTTTTTCTGTTCTTCTGTAAGTGTTACTTTATTTGTATCATCTTTTTTAATCAGGTTATCAATTGTATCACTGTCTACACGGACAAAGTGAGTTTTCTCGAACTTTTGTTCCAGCTGCCCTACTGCATGGATATCTAATTGGCCATCCATCAATAATACACTATATCCCTTATCTTTAGCAGCCTGAATATAGCTATATTGTTCATCCAGATTCGTTGTATACAGGTAAATCAAATTACCTGTTTTATCGGTCTGATCCTCTTTGATAAGTGTTTTATATTCTTCAAAAGTATAGTATTTTCCATTCACATCTTTGAAGAGAGCAAATTTGGCCGCACGATCATAGAATTTTTCATCGCTTAACATGCCATACTGAATAAATAACTTAAGGCTATCCCATTTTTCTTCGAACTGGGCTCTGTCAGACTTAAATATTTCTTCCAGACGATCTGCTACTTTTTTAGTGATATGATTAGAAATCTTTTTCACATTATGATCGCTCTGCAGATAAGAACGGGATACATTCAATGGAATATCCGGTGAATCCAACACACCATGAAGCAAGGTCAGAAATTCCGGTACGATGCCTTCTACTGAATCGGTTACAAATACCTGATTGCTGTATAGCTGGATTTTATTATGGTTCAGATCCAGATTATTTTTGATACGCGGGAAATATAGGATACCGGTTAAATTAAACGGATAATCTACGTTCAGATGTATCCAGAAAAGAGGCTCCTCTGTCATAGGATACAGATCCCGGTAGAATTTCTTATAATCCTCCTCCGACATATCCGCAGGTTTACGTACCCAGGCCGGGGTGGTATCATTAACGATATTATCTTCATCGGTATCTACATACTTACCATCTTTCCATTCCTGTTTTTTACCAAAAGCAATAGGAACCGGCAGGAACCGGCAATATTTGGTTAACAGACCATTAATTTTATCTTTGTTCAGGAAATCTTTATTTTCATCATCGATATACAGGATAATATCGGTACCACGATCTGCTTTTTCCGTCTCTTCCAGAGTATATTCCGGTGTACCGTCACAACTCCACTTCATGGGAACGGCTCCTTCTTTATAAGAACGGGTAACAATTTCTACTTTTTTAGAGACCATAAATGAGGAGTAGAATCCTAATCCAAAATGGCCAATGATGGCAGCAGCATCGTTTTTATACTTTTCTACAAACTCTTCTGCTCCCGAAAATGCAATTTGATTGATATATTTATCAATTTCTTCGGCAGTCATCCCGATTCCACGGTCAGAGATGGTAATGGTATTTTTATCCAGTTTGACATGGATCGTCAGGTCACCTAATTCACCTTTAAATTCACCTACCGAAGCCAGTGTCTTTAATTTTTGGGTTGCATCTACTGCATTGGATACTAACTCACGCAGGAAAATCTCATGATCACTATATAAAAATTTCTTGATAATAGGGAAAATGTTTTCACTGGTAACTCCAATATGTCCTTGTTGTGCCATAAAAATATATTTTTATTGTTAATGTTTATTTTTAGCTGCTTATGAAAAGACAAAAAAAATGCCAGGCATGAAAGTCTGACAAAATTGCAGAATATATTTTAAAAAAATAAAAAATAAAAAACGAAAAGTGAAAAGTTGTCTATTCTCTACATTGCTTTTCACTTTCCGTTGATTGATTAGGGATTATTCTTTTGGATCTCTGTCGTGATCTGCTGGTCTTGTTCATTAAAACCTACCAGTATTGTATCACCCTCGGTTACAGAAGCCCGGATAATCATTTCAGCCATTTCGTCTTCCAGATATTTCTGGATCGCACGTTTCAAAGGCCGGGCTCCAAACTGGATATCATAGCCTTTGGTAGCAATGAAATCTTTTGCTTCTTCGGTAATGACCAATGTGTATCCTAACTTCTCAACCCGGTCATATAATCCTTCCAGTTCAATATCAATGATCTTGTGGATCGCTTCTTTATCTAACTGGTCAAACATAATGATATCATCAATACGATTCAGGAATTCAGGAGCAAATGCCTTATTAAGGGCCTTCTGAATCACTCCACGGGAGAACTCCTTATCTGCTTCTCCCTCTTGTTGCGTATTGAAACCTACGCCACGCCCGAAGTCTTTTAACTGTCGTGTACCGATATTGGAGGTTAAGATCAGGATTGTATTTTTAAAGTCGATCCGCCTGCCTAAACTATCTGTTAGTCTTCCTTCATCCAGCACCTGCAACAGGAGGTTAAATACATCCGGATGGGCTTTTTCGATCTCATCCAGTAAGACCACAGAATAAGGTTTACGACGCACTTTCTCTGTTAGCTGTCCTCCCTCTTCATATCCTACATATCCCGGAGGTGCACCGATCAGGCGGGAAACGGCAAATTTCTCCAGATATTCACTCATATCTATACGGATCAGGGCATCCGAAGAGTCAAACAGGTATTCAGCCAGTTTCTTTGCCAGGTGGGTTTTACCTACTCCGGTAGGTCCTAAAAACATAAAGGTTCCAATCGGTTTATTCGGATCTTTTAATCCTACCCGGTTGCGTTGAATGGCTTTCACCACTTTCTGTACAGCTTCATCCTGGCCAATCACTTTACTCTTAAGCATTTCACCCATTTCAAGCAATTTCAGGTTCTCCGCTTTAGCAATTCGCTGTACAGGGACACCTGACATCATGGCTACTACTTCCGCCACTTTTTCCTCATCTACTGTTTCTCTCTGTTCCTGTAGCTCCTGTTCCCATTTGGCTTTGGCAGCTTCTAACTGCAAAAGGAACTGACGTTCCTGATCCCGGAAACTGGCAGCTAATTCAAAGTTCTGAGATTTCACAGCGGCTAACTTCTCTGCTTTGGTATCCTCTATTTTTGCTTCTAATTCTTTAATACTTTTAGGAACAATAATATTGAATATATGGACACGGGAACCGGCCTCATCCATTGCGTCAATTGCTTTGTCCGGAAAATTCCTGTCACTGATATATCTATCCGTAAGATTTACACATGCCTGTAAGGCTTCTTCCGTGTAGACTGCATTATGATGCTCCTCATATCTGGGCTTGATATTGTTCAGGATCTGAAGGGTCTCTTCAGCCGTGGTCGGATCTACAATTACTTTCTGGAAACGGCGTTCCAACGCTCCATCCTTTTCAATATTCTTGCGATATTCATCTAACGTAGTAGCACCGATACACTGGATTTCTCCTCTGGCTAAAGCCGGTTTCAGCATATTGGCAGCATCCATAGATCCGGACGCAGAACCGGCTCCTACAATGGTATGAATCTCATCAATGAACAGAATAATGTTCGGATTCTTGGATAATTCATTCAAAATTGCCTTAATGCGCTCTTCAAATTGTCCGCGGTATTTGGTTCCGGCTACAATAGAGGCCATATCCAGGCTGATCAGTCGCTTATCAAATAATACCCGGGAAACCTTCCGTTGAATAATACGCAAGGCAAGTCCTTCAACAATAGCTGATTTTCCAACGCCGGGTTCACCGATCAGTACCGGATTATTCTTTTTTTTGCGGCTTAAGATCTGTGCAAGACGTTCAATCTCTTTTTCCCGTCCGACAATGGGATCTAATCGGTTTTCTGCAGCAGCACGGGTCATATCCGTACCGAAATTATCTAATACAGGGGTATCATTCGGCAATTTGGACTGAGTAGCTCCTAATCCGGAAGAACGGGGAGTTTCTCTCCGGGCAAAAAATGCTTCCTCATTATCGTCATTATCATCATCCGTAAATCCATCTACAATCTCTTCTTCCTCTTCCATGACATCTTCCATTTCTTTCATACCGGTAATATTTACTAATTTATTGTAAACGGAGCGATACGTTATTCCGGCATCACCTAATACTTTCGCTGCCACATTAAATTCTTCTTTCAATATGGCAAGTAGTAAATGCTCTGTACCTGTTTCTTCACTTCTAAACAAACGGGCTTCCAGTATACTCATGCGTAAAACTCGTTCTGTAGTTTTGCTTATGGCTATTTCCTGATTCCCGTTTTCGTCTGTATCAAACGTGTTTTTTATGTTTTGTTCAATATTACTTTTAATATCCGAAAGATCCGTATGCAGTTCGTTCAGTATTCGTATGGCTTTCCCTTCACCATCCCTAATAATACCAAGCATTAAATGTTCCGGTCCGATGTAACTGTTCTGTAACCGGGCCGCTTCTTCACGGCTATATTTCAAAACATCCATCAATCGTTTTGAATAGTTATTCTTCATATTATTTTATATACTATATACCTATTATTAATTTTATATATAACAGCAAAATTCGTACCAATGTTGAAAATATCCTTTTTTGTCCATATTTTACTGCAATATAGGAATTTTTAAAGGAAAAAAGACGGTTTTAAAAAGAAACCTGACAGATAAAAGACCGGTTTAGCCTGTTCTTATATTTTTCTTTTCTTTTTCATTTTTTTCGTTTTAAACTATCCAGGACTTTTCTGGTCTACATTACTTCCAGGGTAAATTCTATAGGCTTAAAACTGTAAAATTTACCCGTAAAATTTTTCGTAATATTAGGAAAAGCCTTACCTTAGTACACTTTTTGGACGAAAAGTAACTGAGTGTAATTAATATAAAACTAAATGGTTGATCAAGACAGAATTATAAAGGTCAACATCGAGGAAGAAATGAAGTCGGCATACATTGATTATTCAATGTCTGTTATCGTTTCACGTGCTCTTCCTGATGTAAGGGATGGTTTCAAACCGGTTCACCGTCGTGTGTTATTTGGAATGAACGAACTGGGAAATACATCCAATAAACCTTATAAAAAATCTGCAAGAATTGTTGGTGAAGTTTTAGGTAAGTACCATCCGCACGGAGATAGTTCTGTGTACTTTGCAATGGTACGTATGGCACAGAAATGGTCATTACGCTATCCCTTAGTAGACGGTCAGGGTAACTTTGGTTCAGTGGATGGAGACAGTCCGGCTGCCATGCGTTATACGGAAGCCCGTTTAAGTAAACTTGCAGAAGAAATGCTACGGGATATTGATAAAGATACCGTAGATTTTCAACTTAACTTTGATGATACCCTGAAAGAACCTACTGTTCTACCTACCCGGATTCCTAATTTATTGGTAAATGGTGCTTCTGGTATTGCGGTAGGTATGGCAACGAATATGCCGCCTCATAATATGTCGGAAGTATTGGATGCTTCCATGGCCTATATTGATGCCAGGGGAGAAATTGAGATAGAAGAGCTGATGGAATATGTGAAAGCTCCGGATTTTCCAACGGGGGCCACTATTTATGGGTATGCGGGCGTAAAGGAAGCGTTTGAAACCGGTAGAGGACGTATTATTCTTCGTGGAAAGGCAGAAATTGAAACAGAAGGAAATCATGAAAAGATCATTATTTCAGAAATCCCTTATCTGGTTAATAAGGCTGAACTGATTAAGCATATAGCGGATCTGGTCAATGATAAACGTCTGGAAGGTATCTCTAACGTAAATGATGAATCTGACAGACACGGGATGCGTATCGTCGTAGACGTGAAGCGGGATGCCAATCCGGGAGTCGTATTAAATAAACTGTATAAGTTAACTGCCCTACAGTCTTCATTTAGTATGAATAATATTGCTCTGGTCAATGGACGCCCTAAACAACTGAACCTGAAACATATGATCAAAGCCTTTGTGGATCATCGCCGTGAAGTGGTAATCCGCAGAACTAAATTTGATCTGAGAAAGGCAGAAGAAAGGGCACATATTTTAGAAGGATTGATTATTGCATCGGATCATATTGATGAAGTAATAGCTATTATAAAGGCTTCTAAAAGCCCACAGGAAGCGATTGCTAATTTAATTGAACGTTTCGGATTGACAGAAGTACAGGCACATGCTATCGTAGAGATGAGACTGCGCCACCTGACAGGTCTGGAACAGGATAAACTGCGTGCTGAATATGAAGAAATTGCGAAACTGATCGCTTACTTAAAGGAAATCCTTGAAAATGAGGATATCTGTATGCAAGTGGTTAAAGATGAGCTTCAGGAAGTAAAAGATAAATATGGGGATGAACGTAGAACAGATATCGTATATGCTTCTGAAGAGTTAAATCCGGAAGATTTCTATGCAGATGATGAGATGATTATTACGATTTCGCACTTAGGCTATATTAAACGTACTCCACTCAGGGACTTCCGGGCACAGGGGCGTGGAGGAGTAGGAGCGAAAGGTTCGGAAACCCGTGATGAAGATTTCGTACAATATATCTATCCGGCATCTATGCATGCCACATTGCTTATTTTTACAGCCAAAGGTAAATGTTACTGGTTAAAAGTATATGATATTCCGAAAGGAGCAAAGAATGCGAAAGGACGAGCTATTCAAAACCTGCTTAATATTGAGCCGGATGATAAAGTAAATGCCTTTATTCGTGTGAAACGACTGACTTCCGACACGGAATTTATCAATTCACATTACCTGTTGTTCTGTACTAAAAAAGGCGTGATAAAGAAAACCATTCTGGAAGCCTATTCACGTCCTCGACAGAATGGAGTAAACGCCATCACCTTACGGGAAGGCGATGGACTGATTGACGTGCGGATGACAAACGGAGATAATGAAGTGCTGATCGCTAACCGTAACGGACGGGCTATTCGTTTCCATGAAAGTGCCGTACGTGTGATGGGACGTACCGCTTCCGGAGTGAGAGGTATGACACTGGACGATGATCCGGCTGATGAAGTGGTAGGAATGATCTGTGTAAAAAACAAAGAAAAAGAGTCCGTTCTGGTTGTTTCCGAACAGGGATATGGTAAACGGTCCAATATAGATGATTACCGTATGACCAATCGTGGCGGTAAAGGGGTAAAAACAATTAATATTACCGAGAAAACAGGTAAATTAGTCGCCATTAAGAATGTAACGGAAGAGAATGACTTAATGATTATTAATAAATCCGGTATTATTATTCGTTTAAAAGTAACGGATCTGAATATTATTGGCCGTGCTACACAGGGAGTTCGCCTGATCAATCTGGAAAAACGTCATGATGAAATTGCCTCTGTATGTAAAGTCTTATCTGATGAAGGTGAAGAGCTGGTAGAAGAAAAGGCAGAAGTGGAAGCTATGGAAGCTGCTGTTAATCCGATCCAGATGTTGCCGGATGATATCACAGAAGAGGTAACAAATGATCAGGAAGAATCAGAAGAAGAGACTGCAGAAGAATAAGGTTTGTGAAAATAAAGTAAAATAGAAATATTAATCTCAAATGACTATCGCATGAAACGAGTATTATTAACAGTTGCACTTTGCGTGGCTGCATCTGCATCTTTTGCACAGAAAAAAGCCGTAAATGACGCGCAGAACAGTGCTAAAAGTAACAATTTTGACGAAGCAAGAGCTCTGATAAAAGGAGCGTTGGAAAATCCTGAATCTAAGGATGATGCTAAAACCTGGTATGTCGCTGGTTTTATTGAAGATCAGCAGTTCAGTACAGAAAGAACCAAACAGGTATTGGGACAGGAACCTAATGAACCGGTTATGTATGAAGCGTTGATCAATATTCTGCCTTATTTCGTAAAAGCATATGACCTGGATCAGTTGCCTAACGAAAAAGGTAAAGTAAAACCAAGATTCGCAAAAGATATCAAAAATACATTAAGTGCAAACCATGTGTATTATATCAATGGAGGCGCTTACTATTTTGATGAAAGAGATTATAAAAAAGCCTATGAATTCTTTGATCAATATCTGCAGATATCGAATCTTCCTATGTTCAAAGGAGAGCCAACTGCAGAAAGAGACTCTAACTTTATGACGGTACAGTTTTATGCAGCAGTGGCGGCTACTCAGATGGAAAATCCTCAGTTAGCTATTGCCGCTCTGGAACGTGCTAAAGAGACGGGGTTCAGAGGGAATGATGTATATCAATATCTGGCTTATGAATATGAGCAATTGCAGGATAATGAAAACCTGGAAAGAACCCTAAAAGAAGGGATGGCTAAATATCCGGAAGAAAAATACTACCTGATGAGCTTAATCAACAATTATATCTATGCCGATAAAAACGAAGAAGCACTTCAATATCTGAACACAGCGATAGCTCAGGAACCAAACAATGCGCAATTGTATGATGTAATGGGTAGAGTATATGAATCAGGATTAAAAGATTATGACAATGCTGAAACCTATTTTGCCAAAGCACTGGAATTAGATCCGAATTATACAGATGCCATGTCTAACCTGGGCCGTATCTATTACAACCAGGCGGTAAATAAATTAGGAGATGCCAATATGATCAGTGACGCAAAACAATATCAGGAAGAATCGGCAAAAGCTAAAGAATACTTCCGTAAAGCATTGCCCTACTTTGAAAAAGCACATCAGTTAAATCCGGATGATACAGAACCTATGACTGCTTTGAGAAGTATCTATTATAACCTGAATATGAATGATGAATTCGAAGCAATAGAAGCTAAAATGAATAACAGATAAATAAAATCTGTCATATATAAAATCAAGGCTATCCCCGCAAAGGATAGCCTTTTTTATGGGATATGGTTTATTAGATGGAAGCGTTATGTCAGGGAAAAATAAGTAGGATATGGCAGCAGATACATCATATACTACTACCGGATACTCTACTTATTAAGATAGAATAATAAGTCTATTATTTCCTGTCAATAATAGTAGCCACAGCCGTATCCCCTGTTACATTTACTGCAGTTCTCAACATATCTAACGGACGGTCAATTCCTAAAATAAGAGCCAATCCTTCTGCCGGAATACCTACAGAAGTAAGTACCATGGTCAGGATCACATAACTGCCTCCCGGAATGGCAGGAGTACCGATAGAAGAAAGGACAGTCATGAAAACGACGATCAGGATTTGTTGCAAGCCTAAATCAATGCCTAATACCTGGGCAATAAAGAGAATGGCAATGGATTAGTAACAACTGGTTCCATCCATATTTATAGTAGTCCCTACAGGAAGGACAAAAGAACTCACCTCTTTGGAAATATGCAATTTGGTTTCAATAGTTTCCATAGTCAATGGAAGGGTCGCAGCACTACTACTGGTGGTGAAAGCAAATAATTGCACAGGATAAATAGCACGCAGGAAATCCCTTACCTTTATTTTCGTAAAAAAGTGGATCAGAGAAGGATAAAAAATGAAAATAAGAATACATAACCCACCTATTACGGTTAATGCATATACCGCCAGGGCACTGAAGATACTGGCATCTCCGTTAAAATCAGTGACCAGTCCGGCCATGAGTGACAATACTCCTAAAGGAGCAAACCGGATGATATAGTCCACCATTTTCAGGATGACATCATTTAATCCTTCAAAGAGTAAAATAACAGGTTTTACCCTTTCCGGAGCAACGGTCAGGGTGGCCAGACCAAAGAAAACAGCAAAGAAAATAACCTGTAACATCTTGGAATTGTCCGAAGCAGCACTAATGATATTGTTCGGGATAATATCATTCAGGAAAGAAAGAGGGCCTTGTTCCTGAGTGATCTCAGCAATTAATTTTTGTTCTTCCACTATGAACAGATAACTTTCCTGTAAATGGGCCACTTCAGAACGGTTGACTAATTTCCCGGGCTTTATAATAGAACCCACACTTAATCCTATGGTGACAGCTACTACTGTAGTAAACATATACAGAAGAATGGTTCTTCCTCCCATTTGAGAAAACTTACTGATATCATTCAATCCGGTTATGCCTTTTACTAAAGAAATAAAAACCAGTGGAATGGCAATCAGTTGCAATAGACGAATAAACACCTGCCCCCAGGGACGAATCCAATCCTAAACAAATTGTTCACCATTAAAATAGAGACAAATAATTCCCAGGAGAATTTCTCCTATCATGCCAAAAAGTATCTGTAAATATAGTGGGAGAGATTGTAGTTTCGTTTTTACAGTCATATGGTCAGGTTTTTCAACAAAGATATAATAATATGAAAGAAAAAGCAAAAAGACCCTTTCTCTTCTTTTCCATATTATTATATCTTATTGTAGGTAACTCTATCTTCATAAAGGAGATAGGAATAGTTTAGCAGTCAGGGTTATTTAATAATACGTCTTGAATCGCTTTTTGTAAATCCGCTTTACTGACAGCCCCCCCCGGAGAAATTGAGGATGGTCATCCAAGGGACAGAATAGCAAAGTGGGAATACTTCTTACTCCGAATATAGCCGATAACTCTTCTTCTTTTTCCGTATCTACTTTATAAATATCAATCTGTCCGTTATATTCTTCTGCTAATTCTTCCAAGACAGGAGCCACCATCTTACAGGGACCACACCAGTCGGCATAGAAGTCGACAATACATGGTTTGTCACCTAAAAATTTTCATTCTTCCGGATTACTCTCATAATTGGCAACCTTTTGCAAAAATTCTTCTTTCGTTAATTGAGCTACTTTCATAGTTATAACTTATTTATCTACCATAAAAAAAGCTGCCAGAGTGATTTCAAGGCAGCTTTGTATGGTATTAGGATTCTTATATATTAATATCTTTTGTTGACTGCATCCCAGTCAATAATTTTCCACAATTCATTTAAGTGATCTACCCTCCGGTTCTGGTAATCTAAGTAATAAGCATGTTCCCAGACATCAAATCCTAACAGTGGAGTTAATCCTTTTACTACCGGATTGCTGCCATTAGCCTCTTTGGTAATGGAAAGGCTTCCCTTATCATCCTTAGCCAGCCACACCCATCCGGATCCGAATAAGGCCACACCAGAGTCTACAAATTCTTTTTTAAAAGCTTCAAAAGATCCCCAGGTAGCATTAATGGCTTCTGCCAGCGGACCGGTAGGATCACCACCACCGTTGGGGGAAAATTGAGTAAAATAGAGGTTATGATTTAATATTTGACCGGCATTGTTGAAAATAGCGCCATCCGATTCTTTAACAATAGTTTCCAGATCGGCATTCTCAAACCTGGTTCCCGGGATTAGTTCATTTAGCTTATTGACATAAGCCTGCAAATGCTTCCCATGATGAAGCTCTATGGTTTGTTTACTAATGACAGGGGCTAAGGCTCCTGAATCATAAGGTAATTCTATTAATTCAAATTTCATAACATTTTCATTTTTACTTGTTATATCACTACCGGTAATCAATAATAAAATACTCAGACATAAGGAAAGCATAGTTTTCTTGTTTAGTTTATTCCTATTAACAAAACACTCTATAGAACCTATTTGTTCGGTTATATACAAAAATAGATAATAAAGTTATTTTTCCTACTATTAAAATAGATTTATATCAAAGAAGTTCCTATTTTTGTGCCCTTATACATTAATTAATTTAGTAAACATATTTGTAGATGGTAAAGGTAAAGAAAGTTGAGAATTTAATTCCAAACACCTTTTTTATTACAAAGGGCAGTGGAGAGTCTGATCTGGAAAAGCATGCGGGCTCTTATCACATGGCTCTTTATGATGCCGGAATTTCGGACTTCAATATTATGACGTATTCGTCTGTTATTCCTGCAACAGCACATCTGGCAACCATGGATGAACTGGATCTTCCTCCCTTTGGTTCAGAGATGAAAACCATTATGGCAGTTTCCCATGGCTACCAGGATGAGTTTGTATCTGCCGGTGTGGTTTACGCCTGGATGTATAAAGATGAGAACTTTGATGAAAAAGTTGGCGGACTGGTTTGTGAAGTAAGTGGCCATTACCGCATTGAAGAGCTGGAATCCCGTCTGATCAGGGTGATTAATGACCTGCATCAGAAAACCTATGGTAAATATTATCTGGGAGAACTTAACTTTATCACAGAAGGAATTACTATCGAAAAAAGATATGGAACTGCATTAGTAGCCCTTTGTTTTGTAGATTTCATCCTGCCTGATACGGATATTACGTAACCGCAGGAAATACTCTTATTTTAACCAGGGTCATAAGATAGCAAGTGTGATCAGATTTGTTTCAGTCCCACTTTTTCTTTTGGAATTATAAACTAATTTTAAAAGAACAGAGGTTTTTTGTCTGGTTTCAAATGTTTTCTTTCCTTTGCATATAGTAAGAAAAATGTAAGGATGAAAAAGATTATAAATTCCTGGGAAGGTTTAGACGGCTACATGTGTTTTGCCTGTTCTCCCGCAAATACTTCCGGACTGCATATGGAATTTTATGAGGATGGAGAAGATATAGTGGCTTTCTGGAAGCCGGATAGACGATATCAGGGATGGTTACATACGTTGCATGGAGGTATTCAGACTACCTTGATGGATGAACTGGGCGGATGGATTGTGGTCCGTAAGTTGCAGACCACCGGTGTAACCTCTAAGCTAGAAGCTAAATTTATGAAAAGCATTTCTACGGAAGAGCCCCGGTTGACTATTCGCGGCCGGATCAAAGAAAAGAAACGGAATGCGGTTTTTATTGAAACAGAGATCTTTAATTCCCAACAGGAAGTATGTTCCCGTGCAGATATGGTCTATTTTACCATCCCACCGGAAAAAGCCCGGGAGGAATTTCATTTCCACGGTTGTAAAACTGAGGATGAAGACTGAATTTTGTAATAGATAACTAACTCTACATACATATGAAATATATCGGCGCACATGTAAGTGCATCCGGGGGCGTGGAAAATGCGCCTTTAAACGCACATACCATAGGAGCAAAAGCATTTGCTTTATTTACCCGTAATCAGCGGCAATGGAAGTCGGCACCTTTAACGGAAAAGAGTATTTCTCTTTTCAGGGAACGGTGTGTGGAATATGGGTATCAGCCCCATCAGATTTTAGCCCATGACAGTTATCTCATTAATTTGGGACATCCGGAAGAGGAAGGTTTACATAAATCCAGGGAAGCATTCCTGGATGAAATGAGACGTTGCGAACAGTTGGGATTAGACAGGCTTAACTTTCATCCGGGAAGCCATTTAAATCAAATCGGCATAGACGCCTGTATAAACCGGATCGCAGAATCTATCAATTATATTCTGGACCAGACCGCCGGTGTATGTGCAGTAATCGAGAATACAGCAGGCCAGGGATCTAATCTTGGACATGAGTTTGAACAGATTGCGGCTATTATAGACCAGGTAGAAGACAAATCCCGTATAGGAGTTTGTATTGATACGGCTCATACCTTGGCAGCCGGCTATGAAATCCGGACAGAAGAAGGCTTTAAAAATACTTTTGATCTGTTTGACCGAGTGATTGGATTTGCTTATCTGAAAGGTATGCACCTGAACGATTCGAAAAAAGAGTTGGGATCAAAAGTGGACCGTCACCATAATCTTGGCCAGGGAGTAATGGGAGTAGAGACATTTAAATGGATCATCCGGGATGCCCGTTTTGATCATATACCCCTAATCCTCGAAACACCGGAAGAATCTTTATGGGCGGAAGAGATACAATACTTATATGCTTTATAAGCAATAAAAAAGAGCGGCTTTCACAAGTCACTCCTTCTAAATTTAACCAAAACCTTAACTATGAGTTGCAAATATAACAATTATTGGGCAGGTATACAAATCCTCCCGGACATCTTTTGTTTGAGCCTTTTTCGGAAGGATATACGGATATTTGTTATATTTTGTAACTGAAATGATTAAAATAAACAGTATGTAAAATAAAAAAACAGACCGGATGGGAGATCCCATCTGTTTTAGAAACACTTTGATTTATATGAAAAAAATATGGGTAGCCGTCTTAATGGCTGTGTTAACTATGGGGGAAGTAATTGCCTGTACCGGTTTACTGGTAGGACGCAAAGCTTCGGTAGATGGTTCAGTAATGATCAGTTATGCGGCAGATTCACATAATTTGTATGGTGAACTTTACCGCTGGCCTGCGGCAGTCTGGCCTAAAGGTACTATGCTGGACGTAGTGGAATGGGATACAGGTAAACCTTTGGGAAAGATCCCACAGGTAGAAAGAACCTATTCGGTAGTCGGTAATATGAATGAATATCAACTGGCTATTACGGAAAGTACCTGGGGAGGTCACCGTGAGTTAGTGGATACCACCGGAACAATAGATTACGGAAGCCTGATCTATATCACACTTCAACGTGCTAAGACAGCGCGCGAAGCAATTGAAGTAATGACCAGTCTGGTCAAAGAGTATGGCTATTGCAGCGGAGGAGAAACCTTTTCTATTGCAGATAAGAATGAAGCCTGGGTGATGGAAATGATTGGTAAAGGTCCCGGAAATAAAGGTGCTGTATGGGTAGCTATCCGGATTCCGGACGATTGTATTTCTGCACATGCCAATCAGGCCCGTATCCAGCAAATCCCTTTTAATGACAAAGAAAATTGTCTCTATGCCCCGGATGTGGTTTCATTGGCCCGTGAAAAAGGGTATTTTACAGGTAAAGATGAAGACTTTAGCTTTGCAAAAGCCTATTGCCCATATGATTTCGGAGGACTTCGGGGTTGTGAAGCCCGCGTATGGTCTTTTTTCCGTAAATATGACTCCTCTATGGATCAATATACAGAGTTCATTAAAGGAGATGCAACCCGGGAGCCGATGCCCCTTTACATCAAACCCGACCGTAAATTATCTGTGCAGGATGTACAAAATGGCATGCGTGACCATTATGAAGGGACAGATCTCAGTATGACTAACGATGCAGGAGCAGGTCCTTATAAAGTGCCTTACCGCTGGAGACCTATGACATTTGAAGTAGATGGACAGGAATATACCAATGAACGGGCTATTGCTACCCAACAGACCGGTTTTGTCATCGTTCCACAAATGAGAAACTGGCTGCCGGATGCCGTAGGCGGTATCTTATGGTTTGGGGTGGATGATGCGGATATGGCAGTTTTCTGCCCGGTATACTGTTCGGTTACCGCTTCTCCTGAATGTTATCGGGTAGGCAATGGCGATATGCTGACTTTCTCCTGGACCTCTGCTTTCTGGATTCATAACTGGGTAGCGAATATGGCTTATCATAAATATAGTTTTATGATCGAAGACATTCGGAAAGTGCAGCAGGAATTAGAAAATGGATTCCAGGAAATGATTCCGGCGATTGATAAAGCCGCTGCTGAATTATACGCCAAAGATCCTGAGGAAGCGGCCAGGTTCCTGACCTGGTATAGTTCCACCACAGCAGACGAGGCAACAGCCCGCTGGAAGAAACTGGGAGAATATTTGTTAGTAAAATACATAGATGGAAATGTGAAGAAGGAGGAAAACGGACAGTTTAAACGCAATCCCTACGGACTTCCGGCCTATCCGGATTTTCCCGGATATGATGAGGCTTATTACCGCAGCATCGTACAGAGTGCAGGTGGCCGGTTGAAAGTTAGATAATAACTCCGGAATGAGAACGTTAAGAAATACATAGTACTTAGATTTATTAATCGCAAAACAAATTACATTATGAGACAAATGCAAAGATGGATGTTTGTGTTAGCGCTAACTATCCTTAGCCTGGGAGCATACGCTCAAACTGAAAAAGGAATTTCTTCAGCCGGTTTTACCATTGGATATGGTTTTGGTCCTGATGCTAAAAATGCCACATTAGGCCTGGATTATCGTTATAATATTTTAGATGAAGTAAGAATTTCACCTTTTCTTGCTTACTTTGTGAAAAATGATGGGTTAAGCGCCTGGGCCATTGACCTGAATGCACATTATGTGGTACAATTGAGTGATATGTTTGGTTTTTATCCATTAGGCGGATTAAGCCTTTCCTTCTGGGATGTCTGGGGATATAATGCTACACGTTTTGGGGTAAATATTGGTTTAGGTGGTGAGTTATACGCTACTAAAGAAATTACCGTAGGTGTTGAATTTAAATACAATGCGATCAAAGATTTTCATCAACCTATGTTAGGAGTTCGGGTAGGCTATAGTTTTTAATCTAACCGGTTAATTAATAAATAGAAAACTCTTTAAAGTAATCCATTACTTTAAAGAGTTTTTTCTGATCGGATCTGTAATAACAGGAAAAGACTACCCGGTAAGAAGATCACTAAAGCAGTAAAAAGAATGGCCGTTTGTAAAGAAAAAATATCATTCAGCCAACCGACAAAAGGAGCCATAGCAGCAAACATCAGGCGGATCACGAAATTCTGGATGGATAAGACGGTAGCCCGCATCTCTGAAAACGTCATCTGATTGATATACCCTTTTAAAACAGGTGTGGTAAATCCCCGGACAATATAAAACACAAACAGAACGCCTAACGCCACATGGGTGAGGTTATAAGCTAAAACTACATATCCACCCACAATAAAAAGCAGGATTAGCGTATTCATCTTTTTCCTGCCCAAATACCGTTCTACTTTGCTTGAATATAATGCGGCAATGCCTACCGTCAGATTCAATAGCGTCCAGATCACCCCATACCAGGAAGTAGGCGTTTCCAGATGCATAAGAACCGGTTGCACTAACCAGGCCATTGTCAGGGTAGCGGTACCGATCACACCGGAATACATGATATTATAACACAAAGCTTTATTAGTAATTAAGGAATAACGAATAATCCGGAGAATCTCAGAAGAAGGATGGGAAATGGTATGTTTCTTATGGATCTCCTGTAGTAGCAGAGCAGCCGGAATACCCATGAAAGCCACGATAGCTTGTACATAAAAAGGAAGCCGCAAAGAATGGACAGCCAGTAAACCTCCCAGGATTCCTGCACAGGCTTCTGCAAAATTCCCAATCATAGTGATTTTACCTTCATAATACAGGTATTGGCCCTCCTTTTTATATTGTACGGTCGTGTCATAAAGTAGGGCAGAATCTGCACCGTTTACTAACGTCTGCCCACTCCCCAACAGGATCTCTGCCACTAAAAAAGCGATGAAAGTAGAAGTAAAAGAATAAATCAGATATCCCCCGGAAAAAAGTATGCACCCTGCTACCAAACACTTTTTTCGTCCCCATATATCAGCCAGGTAACCGGAAGGTACCTCCAGGGTAACAGCAGCAATAGAATAGATACTTTTCAAAATAAACACATCCTGTAACCCTAACCCATGATCTTCATAAAACAGCACAATAATAGGCATGACTACAGAAAACCATTTGGATAATTTAATCACATATAGAGCAAGTATATTCCTTTTCATCTATGGTTTAATAAAAATAGTTGGTAGTTAATATTTCTTTCTGCTAACTATTTTTTCCCCAAAGATAAGCAACGCAAACGAGAAAGAAACAGCAACTACCCATTTTGATTCATGGAGTATATACCCGCATTAACCGATTTTTTTAGTAATTATTGACCACATCAGAAAGTGAGTTGGAAAAAAGTTAGTAATTTGCAGAAGTTAATTATTTTCAATTGTAAAACACTTATACTATTACCATGATCTGGAATGAAACGATTGAATGTATGGACCGCGAAGATATGCAGAATCTACAAAGTATACGGCTGAAAAAAGTGGTTACCCATGCCTATCATAACACCCCTTTCTACCGGAAGAAAATGCAGGAGCTGGGTATTACTCCAGATGATATTTAATCCATAGAAGATATTACGAAACTACCGTTTACCGTGAAAACTGATTTGCGGGACAATTATTCTTTCGGATTAATGGCCGTACCGATGTCCGAAATCGTTCGTTTGCATGCTTCTTCCGGAACTACAGGAAAACCTATCGTCGTAGGATATACCCGTAAAGATCTTTCCATCTGGGATGAAGTGGTCTTCCGTTGTTTATATGCCTACGGAGTAACCAAAGAGTATATTGTACAGGTTTCCTATGGGTATGGATTGTTTACCGGTGGGTTAGGTCTGCATGGAGGCGTACAGAATATAGGAGGAACAGTGATTCCCATGAGTAGTGGTAATACACAAAAACAGATCCAGTTAATGCACGATTTTGGCGCTAAAGCCCTGGCTTGTACACCCTCATATGCACTTTTCCTGGCAGAGACGATTAAAGATTCCGGAATACCCAGGGAAGAGTTCCAGTTAAAGATTGGTATTTTCGGAGCTGAACCATGGACCAAAAATATGCGTAAAGAGATCGAAGAATCTATGGGAATCAAAGCTTACGATATTTATGGACTAACAGAAATCATAGGTCCGGGAGTAGGGTGTGAATGTCAATGTCAGGAGGGTACTCATTTATGGGAAGATCATTTCTTTCCGGAAATCGTAGACCCTCATACGCTGGAGCCGGTAGAACCTGGTACACAGGGAGAGTTGGTATTTACGACCATCACCAAAGAAGGCATGCCTATGATCCGTTACCGGACAAGGAATTTGACTTCCCTGAATTATGAAAAATGTGCCTGCGGCCGGACAGCAGTTCGCATGAGCCGGATTTTAGGAAGAAGTGATGATATGCTGATTATCCGTGGAGTGAACGTATTCCCATCCCAGGTCGAATCCGTCATACTGGAAATGCCTGAGTTCGAACCTCATTATCTGATTTTTGTAGACCAGATAAACAACGTGGATACTTTTGAGGTTCATGTAGAAGCACGTCCTGAATGCTATTCGGATGAAATGGTTAAAATGATTAATCTGAAAAAGAAGATCACTAACCGCCTACAGACTATTCTGGGCCTGCAACCGGAAGTGAAAATTGTGGAACCACGCAGCATTGAGCGTAGTATGGGAAAAGCCAAACGGGTGTTTGATAATCGGAAATTCGTTTAACTAAAAAAGAAAAAGCTATGTTAATTAAACAACTATCTATTTTTCTCGAAAATAAAAAAGGACGTTTTACAGAAGTTTCAAAAATTTTAGGTGAAGCAGGTGTTAATATGTCTGCCTTTACAGTGTCTAAAAACTCGGATTTTGGCATTCTTCGCCTCATCGTTTCTGATACGGATAAAGCGATCCGGGTATTAAAAGAGCAGCTATACGCGGTAAGCGTAACAGACGTGATCTGCCTGCAATGCCCCAACCAGCCGGGTGCACTGGCCCGGGCAATGGAAGTCATTACAGCAGCAGGGATATTTGTCGAATATATGTATGCTTTTTCCCAGGGAGAGGTGGCCCATGTAGTGATCCGGCCGGACGATGTGGAGACATGCGCAGCTGTATTAAAAGCCAATAAATTGACATTAATCGCTGCAAACGATCTGTATAAGTTATAAATATTAACGTTTAGTGCTTCGTTAATTGATAAGGAAATAGTAACTTTGTACGCTAAATACATATAAATGAAAAAGGTTGTATATTTATTGATGATGATCACCGTCTTATTATCATCCTGTGGTGAATATAATAAGATCTTAAAAAGTACGGACTATGAAATGAAGTACTCCTATGCCAAGAAGTATTTCAATGCGAAACAATATAATAAGTCCGCGACTATTTTAGAGGAACTCGTTACAATCTTCAGGGGAACTGCCTATGCAGAAGAATCTTTGTATCTGTTAGCGCAAAGTTATTACGGACAGAAAGATTACCAGACAGCCTCCCAGTATTTCAGAACCTATTATAATACTTATCCGAAAGGAGAGTATGAAGAATTAGCCCGTTTCTATTCCGGATACGGTTTATACCTGGATTCTCCGGACCCTCGTCTGGACCAGTCCCAGACATATGATGCCATTGCTCAGCTCCAGTTGTATCTGGAATACTATCCGCAAACAGAAAGAGCGGTAGAAGCCCAGAATATTTTGTTTGAATTGCAGGAAAAGCTGGCTTATAAAGAATTGATGGCCGTTCGCCTCTATTATAATCTGGGAACTTATATGGGTAATAATTATGAAGCCTGTGTGATTACAGCACAAAATGCTTTAAAGACCTATCCGTATTCCAAATACCGGGAAGAATATATTTATTATATGCTTCGTTCCCGCTATGAACTGGCATTAGTCAGCGTTGAAGAAAAATTACAGGGCCGCTACCGGGAAATCATAGATGAATACTACAATTATCTGAATGAATATCCGGACGGTAAATATGTGAGACAGGCGCAGCGCTATTTTGAATATGCCAGCAAGTGCGTGTCCGATTCTTTCTACTATTAATGTATTTAATCAATTAAACGAAATATGGATTACAGAAAATCAAATGCACCGGCAAACACGGTAACCCGTGACATGATGAAATTGTCTTCAGATACATCAAACGTATATGAAACTACTATGATCATCGCCAAACGGGCTAACCAGATCAGTGTGAAAATGAAGCATGATCTCGAAAAGAAATTGCAGGAATTTGCCTCTTATAACGATAATCTGGAAGAGGTGTTCGAAAACAGAGAGCAGATTGAGATTTCCCGTTATTACGAGAAATTACCTAAACCCACCCTGATTGCTGCTCAGGAATATGAAGAAGGGAAAGTCTATTTTAAAAACCCTGCTAAAGAAAAGAATGCATTTTAACGAATTGATAATTGGCAATTGACGATTGATGAGTCAATAGTCAGCAACACATAAGATCGCGGAGACTCTTGTAATATGAAAAATATTGAAGAAGTCTCCGTTTTTATGGGCCGGTTATGGATACTCAATTATCAATTCTTAATTATTAATTATCAATTAAATAAGCTATGTTACAAAGAATCCAGACTATTTATTTGTTGATAATTGTCATATTATCTATGACATTACTCTTTTTACCTTTAGGTGTTTTGCAGGCTCCGGAGGCATTTTACCGGTTTGATATCTCCGGAATCAGTACATTCGGGGCTGAGGGAGAATTACTGTATCCTACCTGGGGATTGTATGCCTTAACCGTAATCACAGCCTTCGTGGCATTAGTTACTATTTTTCTATTTAAAAGACGTATCCTACAGATTCGCCTTTCTATCTTCAATGGTTTGTTAATGGTCGGTTTCTATGGCCTGGTAGGATATATCATATGGAATATGAAAGGAGAAACGGATCTGCAGTTCATGCCTAAGATCGCCTTAGGCTTCCCCCTGATAAACATCATCCTGGACTACCTCGCTATCCGTAACATCGGAGCCGATGAAGCCTTAGTCCGCTCCCTTGAACGACTAAGATAAGCCAGTTTATAAAAAATAAAAGAAGTGAAGGTGTCCCAAAGTAAAATAAGAAATTAAAAAAGTTACGATCCATAAGTAATTACCCCGAAAGGGTTGCCATGTGAATCGTAGATCGGCCTTAGCCAATAACCCCGGATTCCACCCAGTCATATTCGGAAGATTTTTTCGAAGAGTGATATTTGTCTCTTAAGTCCCGCAGGGACGGCCCATATTTAGCCTGGGATGCAAGTCCCAGGTAGGGAATTCCCCACCGGGGTGTGCTGTAAGTACATCCCCTCTTCTGTAAACAATCGGTTTGTATATGCAGTGTCGTGCTTACAGCACTCCATGGACTCCTGATACCTGACCTGGGACTTGCATCCCAGGCTAAATATGGGCCGTCCCTGCGGGACTTTTAGGAGGCTTTTAGGAAGATTGGCCTGCATGTTCTCATTTTTCATTTTTCATCAGATTTAGTTTTAAGTTTCTTCCATGAAAAAAGCGAAAATCTACCAGATTTTAAATATATTCATTAAAAGACAAAATATATATATTATTATTAATAATTAATTATATATTGTCTGAAGTTTTGACGTCTTTTTTCCATAGATCCTTCCATGGTTTGCATATTTTAACACTGTTTTTTCCACCGTTGTTTTTTGTGGTAGAAAGCGGCTTTTTCCGTGGAAAGAGGGGTGGTTTTCCGCCGGGGGAGTTGTGGATTTCCCTACGGGTAACCACGTCTCGCTCTGCGGAAAATGACAACGGGAAGTAGGGGATTTGAGTTTTACGCCGTGGGAAAAGTCAAAAGGAGGTAAAGGGAGACAGATCAAGGTTCTCCTAAATGGTTGACTAAGATCCTGACCTGGGAGGTGGTTAGCATGCGATTTTCTTTTTCTATCTGGTTTTTTCCCCTTTATCTGACACTGGCGGACACAGGAGGATGAAACCCCCGGATGGGGTTGTATCTTTGTTTTGTTACTTAAAATCAATGGTATTATGGCGTTAAAAGTTCATGCTGTTAAAAGAAAAATTCCCGGTGGAGAAAATGCCGGAAAAGAGATGTATTTCGGACAGGTTCGTCTGAATGAATGTGTGCCGCTGGAAAAGTTTAGTGAAAAAATTTCCTCTAATACGACTGCTACTCCGGCGGATGTGGATGCGGTGCTCAATGGACTCGTCATCGTGTTGTCGGAAAACTTAGATAACGGGAACACGATCAACCTGGGGGATGTGGAATGTATAGGTCTGACGGTGGATGGAGGTTTACCGGAAGAGTTTTCGGTTTGATAAAAATTGTCTATTAGGCATGATCCATTTAGTTTGTATTTTTTCTAAAAGGATCCTATTTTTTAGTTTGAGTTTTTATATACCTACTTTGTTCAGAATGAGATTTACAGATCAATAAGTTAATAGATTAACAAATAAATGTTTGTAAATAAATGTTGAAGCTTATATTTTATAGATTATATGCCAGCTGAAATCCTATTTTATGAGTTTTATCTTTATATCTATCGTTTTTTATAAATTCAGTAAAGGTAGGTAAATAGCTATAATTTAATCCGACACCAATTCTTTTATACCAATATATTAAACCTATATCAGTGTTTATTCCCCATAAACATTTATGGGTTGCTTGTAAATATGACGGAATATATTCATTTAATCTATAGTCTAAGCGTGGTCCGATTCCTATATACAAATCTATTTCAGGGAAGGAATATTTTAAATTAATGTTCGTATTAACGGTTATATATTTATTAAGTTCTGAATAATTCGTAGTAAGACCATTTTCGACCTTTTGGTATTCAATTGTCCCTCCTTTTTTATGTATCCGAAACCACTTGATATAAAGAAGAAGTTAGATTCAAAATACCATAAATTTATATTTACCTGAGGTGAGGTTTTATTATTATTAAAAGAGTAATTAAGGTGAGATGTAGAGAGTCCACTTTCTAATAGGAATTTTTGTCCCTTACAAATGAATGATGAGAATAAAAGAACTATTATAAGATTTATTTTCATATCACTTTATGTCTATTTTTTACCTTTCCGAATAAACTCGTTTTTATAATAAGTTCATTCGGAAAAGTAGGATAAAATTCTCTTCTTTAATTCCCTATTTGATTTAAGAAAGTAAGCAATTTGTTTAAATATTATCTTCTATTAAAACTGCGTATGTGTAGACTAACTTATTACGTTCGCAGGGATACCAGACATCCATTGCCTGCCCATATCGATTTGCTGTTATATTAATTAGGAATGTTTTCATTTTTAATTGATGTTGCAAATCGTTATAGTCAAGATTTAGTATACTTGTATAACCTCTGCCATAATCCCAAACACCTCCTTCTGGAGATACAAATTGTATTCTTTGACCACAATTAGGTGAATCCCAGGGAATGGGAGTACACTTTTTTGTTTTAATTAATTGTCCGGTGTTTACATCTGTGGGATGTTTTCTACACTGTACATTTGTAGTATAGAATATCTCATCTCCATAATATGCACCTGGATTAAGACCTATAGGATTAGATATATTACTAAGTAATGACAAAATTCCCCGGAAAGTTCTTCCTGTTTCCTGTCCTCTTCCATAATAATCATAAATGCCTAAAATTTGGGCATTTGCCGGAATTATTATTTCGTTTTGAGCCTTAAATAATTCAGGTGAGTTTTGTATATCAACATCTCCTAAATCTATAAAACTTTCTTCTATCCAAATAGGTAAAATAGTGGAATCATTAATTATAATTGAATGGGGATATTCTTGCAAATATTGATCCATTTTCTTTTGCAATTCAATTTGCCGAATTTGGGTATTTGTTAACTCACTACTCAAAAGCTGAGTTTCTTCTTCATGTTTATTACATGACGTGATTAATAGGCCGATAATAAAAAAAGCTACAGATAAATTTTCATATTGTTCTAATATTAAATAAGTTAAATGATTAATTTGTATATATTCTGTATAACCAAATGAGATTAGCTGGCGCTCTGGGATACCATTTATTAAGTTCTTTTGCTGCACCTACTTCTTTATTTATTAAGGCAACATTTGAATACATATAAAATTTACCGTTTGAAATAGAACCAGCATATCCAAAATCTGTACTCCAATTTTCTTTATCCGGTCTGATTCCGCAACTTGGAGAATCTTTCTGCATATAAGTAATTGCTTCCGGATGATTAACCACAACATTAGCTCTATAAAAACTTACATAATATTTTGTATTTGCAGTAACCCCAATACGTTGAGCTGTTTGGAAATCAAATGTAGTAATTACATTTTCACTAATTATTGTTCGTGATTGAGTACCATTATAGGTCATATCCACAAGACTTGCAAATGGCATTATTTCATTTACTGTATCAGAGAAAATCTGATCATCAACTGTAAAAGAGGAAAGTAAAGCATTAAACTCCTCAATAGAGGTAATATGGAGAACAGAATCACATAGTGTTAAACTTTCATTTTGAATAATATTATTACTTGTTGCATTTTTCTAAGAAATACTAAGTAGTGGATCATCTATATTATTACAACAAGTAAACAATAAAGGCAAAAAGAAAGCCGAAAATTTTAGGAATTTCATAAGTAAAACATTTTATAATTAATTATATGAAGATTTTGTGAATTATACTTTCTTCTGATCAGTTTGACTAACTCTCTCTATTATTTTATTTTGCAAATGAATGTATATTATATTTTAAATACAAATCTGATACTTGCTTTTTTTATAAAAATAATCTAAATAAACAGAAATTTTGTTTACGATAAGTGTTTTTTATAATTTATGTCTTAAAAATGTTAGAATTAAATAAACAGCATGAAAAAATAAATTATAAGAGAAAAAGAAATAATTGTTATAATAGATTTTCAAATGTTATGTAATTGATGTTTAAGTAATGAGTATACATGTATTTTTACGGAAGTGAAATATTAACAGTTAAGCCTGTACCTTCCTTTAGGATTTTACCATTTTGACTGATCTGTGCTGTACATCTACAATCTTCATATGCTATTTTTCTGCATATTCATCTTTAACATTTACACCTACTGAAATTGCAGGCAAGCTACCATCGGGAACCCTAATATCCAAAGTCCATCCACTTTCTACATTCTGAGTAATAAAATTCCCTTCGTGATCAATATAAACTACCAGTAATTCAGTAAATTCTTCTAGTTCGGAAGTGACAGTATAAGTAAATTTAAAGGTATTATCTTCTCTCTTATTGCAGGACAGGAGGAAAATTACCATAAAAATGAAAAGAAATTTTATTTTTATCATGAATGAAATATTTATTTAATGATTTTAATATGGGTCAAAAATACATTATTTTTTGATAAAAAAATGAATTTATTTAAGTGGTATAAAACGTTGAATGTTTGGTATTAAAAAATCATGAAGAAGAAAACAATATTCTTTTTTTTAGGTCTTTAGGGGACCCTCTATGATAGCCAGAGAAACAAGTCAAAAGCTCTATTATGCTATTCCTCCAAAACCTGGAACCAGATTGTTTATTTCTCTTTGGGGAATTTTACCAACTGAAAAGCTTGGTCAGGTAGGTGAGTTTGACTAAGATCTGTTGGTTGGATGCTTTGGCAAAATCATCTCCTCTACGGATATTATATATATTCCCTAACGCATAATAATATCTTCCTTCCAGGACAAAATTGCCAATTCCTGTACGAACTTCTAATCCGGGTCCGCCACAGAGTCCCCAGTCGAACTTTTGTTGGATTCCGGAATCTCGTTGTACAGTCATTGTGTTGGGTAAAGGGGCTTCTCCATTCAGGTTTTCTGAGGTGCTTTCACTAAATTCATAACCGACTTTAGGCCCCAGGTTCATGACAAAACGTACTCTTCTGTTTCCCACATAAATATGGGTAAGAAAAGGGATTTCCAGATAATTGATGGTTCGCTTATAATAGTAGGAGGGATCGTCAAACTCTTCATTCCAGCCTTGCTGGTTGAAATTTACTTCAAGCTGTAATCCTACGTTTTTTTCTGATATCCAACGTCCAGTGATTCCTCCATGATATGTTTGCAACATGTTTTGTTTTACTTTAGGGGTAAACCCTACGGAAGCAAAACCCATACCAAAGGAACCTCCGATGGAGACTTCCTGTGTAAACGACTGCTGGGCATAGCTTCCGCTGAAGAAAATTATCCCCAAAAGAGCAGTATAGATTAATTTTTTTATCATTTGAATTCACTTCTGTTTACAGTGAAACTTGCTTTATCATAATGTACTATAAACAAATTGGTATTGATAAATCCTCCCCAGTTATTAACACGCTGGAAATCAAAGCCTGTCTGGATACTTCTATAGTTAATCTTATCCAGATTGTTTTCAAAATTAGAACCATATTTGTGTACGGCTGTAAAGAAATACATCCCTGTATCAAATCCTAATATGCCATATTTAGGGAATGTGTTGATCAGTGTTTTGCTGAACCAGGTTGTATATTTGGTATAGAAATCCACTAAATTGTTCGCCATGTTATCCGCGTAAAAATTACTGTAAATATAGGTATCTAACGCATAAAAGTCTTCTAAACATTCCCGGGTATAGGTTTGCCACTCCGGATAGCCGAACAGACTAACTGTATAGACTTCTTCTGAAGTATCTAAGAAAGTACGCAACGGAGACCGGAACTGATTTAAGGCATCCAGTGATCCGGATAAAGGCACGATCACATTTCGTTTATCTTTATCGAATATTCTTTCCAGATCCGCTGCAAATGTCGTTGCCTGGTAAGTCAGTTCCTGCCAGGGTATATTCCGTTGTTGCATTTCTGTTTTGAAGGCATCCATAAATTCTGTTTTATTCTCCCTGTCTTCTGTGTCTAATAATATAATGTTACTTTCCCTGAACAGGTCACAGCCTATCTGGGCTGCTTTGGAATATAAATAGGATTGGGGGGTGTTTACCTGGAATATATTGGCATTGGATAAGACATCGTCGTTTCTGGAGGTAAATGGAATCACGTATTTAATCTGGTGTTCCTGTGCAAATGCAGAGACAGGCCCGATTTGTTCATTTTGTACAGCTCCTATGATCAGGTTGGCTTCTTTTACCTCCGGTTGCTCCAGGATTCGGTTTAATCTGGCGGTGCCGTTTCCGGTATCGTAAACAGATAATTCAATGGATACACCCAGGTTACGCAAACTGTCAATAGCCAGTAACATCCCTTCATAGTACTCAATAAACCTGGCTGTGGCTGTCGGGTTAGGATCCGGTTCTTCTGTCATAAAAGGCAACAGGAGGGCCACTTTAATCATATTTACCCAGTTGATCTGTTTGGGAGCGGACAACAGGGCATTGACATCTCTTTCTCGTGGTGGCGTGGCCGGCGTCTGTACGACTCTTTCTTCAGAATGAACCGGGATTTTAAGGACCATGCCGGCTTTGACTCCATCTTTCAATTGGGGATTCAGTTCCAGCAATTCCGCACTGCTGACGTTAAAACGCCGGATGATACTGTACATGGTTTCCCGTCTGGGAACCGTATATTCAATCGTTTTAGTGACCGTCTGATATTCTGTAACGGGCAGATCTTGTATGGACATGGCAGGAATACGGATCGTTTTTCCAATGGTAAACGTGGCTACGGAAAGACCCGGGTTAGCTTCCAGGATTACGCTGGCAGGAACATCATATTTGATCGTGAGCGAATAGAGGGTTTCCTGGGGCTGGATCGTGTGGAAAGTGTAATTTTCCTGGGGTAAAGCAATTCCTCCGGAAGGGGCCACGTCCTGTTGTGGAATTCGGAGTTGATCTCCTGCTTTAATGCTTTCCCGGCTACCCGGATTGAGGCTGTAAATGTCGTCTACCGTTACTCCATACATCGTAGCAATTGAGTAGACTGTCTGGCCACGTTCTATAGTGTGATAAAATATATTGTCGCCTGATGCATTAGTATGAATGGTGGTCCGGTTGTTCTGTTGTGCATATACCTTAAAGCTGGTAAAACTTATGATAAAAGCTAATAAATAGATCGTAATCCTGTTCATTTGTCGGCTTAATTATTTGCAGCAAAGATAGTGTATGTCGTGATAAAATACTAATTTTGAAAGCTAATTAGGATATATATATGCTAAAGAAAAAGTATGGAAGATGGGTAGGAATATGCTGTATGCTACTGATTTTTCTGAGTGTACATGCTCAATATACGGTGAAAGATACCCAAAATGCTCCCCTTCTTGCTAAAGATGATACCAACAACCGGATTCAGGTCTATCTGGTGTATGGAACAGGCAATGTCGAAATAAGTTATACCTCTTCATCCACGAACCATCAATGGTACCGGTACAACACAAAAGCCTTAGAGGAAGAACCGGTTTCCAGTGTACAGAATGGGACTACTTCCACCATCCGGCAGGTGGAAGACGGGTATGGCTATTTTGTTCAGGAAGAAGGGGTATTAAGTCGTTATATATGGATTATTGATTATAGTCGCTATGCATTTGACCTGACTTCCTTAGAAGTCGATGACCGGGGGGATCCCTGCCAGGCGGTTTACCTGACAGGAACGGGAGATATGCCTGCGCTTTTCTATGTGACTCCTGTCGGAGCTACCGTGGAGTTAGAACGGGAGTTTACGGTTTCCTATACGACTATGGTGCAACGGGAAGGGGATAAATATTTTGTAGAAACTCCGGTGTCCGTAACCGTAGCAGATCCGTTTAATACAGCGCTGGATGCTCCTCTCAGTGATACTTCCTTTGAACTGACGGGCGATCTGTTTGCCGAACATTTCGGCGTAGGGAAATCGATCCGTACGGAAGTGTATCAGGCTGTTGCGCTGGCTGTTGATACAGCCATGGTTATTTATTCGTTTGAGGGAACGAATGTGTTGCAGGAAGAAGATTCCTATTCCGCTCCTGTAGAAGTCTCCCTGAAAGCCTATGCGAACTCGCCGGTGGCATCTTTGTTTATCTGGACTATTTATGAACAGCAGGACCCGGATAGCCCTTTAATCAATTATACCGGGGAAGAGGTGGACTATACGTTTAACCGTGCCGGTACCTTTTTAGTCAATTTAAGTGTGACGGATCGTACCTCTCAGTGCAACATAGAAATCGATCCGATTGTTATTAAAGTAAGAGAGTCGCATCTGGATGTACCGAACATTTTTACTCCGGGCACATCTCCTGGGGTGAACGATGAATTTAAAGTGGTGTATAAATCTTTAGTCAGTTTTAAAGGATGGATTTTTAACCGCTGGGGTGTTGAAATGTTCCACTGGACAGATCCTTCACAGGGCTGGGATGGAAAAAAAGGAGGGAAATATGTGTCTCCGGGTGTCTATTATTATGTCATAGAAGCCAAAGGCTCGGATGATTATAAGTATAAAAAGACCGGACACATTAATATAATCAGACCTAAAAATGCAAAAGATGAAAGTTACTAATCATGATATAATCAGTTTTCTGGCGGGTGGAATTATCTGTCTGACCGCCTGTATTTCCATGAGTTCCACGGATTCGGAGAAAGTCCGGGATGAACGTCCGTTAGTGGCTTCTATGACCGTATCTCCGGAGCTGCCGGCTTCCGTCCGGTTCTGTGGGGAGGAGGTAGATATTACCCGTTATAATATGCGGGAAGGGTTTGACCGGGAATTGACCAGTTTTACTTATCTTCATTCCACAACGATGTTGTATATTAAACGGGCTAACCGGTATTTTCCTATTATTGAACCTATCCTGAAAGCGAATGGTATACCGGATGACTTCAAATATTTAGCCGTGATTGAAAGTAACCTGGACCCTCGGATCACATCTTCTGCCAAAGCTGTGGGCATGTGGCAGTTACTGGAAGGGACAGCCCGGGATTTCGGATTGACGATTACGCCTACAGTGGACGAAAGGTGCCATGTGGAAAAAGCGACTGTGGCCGCCTGTAAATATCTTCAATCCGCTTATACTAAGTACGGGAACTGGGTAAGTGTGGCTGCTTCCTATAATGCAGGCATGGGACGTATTTCCGGTGAACTGACCCGGCAGGATGTGGAAACGTCATTAGACTTATGGCTGGTAGAAGAAACTACCCGGTATGTGTACCGGATCATGGCTATTAAACAGATCTTTGAAAATCCTTATAAATATGGCTTTATATTAGGTGCGAAAAATCTCTACAAACCGATTGCCGTGGATGAAGTCACGGTCACTTCTGATATAGAGGACCTGGTCACCTATGCTAAAAGTTATAACATAACCTACGCTGACCTGAAGCGTTTTAATCCCTGGTTAAGGGACCGGAAGCTGGCTACAGGAGGCAAAACCTATACGATACAGATCCCACAAAGTGTGGATATGTATTACAAAACTCCGAACACGTATGTACATGATACGCGTTGGGTAGTTAAATAAATAACAACTACGAAGAAATGACAGATCATAAAAACGCATTGGAAGGTGGACGCATCTCTGTGTTGGGTGCCCGTGTGCATAATTTAAAAAATATTGATATAGAACTTCCCCGTAACCAGTTGACAGTGATTACGGGAATGAGTGGAAGCGGCAAGTCATCCCTTGCTTTTGACACGATTTTTGCAGAAGGACAACGGCGGTATATCGAAACCTTTTCGGCTTATGCCCGCCATTTCCTGGGAAATATGGAGCGTCCGGATGTGGATAAGATCACCGGATTAAGTCCGGTCATATCCATTGAACAAAAAACGACGAACCGGAATCCCCGTTCCACGGTAGGAACTACTACCGAGGTCTATGACTTTTTCCGTTTGCTTTATGCCAGGGCGGGAGAGGCGTATTCTTACCTGAGTGGGGAAAAAATGGTTAAGTATACGGAAGAACAGACTTTACAACTGATCTTAAAGCAGTATCATGGGAAAAAGACCTATTTATTAGCTCCGGTAGTCCGTAACAGAAAAGGACATTACAGGGAGTTGTTTGAGCAGATACGGAAAAAAGGATATATGAATGTCCGGGTAGATGGCGAACTGAAGGAGATCTTTCATGGTATGAAATTAGACCGTTATAAGATGCACAGCATTGAGGTGGTCATTGATAAGTTAGTAGTTTCTCCTGCTGATGAGCGCCGTTTAAAAGAAAGCCTGAGAACTGCGATGAAACAGGGAGACGGGTTGGTGATGCTGTTGGATGCTGAAACCGATGAGGTTCGCCATTTCAGTTGCCGACTCATGTGTCCTGCTACCGGATTATCGTATAGTGAACCGGCACCTCATAACTTTTCCTTTAACTCTCCCCAGGGAGCCTGTCCCAAATGTAAAGGGATAGGATTGGTCAATCTGCTGGATATGGAAAAGATTGTTCCTAATCCCTCACAAAGTATTTATAACGGAGGGATTGTGGCTTTGGGAAAATATAAGAATTCCCTGATTTTCTGGCAGATTGAAGCGATCTGTGAAAAATATGGGGTCACGATTAAAACACCGATCAAAGATATTCCGGAAGAGGCATTGGATGAGATTATGAATGGAACGGATGAGCGTTTGCAGATTAAGAATGCTTCTCTGGGTAATTCCAATTATTTTCTTTCCTATGAAGGGGTAGCCAAATACATTATGATGCAACAGGAAGGGGAAGCCTCAGCTTCTGCGCAGAAATGGGCCGGACAGTTTATTAAAATGTCTACCTGTCCGGAATGTAACGGACAACGGCTGAATAAAGAAGCCCTGCATTATAAAATAGCAGGAAAGAATATTGCTGACCTATCGGCGATGGATATTTCCGAGTTATATGAGTGGTTGCAGGATATAGAGTCCCAACTGGATTCCAAACAGAAACAGATTGCTGTGGAGATCCTGAAGGAGATCCGTTCCCGGTTGAAATTCCTGTTGGATGTCGGATTGGATTACCTGTCTATGGGGCGTGCTTCCGCTACCTTGTCCGGAGGAGAAAGCCAGCGGATTCGCCTGGCTACTCAGATCGGTAGCCAGTTAGTCAATGTGCTCTATATTCTGGATGAACCCAGTATCGGTTTACACCAGCGGGATAATATCCGGTTGATCAACTCCCTGAAGCAACTACGGGATACGGGCAATTCGGTAGTCGTAGTTGAACATGATAAAGATATGATGCTGAATGCTGACTATGTAATTGATATGGGTCCGAAAGCCGGACGGTTAGGAGGGGAAGTGGTATTTGCGGGAACACCGGATGAGATGCTGAAAGCGGATACGATGACTTCTGAATACCTGAATGGAAAAACGGAGATCCCGGTTCCGGCCAGCCGGCGGAAAGGGAATGGGGAAGTGATCACGATCAAAGGAGCGACCGGAAATAACTTACAGCATGTGACGGTCTCTTTCCCATTGGGAACTTTCATCTGTGTGACGGGGGTATCCGGAAGTGGAAAGTCTACGTTGATCAACCAGACCTTACAGCCTGTGTTAAGCCAGCATTTTTATCGCTCCTTAGAAGATCCGTTGCCTTATAAATCCATAGAAGGGATAGATCATGTGGATAAAATAGTCAATGTAGACCAGTCACCGATCGGACGTTCGCCCCGTAGTAATCCGGCCACTTATACAGGTGTCTTTTCGGATATCCGGAACCTGTTTGTCAATCTGCCGGAATCAAAAGTCAGAGGATATAAACCCGGCCGCTTTTCTTTCAACGTAGCAGGAGGAAGATGTGAAACCTGTAAGGGAAACGGATATAAAACCATAGAAATGAATTTCCTGCCGGATGTGCTGGTCCCCTGTGAAGAGTGTCATGGAAAAAGATATAACCGGGAGACACTGGAAGTCCGTTACCGGGGAAAGTCTATTGCAGATATATTGGATATGACAATTAATATGGCGGTGAAATTTTTTGAGAATATTCCATCTATCCTTCATAAGATCAAGGTCCTGCAGGATGTAGGGTTGGGGTACATCAAACTGGGGCAGCCATCCACTACTTTATCCGGAGGAGAAAGCCAGCGGGTCAAACTGGCCACTGAACTATCCAAACGGGATACGGGAAAGACCCTGTATGTACTGGACGAACCTACTACCGGGCTTCACTTTGAGGATATCCGTGTGTTATTAGGAGTATTGAACCGGTTGGTAGATAAAGGAAACACTGTAATTGTGATTGAACATAATATGGATGTAATCAAATCAGCCGATTATCTCATTGATATGGGACCGGAAGGAGGTCGGCGGGGAGGAAAAGTCCTGTTTACCGGCACTTTGGAAGAAATGGTTAAAAAGAAATCTAAAAGTTATACCGCTCCATTTTTGAAAGAAGAATTGAAGAAAAAATAAATAGAATGGCTGGGAATTAATAGAGTAGTCAAAGGAGTTAGAGGAGTTAAGGAGTCAAAGTAGTGAAAAAAATAATTTACTCATCTACTTAACTCCTTAACTCCTGACGAACACCGTGAGTGATAACTCCTTTAACTACTATTTCCCCCCAGTCACCAACTACTTGAAAGATATGAAAAATCCTATTGTAATGATTAAACAATGCATAGAGAAGGAGGAACCTTATTTTGTGCTGCGGGGTCAGGATGTGTTTGCTTTACCTGCTATTGAAGCCTATTTTAATGCGATTAAAGATCATGTGAAAGATCCCTATTTTATTGAAGAAATCGAAGAAATTATGAAAGATTTCCGGGCGTACAGGGAAGAACAGGAAACTCATATTCCGGATTAATATGGCAGAAGATACGTATAAAACCATCCAACAGATAGCCGAAGGATATTATACGGA
>JAJQFE010000025.1 GCA_021201295.1 Tannerellaceae bacterium | reverse complement strand
AATTTAATGTGTTTTTTTCTTAAAATATTTTCTAAAACATAAAAATATCATGTTTTTCTTAATTTACTCTTTTATTATGAAATAGATTCTGATATAATTATCAGGCTTATATTAAATCTGAACAAGTTCTCAAAGAACTGCTTAAAGAATATTAGAAAACTAAGTTATATTTTTTCAAATAAAGAGTTTTTCTGTCAGATTTTAATTAAAGAAGATTGGGTTTCTTAATTAATATATATTTAAAAATAACCTGGATACTTTGATTTTTTTTGTCTAATACTCCGGAATTTTCTACTTTTGGCGTAAAATTAAGAAGTATATGAGAAGTTTTGCCAGTGATAATAATTCAGGTGTGCATCCATTAGTGATGGAAGCTATTATAAAAGCCAATGATAATCATGCTGTGGGATATGGTGCTGATCCATGGACAGAGGCTGCCATAGAGAAAATAAAAGAGATATTCGGGGAAACAGCATCTCCTTTTTTTGTGTTTAACGGAACAGGGGCTAATTCCGTTGCCCTGCAAGCTGTCACTCAGTCTTTTCATGCGATTATTTGTGCTGAAACAGCTCATATCTTTGTGGATGAATGTGGAGCACCGGCACGAATGACCGGAGCGACTGTTATTCCTATACAGACAACTGATGGAAAACTTACACCGGAACTTCTTAAACCTAAATTGCATAATTTCGGGGTTTGTCATCATCCGCAACCCAGAGTGGTGTATATTTCCCAGGTATCCGAATTAGGAACTGTCTATACGGTAGAAGAAGTAAGAGAAATAGCAGATTTACTTCATGCGCATAAGATGTATTTGCATATGGATGGAGCCCGTTTAGCTAATGCCTGTGTATATCTGGGATGTTCTATGAAGGAACTAGCCGTGGATGCCGGAGTGGATATTCTGAGTTTCGGAGGAACTAAAAACGGGATGATGATGGGAGAAGCAGTGATCTCTTTCCGGCCTGAAATTACGGAAAATCTGGAATATTTTCGGAAACAATCTGCTCAGTTAGCTTCCAAACAGCGATTTTTATCTGCCCAGTTTATTCCTTACCTGGAAAAAGAGGTTTGGTTTGAAAATGCGAAGCGGGCTAATACCTATGCCCGGAAACTTGCTGGTATACTGCTTCAGTATCCTCAGATAAAATTTACTCAGAAAGTGGAATCGAATCAGTTGTTCTTTACCATACCGGCAGAGGCCGCGGAGAAATTACTGGAAACCTATTATTTTTATTATTGGAATGAAGAGATCTCGGAAGTGCGTCTGGTTACTTCATGGGATACCACGATGGAGGACCTGCAAAGTTTTGAGGAGACTTTAAAGAGGGTATTATAAAAAGAAAGTAAATCTTAAGAGGGGGCTGGAAGTGAATTATGCCGGATGTTAAATCTGGCATAATTTACTGTTTATATGTAATAATCTTTTAATTTTGTCAAATATAAGGGGGAAGGTATCGAAGCACTATACACTTTTATTTGACCAGTTCATGGCACTAAATGAAACACAATTGTCGGTTGATTCTTTATTCTGGAAGATCGCCTTAAAAGATGACGAGGAAGCTTTCCGTTTACTATTTTATAACTTTTTTCCACCTTTATGTGTTTTTGCAGCCCGTTACATTTCGGATAAGGAGACGTGTGAGGATATTGTCCAGGAGGTTTTCCTGAAGATCTGGAAAAACCGGAAACGATTGGAAATAAATACTTCCGCACGGAATTTTTTAGTGACCGCCGTCAAGAATAGTTGTATAGACCACCAACGCAAACGGGATACGGAAGAGAACTACCGGACGTATCAATCTATATTAAATCATCAGATGATGACTTTGGATGATATTTATACCATTCGTGAACTGGAGGAAATGATCCATGAATCCCTGAATAAATTGCCGGATAATATACGCTTGGTTTTTGAAATGAACCGGTTTGAAGGGAAGACCTATTCGGAAATAGCCTCTCAACTTAATATTTCGGTAAAAACAGTGGAAGCCTATATGAGTAAAGCTCTTAAAATCCTCCGGGTGGAACTAAAAGATTATCTCCCTTTTGTTATTCTATTTTTGTGGTAAACATGAAGAACTAACGACTTCTTTTATTTAACCGTTCGTAAAAACAAAAAAATGTTCACTTTTCATAGGGTATGAAGGGAAGCTCTACGTCTATTGATTGTAAAGTGAAAAAACGGCCATACGTGAATATAGACGAAACGCATATCATCCCCTATCTTCAGGGGGAACTCAACGAGGAACAGCAGGTTGCTTTCGAATATTATGTACGGCAGCATCCGGACTTTCGGAAAGAGGTCGAAGACATCCGGTTTATTTGGCAGGCTACGGAAACATTAAAACGGCAACAGGAGATTGATATTTCCCGTGGCTGGAAAAAACTCTCCTGGGGTTTATGGCTGAATAAATCTAAGGAAAGGAGCTGGAAAGCTGCGAAAATTCTAATTGCTACTTCTGTTATACCTTTATTATATACAACCTATTCCCTTTCAAACCGGTTAACGGATATTCAGCATATGGTTCAGGATGAAATTGAAGTTACGACTGCTTATGGTCTTATCTCTAAAATCATTTTACCAGACAGTTCGGAAGTTTCTTTGAATTCGGGAAGTACGTTGCGTTACCCACAACGGTTTGTCTCGGACACCCGTCAGGTTCGTTTGATAGGGGAGGCTTATTTTAAAGTAAAAGCAGATCCGGAAAATCGTTTTGATGTGTTGCTGCCCGATGGAGTCTGTGTCAGTGCATATGGTACGGAGTTCAATATAAACGCTTATGAGGACCAGTTATGGATTGAAACGGTACTGGCGGATGGGAATGTGGAAGTGACCAGGGATTGGAAAGATTCCTCTTTTTCTAAAGTCTTGTCTCCCGGACAGATGGCATTTACCCGTAGAGGAGAGGAGGATATTTTAGTATCCAATGTAAATCTGTATGCCAAGACGGCCTGGAAAGACGGCAAAATGGTTTTCCGGCGAGCGAAGATGCCGGAGATTTCCCGGCGTTTGTCCCAACATTTCAATGTGGATATAGAATTGCATGGGAAGGAATTGCATCAATATGAGTATTCCGCCACTTTTACTACGGAAACATTAACAGATATCCTGAATTTATTGAAACAATCCGCTCCCTTAGAGTGGAGATATATAGAACCACAACGAAGGGATGATTTCTCTTATACCAAACGAAAGGTCATCATCCGGCTATTATAAAAACACACAATTAGGGAATGTAGGACCAGCATATGGAGAATGTTAACTTTTAAATTTAATCTATTGCCTATGATAAATGAATAAACAATGAAAAACAGTCAGGGAAACGTTCAGACACGCCTCCCTGAAAGACCTATTTGCGTTTGCTTACGAAAATCTCACCTAACTGAAAGCAAACGGTCAATTAATTAACTATTAATCAACAAAGCATGTAAACGTATGAATAAAAAAAATAATGTCAAAGCATGTAGACCCTTTCCGGTCTATTAAAAAAATCCCTATTGCAATGAGAATAACAGTATGTCTATTATTTGTTCTTCTTTTTCAGGCAAAGGCAGAAGTTTCTTACTCCCAGTCTGCCCGAATTTCGCTGAGTATGCAAAATGCCACAGTAGAAGAAGTTTTGAATGCTATTGAAGAAAGTTCCGAATTCTATTTTCTATACAACAGTAAATTGGTCGATGTAGACCGGGTTGTAGACGTAAAGGAAAAGAACCAGCCCATTGGTAGTGTGCTAAATAAAGTCTTTGATGGTTCGGAAGTGTCCTATCGTGTAGAAGACCGACAGATTATCCTGAGTAATAGAAGAGATATGCCCTCTGTGGCAGCTCCTCAACAAAGTAACCGGATTATCGGAGTCGTAAAAGATAAAAGAGGCGAGACCATTATCGGTGCGAATGTTATGGTCAAAGGTACTACTACCGGTACGATCACTGATTTTGATGGAAACTTTACCATTGATGCTCCGGCAAATGCCACGTTGATCGTTACCTATATCGGATATGCCAGCCAGGAAGTGACAGTAGCAGGTAAATCTAATCTGAATATTATTCTGGATGAAGACACCCAGTTACTGAATGAAGTGGTGGTAGTAGGATATGGTACTCAGAAAAAAGGGGAGATCACCTCTTCTGTTACCAGTGTAAAAGCCGCGGATTTTAACAAAGCTCCGGTTGTAAATTCTATGTAGTTGGTAGAAGGACGTGTGGCCGGTCTGACTATTTTACGGCCTACCGGTGACCCCAATGCCGCTCCTAATATTCAGATGCGTGGTGCTTCTTCTCTAAAAGGGAATAATGAACCTTTGATTATTATTGATGGTATTCCCGGAAATATGTCCTCCCTGAATGCCATTGCTCCGGAAGACATTGAAGCAATGGATGTTTTGAAAGACGGTTCTGCTGCTGCGATCTATGGAACGCGTGGTAATAATGGTGTAATCATCGTAACTACCAAACGGCCTTTAGTAGGTGTTTCGCAGGTATATTATTCAGGATATATTATGCATGAAACGATTGCTGCACGTCCTGATATTTTGAGTGCTGAGGAATTTGCTGCTTATGGAAGACAAACCGGAAATGAGGAAAAAGTGATTGACTTCGGTGGTAGAGAGGATATCTATGACAAATTGTTGAATAAAAGCAATTTTACACATGTTCATAACTTAACGGCTACCGGAGGTAGTGCTAAAATGAACTATCGTACCTCTTTGAACTATCGTAGAAATGAAGGTATTGCGATGAAAACAGACCGTGAAACGATCAACGGGTCTATCATGGTAAACCATCGCTCCTTAGAAGATAAGTTATTATTATCCTTTCATATGTCTAATTCATATACAAAGGCTAATTATTTAGCCAGTGATGAAAAAAGAACAGGGGATGATAAATATAACGACTACGATGTATTCTACCAGGCAACCCGTATGAACCCGACTCTTCCTATTTATAATGAAGATGGTAGTTATTATGAGAATTATGGTGGTTATGAAGAATGGAACCCGATTGCAAAACTGAAACAACAAACCCGTACTTCCGAATCCAAGAACCTACTGAATAGTTTCAAAGCAACTTACGAAGTAATGACCGGTTTGCAGGTATCTGGATTTTTTGCCCTGGAAAAGAATGATAAAGTATTTAACTACTACCGTAGTAACAAATCTTATAGTGCAATCAAAAATGGTGATGGAGGTGAGGCATTTAACCGTTATTTGAATAATACAAATAAAACGATGGAATGGACGGCTAACTACAACACCTCTATTAACCTGCATAATCTGACCGGTTTATTGGGTTACAGTTACCAGGATTTCACCGAAGAATATTTTGCCCAGGTAAATAACAATTTCCTAACGAATGCTTTTGGCCCTTATAATATGGAAGGCGGTTCCTATCTGAAACAAGGATTAGCAAAAATGGAAAGCCATAAAGATTATAGTAAACTGATCGCATTCTTTGCCCGTTTCAACTACAACTATGATGGTAAATATATGGCCAGTGCTTCTATCCATCGGGAAGGTTCAACGAAATTCGGTGCAAACAACAAATGGGCCTGGTTCCCTTCTGTCAGTGCAGGTTGGATGATCTCCAGAGAAGAGTTTATGGAAACATTTGAAGCATTGGATATCCTGAAATTCCGTGCCGGTTATGGTATTACAGGTAGTTTGCCCAATGATCCGTATATGTCACTCGTAAAATACGGAACAGGTGCAGGTATCTGGGATTCTTTTAACAATAAATGGCTAACAGCTACCTATGGCCCTAAAAACAATCCGAACCCGGATTTAAGATGGGAGAAAAACAAATCCCTGAATATTGGTTTTGACTACGGTTTCTTTAATAATCGTTTGAATGGATCTCTTGACTGGTATGTAAGAACAACAAAAGATTTGATTAGTGAATACACTGCTCAACAACCTCCGTTGATCCATGATAAGATTATGACCAACGTGGGTACGATGAGAAATACTGGTCTGGAGCTGGCGGTGAATGCTGAAATTGTGCAGACCAGCAACTTTTCTTACACGGCTAACTTTACATTCTCCTATGAAAAGAATAAACTGACCTCGCTTTCCAATGAAATGTATCAGACAAGCTACGAAGACCGTTATGACTTGCCTTCACTAGGGAATCCGGGAAAAGCATTCCGTTTACAGGAAGGACACCCGGTCGGTTCATTCTATGGCTATATTTGTGATGGAATTGATTCGGAAGGCCGTTATATTCTACGTGATTTGGATGGTATCCCGGGTTTGAATGCGGATGACCGTACATTCATTGGAAATGGGTTACCTAAATACAAGATGGGTCTGCAAAATACATTTACTTATAAAAACTTCGACTTTAGCTTCTTCCTGAGAGGAATGTTTGGCTTTGATGTATTGAATGAAGGTAAATTGTATTTTGAAACTTCTTACACATTAGATGATTTAGGAAGGAACGTATATAAATATGCGTTGGACAATAAAACAACGGAAAGTCCTTTATTCTCTTCTTATTTTGTTGAGAAAGGTAACTTCCTTAAAATTGATAACCTGACATTAGGATATACTTTCAACTTCCAGGAAAATAAATATATCCGTAATTTCCGTATTTATGAAAATGTAACCAATGTGGCTATTATTACCGGATATAGCGGATTAACTCCGGATGTGAATGTAACCGGTCTGGATGCTGGTCTGGATAAACGGGGTATGTACCCAAGTACAAGAACGTTTACGTTAGGTATGAATGTCGGATTTTAATAAGTCGTAAAAATGAAGAATATGAAATCAATATTTAAGAAAAGTATATTTGCTCTTTTGTTCGGAGCGACTTTATTGACAAACTCATGTATGAATCTGGATGAGGAGATTTTCAGTGAAGTAACCAAAGATAACTACTATAACAATGCTGATGAAGTGATCGCCGCACTGCTTCGTCCCTGGGGACACTTCTGTGGTGTGATGCAGGTGGCCCAGGCATCCTGGTCCTGTAATGAGTTAAGTGCAGATGCTGTGGCATGGCCTCAGAAAGGGGTACACGGTTTTGACAACGGTGACTGGATCAACCTGCATCGCCATCAATGGACTCCGCTGCATACCCAGATTGAGAATTCCTGGTCAAACCTGTATATGGGGATCGGTTTGGTAAATAATATGCTGGATGACCTGGAAAGTCTGGATTTTGAAGAATTACATATGCCTATATCCAAAGCACAGGCAATCGCCGAATTAAAAGTATGCCGTGCTTTCTTCTACTGGTATGTAATGGACCAGTTTGAAATAGCTCCCATTGTAGAATCCATCGGGGATATTAATCCGGTTTCCAGTAGCCGGGCAGAGATCTTTACTTTCATAGAGAAAGACCTGAAAGAAAATGTTCCCAATCTGACGGAGAGTAAAACAGATGCAGCCGGCCGTGTCAATAAATGGGGAGGATATGCTTTGTTATCCCGGCTCTATCTGAACGCAGAAGTGTATACCGGAACTCCCCGTTGGGATGATTGTATTGCTGCTTGTGATGAGGTCATACATAATGGTGGCTACCAATTAGATGTGAACTGGAATGATCCTTTCAAAGTGGACAATGATGTGATCTCAACGGAAAATATCTGGACTATTTTATACGATGAAGTATATGCACACGGCATGGGTTGGTACCAACGCTGGCTGCATTATGCACACCAGACAGGCTGGAACCTGACAGACGGACCCTGGAATGGTTTGGTGACACAGCCTACCTTCTACGATTCTTTTGCAGATAATGACAAGAGAAAAACAGAAGGTTTCCTGATCGGTTTGCAGTACCCGCGTAAGAAAGATGCGAATGGAAACTACTACTTTGATACCACAGCTGAACCTTTGAAAGGTCAGGAAGAATATAAGGAGCAGGACTTAGTCCTCGTGAATTATATCAAATCAATGACAGAAGGAGAAGAAAATAGTGGCGCACGCTCTATCAAGTATGAGATTGAAGAAGGAGCCAGAGGGAATATGAATAATGACTGGGTGATATTCCGTCTTTCGGAAGTGATCTTCAATAAGGCAGAAGCCCTGATGCGTAAAAATGGGAATAAAGCTACCAATGAAGCAGTTCAGTTGGTAAATAGTGTTCGTCAGAGAGCTTTTGAGGATTCCGATTGGGAGAGTGCTCAATATACTACGACCACATTGACCATGGATGAGTTTCTGGCAGAAAAAGGACGGGAATTTACCTTTGAAGGGATCCGTCGTGTGGATATGATCCGTTTCAATAAATTTGTAACTACCTCCTGGTGGGATAAGGAAGCGTCTAACAATAAGCTGTTTGAAATATTCCCGGTTCCTGCCCGAGTGTTGAGTTCAAATATACATATTTCTCCAAACTCAGCGAATGCATTGTATTAATCATACGAAGATCAGAAACAGGCTGAATTACTAACAGGCACTTAATGATGTAACTCCTGTTTCTGATATAGTATCGCAAACAAAACCTTGTCTTTCATTTGATGGAAGACAGGGTTTTGTTGTACCTTTACGACCTTTATTGAAAAAAACAATTACTTTTAGGGGTAAAGTCCTCTTTAATCGTCTATTATATATAGTACACAAACGAAAACACATTTAATTAATGAAAAGCATTGTGGGAAACATTTTTGGCATCACTCTTTGTGCCCTTTCTCTTTCTGTTTCAGCGCAGAATACGTTTACAGACAAAGTAAATCCTATAATTGGTACCAATGGGATGGGACATACCTTTCCCGGTGCCTGTGTCCCTTTCGGTCTGATCCAGTTAAGTCCGGACACCGATACGATCCCTCACAACATTAACGGACAATATCAGGCGCGTGCCTATGAGTATTGCGCAGGTTACCAATATAAAGACAGTTCCATTGTCGGATTCAGCCACACCCACCTGAGTGGAACCGGGCATTCGGATCTGGGAGATATCCTGTTGATGCCTTTTACCGGCGAATTAAAATTGAATCCGGGAACAGCAACCGATCCGGATGCCGGATACCATTCCCGTTTTAGCCATGATACGGAAACAGCCCGTCCGGGTTATTATGAAGTAACCCTCGAAGATTATGGCGTAAGAGCTCAGTTAACCACGACGGAAAGAGTAGGGGTTCATAAATATACTTATCCCAAAGGAGAGGAGAAGCAACTCATCCTTGATTTAAATCATGGAATCTATAATTATGACGGAAAAGTGCTGTGGGCAAACCTGCGGGTGGAAAATGATACCTTACTCACCGGCTACCGCATTACTAATGGCTGGAGCCGGGTAAATTGTGTATATTTCGCGATCTCCTTCTCCAAACCGATCATAAAATATGGCTACACAGATAAAAAGAAACCTTTATATACCGGTTTCTGGCATCGCTTTAAAGTGAATGAGAACTTCCCTGAGATTGGCGGCCGTCAGATCGTTTCCTGGTTTGACTTTGGAACGGGTTCTTCGGATGAACTGGAAGTAAAAGTGGCTTTATCTGCTGTCAGTGCAGGCGGAGCATTAAAGAATTTACAGGCGAAAACCGCCGGGTATAGTTTTGACCAGTTAGCGGAGATCGCGAACCGGAAATGGAATAAAGAATTGAAAGTGATTGAAGCGGAAGGAACTCCGGATCAGTTGACCATGCTTTATACCTCTCTATATCATACGATGATCAATCCATCTGTCTATATGGATGTAGATGGAAAATACCGGGGTCTGGATCATGAGATCCATCAGGCGGAAGATTTCACCAATTACACGATTTTCTCAGTATGGGATACGTATCGTGCCCTTCATCCGCTATTAAATGTGATTAACAGACAATGGAATACGGATATTGTTAAATCCATGATTGCCCACGCCAACCAAAGTGTTCATAAAGCCCTTCCGGTGTGGAGCCATATGGGAAATGAGAACTGGTGTATGATCGGCTATCATGGCGTGTCGGTAGTATCTGACGCGTTGGCCAAAGGACTTCCGATAAATAAAGAAGAGGCATTAAAAGTGATGCTCAGTAGTTCCACACTCCCTTATTATGATAATCTGGATGTATATATGGAAAGAGGGTATATTCCGTTGGAAAGAACAGGGAATGCTGCTTCGGTGACATTGGAATATGTATATGATGACTGGACCATCTATCAGGCGGCCCAGGCCATGGGAAAAAAAGGAAATCGTCGATGAATATAAAAGGAGAGCAGCGAACTATCTAAATATCTTTGATCCCTCTTTGGGATATGCCCGTCCCAGAATGGAAGACGGTAGCTGGAAACCGGATTTTGACCTGCTGAGTACACATGGGCAGGGATTTATCGAAGGTAATTCTGTGAACTATTCCTTCTATGTGCCTCAGGATGTAAATGGTTTGATTCAACAAATGGGCGGTGACCGGTCGTTTATTAATAAACTGGATTCTCTGTTTACCATGCATTTGCCGGCGAAATTCTTTGAGCATACGGAAGACGTGACGGAGGAAGGCCTGTTAGGTGGATATGTGCATGGAAACGAGCCCAGCCACCATGTCCCTTTCCTCTATGCCTGGACTTCCCAACCCTATAAGACACAATACTGGCAACGGGAAATCATGAACCGCATGTATCGCAATAATATAGATGGTTTGTGTGGTAACGACGATTGCGGTCAGATGTCTGCCTGGTATATTTTCTCAGCGATGGGATTCTATCCGGTATGTCCCGGAACCGATCAGTATGTATTAGGCGCTCCTTATCTGCCCTATATGAAGGTAAACCTGGAAAATGGAAATACATTTGAGATCAAGGCAAATAAGATCAGTGATAAAAACCGGTATGTGAAATCCGTAAAGTTAAATGGTAAACCTTATCTCAAAGGGTATATCACGCAGGATGATATTATGAACGGTGGTGTACTGGAGTTTGAGATGAGTTCACAACCGAATAAGAACCGTGTGTTTAAAGGAGACGCACAACCTTATTCCCTATCGATGATTCATTAAGTTAACTGTTATTCAATAGACGTAAGGTTTAGTCTTTTAAGGTTTTGTTAAAGGAGTGGGTGTGATGTTTCGCATTCACTCCTTTTTTATTACTTTTGCACCCTAAAATCAATCACTTTTTGGAATATATAGCAGAATACAGCGGAAATCCTTCTGAAGTATATGTCTCATGAATATTGGAAAAATAGAATTGCCCTATTATAAGAAAGCTGGAAATTAAGTAAATAAATAACAATCAATGAAAATTAACACAGAAGAACTAGAAGAGACACTTTCACCAATCAAAGAGACAGACCTGATCTACGGAATTAATGACCGTCCTCCCTATAAGGATGCTGTTTTTGCAGCTTTGCAACATCTACTGGCAATCTTTGTAGCTATTATTACCCCTCCCCTGATTATTGCAGGAGCGTTGAGACTGGATTTGGAAACAACAGCATTTTTAGTATCCATGGCTCTTTTTGTCTCCGGTATCTCTACTTTTATACAATGCAGACGCGTCGGACCTGTAGGAGCCGGATTACTTTGTATCCAGGGAACCAGTTTTTCTTTTATCGGGCCGATTATTACTGCTGGCCTGGCCGGAGGACTGCCTTTAATCTTCGGAGTCTGTATGGCAGCGGCACCTGTGGAAATGATCGTAAGCCGCACATTTAAATATTTGCGTAATATCATCACCCTCTTAGTTTCGGGTATTGTCGTATTGCTGATCGGTCTGAGTCTCATTAAGGTAGGAGTGGTCTCCTGTGGTGGGGGCTATGGAGCCATGGAAAATGGTACGTTTGGTAGTCTTCAGAATATGGGAGTTGCAGGAACGGTTTTGTTAAGTGTCTTGTTTTTCAATCGTTCAAAAAACAAATACCTTTGTATGAGTTCCATCGTGTTAGGTTTATGTATAGGCTATGGACTGGCTTTTGGGTTGGGAATGGTAGATATGAGTGCCGCTTCTTCCCAGACCTTGATGAGTTTTAATATACCGGTGCCTTTTAAATATGGACTGGCTTTTAATTTCTCCTCTTTTATTGCCATCGGTTTGGTCTATCTGATCACAGCTATTGAAGCGACAGGAGACGTAACCGCTAATTCCCTGATTTCAGGGAAACCCATTGAAGGACCTAAATATCTTCAAAGAGTTTCCGGAGGGGTTTTGGCAAACGGCGTAAACTCATTGATTGCCGGTGTTTTTAACTCTTTCCCGAATTCTATTTTTGCACAAAATAACGGTATTATCCAATTAACAGGAGTTGCCAGCCGGTATGTAGGTTATTATATTGCCGGCATGTTGGTCCTGTTGGGGTTGTTTTCTGTAATCGGAGTGGTATTTTTCTTAATGCCTGATCCGGTGTTGGGAGGGGCAACTTTATTAATGTTTGGAACAGTCGCTGCTGCGGGTATACGTATCATCGCTTCCCAGGAGATCAACCGGAAAGCAACTCTGGTGTTAGGAGTCAGTTTGTCTTTAGGATTAGGTGTTGAGTTGATGCCTGATATTCTCATGACAGCTCCGGAAGCGGTGAAAGGTATTTTCTCTTCCGGGATCACCACCGGAGGATTGACCGCTATCATTGCAAATATACTGATACATGTAAAAGAAGACAAAGCTGAATAAAACAAATATATGGAATTATTAAAACAACGCATCCTGCAGGATGGAAGATGCTATCCCGGTGGGATCCTGAAAGTTGATAGCTTTATTAATCATCAGATGGATCCCATGTTGATGTATCGTATTGCAGAAGAGTTTATCAAACGGTTTGAAGGCGTAAAGATCAATAAGATCGTGACGATAGAGGCCAGTGGGATCGCACCTGCTATTATGGTCGGCTTTTTGATGCAATTGCCTGTGGTGTTTGTGAAAAAAAGAAACCGAAAACTATGGAGAACATGTTGACTACGGTAGTCCATTCTTTTACGAAAGATCGTGACTATACGGTTTGTATCAGCAATAACTTCCTGACTCCGAATGATCATATTCTTTTTATTGATGACTTCCTTGCATTTGGTAATGCCGCCTTAGGTATGTTGGATCTGGTGAAACAGTCCGGATGTACGCTTGCCGGTATGGGTTTTATTATAGAGAAAGCGTTTCAGGATGGCCGTAAGATCCTCGAAGAGCAGGGTGCCCGTGTGGAAAGTCTGGCAATTGTCGATGATCTGTCAGATTGTAAAATAATGGTACGTTAATTCTTATTTATTTCATGGATACAGAGATCAAAGAACGTTTAATCCAACGCGTGCAGACCAATCCCTATGTAAATTTTCTGGAGGTTGAATTTACCTCCATTGAAGAGGGAAAAGTGGAGGCCCTGATGCCCCTAAAAGAGGGACATAAACAATATAGTGGGGTCAGCCATGGGAGAGTATTAGCTGCGTTAGCCGATACGATTGCCGGTTTTGCAGCCTATACCATGACTCCATTAGACAGAGATGTCCTGACAGCAGAAATGAAGATTTCTTTTCTCCGGGCTGCCTGGGGAAAAGAACTGATTGCTAAAGGATATGTGATTAAGCCGGGAAGAAAAGTTCATTTCAGCGAATGTGAAATCTATTGCGATGAGAAATTAGTGGCCAAAGCATCCGGTACTTTCTGCGTAGTAGAACCACAGGTATAAGTCTTCCGGTATGCAGCTTTTTCTTTATACATAGAACATACTTTTCATAAAATAAGTATATTTAGCCGATTATTTATACTATAACCTATATTTTATTATATCATGAGAACATCCGTTATAAAAAAGATCCTGGGCAGTGGTTTGTCTTTATTTCTCTGTACTTCCCTTTTCTCTCAGTCAACGTATCCCCGTCTGATTGTGCGGGCGGATGATATGGGGGCTTTCCATTCTGTGAATGTAGCTTGTCTGGAAGCTTATAAAAATGGTATTGAAACCTCTATTGAGGTAATGGTAGTCACTCCCTGGTTTCCGGAGGCCGTAAAAATGTTACAGGAGATCCCCACCGTAGATGTAGGGTTGCACCTAACAATTACCAGTGAATGGGAGAACATCAAGTGGAGACCTTTAACCCATTGCCCCAGCCTGACGGATGAGAACGGATACTTTTACCCCATGATGGGACCTCATGAAGCTTATCCGGGACAGTCCATTATGGAAAATAAATGGGATATCCGGGAAATTGAACAGGAGTTCCGGGCTCAGATAGAACTGGCTCTTAAAAATATACCCCGGATCAGTCACCTGTCCGGGCATATGATGTCTACCGGATTTGACCCGGAAGTAGTAAAAGTAGTACGTCGTTTAGCCAATGAATATGATCTGCCGGCTATTGACCGGGTGGAGGCGATGGAGGAATATCACTTCACCTATATTGGTTATGACGGTCCAAAGCAGACTTCCGCTGAGAAGGAAGCCTCTTTTATCCGTATGCTGGAAAAACTGGAACCGGGCAGAAATTACATGTTTATCGATCATCCGGCACTGGATAATGATGAGATGCAGACTGTGATGCATATTGGATATGAAGATGTGGCTGTGGACCGGCAGGGAGTAACGGACGTCTTTACAAGTGAAAAAGTGAAGCAGGTAATCCGGGACAGAGGGATTGAACTCATCTCCTATAATGATCTGACTAAACCCTTACCACGAAGTACGCCTGCGGCAGAGAAGGTCAATGCGAAAGCATTCTCTAATTATCTGGATGCTGTGAAAAAAAGTGAGCAGGATCTGCATAGTATTATGGTACTACGGAACGAGAAGGTCATCTTTGAAGAGTGGCTGGGTGACCATGCGGCCAATCAGCCTCATATCCTGAATTCCGTGAGCAAAACCTTTACTGCTACAGGCATTGGTTTTGCAGTTGCAGAAGGAAAAATCAAGGTGACGGATAAGGTCATTTCTTTTTTCCCTGATCAATTGCCTGCAACAGTCAGCGATAACCTGAAGGAACTGGAGATCCGCCATCTATTGACGATGTCATCCGGACATGATGTGGACCCGACCTCTTTGACCCGGTCTAAGGAAGGAGCAGATTGGGTAGAAATCTTTTTCGGGGAACCTCTGCTGCATAAACCGGGAACGGAATATGTCTATAATAGTCTGGCAACTTATATGCTTTCTACTATTATACAGAAAGTGACGGGTGAAAAACTCATTGATTATCTATATCCCCGACTGTTCCGTCCGTTAGGAATTGTCGGTGCCCGCTGGGATGAAAGTACGCAAGGTATTAATATCGGAGGCTGGAGATTGTATGTGAAAACAGAAGATATGGCTAAATTAGGCCAGTTTATCTTACAGAAAGGAAACTGGAATGGCAGGCAGTTATTACCGGAAGCCTGGTTTGATGAAGCTACTACTTCCCATATTGCTTCTTTGCCTGCCGGATTCAAACGGGAAAATCTGACCGTGAAACCCAAAGATAGTGACTGGTTACAGGGATATGGCTATCAAATGTGGAGAAGCCGTCATAACTCTTTCCGTGCTGACGGGGCAAATGGACAGTTTATTCTGGTATTACCGGAAAAAATGCAGTGATTGTTACTACCGCCCATATCGGAGATATGCAGGCAGAATTGAATCTGATCTGGAAATACCTATTACCTGCATTTAAATAATTTATTCAGATAGGTAGGGGACATAACAGTCTGTTTGCAGGGAAAGTAGCCTGATTTCCATCAGAAACTATTTACTTTACTACCATACAGTAGGTGAAAGGTCCTGTACCATAACCATAGCTTTCTGCATGAAAGGAAAAAGTGTCTTCCGGAGGTTAGACCACTTCTGCTGTGTTTGTTTCTGAATATTTTATATCTTGTTGGAAATATCCGTTTATTCTGCTTCGTATAAACGGAGTCTTTTCTTTAAGTGGCTGATCTCAGCCTGCATGGATTTCATTCTGTCCAGCAGGTGATGGATCACATCAATCCCTTCCATATTGATGGACAAGTCATAATACATGCGGGTATATCTTTCCAGGTCTTTTAGTTGGGAAAGTAATAAATACTGTGTGTTCTCAATCAGATGGACTTCGATCAGCCCTTCTTCGTTTAATAATAAAACAAAAGATGGCTCGATGTTTACTTTGACACAGTAGTCAGTTAATACGATTAAATCCAGTTTCATAGGATAGGTGTTTTTTAGTTCAGACTTTGAATTTCTTTAAACAGTTCTTTTTGTCTTTCTGTCAGATGAGTTGGGATCTTGATCGAGTAGGTGATGATCAGGTCTCCGTGCCGCCCTTCTTGCTTGTATACAGGGAACCCTTTTCCTTTTAGCCTTGCTTTGGTGTTGTTCTGGGTTCCGGGTTTTATTTTAAGTTTTACTTTCCCATTCAGGGTTTCTATGATCTGCTCACCTCCTAAGATAGCTGTGTACAGATCCAGAGGGACTGTAGCGTAGAGGTTATCCCCTATCCGGTTGAAGCGGCTGTCCTCTGAGATTACAAAGGTGATGTAGAGGTCTCCGTTGGGTCCGTTGTTGGCTCCCTGCCCTCCCTGCCCTTTGAGTTTAATGGTCTGACCGTTGGCGACTCCGGCCGGGACTGTGATACGCAGGCTTTTACCGTTTACATTGATAACCTGTTTATGGGTTTTGGCAGCGTCTGTCAGGGTCAGATGTAGTTCGGAGGTATAATCCTGGCCACGGAAGCCATAATTGCTCCGGCTACTGCTTCCACCCCGGGCGGACCCAAACATGGATTCAAAGAAATTGGAGAAATCCCCGCCACCTGAATAGGACCAGAAGGAATCTCCGCCGCTACCTCCACCGAAGTCATATCCTTGCTGGCTGCCCTGGTATTGCTGGCGTTGACTTTCGTACGCATCTGCATGTTTCCAGTTTTCTCCGTACTGATTATATTTTTTTCTTTTTTCCGGATCACTCAGCACTTCGTTGGCTTCGTTGATCTGCTGGAATTTCTGATGGGCGGATGCATCTTCCGGGTTAAGGTCCGGATGGTATTTACGGGCTAATTTTTTATACGCCTTCTTGATGTCTGCCTGTGAGGCATTTTTATCGACCCCTAAGATGTTATAATAGTCAATGAAATCCATAGTGTGATGTTTCGGATTGATAATTACCTTTTTAAAACAAACAAAAGAACAGCCTGTAGGTTTAGAAAAGCAGAAAGAAAATACAAGAGTAGTTAAAGGAGCTATTAGTCGCTTTGTTCCTTAGTAGTTAAGTAGTAAGTAGGTAAGTTTCTTTCTTTTCTACTTACTACTCAACTCCCGGCGAAGCGGTAACTCCTTAACTACTAAAGAAGCCCCTATTCAAAAAATGAATAGAGGCTTCTTTAAAAAGTTGCGGAGGCAAGACTTGAACTTACGACCTTTGGGTTATGAGCCCAACGAGCTACCACTGCTCCACTCCGCGATATAGTACAATTATTTTTTTAATTGCGAGTACAAAGATAAGGGTTTTTTTATAAAACAAATTTATTGTAAGTTTTTTTTAATATATTTGGTAGAACCAATCTTTTTAGGTACTTTGCGCACAGTTTCAAATAAAATGTGCAATAAAATTTAAATGGCAGTGACAGTTTCTAAGACACGTGACATGTTAGTGGATGTAGCCAGGCAGTTGTTCGCTCGTATGGGAGTGGATAATACGACTATGAATGATATTGCACAGGCTTCCCGTAAAGGAAGGCGTACTTTATATACCTATTTTAAAAGTAAAAATGAGATCTATTTAGCCGTTGTAGAGTCAGAACTGGATAAATTGTATACTATGCTTCTGGATGTGGCTGCCAAAGATCTCCCTGCTGATGAAAAATTACTAACCTTTATTTATGCCCGATTAGATGCTGTCAAGTCTATTGTGTTCCGTAACGGAACGTTGAGAGCTAATTTTTTCCGGGATATCTGGCTGGTAGAAAAAGTCCGGAAAACTTTTGATCTGCGTGAAGTAGAGATGTTAACCGGAATATTGGATGCAGGAGTAAAAGAAGGAGTATTTAATATGCCGGATGTGGAGATCACAGCCCTTGTACTGCACCATGCACTGAAAGGTCTCGAGGTTCCTTATATACGGGGACAGATGGGAAACACGATCAGTGAGTGCATTAAAAGAAGGGATAATGTGGTTAATTTAATATTCAATGGAATTAAGTTAAAATAAGGCGAGAATGTTTATTAATGCTACAGGTGTCTATGTCCCTGCAGAAAGGGTGCATAACGACTATTTCTTAGAGCTGAATAGGTTGACCAGTGAGTGGATTGAACAGCGTACTGGTATTATTTCTCGTTCTAGAGCACAACCCGAAGAAAACATTAACACAATGGGACTGGAGGCTATCCGCGATGCATTGCCTAAGTTACCCTATAATATTACGGAGGTTAACCTCATTATTGCTGCTTCTTATTCTCCTTACGATACCGTGGCTACTGCTGCGCATGTGGCTCAGAAAGAATTTAATATGACGAAGGCAAAAGCTTTGTACCTGTCGTCAGCCTGTTCTTCTTTTCTGAATGCCCTGGAGGTGGTAGAAGGTTATTTTGCCATGGGAAAAGCAACGAAAGCGTTAACATATCTGCGGATAAGAACTCTGCTTACTCGAATGATACGGATCCTAAAGCCGGACATTTATGGGGAGATGCTGCTGCTTTCTTTATTTCAAAAGAGCAGATGTCAACAGGGGAACCCCGTATTGAGGAGATCTATACGGAAGGACTGGGACATATCAGTAAAGGTCCGGAAGGGGTGCAGCTTTGTCCCCGGGATGGAGGGATTATGATGCCAGAAGGAAAGGATGTCTTTATTCAGGCTTGTACGTATATGCCTAAGAATGTACTCTATGTATTGGAGAAGAATGGCTATACACTGGATGATCTTTCCTATTTTATCGGCCACCAGGCAAATATGCGTATTATGTCTAATATTGCGAAGCAACTGGAATTACCGGAAGAAAAGTTCCTGCATAATATTGAGGAGCTGGGGAATACCGGTTCGGTCAGTTCCGCTTTGGTCTACGCTCAGCATGAGCATCTTTTCAAAAAGGGAGACATTGTATGTATTACGGTCTTTGGCGGAGGATATTCAGCCGGGGCCTGTTTGATAAAATGGTAATGATCAGTAGGCAAGGAAGTTAAAGAAGTTATAGGATTAAGGTGTGTACTACTTGACTACTAAGGAGCCTGACTACTGGTAACTACTCTGATTACTTAACTACTAAATAATAAATAATATGAAATTACTGGAAGGAAAAGTAGCTATTGTAACTGGTGCTGCTCGAGGTATTGGTAAAGCTATTGCATTGAAGTTTGCTGCGGAAGGAGCAAATATTGCATTCACTGACCTGGCCATCGATGAAAACGGACTGGCTACTCAGCAGGAGCTGGAGGCTTTGGGCGTAAAAGCAAAAGGATATGCTTCAAATGCTGCTAACTATGAAGATACGCATCAGGTGGTGGCGGAGATTGTGAAGGATTTTGGCCGTGTGGATATTCTGGTAAATAATGCTGGTATTACATGGGATGGATTGATGATGCGTATGACTGAGCAACAGTGGGATATGGTGATCAATGCCAACCTGAAATCGGCTTTTAATTTTGTGCATGCAGTCACTCCTGTGATGATGAAGCAGAAAACCGGAAGTATCATTAATATGGCTTCTGTGGTAGGTGTATCCGGAAATGCAGGACAGGCGAATTATTCTGCCTCTAAGGCCGGGATGATTGGTCTGGCAAAGAGTGTAGCCAAAGAATTGGGTTCCCGTGGGGTACGTGCCAATGCAATTGCTCCGGGATTTATTATTACAGATATGACAGCTGCTCTTTCTGAAGAGGTCAAAGCGGAATGGGCTAAACAGATTCCTTTACGCCGTGGCGGGACACCGGAAGATGTGGCCAATGTGGCTACTTTCCTGGCTTCTGATATGTCTTCCTATGTAACAGGGCAGGTGATTTGCTGTTGCGGTGGGATGAATACTTAATTATATGGAAGTTATCTACGAAGACAATCATCTGATCGCGGTAAATAAAACCTGCCGGGAGATTGTACAAGGAGATAAAACCGGGGATACTCCTCTTTCGGAACTGTTGAAAACATGGCTGAAAGAGAAGTATCAGAAACCCGGGAACGTGTTTGTCGGTGTGACACACCGTCTGGACCGTTCTGTCAGTGGCCTGGTCCTTTTTGCTAAAACCAGTAAGGCGCTTTCCCGCCTGAATGAACTGTTCCGTCTTGGGCAGGTAAAGAAAACCTATTGGGTTATCGTAAAGAACTGTCCTCCTGCTGAGGAAGCGGAATTAGTCCATTGGATCGTACGGAATGAGAAACAGAATAAAAGTTTTGCTTACGATACGGAACGTCCTGATGCTAAAAAAGCCATTCTTTCCTATAAACTGATCGCCCGTTCGGATAATTATTATTTGCTGGAAGTAGACTTGAAAACAGGCCGTCATCACCAGATCCGTTGTCAACTGGCAAAAATAGGTTGTCCTATTAAGGGAGATCTGAAATATGGAGCGGACCATTCCAATAAAGATGGAGGGATCAGCCTCCATTCCCGTTGTGCCTCATTTATGCACCCTGTTTCCAAAGAGGAGCTAACGATTGTGGCTACGGTTCCGGAAGACAATCTATGGAAGGAAATTACTTCCGGATACTGATTTTTCTTTATTCTTTATAGCCTATTCAGTTAAAATTGTTTTCCGGATCAGGTCCGGGAACCGGTTTGTAATGATCGGTTAGTAAGTATATTAAACCTTCTCCATAGGATAAGCCCTAAAATCGTCAGACTAACCGGGTAGCCACACCATATTCCGAGCGCTCCCCACTTCCATATGAATCCGCACAAATAGCCAATAGGAAGAGCTAATCCGAAGTGGCAGAAGAGAGCCATATAAGCCATATATTTTACATCTGCTATTCCTCGCAGAGCGTTGGAAAAGAGGATCTGCAATCCGTCTCCTAACTGATATAAGATAACAGGAAAGGCTAACAGGGCTACTAATTCTGTTACGGAGACTTCGTGGGTAAATAAATAACCCATCTGGTGCCGGAAAAACAGGATGACTACCATCACGATCAGGGCAGTTCCCAGGATCAGATGCAGACCGGAAAAGGTCGCCACGCGTATGTTGGAATAATCATTCCGGCTTTTAAAAGTACTTACCCGGATCGTGACTGCTGCTGCGATACCATAGTAGATCATAAAGCCCAGTGTGGTAATTACAATTACGATCTGGTGTGCAGCCAGCGCCATGCTTCCTAACCATCCCATCATAATTACACTGAGGCTGAAAGAGCCGGTTTCCACGCCCATAAGAAAACCTACGGGCAGCCCCAAACGGGCCAGGTTGGAAAGATGGCTACGGTTGATCTTTCCTTTCCGGAACCCTTTTAGGTAGTCTTTGTATTTTGGATGGCGGACAAACAGCAGGAAGAACAGGAGAAAGGTAAAAATCCGGCTTATTAATATTAACGTGGAAATCCCTGCTCCGGTCAGCCCTAATTCCGGAGCGCCGAATTTGCCGAAGATAAGTATATAATTGCCTATAATATTCAGTAGGCTAGATGTCAGGATGATCCACATGGGGGTAAGCGTATCGGTGGTTCCATCGCTAAATTGTTTGAAAGAGTTGAACAGCATGGTGAAGATCACCGAAAAGAGTTGTATGGTGTAGTAGGGGAGAATATAAGGAAGCAGTTCCTGCGGTTGTTTGAGTAAGTCTATATGGAGCAGAAGGAATAACATACACAGGCTCAGGGTAATGCCTACCAGAAAATTAATCAGCAGACTGTTTTTCAGTACTTCTCCGGCTGTGGCTTTCCGGTTGTCTGCAAACAGTCCTCCGATGACAGGAGTCAGGCCATAAGAAAATCCCATACCAAAGATAAAAGCCAGGTTGAAAAAGTTATTTACGAAAGAGGCCGCGGCCAGTTCGGTCGTACTATGGTGGCCTACCATCATATTGTCTGCAAAGCCGACAATGATGATTCCGACTTGTCCTAATATGATAGGGATCCCTAATCGGATCGTTGCTTTGTAATGTCTTTTATAGATTGATAGATTCATGTGTTGATAGATGCATATAAGTAGGGTTTCTTTTCTGATGTATGTCTGAACACACAAATTACACGGAACTACACAATTGCTTTTTTGTGTAATCCCGTGTCATGGGTTTTATCTTTTTTCCTGAAAAACAACCGGCTTACAGGTCTGTTAAAGAATCTCAGCAGAAATAATAACAATGTTTTCCAGCGGCCTGTCTGTGGCGTTGGTTTTAGCTTCTTCTATTTTCTTCACTACTTCCATTCCTTCCACCACTTCTCCGTAAACCGTATATTCATTATCCAGGAAAGGAACTCCCCCTATGGTTTTGTAAATTTCCCGTTGTTCCGGAGTCATTCGGGTTTCTCCTTTCCGTTTGTCAGCTTCTAATTCAGCTTTGCCGGTCAGGGTATCCCGCAGGATGGCTAGTTCATCCCTGTCACCATTCCGGTAGAGTTCCATGATCTTACTTTTATTTTCTGCCTGTAACTGAGTAAAGATAGCGAATTTCAGGCGGCCTTCTTTTTGTTTTTTCATCTGATTCAATTCCGCATCTGTATAGGTTTTATCGGTTACAATAAAAAACTGGGAGGCAGAAGAGGCTCTCTCCGGATTGACTTCATCTCCCGTACGGGCAGCGGACAGGGCCCCTCTTTTATGGAAATAGGTAGGATAAACAAACTCTGCCGGAACCGTATAACCCAGGTCACCGCTTCCTAATTGTTTGCTGATGGGAGCATTTTGGAGGTGACATCTCCTCCCTGGATCATAAATTCTCGGATGACCCGGTGGAATAATAATCCGTTGTAAGTACCCTCTTTCACTAATTTGATAAAGTTATCCCGGTGTTGAGGGGTTTCGTTATATAATTTTATCCGGATCGCTCCTAAAGTGGTGTGTAATACGACCTGTGTTTCCTGTTGCTTTTCTTCCATTTTTCTTTTCGTTATTTTTTTACGATTGCCATCGATTTGATCTTTATGTTTTTTAAAGGACGGTCTTTCTCGTTGGTGATGACCAGATTGATCTTATCCACTATTTTCTGTCCGCTTACTACCTCTCCGAATACCGTATAGTTCCCATCCAAGCTGGGAGTTTCTCCCTGTAGCATAAATGCTTCCCGTTGTTCCGGTGTGTAGGTAATATTTTGTTCTTTTTCCATTTTGTTCAATTCGTGTTCCGTATAGAATTTACCGGTTACGATATAGAACTAGGTGGCAGAAGAGGCTTTTTCCGGATTATGTTCATCCGGAGTCCTGGCTGCGCACAAGGCCCCCCATTTATGAAAATATTTAGGGTAAATAATCTCTGCCGGAACCGTATAGTCCAGATCTCCACTGCCTAAAATACTGTCTAAAGGAGCATCTTTTAAATTTACATCTCCTGCCTGGATCATAAATTGCTTAATGACCCGGTGAAATAATAACCCGTCATAGGTGTTTTCGTTCACATGTTTGATGAAATTATCCCGGTGGAGAGGTGTATCATTGTATAATTTAACTTTGATCTTTCCCATATCTGTATCGATCACAACCAGGGTTTCTTCCTGGGCATGAAGGGTTAAACCGGAGAAAACAAAGACTATCGCTGTCAACAGAGTAAATAAGTGTTTCATCGTATGAATAGTTTGTTTATGAGAAGCAAAAGTAACAAAAAACTCTTTCTGACAAGCTAACTCGGTTTATTCTTTTGTTTATAAAAAGATAGAAGTTTTATCTATCCTTCTACTGTATGATTTTATTATGTAGTCGGTTTTACGAGTTGGTCATCAAACTCTTTCATAGATACATGGAAATTTATTCCTGAATGTGAAAGCTGGAAGAATAGCATGTCACCGTAATAATGGCTTTTCTGTCCCGTCTCTCCGGTAACCGTTCCCCGTTGCAGGTTTTTTATGATCGAAACAAAGGTGGAGACTGCTGAATAAGTACTCTTATTACATAGGATAGCTAGTTTTCCTGTGTATATATTTTCTTTATCAGATTTCTGATAGGTACTGGGATAGGTGTAGATGTCCCCGTTTTTCATATCTCTAATTTGTTCATAAATCTCCGGGTATATTTCTGCATACCGCTCTTTTACTTCCTGACTGATTTTTAAGCGGATGGATTGATAGGTTTGATAAGGTTCATCTGTCAGGTAAAAGACCAGGCTATCTACAGCTCTGCTTGTTCCTCCCGGATTATTTTGTACATCAATGGTCAGTTCTGTAATATGGTTCTGTTTGATTTCAGCAAATGTTTTTTCCAGAAAATTTCCGATAGACGGAGGATCAGTAAATGTTTTAATTTGTATATATCCGGAATGGGTGATGGGATCTGGTTGAAAAGAATAGAAATTTGTCTCTGCTTGTTGTGCATTTAATTCCCGGATATAGGTTAAGGCCGTGTCGTTGGATACACCTTGTAAAGAAGCCTGATAAAAACCATTTTGCCCTTTTAATATAAAATTAAACTCATTTTCCCACTGGTATTTGTACCACAGAAGTGTTGAAATATAGGGTTCCAGATACGCATCTGTTATTTCAACACCTTTTTCTGAAGCCAGTAAAGAATATAAATAATTACATATATCTTTTGAAGAAACGTTGTTAATGGAAATGATCGTATCATGTATGGCCATCGGGGTCTTTTCATCCGTTAACAGGTATTTAACCAGTAAACATCCATCGTTTGTTACTATTCTTACAGGAGTGGTTTTTCATCCGGATTGCAGGTGTCTCATTCTGTTGGGAGAAGTAACCGGCTGAATGTTGGTATGTCCGTCTTTTATTTTAGCAATGAAGGGAGCAATAGTTAAATAGAAATCTTCTACACTCATGGAATCCGGGAAGGTCCTCCGGATAGTCTCTTTTCTATTGTTGTATTCTTCAACCGGGTAATGCTGGTGAATATTAGGATGTATCGTTTCTGTTTTCTCACATAAAAAATGGAAATCTTCCTGGATTTCCCAATGAGAAAGGATTGGGTTCTGGGGAAATAAAGGAATCGCTGGCAGTAGAGACAAAAGCAAGATAAAAGAATGAACGGAATAGGGGCTTTTCATAGGTTTTCCATGTCTTAAAAAATAAACTAAAGAAATAAGGTATTGCTCATCAGGGCAATACCTTATTTTGGTAAATCATAAAGAAAGATGGTATTAAAATAATTTTTCCGGATATTCTCCGGCATCTACCAATGCCTGTATTTTGTCTACTACACCCTGACGGTCTTCTGCGTAAGTCACTCCGAACCATTTGGATGTTGTGTCCAGTACTTTGACTGTTGCAGTGCCGTTGGTGATCAGTTCGTTGACCACTAATGGAATAAAATATTCACTTTTCGGCTTGTCTATATTGGCTTTCAGGAATTCTACGAAATAGTCTTCTGAGTATTTAAAGTAGTCAGGAGTAAATCCCCACACATTCATAGAGACCGGCGTATTTTCATCCAACACTACTTTTTCTCCATGCTCGTCTGTGAACTGTATATCTCCGTCAATCCGCTCGATAGCCGTACGTTCCACTACACCTGTCAGGTATCCGTCTGCGTTTGTTTTACATACACCGCGTGCCACAGAGCCACTTTCACTTAAGGTATTACCGACACGGTAACCTATCATGCAATAGTCATTTTGTTTACCGGCTCTTTCTGTCAGCCATTGTCCTAAGACGGCAAAACTGTCGCGACCGTAGAAATCGTCAGCGTTGATTACTGCAAAGGGTTCTTTGATTACCTCTTTACCCATCAGGACAGCATGATTAGTGCCCCAGGGCTTTTCACGACTTTCCGGGCAGGTGAAGCCGGCGGGAAGGTTATCCAGATCCTGGAACACCACTTCTACCGGGATATGATTCTCATATTTGGAAATGATCTTTTCACGGAAATCTTTTTCAAAGGTTCTGCGGATAACGAAAACCAGTTTACCGAATCCTCCACGGATCGCATCAAAAATAGAATAGTCCATAATAGTTTCCCCGTTAGGACCTAAGCCGTCTAACTGTTTTAATCCTCCGTAGCGGCTACCCATACCGGCTGCTAATACAAATAACGTTGGTTTCATACTTGTTCGTTTTAAAGGTCTGTTTTGTTTATGTGACAAATGTAAGAATCAATTGATAATTAACAAAAGACATTTTCTGATTAAAATTTTTGCTCCGAAACGTTATTATTTTACTTCCAGTACTACAATCGATTTAGGAGGCAGGTTGATTTTAAGTTGTCCTTTTTCAATTTTAGCCCCATGGAAAGTTGTTGGTTTTACCAGTTCCGGATTTTCAAAGGTGTTATGGTCATTCATAGAAGCGGCTGTTAATATCCGGCTGTTCACGGTTGTTATTTTATGGGACTGGAGGTCTAAGGTGACCTCATTGGTCTGGTTCAGATCTATATTGGCTAACGTCAGGTGGATCACTCCTTCTTTATTTTTAGAAGCGGAGACGCTCAACATCGGTACTTTTCGGTTATCCCGTACGGTTTCTATGTCACATACCAGGTCTAATGGCAGGTGGATCGCATCCTGGTGTACTTTGAACATTTCAAAGATATGATAGGAGGGGGTGACTACCATCTGAGGGCCGTTGGTCAGGATCATGGATTGCAGCACGTTAACGATCTGGGCAATATTGGTCATTTTCAGCCGGTCTGTATATTTATGGAACAGGTTCAGGGATAAAGCAGCCACGAATGCATCCCGGAGTGTATTCTGCTGGTACAGGTGTCCGTTGATAGTTCCCGGTTCTTCATCCCACCAGGTTCCCCATTCGTCTAACATCAGTGTTACTTTCTTTTGAGGATCATACTGATCCATGATATGGATATGTTTACGGATCACATCTTCTATTTCCAGACATTTCCCCATGGTCCAGTAGAAGTCCTCCGCATTGAATTGAGTGGCGGAACCTTTGCTTCCTTCCCAGCCGGTCACTGTGTAATAATGAAGGGAAAGTCCGTCCATGCGTCCTCCTACGTTTTTCATTAAGACTTCTGTCCAGTCGTAATCATAATCGCTGGCTCCACTGGCTATTTTGAATAACTGGTTTCCGTCGTAGTTACGACAGTAAGTAGCATATCTTCTATACAGATCCGCATAATATTCCGGACGCATACTTCCACCACAACCCCAGCTTTCATTTCCCACACCGATAAATTTCACTTTCCAGGCCTGGTCCCTTCTATTCTGACGACGTAAACGTGCCATCGGACTGTCTCCTTTCGAGGTCATATATTCCACCCATTTAGCCATCTCTTCTACGGTTCCGCTTCCGACGTTGGCACTGATATAGGGTTCACATCCCAGTAGCTTACATAGATTCAGGAATTCATGGGTACCGAAACTGTTGTCCTCAATAGTACCACCCCAGTTGTTATTTACCATTTTAGGACGGTTCTCTTTAGGGCCGATTCCATCCATCCAGTGGTATTCATCGGCAAAACAACCACCTGGCCAGCGTAGGTTAGGGATTTGTAGTTTTTTCAGTGCATCCAGTACGTCATTCCGGTATCCTTGAGTATTGGGGATATCAGAATCCGGACCTACCCAGAGGCCTCCGTAAATACAGCTTTCGAGATGTTCGGCAAAATGTCCGTAGATGTGTCTGCTGATCTCCTCTGTTCCTCTGTCGGGATAGACCCGTATTTGGGAATTTCTTTGTGCAAACAAAGGTAAACTGATCATTACACATAAGGTTAATAGTCTTGTTCTCATGATATTGTGTATGGTTATTTAATATATGTGTTGAAAGTACAATAAATTTATTTGTTTCCAAATGAGAAAAGGGAAGGAGAGATTCTTATCGTATTTATATCCTTGTTTAGAGGTTTTTACCTACCTTTGTAATCTGGAAAGATGTTGTCAAATATATAATTATAAAAAAATAAATATGAAGAAAAGTATTATTTTCCCTTTAGTCGTTGCCAGCATGGTTGCTGCCACGGGATGCAGTAAAAAGTCTGTGAAGGAAGAAGTGAAAACAGTGGCCATAGATGTGGCTAATATGGATACTACGGTGGCCCTGGGTACTGATTTCTACCAGTATGCCTGTGGAGGCTGGATACAAAATAATCCGTTAAAACCGGAATATGCCCGTTTTGGAACGTTTGACCAGCTCAGAGAGGATAACCAGGAGCAGCTCCGGACCTTGATTGAAGAAGTAAGCCATACCCGGGAAGAAGGTAATGAAATCGTACGGAAAATAGGATGGTTATATAGCATGGGGCTGGATAGCGTGAAACTGAACGAAGACGGATACAATCCGGTAAAGGACCAGTTGACCTCTATTCACCGTATCGCTACGAAAGCCGATCTGACCCGTCAGGTGGCAGCGTTGCACAAAGAGGGGATCTTCCCGTTTTTTGTTTTATATGTAGATGCGGATGAAAAGAACAGCCTGATGAATATCGTCCAGTTGTATCAGTCCGGTATAGGTATGGGTGACCGGGACTATTATCTGCATGACGATGAAGGGACGCAGAAAATTCAGCAGGCTTACAGGGGGTTTATTTATCAGTTGTTCGCGTTAACCGGAAATTCACCGGAACAGGCAGAAGCTGCTGTGGAAGCAGTGATGAAGATTGAAACAGGGATTGCGCAGATCTCTTTTAGCCGGGAAGAACGGCGTGATTCCCAGAAAAACTATAACAAAGTACCGGTAGGAGAATTTAAAGCACAAAGTGATTTCCTGGATTGGGATATGTATTTTGAGGAAATGGGTTTAGGCGATGTGGAAGAATTGGATGCCAAGCAATATCATTTTTATGAAGGGTTGCATAACCTGTTGAAAAACCTATCCTATGAAGAACAGAAAAACTATCTGGCCTTTCATTTGCTGAGGAATGCAGCTCCCTATTTAAGTGACCCCTTTGTCCATGTACATTTTGACTTTTATGGTAAAACCATGTCAGGCCGTGAAGAGCAGCAGCCTCGTTGGAAACGGTCCCTGAATACAGTCAATGAAGCCTTGTCAGAAGCAGTCGGACAGATGTATGTCGCTAAATATTTCCCGGCCTCATCCAAAGAAAAGATGTTTACCTTAGTCAACAATTTACAGGAAGCACTGAGTGAACGGATTGACGGATTGGAATGGATGAGTGAGGAAACGAAAGCAAAAGCACAGGAGAAACTGACTACTTTTATTGTAAAGATCGGCTATCCGGATACCTGGCGGGATTATAGCGACCTCCAGATCAAAAATGATTCCTACTGGGCGAATGTTTGCCGTTCCAATATGTTTGAGATGGCCTATATGTTACAGGATGCGGGCAAACCTGTGGACAGGAGCCGTTGGTATATGAGTCCGCAGACCGTTAATGCATATTATAATCCGACAACGAATGAAATCTGTTTCCCGGCAGCAATCCTGCAACCTCCTTTCTTCAATCCGGATGCGGATGATGCGGTGAATTACGGAGCGATAGGAGTCGTGATCGGTCATGAAATGACGCATGGTTTTGATGATCAGGGACGTAATTATGATAAAGATGGCAACCTGACAGACTGGTGGACGGAAGAAGATGCCAGCAAATTTACAGAACGGGCAGATAAATTAGTGAAACAGTATGATGATATTATGGTGCTGGACACTGTGCATGCCAATGGCCGTTTCACTTTAGGTGAAAATATTGCAGACCAGGGTGGCTTACAGGTTTCTTTTCAGGCTTATAAGAACTCTTTAAAAGATAAAGAAGCACCGGCTTTGATAGATGGTTTCACGGGTGATCAGCGGTTTTATTTAGGATATGCTACACTCTGGGCACAGAATATTCGTCCGGAAGAGATCCTGCGACTGACTAAACTCGATCCTCATTCATTAGGTAAGTGGCGGGTAAATGCAGCCATCCGTAATCTGGAATCTTTTTATGAGGCATTTGATATTACGGCAGGAGAACCGATGTGGATGGATCCGGCAGACCGGGTAGTGATCTGGTAAGATGCAGTGACGTTATATCATACCAAAGGGATCTTTATCAGAGTTTTCTGATAAAGATCCCTTTGGTATGATATAGGTATTAAATGTATTAATAATAGATATACCGGAGAATAAATAACAGGGTAAGTATATACAGGGTAAGGCTCACCTTCCTGTATTGACCGGTAAATACTTTGATGAATGTATAGCTTAATAAACCCAAGGCAATCCCTTCTGCTATGGAATAGGTTAACACCATTCCCAGGATAATGATAAAAGCCGGTAACGCATCAGAAATATCTGACAAATCTATATCCCGAATAGACTCCATCATCAATACGCCGACTAACACTAAAGCACCTGTTGTAGCTGCTCCGGGAACTAACAGGAACACCGGAGAGAAAAACGGCGCTATCAAAAAGAATAATCCGATCACGAAGGCAGTCACTCCGGAACGTCCGCCTTCTGCAATCCCGGCCGTACTTTCCACATACGTGGTTACCGTAGAGGTGCCGAACAGGGCCCCTACGGTCGTTCCAATCGCATCTGCCATCAGGGCCTGTTTCATATGAGGTACTTTCCCATTTTTATCCATCATACCCGCCTGGGCGGCAGCGCCCACTAAGGTTCCGATTGTATTGAAAATATCCATAAATACCAATACCAGGATCACGATGACCATATCTAAATTAAGTAAGAGAGTAAAATCCAGTTTCAGAAAAGTAGGGGCCATGGACCGGGGCATAGAAATAAGAGTGAAATCTTCCGATAACACCGTCACCCCAAGCGGTACTCCTATCACGGTACAGATCATGATACTGTAAAACAACGCACCTTTCACCTTTTTCCACATCAGGGCTGCGCTGAGCAGGATGTCAAACAGTGCCAGAATAGAAGTAGGGGTGAATTTACCTAAGGCTACTAAAGTTGCCGGGTTGGCTTCTATTACACCGGCATTTTTTAATCCGATAAATGCGATAAACATTCCGATTCCAACGGAGATTGCATATCTTAGATTCAGCGGAATACTATGGACCACCTTTTCCCAGATATTAAAGAAAGTAATCAGAATAAAAATTACCCCTTCCAGAAAGATAGCAGCCAGAGCGGATTCTCAGCTATATCCCATGCCTTGTATGAGGGTAAAGGCAAAAAAAGCATTGATCCCCATACTGGGTGCCTGGGCAAAGGGTAACTTTGCCATAAAGGCCAGAAGAATAGTGGCTACAGCAGAGGATAAAGCAGTAGCTGTGAACACTGCCCCCTTATCCATAGCAGCCGCACTGAGGATATCCGGATTGACAGCCAGGATATAACTCATGGTCAGGAAGGTGGTCAGACCTGCAATACATTTGGTCTTCAGGTTCATGGTCGCGGGATTAAATCCCAGGAGTTTTTTTAACATCGCACTATCTGTATTAATCGAATGTCCATTTAACCGCTAAAGTAGGAATGGCATAAAAACCATTCCGTCCGCCAAAATTATGGCTTAACTCTACCTCACTACCCACACTCAGGTTGAAGTGATCATCTACCCCTTTTATCTTGTTCAGGTTGACCCAGAACTGGGGTTCGGTAAGGAAAATAAAGTTACCATGCACTGTTTTTTCACGCTACCAGTCTGCAAACCCGATAAACGTGCATAAGCCGTTTTTAGCAAAATGAATATACCAGGTACCTGTTAGCTGGAAGTTATTCGGTGAATCATTTTTCTGAATGTATTTATAAAGCGTACTGAAAGAAAACCCTTTGGTAAATGTTGTATGGTTATAAGTATACGTACCTCCTCCTAAATAGGCATTCTGATATGAGAACAGGTTGGATAATCCTCCGTTATACTCCACATGGACAGAAAAAGGATTATCCCAGAATTTTAACTCCCGGGCAATCTCCCAATAGCCGGCAGCAACACCGTCACTGGTATAATCCATATCAATAAAAAAATAGGTGCTACCCCATTTGTCTGGTTTGAACATTTCCACTGTAGAGGTGAGAACCGGTCTTCCATCCAGATCCTTATTGTATAAAGCACCTCCGAAATCATAATGTAACTGCACATTCTGTGCCTGTGTCATACTGATTAAAAAAGCAAGCGTTGTTAGTGTGATAAACTTTCTCATTATTTGGACTCATTGAATTATAAAGAAGCGGCAAAAGTAAGAAAAAAACTTATATACGCTCTGTTATCATCGCTCTTAACCAAATAAAGTAAAAGTTTGAGAGTTAGACAAAGGAACGACCGGTTGGAATCCCCTCTGGTAAAAGGTGGTTTTCCTGGCTGGTTCCTGTTATTTTGTCCTGAGTTCTATGATCGTTAATTCCGGAAAAGCGCCGATACGCATGGGATAAAAGGTGTTTCCTACTTCCTGGTTTACATATAAATATTGTGCTCCTTCCTGATATAAACCGCCCCACTCCGGATATCGCAGGGCAGCCGGGGAAAGATTGCCAAACCGTAACTGGAAAGCATGCGTATGCCCGGAAAGAGTCAGGTCGATATTCGTATCCGGGATTACCTCTTCCGTCCAGTGAATAGGATTATGGCTTAACAGGATGGAGAAAAGCTCTTTATCCACCTCTTCATAGGCTTCCCGCAGATTGCCATATTGCTGGAAAGGAGGATCCCCCCCAGTTCTCTACTCCCAACAAGGCTATTCGATCTCCCTCTTTTTTCAGATACAGGGATTCGTTGTTTAAAATGACCCATCCCCAGTTCTCTTGTATTTTTTGTAACCGTTTCAGGTTTTGTATTTTGTCTTCCGGATATTCCCAGTCATAATAATCTCCGTAATCATGGTTTCCCAGTACGGAGTAGACCCCATAAGGTGCCTGGATCTGGCCCAGAATAGGTAGAAAAGGCTCCAGTTCCACACTTCGGTCATTCACAATGTCCCCGGTAAAGAACACAATATCCGGTGCCAGCCCATTGATCCTGTTCACTACCCGCTGCACAAACTGTGTCCGTTTGCCAAAACTTCCCAGGTGAAAATCCGAGAAGTGCACGATCCGGAACCCTCAAAACCAGCCGGAAGGCGTTCCGATGGAACTTCCACCTTTTTTATAATCAACCGTGTCCGTCCGATCAGACCGCCGTGAATGATCATACCAATCACCACCAGGTCCAATATCAGGCATAAATACATTTTGATCTTATTTTCCCCAAAGGAAGTTTGGAAAGGGAATATAGCTAACAACCAGAAAAGCAGGAAAAATATTTTAGGGATATTCAACAACAGGAAATCAAAGACAGCCCACCGCAGATCGTGGAAATAAATCAGGTGAAGACCATAGATCGTGAGAAAGACTAAGCAAAAGATCAGGGAAGATAATCCGAAGATCGCATAGATAATACCTGCTGTTTTGGATAGTTGTATGAAAAACTGATATAAGATAAGATCTGCACATACAGCCAGCACAGTAAATAAGATTCCTCCTAATAAAATCCACATATATTTATTTCGTTTTTCCGGTTTATTTTGTTTTATAGTAACATTTCCGGATTTATATAAGTTTAGTTATTCTTTCATAAGAAGGGGATATTTTTTTCGCAACCGAATCCGTAGCATCTCTGTTTTATTTAAAAAGAGATTTCCTATGAAATGGAAGAGTCGTATTGTGGATAACCTGAAATGGAATACACCCATTTTGCATGAAGAACAAAAACTCCGGATAGCAACCCGGATAGCCTCTCTGGTGCAAGCAGGAGACATAATAGGGGTAGGATCCGGTTCTACCTCTTACCTCGCTTTACAGGCTATCGCCAGGCGGGTACACGAGGAGCATTTACCTATACAGGCTATTCCCACCTCAATGGAGATGAGGTTGTTCTGTATACAAGCGGATATCCCTGTTACTACGTTGGATATGCATAGTCCGGACTGGAGTTTTGACGGGGCAGATGAAGTAGATCCTGATCATAATTTAATAAAAGGCCGTGGGGGGCTATGTTCAAAGAAAAACTGTTGATCATTGCCAGCCCTAAAGCCTATATCATGATTAACCAGTCTAAAATGGTGACTACATTAGGATTGAACGTCCCGGTACCCATCGAAATCTTTCCTGCCGCCCTTCATATTGTGGAATAGGAACTCTCCTACCTATCCCCTTCCGATATAATTCTCCGGACCGGGAAAGGAAAAGACGGACCGGTTATTACGGAAAATGGAAACCTGATTTTAGATGTCTGGTTCAGAGATATACCTATCAGCCTGGAAAAAGACATAAAAGCCATACCGGGAGTATTGGAAAGCGGGCTTTTTATTGGCTATAAGCACATAGAGATTATCCACGATTGATGGAATTCGTACAATACAGATAACACAGATTCTATAGATTTATACAGCTATTTTATAAAATCTATATTCTCTGAGTATCTCTATGTCTCCTTCTATCTGTTCCGGATAGAAACCCTTTTTTCTTTTCTTTTCCTTCCTGTATTTTTATGCACATTTACTTTTATCTCCAGCAGAGAGGGTGATATAGTTATTAAACAGATAGATGGAGTGCTTGAGATGTCCGTTTTTTATTTTTTGTACTTTTTTATCTCAAGCAGTGAAACGGCTTCTCCGGCTCCGGATAAATAATCCGGTAATCCAGGCACCAGCGGTTAGGTTTTTCCCTTCTTCCCGAAGAAAAAAGAAAGAAGTCACTATCTGTTC
>JAJQFE010000008.1 GCA_021201295.1 Tannerellaceae bacterium | reverse complement strand
CCCCTGCCCCTCTCAAGAGGGGAGATAAATCTCCTGTTTTTGAGGTCATTAAAGATGAAATAAAATCTTCCAGCTACGACTGATCCCAGATCTCCTTCGGCCATCACTTCCCTTCCGTTATCTATTCTCCTTCAGCCATCGCTTTCCTTCCGTTTGCCATTCTCCTTTGATGATCGATCTTTTTGACCAGAAAAATGGATTTCCTTATGTCCGGCTGTTGTTTTCCGCAGGGGGAGATTTTGTTTTCCGCAGGGCCGGTTTTCCCTATCCCTGCGGAGAATGCCATCCGGCCCTGCGGAAGTCAACAAGCGGCCCTGCGGAAAAGCATACGGCCCTTCTCGGAGGCAGCGGTCAGGGTTTGCCCAGGTGCCGGATAAGGATTCTGACCTGTTGGGAGGTCAGGATGCGGTTTCCTTTTCTCCATCCTGCTTCCCGGAGGGACCGGGTCAGTACGGGGGAGAAGTCCACCCAGCGTCTTAACCGTTTGGAAGCTGCTTCGGGACTGATGTCCGGGCTATATAACAGGCCTAATTCCTGCCAACTGTAACTGCGGATCTGAAACGTCTGTTCGGGTATCATAAATAAGTATGGTATTTCTTATAAAGATACTTATTATCAGGTATATAACCAATAGTTTTCAGGGGTTTATTCACTGAAACAGCTCGTATTACAGGACTTTATCTGACACTGGCGGACACTGGCGGCCGGCACTCCCGGGTGGGGTTGTATCTTTGTGGTGTTACTTAAAATTTATGGTTGCATGGCTTTAAAAGTGCATGTTGTTAAACGGACAGTTCCGGCCGGGGAGGATGCCGGAAAAGAGAAGTATTTCGGGCAGGTGCGCCTGAATGAGTGTATTCCGCTGGAGAAATTCAGTGAGCGGATTTCCTCGAACACCACGGCGACTCCGGCGGATGTGGAGGCGGTTCTCAATAGTTTGGTGGTGGTGTTGGCGGAGAATCTGGATAACGGGAACATCATCGACCTGGGGGCATTGGGCAGGATGCGTCTGACTGCCGGAAGCAGTGGGGCGGATACGGAGGAAGCGTTTCATTGCCGGATGATGCGTAGGCCCCGGGTGGTTTTCACTCTGGGCAGTATCCTGAAAAACACTGTCCGGGATGTGAAGTTTGAACGTCTGCCGGTCAAAGTGAAGGAGGTTCCGGAAGAGTGTAATGAACCGCATGCGCTTTGACGGGTGGGGTTGCAGGTAAGTAGGATCGTAAACTAAATTTTTTGCTTATGTCTTTAGCTGTTATTGTTGTGAAGAGAAAAGTGTTGGCCGGGGAGGATGCCGGTCAGGAGAAGTGGTACGGACAGGTTCGTTCGGGAACCTGGATCACGTTTGAAAAACTGTGTAAACAGATCTCGCATCATTGTATGGTGACCTATGCGGATGTGTCCGGTGTGATGCGGGAGGTGCTCAATTGTGCGGCGAACATCCTGGATGACGGTTCCAGTGTGCAGTTGGGAAGGGTCGGAAACCTTCGCCTGTCTGCCGGGAGTTATGGCGTGGAGGAGGAGCCGGATTTCACTCTGCGTGAGATGAAAACGCCCCGGGTTATTTTTTCACCGGGAAAAGTGATCCGGGATATGCTGCGGGAGGTGAAGTTCCGAAAGGAAAATGTCAAGGTGGTGGAAAAAGAGATCCCGTGTGATTTGCCACATGAGATGTGATCTGTCCGTGAGGTGAGATGTGATGAAAAAAAGCAGTTTATTGAGAAGTGTTTTTCCTGGGCCCAGGAGGCCGGGAGAAGGTTTGACCTGAACCCGGTGGTGATCCTGGCGCAGGCGGCTTTGGAGAGTGGCTGGGGGACCAGTACGCTGGCGACCCGGTACCATAGTTATTTTGGTGTGACGGGTTCGGGCTCGGCGAATGCGTACTGGGACGGGCAGCGGGTGTGGTTTGGGAATAGTAATCTGAGTTTCCGCACGTATGCTGATCCGCTGGATAGTTTTCTGGATTATGCGTGGCTGATCCGTGCCCGTTATCCGAATGCGGCGAATGTGAGTGATGTTCCGGAGGCGTTTGCCCGTGCGATTGCTTACAGCCCGTATATCAGTGAGGTGAACGGGGATGACCGGGAGGGCTACCAGCAGGCTGTCGTATCGATTGCTGGTGCGATTGAGCGGTTGATTTCGGAGTTGTGAGGTGGTGCATGGAGTGGTAGGTTTATGGATCTTTTAAATTACGGATGGTCATGAAGTATGTAGAAAGTTTTTTGTCTATTCTGGTTACTTTTCTGAAAGTGGCTTTTTTCCGGAGGAGTCGCAGGCCTCCCTGTTGTCCCTGTCCTTATCCGGACGGGAATGATCCGGACAGGATATGGGACAGCCGGCTGGAGGAGCTGTGTGGTTCTCCTTCTGCCAGGGAGCCTGACCCGGGGATTTGTTGACTGGGTTAGCGGATTGCTTCTGCCGGCCGGGAAACCGGCTGGTGGAACTTTCCGTATACCGGCAGGGCAGGCTTACAGGGGGTGTGGGATGGTTTTCTTATAATCCGTTAGGGGGAATAGGTATCTACTTTCGTCTATTTTCCGTTGGATAGGTTTCCTGTTAGGATATAGATGTTTTTTTATAAATATTATGGATGGGGTTTTTGTGGCTGTGTCTGTGTAGAGGTACTGGTTGCAGGCTTTCTGTCCGGGTAAACTTTTCCCTATAGGATTGTCCGGCTGGATAAATATGTATATATTTGGGCAAATTTTATACTATATAAATGAAATGGCTACCTATTTTCAGGACTGTGGGGTGATTGTCGGGCTGGTTTCCTATCCTTTTCATGTAGATGGGAAAAAGTTATATGAGGAGGTTTTTAAAGAACAATTTTTTACTAAATATAAACGAAATATTAATAAGTATTCAATGGAGCCTCTTTAGGATCATTTGTATACACCTACTGCTTATCGTTTGTTTGGGAATTATGGTTTGGCTATCCTTTCGTTGATAGATGATTTTGCTTTTCCGGACAGGATTTTTCATTCTAACCATGGATATGGTGAAGAGGATTACGGGGAGGAAACCCGGCGGGAAGAAGGGGTGTCTTTTGATTTTTGGAAATATCAGTATAATTGTAAAAGTATTACCGGAATTATGGAAACCGACCAGGAAGATCCGGGTGGGTTAAAAAACAAGGCTGAGCAGACTTTTCTGAGGAAAGATAAGAAATATCCGTTCATTGGTATTATTAAACTGAAAATCGACTACCATCTGTTAGCCGGGCGGGGAATGGTGCTGACCACGGAAGTGAAAAAGCGGATTAGCCGGATCGGTGAACACTTTTGCGGGGATGAGGATCAGGGGACGTTTGATTTTATTATCCTGGATTGTTTTGATAATGATGAATTAACGGTTCTTGCTTTTTTCAATAATCTTTTACCGGTCAATTAATTCTTTTCCGGCATCAGGAATCTTACGTATAATACGTTAGTTAAAGAATTAAAGGGTGAGGAGATAGCCGGGGCGCATCAACATATTTTTTCTTCCAGCCATATCAATCTGGAATATCATATTGCTTATCGTTTTGGTGAGCGTATGCCGGCATTTATGTTGCCGGTGGATATACAAAAAGTGAACCTGAAATTGATCTGGGAGCCCAAGGTGGGGCATGGCAGGGTTTTTGAAAAGAATATTCCGGTCTGGCTCAGCGAGCCGGTCAGGCTGGAAAGGGCATTGACCGGTGGTAGTACGTTTTCTCAGAATTTTTCGCTGGAAAAAATCCATTTACTTGAAAAGGAGTGTGCGAAAAATCATATTAAACAGCATGTCAGGTGGATTAAAATCACTTTGTGCTGGCAGGACGAAGAATATCCGGGAGCTGAAAATGATGCACTGGCGGGAGATGACGGTGCTGTCGGAAAACTAGCCGGACGTTTGTTTGATCCGGGGCGTCTGGGTAGCATAAGAAAGTTATTAAATGAGTGCAGGGTGTCTAAAATAGCCCGTGAAAGGTTGTTGAAGATTTACGGATTATTTAATGAGCATATACAGAACCGTTTGCATGCCGGCTATTTCCTGGAGTTATGGGATGCGTTGGATAATGTGGAAAACCAGCTGAGGAATTGTGCAGCTGATCATACTTTAAAGATCGGGGATATAGATCGGATTTTAAGTGAAACGATTACTTCGCTGGAAGAGGCTTTCTACAACCGTTTTCATGAGAAGGAAATCCAGGATAATAATCTGGAATATAACGGGGGTATCCAGCAACATCTTACCAGTTTTGATTTTGTTTATAAGAACATTGTCAAACTATTTTACCCTCCCCTGGTAAAAGATGAGGCGAACCGGTCTTTTGTAAGTATATCTGGTTATGAAAAGGTTACCTCTATCCGGAATAATCTCCGGTTAAATATTAATCAGATTACCTATCCGGAGCTGTTTGCGATCAGTGTCTGGAAGGAGGCTGCGAATTTCTCTTATGCTTTTGTGAGGGATGAAGTGGATGGTACCAATTCCAAAGAGGCTGATCGTAAAAAGAAACTGGATGCATGGTCGAAGTTTATTGGGGGGGGAAGAACTCTGTCATCAATATCCGGACGATTCTTTCCCATCAGGATTATTTTGTAGAATATGACGAAGTGTATCGTACGGTTGCTAAATTGTTGAATAGGGAGTTTATCGAATACCTGTTTATTGATTCTTTGTCTTTTCATTTCGGATTCCACCGTAATTATGAGTTGTTTAATCATTTTTACTGGAAATATTTTTTACAGATCTCCCAGCATTATAACCGGGACGGGAGGATAGATATGGAGTATTTTATTCCCTATTTATTGCGTTTGTTCATGGTTGGTTTGCGGAAAAACAGACGTTGGAAAAGCAATGAAGTTACCCGGGTTCTGGAAGAGGATGCGGTTGGTTTTGTGGAAGCACATGCGTTCATCCCTTTTGACCCGGTATTATCAGACATCTGGTTCTTATGTTACCGTAAGGTTTTTAAATGTGCGCAGACGATCTGGAATGAGTTGAATAAATTCTATTTTGAAGATATCACGGAGTCGGAGATTTGTCTGACTGAAATTGGTAATGACCGTCTGTTGGAAAAAAGGTGGCTGGATGAATCTGAGATAATAAATGAATCGGAATTACATGTCAACTTTGCTATGCTCCAGGCAAGAAAAGGGTTGATAGATGAAATGAAAGAGTCCTTTTTAAACAGGCGGCTTGTCAATGAGCTGGAAGCAGAAGATATGGCAGATATAGATAAAATCCCCACTCATTGGGGTCATAATTATCTGATTAATTTGTTGCATGCTTATCTGTTGGTAACCTATGAACTGGATAAAAAAGTGATTTAAGGGAGGAGGATATGATAAAATGTATTCCCCGGGGAAAGGATGGGAGGATCCTGATGGAAAATGAACTAAAAGAGCCTGTAAAAGAAAAATTATCCAATTTGCCGGTAGACCCATTGGGCGGTTTTTTTATTGGTGATTATACTACGCGGGGGCGTTACTTTGCTCATCGTACCGCTTTCTACCGAAGTTTATGGAATTATACGATGATCAATAAAATGGAAGAGAAACGGCGGGCGACTAAAGCCAACATAACCCGGATACTGGAAAAGAGAAGTTCAACAAAATAAAAACACATGATCGTTTGAACAGATGGATACATTTTCAATTTTAAATTTATCAGACCTGCATATAGATACAGAGAAGGAAAGTACTCAAAGGCACTTATTGAGTTCTTTTGCCCGGGATTTTAAGGGTTGGGTAGAAGAAGATACGCAGCATCTTAAATGGAAGCCTGATTTTATTACTATTGCCGGGGACATTATCAATAAGGGAAACCTGAATAATTATGATCTGGCTAAGGAGATATTAGCCGATGTCGCAGCAGATATGGAGGTAGATCTCTCGTGTATACTTATGGCGCCCGGAAACCATGATAAATCTAAAGTTGGGATTGCCAATGAGGCAGAATACCGGGAACAGAAAGCTAATTTTGAGAAGTTTTGTGCTCTTCCGTCCGGAGAGTTAAAGGAGGATAAAAAGCCCATATGGGAGTCATTTTGTGCTATGCATATGAAGAACTTTGCTGGTTTTAATCATCTCTGTAAACACATAGGGTCTGTTTCGGAACATACAGATAAGGAGTATATTCCTTATTACAGATTTGAGGGGAGCCAGATTCAGTATACTTCTGGTTTACATGTTTTTAAAAAAAAGAAAGGTTGTTTTCTGGGTATTGAATACGGAGTGGTTGTATGCGATTGATAGTATTACGCAGAAAATTAAAAATCAAAGAGAGATTGTTTTTGAAGTAGGCCGGAATATTGTTTCCTATTTTCATTCACGGATAAAAAAGGATTTTCCTGAATATACGATTGTGACCTTAATGCATAGAAATCCGAATGACTTGTCATGGAGTGAAGTGAATCATACCAATACATTAACTAAACCTACTTTGGGTATGTTATACCATTGTAGTGATATGATTATTTCCGGTCATGACCATTCTGTGCGTACGGATATTCCGGATCTGTTAAGAAATCAGATCCAGCATTTTCGTCTGGGTTCCTGTTGCCTGTCTCCTTCCAATGAAGGAGAGAGTTTTTCTTATTCTATTTCTATATTGCATGTGGACCCCATACAAGAGATGATACAGATTTTAAGGGGTAGTTATGTTCCTCCTTCGGAAGAGGGACAGTCTGCATGGAAATTTGAGGAAATTCCTAAAAACTTTATATTGAGAAATAAATATGAGAAAGTGGGATGGAAATATAAAAATAAATTCTATTCTCCTTCGTTATTTGTTAAAATAAGAGTAAAACATTTTTATCAGGAAACCATTTTCCAGGAAATCAAACGTTATTTCCTATATGATAATTTGACGGATGAAGACCTGCCGTTAAAACTACATATCCTGGAATTAGGGGTAGCTTCCTTAGAGGAAATTAAATCTGCATTAAGTGATGGGGAAACTGAGCGGCATCATTTTATATTATATACTAAGAAATATCATTCCCAGGAGAATATCCTGGATGATGCATTGGAAGAATATGGTACTGTGTTAGATGAGATGAAACAGTTCCTGATACAGGGAAGAGCAATTGTTAACTGGGTATACCTGGAAACAGCAGATAGGGCATCTTAAATGGATGTTATGTATACAACTATTAATGGTTATATAGTAAAATATTGATAAAAACTGTTGGAAATGTTGTTAAAATGTGGTAAATTTGCTAAGCTGTTTACGGGTAGATAGTTAATGGCTTGTATAATAGTGCATTAAAAGGATATTTTATGTTGTTTTCTCTTCGTCAGGGAAAATAATGTAAACTTTTTAATCTATATATTAGTTAGAAATACAATAGTAAAATAGATAGAATCAAATGAGAACAGAGAAAGTAATGGGTGCATATTTTGAACGTACAAAAGAAGAACGTCAGAAAATTATGCGTGAAGTCCATATTGAGCCGAATCCTGTATTAAAAATGTATGAAAAAGCGAGGTTACGGCCTTATTGCAAGGAGGATTTTGTGCGGAAAGAGTTTCATATGAACCTTATCGCTCAGGAATGATTCGGGATTTTTACAAACAGAAATATCGGGAAAGGAGTAATTCAATAATGGATTACTCCTTTTTTGTTTTAGGCATATGGCTGGATACCTGGATGGATTTTCCCATTAATCTGTCTATAAAACAACCATAATTTCTTTTATCCATATTACCTTTGTGTCCATGAATAACAAACAATGTATCAACTACTGGAAATATAACCTCGCGGATTCGCTGAGGGCTGCGATTGATATGGATAAACAGGATCATTTTGAGGTGCGGGCATTCGATATGTTGGTGCCGCGAGTGGATGACCTGGCTTTGGTGAATGGGCTGATTGATAAGGAGGAGAAGCGGAGGAATGCGCGGAGGCATGTTTATTCGCGGCAGAGTGAGAAGTGGATGCCGCTGGAGGAGGTGGAGGTACTGGTGGCGCCTTTCCGGCTGGCTCCGTTGCCGGAGCATGGGGCGTTTGCGGGGGTGCGGACGCCTGTTTTTCCTTTCTGGTATTATGTGGTGCTGGATCGGGAGGGGGCGTTGCGGATTCCTTCGGTGACGTTTCCGGTGATTCCGCGGAAGTATCTGGCGCCGTATGCTGATGACCGGGTGGAGTTTACCTTCTCTACGGTGCAGGAGGTGGATGAGGCGATGGCGCGTGAACCGTTGCGGTTTGAGTCGTGGGAACAGTATATTCGTTATCTGACGGAGCTGTTTGATACCTTGTCGGGTTGTCCGTTGCCGGAGTTTGAAGTGGAAGGGTTTGCGACTGTGCACGACGGGGTGTTCCTGATGCCGGATGAGGAGATCGGGGCGGCCATGAGTGTGATTGCGTTGTATGAGAAACTGTCGAAAGAGGAGGTGTTGCCTCCTTTGTTAGAGGCGCTTACTACGCTGGAGCATCCGGCGCCGGGGCGGCCGCTGGATACGTTGGCGTTGCTGAAGGCTAATCCGTTGCACCTGGGGCAGATGGGGTATGACTTTCTGCTCTCGGTTTCGCAGCGGAAGAGTTTGTATACTTACCTGAGTGACTGTAACCGGGTCTTTGCTGTCAATGGTCCTCCGGGTGCGGGGAAGACTACTTTGTTGCAAAGTATTGTGGCGAATGCTATGGTGCAGTCGGTGCTGGATGGAGAGGGGGAGACGCCTGCGCTGATCCTGGCCTGTTCGGCGAATAACCAGGCGGTAATGAATATTATTGAGAGTTTTACACGGTCGAAAACGCATCCCGGCCCGTTGGAGGGCCGCTGGATACCGGATATGGAGGGGTATGCCACTTACCTGCCGTCTGCGGGAAAAAAGGAGACGAAGCTGGCGGGCATTAATTATAAGAAGCCGGATGGGGACGGGCTTTTTAAACACCTGGAAACGGATGCGTATATCCGGGAGGCTAAAGACTGTTTTGAGGAGCAGGCGGCTGCCTATTTCCGTCGTCCGGGCCTTTCTGTAAAGGAATATACTGCAAAATTGCGGAAAGAGATCCGGATTGTTGCCAATATCCTGGAGGAGGGAAGCCGGCTGCGGAAAGAGTATCTGGAAGTGGTGGAACTGTTGAGGAAGGAGGGGATTGCTGTACCTGAGGAGTTGCCGGAGGCTGTTGGGTGGCTTCAGACAGCCGGGTTCCGTGAGGATGTGGTGCGGTTAAAAGAGGCTGAACAGGGGGTGATGGGTTATTTCCGGCAGGAGTCGTTATGGCGGCAAGTAGGCTGTGCATTCGGTGTCCGGTCGGCGTTGGAAAACCGGAAAGGGGAGTTGGCTATCCTGTTGCGGGAGTATCCCTTGGAAGGGGTGGTAATGGCTGAATATACCCAGTTGGCTTTGTTGCAGCGGTTGAAGGAACGGATGGTGTTTTTGCAGGGTGTCGTGCGCCGGATCGATGGATGGGACAAATGGAAAGAGACTTACCGTATCAAAGGTGATCCTCCTGTTTCGGAGGCGGACTATTGGGATAAAGAATATGAAAAGATCGCTGTGGCGAAGGAGACGGGCGGGAAGGCTCCGCTGAACTGTTTTTATGATGAGCTGGATGTAACGCTGCGTCACCGGGCTTTTCAACTGGCTGTCCATTACTGGGAGGGTAAGTGGATCCTGGCGACGGAAGCTGCCTTGCAGGATGACGCTTTCCGGAGTAAAGGCCTTGAGCCTTCCCAGAGGCGCTGGCGCAGGCAGGCGATGCTGACTCCCTGTTTTGTCAGTACTTTTTATATGACTCCGAGGTTTTTTACTGCTTATAAATATATGGGTAAGGATGACCGGGATAAGTCGGTATTTGATACGCTGCCTTTGTATGATTTCATTGACCTGCTGATCGTTGATGAAGCCGGGCAGGTTCCGCCGGAAGTGGGGGCCGCTACGTTTGCTCTGGCGAAACGTGCCGTCGTGGTCGGGGATGTGAAGCAGATTGAACCGGTGTGGAGTACTACGGCTAAGGTGGATATGGGTAACCTGAAAAAAGCAGGGTTGATCTTCGGGTATGAGGATACTGTTTATGAAAAGGTGTACAGTCCGAAAGGTTTCCTGTCGTCGGATGGCAGTATCATGAAGATGGCGCAGCATGCCTGTGCCTGGCGGGAGGAAGGTTTGCCGGAGAAGGGGTATTGCTGGTGGAGCACCGCCGTTGTTATGATGAGATTATCGGTTATTGTAATGAGCTGGCTTATCATGGGCAGTTGAAGCCTTTGAAGGGGAAAGCCAAAGGAACGAATTTGTTCCCGCCTATGTGCCTGGTACATGTTCCGGGGCATTTGGAGGTAAAGCATAAGGAGCGTTCCAACCTGGCTGAAGCGAAAGCAATTGCCCACTGGCTGGAACTGAAGCGGGAAGAGATCGAAGAGCGGTATGTAGACGGGAAAGAGTACCGGCGGTTGGAAGATATTGTGGGGATTATTACTCCTTTTGTCGGACAAAAGAAACTCTTGCGCCGCCAGCTCCGGGAGAAAGGGTTTGATTGTAACCGCCTGAAGATGGGTACAGTGCATGCTTTGCAGGGTGCCGAACGTCCGGTGATCCTTTTCTCGATGGTGTATGGCAAAGGGGATACGGCTACGATGTTTTTCGACCGGGATAATAAACCGAATATACTGAATGTGGCTGTTTCGAGGGCGAAGGATAGTTTTATTGTTTTTGCGAACCGGGAGATTTTTGAGGAGAAGGGAAAGACGCCGTCGGGGTTGTTGGGGCGGTATCTGGTGGAGATGGAAATGCAGGTTTCAAACCTGTGAAAACAATCCGGCAGGGAATGGGTTAACTCATATCCATATCCCTACCGGAAAATAAAATAAATCATTCTGAAAACATACTTCTATGATTCCTTTGGTCATCACAGTCACACCGTCTACCCTTCAGAACATCCAAGTCTTGCTCCGGTTCAAAAAGACGCTGAAATAACCCATTCCTATCCTGGTTTACTCAGGATTACAGGGCCCTTTGGACCTACCCTTTTTCCTATGCTTTGTTTGCTAATGCTTTGGCGATCTCTTTGCCTACTTTATGGGCGGAGGCTGGATTTTGTCCGGTAATAAGACGTCCGTCTACTACTACATGGGGTAGCATGGGAGCTCCTTTAGTGAAGGTGGCTTTGCGTTTGATGAGCATATCTTCGAGCAGGAAAGGGACGATGTTTTCGCGTTTCATTAATTTTTCTTCTTCGTTGGTGAACCCGGTTACGCGTTTCCCTTCTATCAGGTGGATACCGTCGCTGAGTTTGAGGTTGACCAGTCCGGCCGGACCGTGGCAGACGGCGGCTACAATGCCTCCTGCTTCATATATCTGGCGTGCAATAGTGGAGAGTTCTGTTACTTCGGGGAGATCCCACATGGCTCCGTGTCCTCCGGCGTAGAAGATGGCTGTGTATTCTTCCGGTTTTATGTCGGCGGGTGTCAGGCTGGTGATGATCTTTTTCTGGTATTCCTGGTTGTTTCAGAATTTCCGGTTGATGGGATCCACTAATTCAAATCCGTCTACCGGTGGCATTCCTCCATGGGGACTGACGAAATCAATTTCGTATCCGGCATGTGTTAATACTTTCCAGGGATGGGCTACTTCTGACAGGTAATAGCCGGTATGTTCGCCTGTATTCCCCAGTTTACCGTGGCTGATAACTACGAATAAGATTTTCTTTCCTTTTTCTCTTTTTCGGCTTTGGCTGCTGTTACTTTCTTTTTCAGCCAGTAGGCTGCTCCGCCTAACAGGGCGGTTGTTACTATTATCTTTTTCATTCTTTCTGATTTTTTATGATCTTGTTTATCTTATTTTTTCTCTGTTCTACCTGTAAGATGGGTAAACGAGTGGTTTATCTTACCTTTTATCAAAATAGAAAAGAGGATATACATATGTATTGAGAACAATTGCTTGTGGGGGATAGTTTAGGAGGCTGTTTTTATCTGACCGATGCTTTTATAGGGTAGGGATGTAACAGGTAGATCGTGGATCCAGGTTCCCTGGGATACCTATTCATTTGTTTAAAACAGCTGGAAATAGGAGTTGTTTTTTCAAAATAAATTATCTTTGGGGAATAAGACGGTTTTATTCTGATATGTAAAATTCCACGGATATGAAGAAGGTTGTTTTCTCTTTTTTAATGGGTGTAGTTTGTTGTTTTTCACCGGATGCGATTAGTCAGGTGCAATCCTCTGTCCGTGTGGCTAAGTATAAGGGGGATAGGAGCTGTGCAGTTAGTTATACCTTTGATGACGGGATGCGGGAGCATTATACGTTAGTGTTTTCTCAACTGGAAAAACATCATTTTAAAGGGACTTTCTGGATTTGTGGTGGGTTTATTGAGGATAACCATGGGGAATGGCTTACCTGGGAGCAGGTAAAGGAGATGGCTGCGAAAGGACATGAGATGTCTAATCATAGCTGGTCGCATACAAACCTGACGGAGATCAGTCCGGAAGAGGTGGCTACGGAAATCCGGAAAAATGACCTTGCTTTATCTGAACAGACCGGGATAGTTCCGCGTACGTTTTGTTATCCTTATAATGCTTTTGACCAGGTGGTCTATGAACTGGCATCTGCCGGCCGGGTGGCTACCAGAACCCAGGAGTTTGGGATTGGGACGGCTTCTACGCCGGAGAGCCTTGAAGCATGGATACAGGATTTACTGGTGGCCGGGGAGTGGGGTGTGGCTATGATACATGGTATCACGGAAGGATATGATGCCTTTCCGGCTCCTGCTGTTTTATGGGATCATCTGGAAAAGGTAAAACAACAGGAGGAGTGGATCTGGGTAGCTACCTTCTGTGAAGTTGCTGCTTATAGGGAGGAGCGGGACCGTATTCAACTGGAAGTTACAGAAAATGAAAATGAATGGACGGTCACTCTGTATCTGGAGTTGGATAAAAAGGTATTTGATGAGCCTCTGACTCTGGTGGTTGAACATGTGGGGCATGCTAAAGTGACTGTACGGCAGGGCATGGAACCGGTAGCTGTACAAAGGAAGGATGACCGGATCGTATTTGATTTCGATCCGTATGGTGAACCTGTCCGGGTTGTGTTTGAGTGATTGTGGAATAAGAAAGAGGAACACCTTTTATTTGGATTGCCGGAGCAACCAGTCTCTTACTCCTTCCAGTTTATAAGCGTAGTCGAAAGAGTACATATGTTCGTTGCCCTGACCGTTTTCGGGAAGTACGCTTCCGGGGGTAAAGATAATGAAGTTGATATCGCTTCCTTCGGACAGCAGTTTCCGGACATTGGCTTCCTGTTCCTGTGCAGGTAGTTTGGCACTCCATTCGGCTTTGGCAATCCTGGCTTCTTCGCTTTCCAGGAGGGTTTCAAGGGCTGCCATCCCTTTGGGTGCTTTCTGGTCACCGGCGGCGACAATATAGAAGAACTTGTCGTTGGTAAAATGTTGCATATGGGAAGTATCCCATTGGCAGCCCACGAACAGCGAAGCGGCAAACAGCTCGGGATAGGTGATGTTGAAATACATCGACATCATGCCTTCCATAGATTGTCCGGTAGTATACAGTCTGTTGGTATCGATAGTATACTGGCTGACCACTTCATGCAGCAGCCGGATGGTCATCTCTACTTCATACGAAGTAGTAGATTGATCGGTTACTGTTTGGGTGGTATATTGGGGAACGAGGACAAAGGCAGGGTGTTTAGCCTGGTCTTTTGCAGATGCCCATATGACACCGCCGTATCCTTGTGTTAGGGGAACTTTACATCCTTATTCACGGTGCTGACGTCAGCCATAAACAGCACTAACGGATAGGATTTATTTTTGTCGTATTGTTCAGGAACGAAGAGGTTGTAAGCCATACTTTTTTCAGTTTCTGGATCGTTGTATTCCAGTTGGATGAATTTATCTACTGTTTCAGCCAGTAGGGCGGTCAGTTCGGGATCATTGCTTTTATCCACGTTACCACCGCCTCCGCCGCCACGTTGTTGGGGTGGGGTGGTTTGTTCCGAAGTGTCTTCCCCGCCGGTAGGGGAATTCTCTGGTTTGTTCTTACCACTTAATAGGATCGCTGCTCCCAGTATGATAGTTGCCATCAGTGCAAAATTCCCTAATTTATCCATTTCTTTTCTGTTTTAAATTATGTGTATATACTTTTTATTTTAGACTTTTTAAATTTGATAAGTTTAATTTCAGGAATATAAGAAATTGATTTTGTTTGTATTAAATTATTATGCATCATGCTTTTATATTAAAATATAACAGTTGATTTGGTGAAAAGGTTGACAGGAGGGGAGAGGAGAAAACAGAGGGAGACTTTTATTTTTTATTTTGAGTAATTAGCCATCCATATGAGTGCTAATCACTTTCCATGGAGTGAGGGAGAACTACCAAAAAGATTATTCCCATGTGTACAGTTACATTGCGTGTAAAGAATTTGAACAGGGCTATTGGTGAGGGGTTCTAATCTAAACTCCTATAACCTGAGAAATTTCCGGATCTGATGGTATGAAACGCTCCTGAATTGGATACTGTCCAGGATATACTTGATCTTTTAAAATCCGGTAAATTTAAAAGCTGAGACCCGTTATAATAGTAAATCATATAATCTTTGTTTTAACTTTAATATAAAAGTTTGATATTTTATTTTTTCAATTTTAAATTTGAATAAAATCAACAGGGAGAATATTCGATATGCTGAATTAATAATAAATATTTAAAAGTTATGAAAGAAATAATAAGAAAAATCAGGAGGACTACCTATGCGTAGAAGATCTATTATCAGGAAATCTGTTCCTGTATCTGTGGGAGATTACGTCTATAGTGATGGATCATATTCTATGATTCTTGATACAAATAAAACGGTAGTAGGGGTTTGTTTTTATATTAATGGATTGGATCGACGTATGATTAGTCTTAAGAATATGGGTACTCATAAAATTCAAAATGATATACAAACCTTTGTTAGTAATTTACCTGAATATGATACTCTGGAGGATGCTATTCAGGATATGGATGGTAAAAGGAATACCCAAATCATCACTAATTTTGTAATGGGTAAAGGTTGGTATTCTTCGACTTATTGTATGTATCATATAGCGATATATTCCACGGCTGGTTTTCCGGCAGGAAACTGGTGGTTACCGTCTATGGGAGAATGAGAAATTATATATAATAATTATACATTGATATCACGCAATTGCGTCAATGCTCGTGGTGATGAGCTGTCTACAGGTAATAGAGAAAATGCTTTCAGAAGTAGTAGTTCAACATCCCGTGTTAGATATCAATATTACTGGACTATATGGAGCGATTTAACAGGTACTATTACCATAGAAGCCAGGGGAGGAGATACAGACTATTTTTACAATAGGCCTGTTACTTTTTTTTAATGGCGCTCTTGTTTTTGATAGAAATTTTAGTCTTAAATAAAACATAAAGAGATTTCTTGTAAAACAAAATCTCTTTATGTTTTATAGAGTTCCATTATATTTGTATATACTTGTGCGTGGAGTTTTTGCAATAAAAGAATAATTCAAATTTTTTAAGTAGGTATAAATTTCATTTTCAACACAACTCATTATATTTATACGTTCTTCTATTAAAATATATTTAGGTTTATATTTTTGCCAGTTATTGGATTCTAAAACATCCATTTCCATATTTTCTACATCCAGTGTAAGAAAATCAATCTTTTGATTTTCTTTGGGATATTGGTCAAGTAAATCCACAAGCTTAAGAGGTTTGATTTCTATTATGTTTATAATCTTATATTCCCTTTGTCCCGGCTTTCTGACAAAGATTTATCAAAACCATTCAAAGCAGGTTCGTTGAACTGATAAAATAAAAGGGGCTGAGTGGACATTCCAATAGCAGCTTGTACATTAATATCTCTTTTTCAAAAACGATTAAATACCTCTATGGCTCCGGGAGTAGGTTCTATATTAATTCCCTGCCATCCCTGTTTATAGAAATAAGCAGTATTAGAGAAACGAAAAGGATGATGAGTGCCTATATCCACATAAAAGCCTTTATATCCTTCTTTATTTTCAAATAAGAAATTAAGGACTATATCTTCTCCTTCCTGGGAATAACTGGTGGAACCATATAAGAGAGATGGATATAGCATATGCAAAATATTGCGTGCGATTTTTTTAATTGCATGGTTAATTTATCAAATTAGGTTTATTTTATACAAATATAAGCATATTATTTCTTATCCGAAAGATAGGAAATAGAATTTATTATGAACAGATTGGAAAAACAGGTTCTATAAACACAAAATAGTAAATAATTTACTGTATCTTTTTAATAAAAAATTATGTTTAGTCTTCGCTGTGAGTCTAACTCAGGTCCTTATAATTTCTTTATAATCTTATTTTGGTAACTATTTATATTAACTATCTATAATAAAATGAATATAAATGGAAACTATACAATAACTAAAATGAATTTATAGAGTTATTATCAACTAAAAAGACAGTTATGTATTTCATAACTGTCTTTTTCTGTGACCCCGGAGAGGCTCGAACTCTCGACCCAATGATTAAGAGTCATTTGCTCTACCAACTGAGCTACGGAGTCATAGCGGCTTTTGTCGCTTTGCGGGTGCAAATATAGATTTTTTAATTGGTTCCCTCAAATATTTTCTCTGTTTTTTGAATGGGTTTTATTCAAAATAGAACAGGTCGGAGGGGGTTGTGCGTTTGAGGGCTGTGAGTGTCACATCTTTTCCTACCCGTATCCCTTCCATATACAAACGTTCATTGATTGTTTTGGAGGCCAGTTCGGGATGATTATTATCCCGGCTTAAGTGGTAAAGCCAGATGTTTTTTAATCCCAGGTGGTAATTTCTGGCTAAGAACTCTGCTGCTTCCCGGTTGCTTAAATGTCCGGTGGGACTGGCTACCCGCTCTTTCAGGAAGGAGGGGTAAGTTCCGAATCGAAGCATCTCTTCATCATAATTTGCCTCAATAATCACGTGGTTGGCCATGCATAGGTACTTTTTGACTGTTTCTGTGATATGGCCTACGTCCGTAGCAAAAGTAAATTTGTGATGATGATATTCAATATAATAACCCACATTATCACTGCTGTCGTGAGGCACTTCGAAGGCTGTAATACGGAAATCCCGGATTTCAAAAGGCTCTTCTTTGCAGATCACCCGACGGGAACTTATCAGGGTCTCTTCTACGTATCTGCTTCTGGTAATTCCGGCATGGACGGCTTCGGTGGTATACACCGGAATGTAGTGTTTTTCACCCAGGCAACCCACTGTTTTGATATGGTCTGCATGGTCATGAGTAATCAGCACAGCCATTATTTTAGAGAAATCAATAGACCGCTCTTTCAATACCTTCTTAATAGTGCGTATGCCAATACCCGCATCGATCAGTATACCGAATTCCGGTGTACCGAGGTAATAGCAGTTCCCACTACTTCCATTAGCTAAGCTAAGAAATGAAAGTCTCATATGTATTAAATTCTTCTTTCAGTTGTTTATTTGTATCAGTTCCCTGTCAGGAATGAAATGTATCGGGAATGGTTACTTCCCCGATCAATGAGCAGTTCATATGCTCTTTTACTTCCTGCGGAGACATATCGTGTCCGAACAGGAACATTAGTTTGGTGACGGCACTTTCCGTGGTACTGTCATATCCGCTGATTACACCTATCTCCAGTAGCTTGTGTCCTGTTTCGTACCGGTGCATCTCTACGCTGCCACCACTGCATTGGGTTACATCGACAATCACAATTCCCCTGTCTACCGCATCTTTTAACATCTGTAGTAACCACTCAAAGCTGGGAGCATTCCCACTGCCATAGGTTTCCATTACAACTCCTTTTAAGCCGGGTATATTCAGGATACTTTCTACTACCTGCTGGGAAATACCCGGGAACAGTTTCAGAATCGCAATATTCCGGTCTAAGAGGTAATGAGGTTTCAGCGGTTTACGGGAAACTGGATGATAGATCTGGGCGGTATCGTATTTATATGAATACCTGCATGTGCCAGGGGAGGGTAATTGTATGACCGGAACGCATTGAAATGATCTGCATTGATTTTCCGGGTACGGTTTCCACGCAGGAGCGTATTTTCAAAAAAGATACATACTTCCGGCACGATCGGCTGTCCGTTGTCTTTGGCGGCAGCAATCTCTATGGCAGTGATCAGGTTTTCTTTTCCGTCTGTCCTCAGCATACCGATCGGCAACTGGGAACCTGTCAGAATCACCGGTTTCCCCAGGTTTTCAAGCATGAAACTCAATGCTGAGGCTGTGTAGGACATGGTATCTGTACCATGCAGGATCACAAATCCGTCATATCTATGATAGTTGGCAGAAATAATATCCACCAGGTCTTTCCAGGAATTCGGACCCATTTCCGAAGAATCCATCGGCGGGTCAAACTGAATGGTTGAAACCGAGTAACCGAGCTTTTTCAGTTCCGGCATATTATCTTTTAAGTGTTGAAAATTAAAAGATTCCAATACGCCGGTTTTCGGGTTTTCAATCATACCGATCGTTCCCCCTGTATATATAAACAGAATAGACGCTTTGTCTGATTGAGTATATGTACTTACAGTCATGATTTGCAAAAATAGTAAATTATTCCTCTCCTTTTAGCACTGGAACGCTAATATGATATTTAACGGCGATAATACGCACAATAAATACCGTGGCAGCGGCGATAAACTGGGAAATGGCAGAAGGCAGGTTGGTCTGTAAACAGAGCATATAAGCCATTCCCCCTATCACACAGGCTAACGCATAAATATCTTTCCGGAACACCAAAGGAACTTCATTAATAATAATATCCCGTATCATTCCTCCGAAAGAGCCGGTAATGGTTCCCATTACGATGGCTACCCACATCGGAAACCCAAAATCAAGCGTTTTGACAATCCCTACGATGACAAATAACCCTAATCCGATCGCATCAAAAATGAAGAACGTATTCTTCAGATGAATGACATATTTCCTGAAAATAAGCACGAACAACAGTGCCAGTCCGGATACGATAAAATAGGATGGCTGTTCCATCCAGAAAGGGGTAGCGTTTAATAACATATCTCTCACAGTTCCTCCTCCGACGGCTGTGATCAACCCCACCACATAAGCTCCAAACCAATCAAATTGTTTGGCAGAAGCCAATCGTATGCCACTAATTGCGAAGGCAAAGGTACCTGCATAGTCACATAGGGTTATAAAATCTATCATTTTGTTTTTCTGCAAAAGTACGGAATTGTTTTGTAATCTCTATGGGAAAGCCTGGTTTGCTTTCGTTAAGATTAACAATCTATGGGGAGAATTTACAGGAAAAGATTTTTATTAACAGTACGGATATAGGTTTAAACCAAACGCACCCTATTCTGTTTTAAGTTTATATCTTTGCCTTCATGTTTGTCGGTCCAAAGAGTCTTTTATTGTTTATCATATAATACAGCAAAAAATCAGGATGAAATATATATTCACCGGGTTATTGATTCTATGTTCATTTCAGTTCAGTTACGGACAACATTTTCCACCGATGGAACCCCGTACCTATGTCAGTGATAGTATATTCCTACCCCCTCAAAAGCCCTGGCGTGCCGCAGCTGAAGTGGTTGGAATCAACCTGTTAGTAGGATCTTTTAATCGTTATGTTGCCAATCAGGACTTTGCGAAGATCAATTTTAAAACCATCAAACGGAATTTTAAGATAGGTCCTGTATGGGATACTGATAAATTCTCAACCAATCTGGTCTCCCATCCCTATCATGGCTCGTTATATTATAATGCCGCCCGCAGCAGTGGGATGAATATCTGGGAATCTATTCCCTTTACCCTGGGAGGAAGCCTGATGTGGGAGTTTTTTATGGAAACAGGACCACCGTCTATTAATGATATGATTGCCACGACCTTTGGAGGGGTAGCATTAGGGGAAATTACCTATCGTATCTCAGACCTGTTTATCGATGACCGGACCACCGGAAAAGAACGGATCGGGCGTGAAATCGTAGCCGGAGTCATTTCTCCTATTCGTGCCTTCAACCGTATTATTACGGGAGATGCCTGGAAACGCCGGTCCGGAAAAGGCCGTACATTCAATCGTGTTCCGGTTAATTTTATTGTGAATGTCGGACCCAGCTATCTGTATGAACGAGAAGATACAGATGACCATGTGACCAGCCTGCATCTTGCTCTCCGGTTAGATTACGGAGAACCCTACGGAGATGATTTTTATTCCCCGTATGAATGGTTCCAGTTCAGGGCAGCATTTGATTTCTTTTCCAAACAACCGTTGATCTCCCAGATCAACGTGGTGGGAGCATTATGGGGAAAAACCATCTGGAAGAAAAATGACCGGGCATTGACTTTTGGGTTATTCCAGCATTTTGATTATTATGATTCCCAGCTCAAAAATAAAGAGGGAGAGACTGAAGTTCCCTATCGTATCTCACAGGCTGCCGCAGTGGGAGGAGGGTTGCTCTATAATAAGGTTTCCGAAGTGGATATGGTAGATATTTATGCCGAATTCTATGTGAATGGAGTCGCTCTTGGAGCCAGCCAGACAGACTATTTCCGGGTAGATGAGAGGGATTACAACCTGGGGAGCGGGTATAGCCTGAAAACATTTGCCGGATTGACCTACCAGAAGAAATGAAATTTCCAGCTCAATGCGGAGAACTACCATATCTTTACCTGGAAAGGCTATGACCCGGACCTCGATCTTTCTACCGTAGACTATGAAACTTTAAATGTGCAGGGTGATAAAGGAAATGCCCATTTGACTGTTTTCTCTACTCAATTGACCTATTACTCAGGTCATAAGTGGAATATCTCCCTTACCAACCGTTATTTTTCCCGCAGCACTTACTATAAATATCACGATAACTACAATACTTCCACCTCCGATCTTATAGTCAGTGTAGGAGTAAACATTTAATTCTTCCGTTCCAGTTCCCGAAGATTTTCCATTTTCTTCCGTTCCATAAACTCATAGATACCTTCTAAATGCTCTGTGATTTTCTGGTTGCCGAACTCATACACTTTTGTCACTAAGCCATCCAGAAAATCCCTGTCATGGGACACCACGATCAGCGTCCCGTCAAAATCCTGTAAGGCACTTTTCAGGATATCTTTTGTTTTCATATCTAAGTAATTGGTCGGCTCATCTAAGATCAACAGGTTGACTGGTTCAAGCAGCAGTTTAATCATCGCCAGGCGAGTCCGTTCACCTCCGGAAAGCACTTTGACCTTTTTGGTTGAATTTTCCCCACCAAACATGAATGCGCCTAACAGATCTTTGATCTTATTCCGTATCTCTCCTTTCGCTACATCATCAATCGTCTGGAAAACGGTCAGGCTTTCGTCCAGCAGGGAAGCCTGGTTTTGTGCAAAATAGCCAATCTGCACATTGTGTCCCAGTGTCAGGGTTCCCTCATAGTCGATTTCTTTCATCATACATTTTACGAGTGTGGATTTTCCTTCGCCGTTCCTGCCGACAAAAGCAATCTTATCTCCGCGCTCGATGGTCAGGTTTGCATTCCTGAACACAGTATGGTCCCCGTATCTTTTGGAAACCCATTCTATCATAACCGGATAAGCCCCGGAGCGGGGAGGGGGGACTTCAATCGTAACGCAGAGGTATCTTCTTCATCCACTTCTAAAATATCTAATTTTTCCAGCATTTTCACGCGACTCTGTACCTGTAAGGTTTTGGAATAGGTTCCTTTAAACCGTTCGATAAACTCTTTAGTCTCCGCGATCATTTTCTGCTGTTCGTCATAAGCCTTTTGCTGTTGCTCACGACGTTCTTTCTGCAATTGCAGGTAGGTGCTATAATTGACTTTATAGTCATAGATCCGTCCCATCGTCACCTCTATGGTACGGGTGGTGATACGGTCCACAAATGCCCGGTCGTGACTGATCACCACCACTGCCTGTCCGTTATCAATCAGGAAATCCTCTAACCATTGGATCGATTCGATATCCAGGTGGTTGGTCGGCTTATCCAGTAACAACACATCCGGCTTTTTCAACAGCAGTTTAGCCAGCTCAATACGCATCCGCCAGCCACCGCTGAATTCACTGGTCGGACGGGTGAAATCCTCCCGTTTAAAACCCAGGCCCAGCAGGTTTTCTCTATATCTGCATCATAATTGATTTCTTCGATCGAATAAAACTTTTCACTCAACGTAGAAACGCGTTCAATCAACTCGTAATAACTCTCCGAGTCATAATCCGTACGGGTTTCCAGTTCCTTATTCAGGGCTTCTATCTCAGCCTCCATCGCATGCAGATGGGCAAATGCCTGAGCCGTTTCTTCAAAAACAGTTCTTCCGTCTTCCGTCATTAAATGCTGGGGAAGATAAGCAATCACCGTGTCCTTGGGAGCAGACACTTTTCCTTCAGTCGCTTCCCGGACACCAGCCAGGATTTTCAATAAAGTGGATTTACCCGCTCCATTTTTACCCATCAGGGCTATACGGTCTTTTTCATTGATCACAAAAGATATATCAGAGAAAAGAGCACTCCCGCCAAACTCAACGGTCAATCCGTCAATAGAGATCATGTTTCTATAGTAATTAAAGGAGTTAAGGAGTTAAAGGAGTCAAGAAGTTAAGTAGAAAGTTCACTATTCTATTTACTTCTTGACTCCTTTAACTCCTTAACTCCTGAATATTAATAAATTTCTTTAGCCACCCGCCGTACACTTTCTGTGGCCAGCATCGTATAGAAGTGAAGACTGGGTACACCATGTGCGATCAGGTCTTTACATTGTTCCTTACACCATGCCACGCCTACCTCCCTGGCATCCGCATCTGTCCGGCATTTGCGTAGTTCAGAAGCTAATGGCTCCGGTATGTCAGAACGGAATATACGGGGAAGAACGGTTAATTGATTCTTCAGGACGATCGGTTTAATGCCTGGAATAATAGGGACCGTAATGCCTTCTGCCCGGCAACGTTCCACAAAATCATAATATTTCTGATTATCAAAAAACATTTGAGTCACCAGGTAATCCGCGCCATTCTTTACCTTTTCTTTAGCATAGAAAATATCTGAATCGAGATTGGGGGCTTCCTCATGTTTTTCCGGATAGCAGGCCATGCCATAGGAGAACGGGGTTTCATGCGCTTCAAAGGAAGAACCGTCCACCGCAATACCTTTATTAAAGTCATTGACCTGTTTCTGCAGGTCCGTTGCATACTCATGGAATGCCTCCTGGTCCTGGTTCGGTTCCAGTGTCTTGATATCCCCGCGTAACAATAACAAATCATGTACTCCTAAGAAGTTAAGGTCAATCAACGCGTATTCCGTTTCTTCTTTCGTAAATCCCTTACATATTATATGAGGAACGGCAGTAATACCATACTTATGCTGGATGGCGGAAGCGATAGCCACAGATCCGGGACGTTTACGGATATTTACTTTCTTATAAGTACCATCCGGCATGGTCTTATAGATATATTCACTATGGTGGGAGGTAATATTGATATATTTAGGATCAAACTCCCGTAATTTATCGATCACATGATATACCTTCTGAATACTATTCCCCTTCAACGGAGGAAGGATCTCAAAAGAAAAAGCTGTGCTTTTACTATTGTTTATATGGTCTATAACTCTCATACTTTTTTAGTAGTTAGTAGCTGGTAGTTAGTAGCTAGTAGTTAGGGGAGTGATTACTTGCTTTGTTCGTTATAAATTAAGTAGCTGGTAGAACGCTTATTTTTTCTACTTGCTTCTTAACTCCTTTAACTCCTTGACTCCTTCTACTGGTTCTTCTACAAAAAATGTCTGCAAATGTAACAATTATACTCTGAAATAGCTTATTTTTGCAGGTATAATCTAATAACGACGAATCTATGGAAACAATTAACTGGTCCGATCTGTCATTCGGATATATGAAAACAGATTATAATATACGATGCTACTACTGTGATGGAAAGTGGGGTGAATTAGAGGTGAGTTCATCAGAAATAATCAATCTTCATATGGCCGCCACCTGTTTGCATTACGGACAGGAATCTTTTGAGGGCCTCAAAGCCTTTAAAGGAAAAGACGGAAAAGTGCAGGTCTTCCGTATGGATGAAAATGCAAAACGCATGCAATCATCCAGTCACGGGATTATGATGGCAGAACTGCCTGTCGAAAAATTTGAAGAAGCCGTACGCAAAGTGATCCGGCTAAATGAACGTTTTGTTCCGCCCTATGGCAGTGGAGCCTCCCTCTATATTCGTCCGTTATTAATTGGTTCAGGTCCACAGGTAGGAGTAAAGCCGGCAGAAGAATATCTGTTCCTGGTATTTGTAACTCCCGTAGGTCCTTATTTCAAAGATGGTTTCAAACCGGCTCCGGTTTGTATTATGCGTGGCTATGACCGGGCAGCTCCGCAGGGAACAGGTACGCTTAAAGTAGGCGGAAACTATGCAGCTAGTCTCGTGGCAGGTAATCAAGCGAAAGAACAGGGTTATGCCGCTGTACTTTATCTCGATCCTAAAGAAAAGAAATACTTAGACGAATGTGGTCCGGCCAACTTCTTTGGTATCCGTGACAACACCTATATCGCCCCGGCATCCAACTCCATTCTGCCCTCTATCACTAACAAAAGCCTGCAGCAACTGGCAGTCGATATGGGACTGAAAGTAGAATGCCGTGCAGTCCCGGTAGAAGAACTGGCTACTTTTGAAGAAACAGCAGAATGCGGAACAGCCGCTGTGATTACCCCCATCTCCCGTATTGATGATCTGGACGAAAACAAATCCTATGTGTATACCACAGATGGAAAACCAGGTCCGGTGTGTGAAAAGCTCTATAAAAAATTACAGGGCATTCAGACCGGAGATGAGCCGGATCCATACGGATGGACCGAAGAGATCCTTTAAAAACAGAATCGATAGAGGAATAAGAGCAGCCGGACTGGTGGTCACAGATAGGTAAACTCCTGAAAAATTATACATCTGTGTTCATCAGTCTGATCTGTGTTATCCGTGTGCTGATCTTCCGAACCAGGACTTTTTTATGAAAACCCAACTGGCTGAAAACTAAAAAATGCTATTTCAGAGTGATAAAAAAACAGGAAAAATTGCTATCTCTGTATTACAATCCGGATTAATTTATTATATTTGTCATCACTATTTTAAATTGTTGTGGATACATTCTATAGAACACATAACTATTTACTAGAGCACACCTATTCACCTGTCAGAAGACAATTAATGGATGAGATAGACTGGAATGACTGGCTGATAGGGATAAAGGCTCACGTGGAGTAGGGAAGACCACTTTCCTGTTGGAATACGTACGGGAATTTTTTGGAAAAGACAACCGGGAGTGCCTCTATATAAACCTGAATCATTTTTATTTTACAGAACGAACCTTAGTGGACTTTGTCGCTGAATTCAGGGCCAAAGGAGGAAAAGTCCTGTTAATAGACCAGGTATTTAAATATCCCGGTTGGTCTAAAGAATTACACTATTGTTACGATAATTATCCTGATATCCGTATTGTCTTTTCAGGTTCATTCGTGATGCGCCTGAAAGAAGAAAACCCGGATCTTTCCGGAAAAGTCGTCTCCTATAATTTAAGGGGATTTTCCTTCCGGGAATATCTGAATCTGATGGTAGGAACCTCTTTCCCGGTCTATTCATTTGATGAAGTGATGAAAGATCATACGATCATTGCCGAATCAATCTGCTCCCAGGTGAAACCCATGGCCTTCTTTCAGGATTACCTGCGCCATGGCTATTATCCTTTCTTCCTGGAAAAGAGGAATTTCTCAGAAAATCTACTGAAAACCATGAACATGATGTTAGAAGTAGACGTACTCTATATCAAACAAATTGAGCAAAGCTACTTGCCCAAATTTCGGAAATTACTATATTTGTTGGCTATAAGTGCCCCTTGTGCCCCGAATGTCAGCCAATTAAGTAAAGACATCAAAACAAGTCGCGCTACCGTTATGGATTATATTAAATATCTGACAGATGCCAGATTGATGAATATGTTGTATACCGAAGGAGAAACCTTCCCGAAGAAACCGGCCAAAGTATATATGCATAATACCAACCTGATGTATCCCATTCGTCCGGAAACCGTGAATGTACAGGCTGTCAGAGAAACATTTTTTTATAACAACCTGCATAAAGGACATAAATTAAATGTAGGAGCCAAAAATGCTCAGTTTATGATAGACAAAGCATACAACTTTAAAATAGAAGAATCATCCCGTATACGGAACAATCCGGATCTCTATTATGCAGTGGACAAAGTGGAAACAGGCCATGAAAACCTGATCCCCCTTTGGCTATTTGGGTTTTTATATTAGGATAAAGGAGTCAAAGAAGTAAGTAGCAAAAAGAATCTCTCTACTGGCTACTGGACTACCAACAAAGCGCAGCGAGTGCTAACTCCTTTAACTACTTAGAAATAACAAGCGATTTTAATATGTTACTTAAATACTTTTTAAAAGATGGCAAAACAGAAGAAATTTTTAACCTGTGATGGAAACCAGGCAGCTGCGCATATCTCGTATATGTTCAGTGAAGTAGCTGCTATTTATCCGATTACACCATCCTCTACTATGGCAGAATGTGTAGATGAATGGGCGGCTGCCGGACGCAAAAACATTTTCGGTGAAACAGTGTTAGTGCAGGAAATGCAGTCTGAAGCAGGAGCTGCAGGGGCAGTTCACGGTTCGCTACAGGCTGGTGCATTAACCACTACCTATACAGCTTCCCAGGGGCTTTTATTGATGATCCCCAATATGTATAAGATTGCGGGAGAATTACTACCCAGCGTATTCCACGTTTCTGCACGTACACTTGCTTCTCACGCCCTTTCTATCTTCGGAGACCACCAGGATGTGATGGCATGCCGTCAGACCGGTTTTGCCATGTTGGCAGAAGGTTCTGTTCAGGAAGTAATGGATCTGGCAGCAGTAGCCCATTTAGCTACTATCAAATCCCGTGTTCCGTTCCTTAACTTCTTTGACGGGTTCCGTACCTCACATGAGATCCAGAAAATTGAAGTATTGGAAAATGAAGACCTGGCACACCTGATCGACCAGGAAGCACTGGCCGAATTCCGTAACCGTGCCTTAAACCCGGCCAATCCGGTAGCACGGGGTATGGCTGAAAACCCGGATGTATTTTTCCAGCACAGGGAATCATCCAACAAATACTATGAGGCCGTACCAGCCATCGTAGAAGAATATATGAATGAAATTTCTGCTATCACAGGACGTAAATACGGACTGTTTGATTACTACGGAGCAGAAGATGCAGACCGGGTGATCATCGCCATGGGTTCTGCCACCGAAGCTATCCGTGAAGCAGTAGACTATATGAATGCACAGGGAGAAAAAGTAGGTTTGGTAGCTGTACACCTCTACCGTCCATTCTCCGCTAAACACTTCCTGGCCGCCGTTCCTAAAACAGCTAAACGCATTGCTGTGCTGGACCGTACCAAAGAACCGGGAGCCAATGCTGAACCTTTATATCTGGATGTAAAAGATATATTCTACGGCAAAGAAGATGCTCCGGTGATCGTAGGCGGACGCTATGGCCTGTCTTCTAAAGACACGACCCCTGCACAAATTGTAGGCGTATTTGAAAACCTGGCACTCCCTACGCCAAAAGACCACTTCACAGTCGGTATTGTAGACGATGTGACCTTCACCTCCCTGCCTCCGAAAGAAGAGATCCCATTAGGTGATGCCGGAACATTCGAAGCTAAATTCTATGGACTGGGAGCAGACGGTACGGTAGGAGCCAACAAAAACTCCATTAAAATCATTGGAGATAACACCAGCAAATATTGCCAGGCATACTTCTCCTATGACCCTAAAAAGTCAGGCGGTTTTACCTGTTCACACCTTCGTTTCGGCGATACACCGATCCGGTCCACTTATCTGGTAAATACCCCTAACTTCGTGGCATGTCACGTGCAGGCTTACCTGAGAATGTATGACGTGACCCGTGGGCTACGTAAAAACGGGACGTTCCTGCTGAACACGATCTGGAATGAAGAAGAACTGGAAAAACACCTGCCTGATAAGATCAAACGCTATTTCGCACAGAAAAATATTACCGTTTACTATATTAACGCGACCAAAATCGCTGTAGAGATTGGCTTAGGTAACCGTACCAACACCATCCTGCAATCCGCATTCTTCCGTATCACCCAGGTGATCCCGGTAGACCAGGCAATCGAAGAAATGAAAAAATTCATTGTGAAGTCTTACGGAAAGAAAGGAGAAGATATCGTAAACAAAAACTACGCAGCAGTAGACCGTGGAGGTGAATATGCTCAGTTAACCGTAAAACCGGAATGGGCCAACCTGCCGGACGAAGATGCAACTGAAGCCAAAGCACCGGAATTCATTGAAAACGTAGTAAAAGTGATCAATGCACAAGACGGTGACCTGCTGCCGGTATCTACCTTCGTAGGGCTGGAAGACGGTACCTGGCAACAAGGTACGGCGCAATACGAAAAACGTGGAGTAGCACCATTCGTCCCTGAGTGGATTTCCTCCAACTGTATCCAGTGTAATAAATGCGCCTATGTCTGTCCACACGCCTGTATCCGCCCATTCGTGTTAGATGAAGCAGAACAGGCAGGTGTACCATTCGACGACACACTGAAAGCCGTAGGAAAACAGTTCGACGGTATGAAATTCCGTATACAGGTATCCGTATTAGACTGTCTGGGTTGCGGTAACTGTGCAGATGTATGTCCGGGTAACAAACAGGGTAAAGCCCTGCAAATGGTTGACCTGGAAGGACAGTTACAGGAAGTACCCAACTGGAACTACTGTGCAGAACAGGTAAAAAGCAAACAACACCTGGTAAATATCAATGCCAATGTGAAAAATTCACAGTTTGCTACTCCATTATTTGAATTCTCAGGAGCCTGTTCAGGTTGCGGCGAAACACCCTACGTAAAACTGCTGACCCAGTTGTTCGGAGACCGCCAGATGATTGCCAACGCAACAGGATGTTCTTCTATCTATTCAGGATCCGTTCCTTCTACTCCGTACACCAAAGATGAGAACGGAAACGGACCGGCATGGGTCAACTCACTGTTCGAAGACTTTGCAGAATTCGGTATGGGTATGGCACTGGCCAATGAAAAGATGCGGGAACGTCTGGTCAGACTGATGAACCAGGCTATGGAAGCGGATTGTCCGGCAGATGCCAAAGGGCTGTTTGAAGATTGGATCGCCAACAAAGACGATGCGGAAAAGACCAAAGAACTGGCTCCACAGATCACAGCCCTGGTAAGCGGCAACGCAGGCAACTGCCCGATATGTAAAGAAATTGCTTCCCTGAGCAAGTATCTCATCAAACAATCCCAGTGGATCATTGGTGGAGACGGTGCATCCTACGATATCGGTTTCGGTGGTTTAGACCACGTAATCGCATCCGGAAAGAATGTGAATATCTTAGTACTGGATACGGAAGTCTATTCAAACACCGGAGGTCAGTCATCCAAAGCTACTCCGGTAGGAGCTATCGCTAAATTTGCAGCATCCGGTAAACGCATCCGTAAAAAAGACTTAGGACTGATTGCCTCTACCTATGGATATGTCTATGTAGCCCAGATCGCTATGGGAGCAGACCAGGCACAGACCCTGAAAGCGATCCGCGAAGCAGAAGCCTACGACGGACCATCTGTGATCATCGCTTATTCTCCATGTATCAACCACGGTATCCGTCAGGGTATGGGTAAGAGCCAGCAGGAACAGGCAGATGCCGTAGCCTGTGGTTACTGGCACCTGTGGCGTTACAATCCTGTGTTGGAAGCAGAAGGTAAGAACCCGTTCACATTGGATAGTAAAGAACCGGATTGGTCCAAATTCCAGGACTTCCTGAAAGGCGAAGTACGTTACTCTTCATTAGTAAAACAATATCCTGCAGAAGCAGCTGAACTATTCGCAGCCGCACAGGAAAATGCTAAATGGAGATATAACAACTACAAACGTCTGGCCAGACAACAATGGGGGGTAGACCAGGAAGATTAAGGAACAGATAAGTTATAATAACCTATTTAAACAGGTGATTAGTAGCCATAAAAAAGAGCCCTGACAGATTCATCTGTCAGGGCTCTTTTCCTGTTAGTAGCATACCGTCTTTGATGTGTCCGGGGATCAGGAGATCCTTACAAACAACAAGACCGGTTGATATGCCTGATAAAAGAAAATACTTTATCCTATGGCATTCTGTATTTCCTGTACCAACGTATTCTTATCAATGACTCCGGATTTACGCCAGACTACCTCACCACCTTTAAAAATCAGGAAAGTAGGCACAGATTGAATCCGGTACTGGTTTGTCAGCTCCTCATTCTTATCAATATCGATTTTCAACACACGCGCAGTGCCCTGCATCTCTTTACCAATGGTTTCTACTACAGGCGTCATAGCCTTGCAGGGGCCACACCAGGTAGCAAAAAAATTCACTAAAATAGGCTTATCCCCTTTGATAATCTCATCAAATGATTTCATAATGTTTTCTTTTTAAATCAAGCGTTAAGAAGTAGCAGAGTGATATGTCTACTTGCTTCTTTATTTCCTGTAACTCCTTTTTTCTATAACAATCAGCCGGAAAAGAAGGTTGTCCGGACAGAATGATTAAATTTGCATACCCTATACGGGAACAACCGGAAATTGAATAACCATATGATACAGGATATTGCACCGCATACGTTTGATAACACCTATCGTTCTGAATTACCTACCGGTAACTCCTTTGTCCTTTGGTTTGAAGAACGATCCTGCCTGCTTTCCCATACAGACGGGGAGATTACTTTTCCTACAGTGGATGAACTGAAAGAACGCAGGGAGCACATAGCTGGAACAGCTACCTGGCTCTTTTCCATAGATAACCAACCGTTTTTCCTGGTCCATGAACCTCCTGTCGTAGAAGAGATATTCCGGCTACAGGACATACAACTCTTCCGGACAGCCTCACCGCAATATATGGCATATGCAGGCATTGCTGCATTCAGTTTATTTAACTGGTATAACGCCCACCGGTTCTGCGGACGTTGTGGAGCACCTATGAAGCACAGTGATAAGGAACGTATGCTCTACTGTGAGCAGTGCAACCAGATGGAATATCCTAAAATTTTCTCGGCAGTTATTGTCGGAGTAACCCACGGAGACAAACTATTAATGTCCCGGTATGCTAACCGAGAGTATACCCGCTATTCGCTGTTAGCCGGTTTCGCAGAGATCGGAGAAACGATTGAAGAAACCATTTACCGGGAAGTGATGGAAGAAGTAGGGCTCAACGTAAAAAATCCGGTCTACTACAAAAGCCAGCCCTGGGGTTTCTCTGATACATTGCTATTGGGGTTTTTGTGGAATTGGACGGAGATGATACGATCACCTTAGATGAAGAAGAACTGGCAGTCGCCGAATGGTTCACCCGTGACTGGATACCTCCCAACGACTCCCAGATCAGCCTCACCAGTGAAATGATCGACTATTTCAGAAACAACAACGGATAACTGAAAAGTAAAGAAGACAGCTGGTCCTGGTAATCCGCTACCTACTCTTTCTGTAGAAACCACGCAGGTATAGCAATTACCTTACCTTTTCCCTCCGGAGAGGGAAAAGATTACTCATGCAGGTTACCTTCCCGGTCTATCCGGAGTGTCAGGGTTTCTTTCTCCCCACTGTAATGCGTAAGGTCGATCCTGAAGGTAAACAGGCCGTTGGTCTCTCCCTGATAAGTGACCTCATAGAGCGGATTATCTGTAAACAGGGATTCATATTGATCTACATAGATAGCAAAGATGGATTCCTCGCTGCCTAATTCGAACAATCCTATTTCGATATGACCATACGATCTCACATTGAATATCAGGTATTCTGTATAGGAAACTGGATAGGTTTCATATGATGAAGCATAATAACTGGAATACACCTCTATCTCTTTCTCGGATTTCACTACCGCCTGCTCTCCACTGTGAAATAGCAGTAAGGCACTTTCTTCATACCAGGGTAAGATATCTGTCACATAGAGATTCTCTATGCCCGGAAAATCCAATAAATGAATCCGGTCATTCAGGAGGATGACCCCATAATAACCGGATGACGGGGTTTCCTGGTCCCCACGGTAATAGGTATGAATAAATCTTTTGTCATTTACAGTCACTAAATGTCCATACAGAGATCTGAGATAGTGATTTTCATATTCCCCATAACCAATATGAACCTCCCGGAGGCAGTCTGTGATTTCTTTCTCTTTCCATTCCTGAATAAACGAACGGTTCGTTTGATCAAATTCTCCTATCCACAAATGACTGTTTTGGATGCCTATCAGCAGTTCCCGGTTGGTTTCAGCCGGAAGGTCAATCTGTCCGACGGAACTTCCACACGCGTTAATTTCTTCCAGGAGAGCTACTGCTTTTTCCTCAGATTCTTGTGTTTGGCTTTTTATGCCGGCAGACCAATCCTGAAAAGTTAACGACGCATATTCATCCACTTCAATCGTGACCGGCTCATGAAAAGAGAGGTTGGCAATGGAGGGATGCCGCTCAAACCCCCGGGGATCCGGAAATTCGTAGTGGAAAAGTACAGCCTGAGGGCTAAGATAAGAGGCAGGTCTCTCTGAATCTTTCGTGATATCGTCTCCATCACCGGAGCTACAGGAAATCAAACTGCCTGTATAAAGAAAAAGAAGAAAAGGGATTGTTTTTTTCATTGGGTTAAAATGTAATACATACTATATGATAACAGAATTCACTCTCGGTCATAAAGATACTGACAAAACAGGATACGATGCAAGTTTTTATTTTGTTTATATGTGAAACAGGAATGTATCCTCTATGTTGAAGTCCGCAGGGCTGGCTGTTGTTTTCCGCAGGGGGCGTTGTAAAAGTCCGCAGGACTAAGTCTGGCTATCCCTGCGGAGGAGCATGACGCCCCCTGCGGAAAACAACAGCCAGCCCTGCGGGAAACGATACATAACGTAAAAGCAGACCTTCCCAGGCCTGCTTTTACTCATTAAATTTAATAATCTATTTCTGTAAAAATGGTTTTGGTTCTTATCTTTTTACTTTGTTCTCCTGTATAGGTCGTATCGCGGATGCTGTTTTTGCATATATTTATTAATTTAGTGTAGCGTCTCCAAGGCTATTTTTTATGGTTTTTCTTTTTTGGAAATTGGCTGAATTTCCTGTTTGTTGAAAAAGGATCATCAGATTCATAGCGATATAAAGTGTATGGCTGTAAAAAAAGGATCGTTTTTTACAGGCAAATGTAGAAACTTTTTTTGCTTATACCACCATCCACACTAAAAAATGAAAATTCCTGTTATCCTTTTACACTCAAACACTTTCCTTAAAGACAGGGACCTGCTTTACCCTAATTTTTATTAATAATTTCCCCCGGCTCCTATGGCTAATAAAAACGATCCTTTTTCATGCTCTTTTCCTCCGGGGCTGTTTTTTCTGTCCTTTCTTTTCACAGGTTGTTTGCTTCCCGGAATTTCCTGTAAACAGGTACTGGTTTCTCTGGAGTTTATTCTTTATTTCGCATAGGAGGAAACTCTCTGTGAAGACGAATTAGATAAAAACAGCGAGATACGGTACGGCAGGATACGCTGATATCTGCTGAGGAACTATTTCTCCGGAAGAAATGATTAAACAAATCCTATTCCTGATTGTTTCTGTAATAATTAAAAAAGAGAAACCCGGATATAAATGCCAGGCATTTATGTCTATAAAAATCAGATGTATTATAGATATCTTAAAAGGAAAAACAGCGCTGGTGACAGGAGCCAGTTCAGGGATTGGTAAGGCAATCGCTATTTTATTTGCTAAAGAAGGTGCTAATATAATTGCTACTTATCACTCGGGTAAGGAGCGTGCGGATGCTGTAGTGGATGAGATCACCGGCTATGGTGTGAAAGCTAAGGCATATGAATTAAATGTAGGGGATGAAGCGGATGTAAAGAAACTCTTTGCGGAAGTGGATGCTGAGTTTGGTGATTTCCAGATTCTGGTCAATGATGCGGGAATCAATGGTAGTAATATTCCGGTGGAGGATATGAGTACGGAGATCTGGGATCGTGTGATGAAGACCAATCTCTATGGGCCTTTCTTTTGTAGCCGGGAGTATTTACAATTGAAGAAGAAATATAAAACGTATAAGGGGAGCCGTATTATTAATGTGACCTCTATTCATGAGTATGTGAATGTACTGGGGAATGCGAATTATAATGCTTCCAAATCGGGGATGCGTAATTTTGCCTATACGCTGGCGTTGAAACTTGCTTCGCGGGAGATGACGGTGAATAATATCGCTCCGGGGATGATCCTGACTCCTATTAATGAGAAGGTGATTGACGATCCCCGGAAGTTAGCTGCTGCGGAAGCCATCATTCCGTTTCATCGGGGTGGTAAGCCGGAAGATGTAGCGAATGTAGCGCTGTTCCTCGCTTCGGATGCCAGTTCGTATGTGACGAGTAGTACCTATGTGGTGGATGGTGCTTTGTCTATTTTAGGACCTAACGTATAAACCGGTATGGATATTACGGGGTTTTTAATTGCATGTATCCCTATACTTTCCTTTGGGTTGATCCCTGTGGTGGCAACTTTTATAGGTGGAAAGCCTGTGGAGCAGTCGATGGGGATCGGATTGGGAAGTCTGGTGTTTGCTCTGATTGTGTTTGCTGTTAAGCGGCCGGAACTGACTCCTCATATTTTTCTGATCGGATTGTTGTCGGGTATTTTCTGGGCAATCGGTTCGGTGGGACAGTTTATGGGTTTGCAGTATTTGGGTGTAGCCAAATCCATGCCTATCTCCAATGGCGGTCAGATCATTGGGACTTCATTAGTTGGGGTCATGCTGGGAGAGTGGGCAACTGAATCTTCCAAAATGTTTGGATTCAGTGCGTTGCTGTTGATCATTGTGGGT
>JAJQFE010000034.1 GCA_021201295.1 Tannerellaceae bacterium | reverse complement strand
TGCCAGGGTGTAGAGGGTAGCGATAGTTTCTCTGCACCGGCTGACTGGTAGTTGCCGGAACATGTGTAAGGTTTCCCTAAAGGAAAGACTGAATATCCGCGGAGTCCGTTTGGGTTGAAGGGGATTTATGATTAGTGGTGGTCAATCTTCCGACCACGAATGATTTCCGATCCGATAAACCTTTGTTGGTTTGATTATAGTTTAGCCGGATTTATTCTCTGTTTTTATTGCTGATAGTTTGCTTTTAATTGGTATTTTATCGATTTCCGGATCGGAAAATCCTTCTACTTAGTGCTGCCAGGTTGCAAATCCGGCAGGTCCAGAAATATAACTCCTATATGCTTCCTTCACACAGGGCTGCATGCTTTTCCGCAGGGCCGCTTATTGACTTCCGCAGGGCCGGAAAGTGTTCTCCGCAGGGATAGAGGAAACCGGCCCTGCGGAAAATAAAATCTCCCCGTGCGGAAAACAACAGGCGGTTATAAGGTCGGCAGTCTGGTCCGGAGAGATAAGCAGGTTCTCGGAGATAGTGGGCTATGAGAGATGCATACACTGTTGCGGAAGTATGCTGTGAAATATATACTCCATGGTGAGTCATATGTCATCCCGTTTCTCCGTGTTGCCGGACTGCAAATTCGGTTGGGTTGTCCATAAAACATATTCAGGAAAAGATAGCGTTTTAGGTATTCACAAAAGTGAATACCTAAAACCACAGGGGGTTCATATATTAACTATTGATTATCAAAATATTACACCCAAAAATGAATAGGTGAATACCTAAAAAGAATTTCCAGGGAGAAGAGTAATAAAAGATAATCAGCTTTCTAAGGTTTTCCGGGCTTCCCGATCCGGGTCGTTCTCTACAAAACATTGATTATCAAGAATCACAACTTCTCCTTTTTCCTGGGTGTACTCAGGCCATTGAGGTAATTCACTGCCATTCGGATTACCAGTACGCATAAAGTGCAACAACGCGTTGGACATCTTATCGGCCAGTTTTCGTGGAATGCTGCCTCCTCCTGTGTGGGTAACCATCCGGTCTGTATTACGGAACCAGAAACAGATGTCCAGGCAGTGGAAAGCACGCATGCGATTATTGAACAGGGGAGGACACCAGCCGAACCAGGCCATGTATACCGGTTGATTTTGTGCCAGCTTCGCATTCGCGGTTTTTACGACACCGGCACGTGAAGAGAGGATCATCACCCATAGTTCCACAGGTTTTGCTTCCGGGAAACTCTTTGCATATGCTTCTGCAATAGCCTGTGATTTTTCTCCGTACTGGGGTTTCAGCTTTTCGGCAACATCTGCCAGGGACATATTTTCAAAGGATCCGTCTCCCCGGGTTGGATTTCACTCATGGAAAGTAGTACAAAGTAGCATCGGAACCTGAGGGGCATCTATGCTGTTCTCAGCTGAGTAGAAAATCCCTTTCGGTATATGTACCCCATCTGCGACAGGCCCAAATGTTCTGCGTAGGTTAGACCCCATATTCTGTAAACATTTGGCACAGGCGCGGTCAGCAATATCCAGGTATTCCCTCCAGGGAATTTCCTGTAATTTATCGGCTTGTCCGGGGGAAAGCCCTGCTTCTTTCAGAATATAGGTGCCTATTTTCCGGGTAATTTCCTGGTCGGAAGCCTCTACGGTTGAACACTTAACGGAACCGCTTTGTGGATCAGTCCTTTGGCGGCCGACATTGCTGCTACGGTACATACTTTGGAACCTCCGCCGGATTGCCCCATAATTGTTACATTCGAAGGATCCCCACCAAAACTGGCAATGTTATTTTGAACCCATTCCAGGGCAGCAATAATATCTAACATTCCTACATTGCCGGAATCTTTGTATTTATCTCCTAAGGCAGACAAGTCGGAATAGCCGATAGGGCCTAACCGGTGATTCAGGGAACAGAACACTACATCTCCGTATTTACTCAGGTTCTCTCCGTGGTAGCCATCCTGTTCAATCGCATTTCCGTTGGTGAATCCGCCTCCATGCATCCATACCAGTACCGGGCGCTTTTTCCCGTCTGCCACACCGGGTGTCCAGATATTCAGGAACAGGCAATCTTCACTTACATCATAGTAGTTCCAGTGGTCTACAAACGTCCCGTAGTTATTGGGGAAACGGTTTTCCATCCGTTGGGGGGCTGTGTTGCCATAAAATACGGCGGGTTGGATACCTTCCCAGGCTTCCGGTTTCTGAGGAGGCATGAACCGGTTCTTACCGGAAGTATCCGCTCCGTACCGGACTCCTAAAAAAGTATAAACGCCGTTCAGGATATATCCCTGTACTTTCCCGTATTGGGTCTGGGCAATGGCTATATCATCTCCGATGAAAAGGGCCTGGGAATCATTTTCAAAACTATTTGTCTTACTGTCAGATGGCTGGCTGCATGCGGTAGCGGACAGAAGTCCTCCCATGCTTAAAGAAACGGTGCCTGCACCGGCACTACTTAAAAAACTACGTCTGCTGATCTTCATGGTTATATATTATTTAGGTTCATATTTGCTTTTTCCGGACGCAACGTTGAAAAGTTCAGGCAAGATATAAAAATTATTTTATAGCCTTTCGGATCACTGAGATAGTTTTTTCATAACTTTTTTGTAAAACTTCTTTCACAGGCATTGTTTCCCAATAAGAACGGTTAAAGAGTTCTACGGATAGGGCTCCTCTGAAGCCATTTTTATATAGAACCGGTAGTACTTCTTCAAAGGGACAGATACCATCTCCCGGAAATACCCGGTCGGAATCGTTTAGCCGGATTCGTTCCGGTATGGCAGGATAATCATTTATATGAAAAACAGGTAGTGCGCTTCCATTGAGCAGGTGTAAGCTGTCGAAACTGTTTCCTCCCCGGTAGAGATGATAAAAATCCAGTAGCATAGTGGCTTTGGGATGCAGAGTTCCTGTCACTATATGCAGGGTATCGGAAAGTTGATTCAGATGGCCGGCTCCCCATAATTCAAGGATAGGAGTGACTCCTGTTTGGTCTCCTGCCTCCAGGATCTTTGTATACCTTTCCGCATATTCCGGAAGTTTGCTCCTGTCGAACGTGCTAAGTCCCTGCACAGGTGCTGCTATGTATTTCCCACCCAGCCGGGCAGTCAATTCCATATCTTTCTGCATATTTCTACATCCTTTTTCCCGTTTGTCCGGATCGTCGGCTATCCAGTCGGAAAAGCCGATCATATTTTCGAGTATCAGATTGGAATCTTTTAAAAGCCGGGCGATTTCTTCCGGAGTGCCCCCCTCTGCCATATAAGTTTCTACATCCCGTATCCATAATTCGATTCCATCAAAACTGGTTTCTGCACATAATTCGATTTGTTCCCGGACCGGGAGCTTATAGCCGGATATGGTGGACGTATTCAGACTGATGCGGAAAGGAGATGGGTTCTCCCGGGGGGCTCCCTCTTCACTTGTGCCGGGAGAAGCGTGGCAACTCAGGAAAGAGAGTAGATTTCCGGCTAATAAAGTGGCTCCTGATCCCCGGATCATTTGCCGGCGAGTTATTTTTTCTTTTAGCATATGGAGAAAGAATTTTGAATGATTTACTTCTTTTCTCCTCTGGAGAGGGGTAGGGGTGTGTTACGGATACAACCGGCCTACAAATTACAATTATCCCGATCCATTCTGATTCCATTAGGGTCGTAAAGGAAGAGAAAAAGTTGTAATTCAGACCTCTTTATTTCTGTGACACACCTCTTGCCCCTCTCCAGAGGGGAGATAAACCCCTTATTTTATTGGTTGAAGGGGATTTTCAATCCCTGCCTGATGTTTATAAGGATCTTCGGATCCGCTTTTCTATATCTTATATAATTGTTTATAAGGTATTTATTAATTTACAGATTAAAAATTCTAATACTAAACAGGCGGGGATCCGGAGATCCCCTTCGGCTACGATCCCTCCGGGATAAAGGAGATAACCGAGTAGCTCCAAAGATAAAGAATGGTTAATAACCCGGATTTTGTTTCCAGCTTGTGTTTTTGGTGATCTGGTCGTAAGGGATCGGGAACAGGTCGCGGGTGTTATTTCCTTTATCTTCCTTGAATGTCCAGGCACCTCTTGCAAACTGGTTCCAGCGGATCAGGTCCTGTCGTCTACAGCCTTCCCAGGCAAACTCTCTTCCCCGTTCGCGGATCAGTTCGTCTAATGTTAGGGTAGTAGGGGTATAGACCGGCATATGGGCACGTTCGCGGATCAACCGGAATTGAGGATCGTTGCATAATTTGCTTAATGAACCCTTGCCTCCCCGGAGAATGGCCTCTGCTTTCATATAGTAAATGTCGGCCAGCCGGTAGATCACGAAGTCATTATTCATATTACCGGTCATTCCTTTTTCATATTCGTATTTCTGAATGCGTGCTCCTTCCCATTTATTAGCTGCTGAAAGGGAAGTGACTTCAATGGTAAGGTCTAACTGTTCCCCCGGAAGATCAGGATTCTCTACGGGTTCTCCTTCTGGTGTGTAACAGAGACCGTAGAGGAAAGTGGCCTGTTTACGGGTATCTTCATCTTCATACAGATCCATAAAATCGGGAGTGGCACATCCTCCGTTCCAGGGGCCTAAATTAATTCCCCAGACATACCGGCAACTATTGTGTCCGGAAAATTTGTGGAAATGGAATTCATAATCTCCGTTTGAATTGATACCATTCTGCATCGGAACGACAAAAATGTTTTCTTTGCAATCTTCATTATAGACTTTAAAGGGTTCGCTAAAGTTGGACACTACTTCATATTGTGCGGATTGGATTACCTGGTCACAATATTCAATTACTTTATCCATATCTGCCGGATCGTAGGCAGACACTCCTTTGAATACTTTTGCATTCAAATAGAGTTTGGCTAACATCACGTGAGCCATCCATTTGGTACATCTTCCATAATTCTCTGCTGTGGGAACAGCGTCCAGGTAATCGATATTTTCCAGGATGTTAGTAATCAGTTTTTCATAGATCTCCGCCCGTCCGGTTTGTGGATAGGAAGTAATTTCCCCTTCGTAATCTTCAATATAGGGAACATTCCTAAACAGGTCTAATAGCAGGGAGTAATAAAAAGAGCGTAACACGGCAGTTTCTGCTTTGTATTTGTTATAAATATCGATCTTCATCTCCTCTTTATACGTATTGAGGTCATAAATCACCCGGTTGTAGGTGGTGATACCTGAAAAGATGGAAACCCATACATCATTCAGTTTATCTAAGTTTACTTCCCATTCATGTTTGTGGAAAGCCTGCCATACTCCTCCGTCATACCAGTCATTTCCCGGTGCACGGGTAGGCACTACGCATTCATCGGAAGATGCGGTCTGTAATTCCCAGACACCCCAGTGATTCTGATAAGCCTGTAATTCAGCATAGGCCGCTCCTACTGCCTGTGGAATCAGGGATGGATTGGAATAGAAGTCATCTGAAGTCATTTTTCCGGTGGTATCTTCATTCATATCTACACATGCAGACAAACTTAATCCCAGTGAGATACAGGTAATCAATGTATATAATATATGATATTTTTTCATGATTATAATTGTTAAATAGTGGATCAGAATGTAATATTTAAACCTAACACAAATGCGCGGATTGCAGGATAATAACGTGTTCTTTCGATCCCCATATTGTCAATTCCTACCATATCTACTTCCGGATCAATACCTTTATATTTGGTGATTGTGAAGAGATTCTGTCCGGTGAAATAAAGCCGTAGATTGGAAATATATTGAATATCTTTTACGGGAAAATTATATCCTAAGGTGATGTTATCCAATTTCAGGAATGAACCGTTTTCTAGATAATAATCAGATGCCTGGGCTGCGTCATTCAGTGGAGAATTGGCCACAGATGCCAGCATATTTTTTCCCGTACCGGCCACTGAACGGTTTTCCAGGGCCATTCGTCCGACGTTGTAGACATCATTTCCTACGACTGCGCGTAAGGAGAAGGAGAGATCAAAATTCTTATAACTGAATTCATTGGTCCAGCCTGCAATAAAATCCGGTTGGGCGTTTCCTACAATCTCACGGTCTTCATCGTACGTGAATTTATCGTCTCCGTTTACATCTTTAAATTTCCAGGTACCATCTTCATTGAATCCTTCAAATACAGGCAGATAGAAATCTCCCACTTTTCCACCGGGTACCAACCGGATCAGCGGGGTACTGTTCATTCCTCCTAAGTCACCGTCTGACAGATAACCTTTTTCAATCCAGTCTGTCTGGAAATGTTCATTACTGAACTTATCAATACGGCTGGTATTGAAGGAGAAGTTCACGGAGCTGGTCCAGGAAAATGTCCGGTTCCGGACCGGTGTTCCGGAAATGGTAAATTCCAGTCCTTTGCTGGTTGCGTCGCCTACATTGGCCAGCATTTCTTTATATTGGTATGGTGGAGTAGGTACTTTGTAGGTATATAACAGGTCGGTTACTTTTCTTTTGTACATATCTACGGTAATGGAAAGGCGGTTATTCAGACCGACATAATCCACACCTACATTCCATTCTCCTTTCTTTTCCCATTTGATATCTTCATTCAGGTTTTGTGTCGGTCCGTACGCATTGATCCAGGTCCCCGAGGAATGGTCATAATAGCGGCCTACCACACCCATTATGGAGAGGGATTTGTAGCTTTCTTCCGGCATATTACCTGTTACCCCATATCCCAGGCGGATCTTTAATTCATCGATATGTGGTATGTCCTGCATGAATCCCTCATTGCTAAGACGCCAGCCGGCACTGACTGCCGGGAAGGTTCCCCACTTATGGTTAACTCCTAACCGGGTAGAACCTTCATGGCAGATAGAAGCAGATAGTAAATACCGTTCGTCGTAATTGTAATTCACACGGCCAAAGAAAGAGACCAGGTTATCCTGTGAAATATCACTTCCCATCATATCCTGTTTCGGATCATTCAGGAGATTGGAACCGGCTCCGATGTTGTAATAGGAGAATACATCCGAATCAAAATTGGTATTATACATCTGAAAATGTTCTTTGAAGTTGTGTTCGTAGGCATACCCTCCTAAGACAACCAGGTTATGTTTACCAAAACCTTTTACATAATCAACGGTCGCTTCGATGGTTTCATTCCGGCGGTTATCATAGCGTCGTTTGGTATATCCGTAATTAGAGGTATTAAATATTTACCGGGATTGATATTGTCCCAGGTTTTTATCCATATAATTGACCGATCCGAACAATTGTGCCCGTAATCCTTCAAGAATGAACCAGCTGATTCGTGCCGAACCCTGGAACAGACCTCCTTTTGTCTCTTTGGTACGTTGTTTCATGTAAGCAACCGGATTCTCATAGTTCTGAATATCCAATGCGTAGTATCCACCGGACGTGGTATTTGCAGGATCATAGACCGGAGCTGTGGGATTATAATGTTGTGCATGTTTGAATGCGGAATAAGCATTATAATCATTGTCACTGTCTTTTACGTTTTCCTGGTTGAAGCGGCGATAGGTGGCATCATAGGCAATTTGTATTTTATTATTGAACAAACTCTGATTTGCCACAAAACGTGCAATTAATTCATTATAACCCGAATTAATCGCTAATCCCGGATTGTCTTTATAGGAAAGGGAAGCCCGGTAGTTGAATTCACTGGTTCCTCCGGTCAGGGATAGATTATGTGAATGGATAAAGGGGGTGCGTGTAATTTCTTTCATTCAGTCCGTATCATATCCTCTGTCTGTTCCTCCATTGGCCAGAAATTGTTCCCGGTTCATCAGATCCAGTTGATTGGCAATTGTGGCGATGGAAGCATAGCCGCTATAAGAAACAGTTGTTTTGCCGGCACTTCTCCGTTTGGTTGTGACCAGAATTACCCCATTAGTCCCGCGTGTCCCATAGATAGCAGCGGCCGAACCGTCTTTAAGAATGTCTATACTTTCAATATCATCCTGGGAAATCGCTGAAAGGTCTCCCTGTGGAATCCCGTCAATAATGATGAGGGGAGACGTATTTCCGGTTAGGGAAGACGCTCCCCGCAACTGGAATTTGTAGTCGGAATTCGGGTCTTCCCCGTTTGGTTTGGAGACATTCAGGCCGGCTACTTTTCCCTGGAGCATTCCCATAGGATTAGTTTGTACTCCTTTGATCAGATCCCCTTCTTTTAATCCGGCCACTGATCCGGTTAATTCTTTCTTTTTCTGGAAACCATACCCAATGGCGATTACTTCTCCTAACAAAAAAGCGTCGTCTTTTAACAGAATGGATAAGGGGGAGTTGTTGGTAACGGTTATCTCTTTGTCTGTGTAACCGATATAACTGATCACTAACACACTGTTTAAAGGGATATTCAATTCAAAATTACCCTCCATATCGGTGGCTGCTCCGATAGTGCTTCCTTTTACCACTACATTAGCTCCGATAATGGGTTCTTTATATTCAGCATCAGAGACATTTCCCCGGATCAGGCTATCCTGTGCAAGAAGTGGGAGGGTAAAACATAAGAAGAGGAGTATACTCGTCATCTTGCGTACAATGCTGCCGGTTGGGTTTTGACTGGACAGCGGGTCGTTTACATACTGCTTCATAATGATTATAATTAAAGTTAACAATAAGGAGATGGGGAAAGGAGTCAAAGGAATTAAGGAGTCCGAGGAGTCAGGTAGACAGAAACTTATTATATTTTTTTGCCTGCTACTTAACTCCTTAACTTCTAAGGAGCAAAGCAACTGCTGGCTCCTTTAACTCCTGTCTTTCTTATCAGATTCCGGGAAATTCCCAGCCGTTGTGGTATAGTGGTTTCAGATAGGCGTCTGCTTTTGGGTTATTTATAAATTTTCTGGCTTTGGAATCATATACTACCTGGGTGTTAGTCAGATAGGAGATGTTGGCCATATGTGCTAATATGGTGGCAAAAGCTCCCTTTTCGATCGGACTGTTGGTTTGGGGGGATATATTCTGGATGCATTCTCCCCAATTGGTTGCATGATCCCGTATACCGCCGTCTTCAAACGGTCCTACCAACTGTGCCCGGTGGGTAAGTTCGACTCCTTCTCTGTTTTTTACCGGTATTAGTTCATATCCTTCCCGGTTACAAACCAGCGTTGCATTGCTTCCGATCCATACTACTCCCTGGTCCCGGTTATACAGGTGGGCTACTTGTTGCGCCCATTCGATATGAAAGTTTTCATACTGGAAAATGGTGGTCTGACAGCTGGGGGTTTCATTGAATGAAGTGCGGTCTTTGTAGGCCGTTGAGAATACGGATAACGGATAGGTACGGTCGTTTATGCCTAATGCTTTTAATCCGTCGAAGGCTGAGTCGATCCAATGTACCCCCCAGTCTGTCTGTTGTCCACCACCATAGTCCCAGAAGCCCCGCCATCCGCGTGCGCGTCCATAGTTGTAAGGTCGTTGCGGGGCCGGACCCAGCCACATGTTATAGTCTAAAGAAGAGGGAATAGTACTGTCTTCTACAGGCGGACGGAGATTGGTGGACTGGCACAGAAAGATCTGTACTTTGTAAACATCCCCTAAAACTCCTGTTTTTAATATTTCATTAGCGGCTTTGAAATACCGCTGGCTGGTTTGCCATAATCCGGTAGTGACTATGCCTTTATACTTTTGTTGCAGATCCATCATCGCATTACATTCTGTGATTGAATTGGCAACCGGCTTTTCTACATAGATGGCTTTGCCTGCTTTCAGTGCCTCACCGAATATATAGGTATGCCAGTGATCCGGGGTCGCGATGATAACCCCATCGATATCCTTATCTTCCAGGAGTTTCCGGAAATCACCGTATAATTTAATATTCGCTGCATTTTCCGGGAACCTCTTTTTAAAATCGGCAGCCTGGGATTTCAGTCTTTCTTTGTCTACGTCACACATGGCTACACAATGTACCCAGCTATTGGCCAGCATACCGGCCATATCCGCACATTCCATGCCGACTCCGATCACTCCGATATGGACACGGTCACTGGGAGCACTTTGTTTCATGGAGTGGAGGGTTTCAGAGGAAAGCAGGGGAGATATCCCTAATCCGGCGGCTAACAAACCGGAGCTTTTTAAAAAGTTTCTTCTTGTTGTCATATACTTATAGGTATTAGATTAGATAAAACAGAAGGTTGAATTTTATAAGTTACGGATCCAGATATTCCGGAAAGCGACTTCCATCCCGTGATCCTGGAGGGAGAGTGGTAAACGTCCGTGTGCCGTATATTTAGGTAAGCCTATGTAGGGCGTCGTTCCTTTTAATACATAATTATTCTGGACCACGATCCCGTTGAGAACCACTGTAACGATGGCTGGCGACTCCAGTTCATCATTCGTTCCGAAGCGGGGACCTCTCCAATAGATATCATACACCTGCCATTCTCCGTTTTTAGTATAGGCATTGGCTAAAGGTGCCTGCTGTTTATAGACACTTCCTACCATTTCATTGACATAGGTTGGATTATTGTCTCCGTCCAGTACCTGTATTTCATATCTGTTTTGCAGGAAAATGCCGCTATTACCACGGTCCTGTCCGTTATAGTTTTCCGGCCGGGGAGATTTAAATTCAATGCGTAACTGGCAATCTCCGAAATACTCTTTGGTCTGTATCGTACCGGTACCAGGTTTGACGATCAATTCACCGTTTTTTACGGTCCAGGGGGCTGATTCCCCTTGGGGAGTTTCCCATAGGGAAAGATCATTTCCGTTAAACAGGATGATGGCATCGGAGGGAGCCTGGTTTCCTGTGCCGGGAGTGACCTGAGGAGGTACCGGATAATGCCATTCCGTACTTTTGGGATCCCATCGTTGTACGGGCCGTTGCTGGTTAGCGGGTGGTTCGTTCTGAGCATATAAAACTATCGAACTACATAAAAAACTGAAAAGGATTACATTTTTTTTCATGGTATAGTTATGTATTAGCTTATTATAAAAAAGTAGGAACGAAGATACAGGGAGAACTAAAGAGGTTTGTGCTATTATTATATCGAAGTTTTTTCATATTTTATCAATCTGTCCTTACTTTCATAAACAGGGATGAAAACGTACGGAATTTGATATGATTTGAACAAATGATGAGACAATTTTTCAATAAAAAAGGCCGGCAAATTCTAACTTGTTATCAAAAAATACTTGTATGAGATATCTTCTTCTGTACGGCATACTTTTTCTGTTTTCTATTTCTTTTTCTGGTCTGAAAGCCGGCTCCGGTTCTTTCCGGCAATACCAGATGAGAGATGGATTAAGCAATAACAATATTACCTGTTGCCTGCAGGGTTCCTATGGTTTTATGTGGTTTGGTACCCGGGACGGCTTAAACCGCTTTGACGACTATTCGTTCCGGATTTTTCGGAATGATGCTGACCAGCCGGGGTCCATCGGTAGTAACTGGATATTGGCGATGACGCTGGATAGCTCCGGACAGTTATGGATCGGAACTCAGATGGGTGTCTACCTGTATAAAGAAAAAGAAGAATCTTTTCAGTTAATTCCTTTTACAGAAGGACGAGCTGCCCGGGAACTTTATTTTAGTCCGGAGGGTGATCTCTGGTTTTTGTTGGATGATAAGCTGGTTCGGTATGATGAAGAATTGTAGGTACATAAAATATATGCGAACCCGGATGATAGTACGCTGACTTCTTTTTGTATTTCATTTACCGGCCAGTACTGGCTAACCACTTCCGCAGGTAGATTATATTTGATGGATGTAGAAAAAGGTGGATTCCGGAAGTTTGATCTTTTTGAACATTCCATGCATATAAATTCCAGGGTAATTCTTACGGCTTATCCGGATAAACAGGGAGAAAAAGTGTGGATTGGAACGCTGACACATGGAATAAAAATTTTTGATATCCGGAAAGGAGACTATACGGATCTGCTCCGGTATGATCCTGAATATGCTGAGATAATGGTAAAAGATTTTATTCAGGTGGCCGATACGGAAATGTGGGTAGCCACAGAATCGGGTCTGTATAGATATAATTTGGAAACGGCGCACTATACTCATATGACAAAGCGTAAATATGATCCTTATTCCCTTTCTTCTAATTCTCTGCATGCTTTTTGCCTGGACCGGGAAGGAGGTGTCTGGATCGGAACCTATTCCGGAGGGGTTAATTATTATTCTCCGTTGTAACTATTTACTCCATATTATTCGATTGCCGGAATGAATACACTGAGAGGAGATATTGTGCATGATATCTGTACGGATGAAAACGGATATCTATGGGTGGCTACAGAGGATTCCGGGTTAAACCGGATGGACCTACTCACGGGGGAATTCCGGAATTATCATATCCGAAGCCTGCCGGATGGTCTGTCACAAAATAATATCCATAGACTGGTTCCGGATGGTGACCGGCTCTGGATCGGAACGCTTTCCAATGGGATAGACCTGTTACATATTCCGACAGGTAGGGTTTTGAACAGATATGTGGTCGGAGGGATTCCGGATAATGAAAGTAGTTACGTGGTAGTAGTGATGAAAAAACTTCGGAATGGCCAATTGCTGGCCGGAACAGAAAAAGGGGTTTACCTGTATCGACCGGATGAAGACCGGTTCTCTTTTTTATCCTGGTTTCCTGCACAATATAAGGTACAGACTTTGTTTGAGGATCATGCCGGTGTAATCTGGGCGGGTATGGTCAATGGGGGTGTTTATTATTATGATCCGGTATCGAAAGAGGGACACTATTTCCAACAGGATATGATCTATACGAGTAGTGCCAACACGGTGAATGATATTTATGAGGATAAAGAGCTGAATCTCTGGTTTGCGACATTGGAAGGAGTGAAAAAATATGATCGCCGGACCGGAGTGATCACACGGTACACGATCAAAAACGGGATGCCGGAAAATACTACTTTCCGTATATTGGAAGATAAGACTGGAAACTTATGGATCAGTACTTCCAATGGCTTGGTTTGTCTCCATCCGGGTACGGAAGAAATCTTTACTTATACGGTAGATCATGGATTGATCACTGATCAGTTCAATTATAATTCAGCCTGGAAAGATGAGGAAGGTAAAATGTATTTCGGCATGATCCGGGGCATGATCCGGTTTCTACCGGAAGAGATTAAGACTATTGACCAGGAACCGGAGGTTTTTATTACGCATATCCGGGTAGATACTCAGGAATATGAGGACCGGAGACCTGCTGGCCCCGGAAACCGAACTAAAAAAGTAGAATTAAAAAGTGGCAGATACAGTACCCTCCGGTTTGATTTTTCTACTTTGGGATATATAGCACCGGATGCAATCCGATATGCATATTGTATGGAAGGCTTAGATAATACATGGACTTCTGCTGAAGAGAGCCGGTCTGCCTATTATTCTAAATTACCTTCCGGAAATTATCTGTTTAAGGTAAAGGCCTCCAATGCTTCTGGAGTGTGGAATGATTATTTCACCAGCTTACAGATCTCTGTTTTGCCTCCCTGGTGGTGGTCAGCCTGGATGAAAATCTTTTATTTTGTTCTCTTTGTTATGTTCTGTATCTGTTCTCTGTATGGGTTAAAAAAGCATGATCAGAAAAGCGTGGAACAGACTTTACGACTTTTTGAAGACAAGAAAGAAAAAGAGCTGTATCAGGCAAAAATTAAATTTTTCATTAATATTGCTCATGAGATACGAACCCCTCTGACTTTAATAAAAAGTCCTTTGGAAAAAGTCTTACTGCACAGGGAATTGACACAGGATATCCGTCGTTCCTTAGATACTGTCAATAAAAATGCGGATCGCCTGCTGGCCTTGGTCAATCAGCTATTAGATTTCCGGAAAACTGAAATAGAAGGTTTTAGCCTGAATTTTGTCAAAACGGATATTCTGACGACTATTGAAAATATTTGTATCCGGTTTAAAGATGCTGCAGAGGAAAGAGGGTTATTATTTAATATTCAGACCACTGTTACGCAACTCCAGGCTTTTATTGATCAGGAAGCTTTTACAAAGATACTCAGTAATTTATTATTGAATGCCATTAAATATGCCCGGACAAAGATCTGTGTGGAGATCTCTTTTTTAACAGTAGAAGATCTTTTTGTCATTGATGTGATCAACGATGGTGAGGAGATTCCGGAGGAATTAAAAGAACGGATATTCGAACTGTTTTTCAGAGGAGAAAGCGCTCAACATACTTCCGGGACAGGATTAGGGTTACCATTAGCCCGTTCTATGGCAGAAATGCACCGGGGAACCCTATTCATGGAAAATTCAGACAGGGATATGATCCGGTTCAGATTATCTTTACCGATCAACCAGCCCAATTCTATTAAATGGGAAACAGAAGAAAAGTTGCCGGTTTTACCTGAACAAAATTACGCATATGACCCGGCTCGTCCTACTATTCTGATTGTAGAGGACCATGAGGAAATGAAAAATTTTGTTGGAGAAGAGATCAATCAATTATATAATGTGCTGACAGCCCGGAATGGTGTGGAAGGACTGGAAATAGTCAAGCAGGAAAGCATACAACTGCTTATCAGTGATGTGATGATGCCGGTGATGGATGGTTTCTCCCTGCTTAAAACCATAAAGAATAATCTGGAGTACAGCCATATTCCTATTATTCTGCTGACAGCTAAAAATACACTCCAATCCCGGTTGGAAGGACTGGAATCCAGTGTAGATGCTTATATAACCAAGCCGTTCTCCATGGAAATTCTGGTAGCACAAATCACCAACCTGTTGAATAACCGGCTAAAAATGCGGAATTATTATTTTAAATCTCCGGTTGCTCATATGAAATCGATGGCTTACACTAAGGCGGATGAAAATTTTTAGAGAAACTCCATGATATTATTGATAATCATATTGCCGATGTGGATCTGGATGTGGATCAGATTGCCGGGTTTATGCATCTGAGCCGTCCGACTTTATACCGGAAGATCAAAGCGATTTCAGATCTTACACCCAATGAATTAATTACTATCAGCCGTCTGAAAAAAGCCGCGGAACTTATCCTGCAGGGACATATGCGGATCTATGAAATCTCAGAAGCCGTCGGATTTAGTTCCCAGTCTTATTTTAGCAGAGCATTCTCCCGGCAGTTTAATATGACACCTTCTCAATTTGCTAAAAATAATAATTTGACACTAAAATGACGGTTTCTTTGATAAATTGTCCAATAAATTTAGTTTTATTTTATTTAGTTACCTGGGAGGAAGGATATAAAAACAGATATTTTTTACATTTGCCGGAATTAAATACTATCAGTTATGAATAAAACATTAATGCTGGCTTTACTAATTTGTATAGGTGCATCTTTTACTTTACAGGCATCTGATGAAGCACGGTTGCTTCGTTTTCCGACTACTAATGGCAAAGAGATCGTTTTTTCTTATGCAGGGGATCTGTATAAAGTTTCTGTTTCCGGTGGGGAAGCTCAACGGCTGACTTCACATGTGGGTTATGAAATGTTCCCCCGGTTCTCACCGGATGGACAAACCATTGCTTTTACTGGACAATATGATGGAAATACAGAAGTGTTTACAATCCCATCTTCCGGTGGAGAACCATTACGGTTGACTTATACTCCTACTAACGGGCGGGATGATCTGGGTGACCGGATGGGACCTAATAATATTGTGATGACCTGGACACCGGATGGAAATAAGATCGTCTACCGGAACCGGATCAGTAGCAGTTTTGATGGTAAGCTGTATCTGGCTGATAAAGAAGGAGGACTTTCAGAAGTTATTCCTTTGCCGGAAGGAGGATTTTGCAGTTATTCGCCGGATGGCAGGAAACTGGCTTATAACCGGGTCATGCGTGAGTTCCGTACCTGGAAATACTATAAAGGAGGAATGGCAGATGATATCTGGATCTATGATCCGGAAAAAGGATCTGTAGAAAATATCTCCAACCATGAAGCACAGGATATTATTCCTATGTGGATCGGTGACGAAATTTTTTATCTTTCCGACCGTGACCGTACTATGAATATCTTTGCATATAATATAAAAACAAAAGAAACCAGTAAGGTTACTAACTTTACGGATTATGATGTGAAGTTTCCCAGTGCGAATGGAAATCTGATCGTATTTGAAAAAGGGGGATATATCTATAAAATAGATGCTGCGGCCAAACAGCCGGAAAAGGTCCGGATTTTGCTTTCTTCAGACCATATTTATGCCCGTAGTGAAATCAAAGAAGGAGAAAAATATATTACTTCTATCAGTATGTCGCCGGCAGGAGAGCGTCTGGCTGTTACGACCCGTGGGGAAGTATTTAATATCCCGGTGGAAAAAGGGGTCACTAAAAATATGACCCGTTCTACGGGAGCCCATGAACGGGATGCACAGTGGTCCCCGGATGGTAAATATATTGCCTATATTTCCGATGCTACCGGAGAGACAGAACTTTATCTGCAGGAAGCGGACGGAGGAGAACCTGTTCAGCTCACCAAAGATAATGATACCTATATCCGTACCTTTAGCTGGAGTCCGGATGCAAAAAAAATAGTATATACCGACCGGAAAAACCGGATTCAGTTAGTAGATATAGCTACCCGTAAAATCTCTTTAGTCAAACAGGATCCTACGGGTGAAGTCCGGAACGTAGCTTTTTCTCCCGATAGTAAATGGCTGGCTTATACAGGTATGGCCGAAAATCAATATAGCCTGGTATTTGTTTATCATATAGCTGACCAAAAAGAATATCCGGTAACGGATAAATGGTACTCTTCTTCTTCTCCTGTGTTCAGCACAGATGGTAAATATCTGGTTTTTACTTCTGCCCGTGATTTTAATCCGACGTATGGAACCCTGGAATGGAACCATACCTATAGTAATATGAATGGGGTTTATCTGGCTTTACTGGCTAAAGATACTCCTTCCCCCTTCCTGCAAAAAGATGCAAAAGTCGGAGAAGTAAAAAAGAAAATAAAAATGATACGGTAGCACCGGTAGTAAACATAGATCCGGATGGCCTGAGTGAACGGATTATTAAATTACCTGTTCCCGGTTCCCGTTATTCTAACTTCTATTCGGACGGAAAGACAGTTTATTATTTTGGTCGTGGGGGCACTTATATGTATGACCTGCAGAAACAGAAAGAGGAACAGATTGTGGAAGGTGCTGTTATGAGTGTCAGTGCGGATGGAAAGAAAGCGATTTTCCAGAATCAGAAAGACAAGAAACTATATGTGGTAAACCTGCCTACGGCTAAAACTGAATTGAAAGAGACTGTCAATACTTCCCATATGAAGATCACCACGGATTATCCCCAGGAATGGGCACAGATCTTTGAGGAAGGCTGGCGTGCCATGAGAGATGGATTTTATCTGAAAAATATGCATGGCGTAGACTGGAAAGCCATGAAAGAAAAATATGCTGTACTGCTTCCGCATGTAAAAACAGGTTGGACCTGAACTACGTTATAGGAGAAATGATCGGGGAACTGAATTGCGGGCATGCCTATATCAATCCGGGAGAACTGGAACGGGCCAAACGGGTGTCTTTAGGTTTATTAGGAGCAGAGATATCCCGTGATAAAAGTGGTTTCTTCCGTTTGGAAAAAATCCTGCCGGGTGCTTCATGGAATGAAAAACTGCGGTCTCCCCTGACAGAACCGGGTATTGAAGCTAAAGAAGGAGAGTTCATCGTCGCTATTGACGGAGTAGCCACGAATACGGTAAAAGATATGTATGCCTTACTGGTCGGTAAAGCGAATGTACCTACGGAGATAACTCTGAATACTAAACCCCAGTTGCAGGGTGGACGGAAAGTGGTGATCAATCCGTTAGCGGAAGAATATTCCTTGTATCACTACAACTGGATTCAGGAAAATATCCGGAAGGTAGATGAAGCCACCCAGGGCAGAGTAGGCCATATTTATATTCCGGATATGGGTGTGGACGGCCTGAACGAATTTTCCCGTTATTTCTATCCGCAGTTAGATAAAGAAGGACTCATCATTGATGACCGGGCAAACGGGGGAGGAAATGTTTCTCCGATGATTTTAGAACGGCTGGCCCGTGAACCGTATCGCCTGACCATGCGTAGAGGTTCTACTATGATCGGAACGGTTCCGAATGGTACCCAGGTCGGGCCTAAAGTGGCCTTGATCAATAAATACTCAGCGTCGGACGGAGACTTGTTCCCGTGGGGATTCCGGGCGTTAGGGTTAGGAAAACTGATCGGTGCCCGTACCTGGGGTGGGGTAGTGGGTATCAGTGCTTCTCTGCCGTTTATCGATGGAACAGATATGCGGGTTCCCTTCTTCACCAGTTATGATCCGAAAACAGGTGACTGGATCATTGAAAATTATGGGGTTGCTCCGGATATTCACGTAGATAATGATCCGGTTAAAGAGTGGAACGGAGAAGATGAACAACTCAACCGGGCAATCGAAGAAGTCATGAAAGATCTGCCCAACCGGAAAGCACTCCCGGGCATTCCGGCACCCCGTAACTGGAGTAAATAATTAGCGAGTGTCCATTTGGACACTCGCTAGTAGTCAAAGGAGTTATCAGTCGCTGCACTCCTTGGGAGTCAACAGAAACTACGTTTCTTAGTAGTTAATAGTGAATGGATTTATTTATTTGTCTACTTCCTCCTTTAATTCCCGGCGAAGCGGCAACTACTTTGACTACTAAAAAGATCTTCCAAAGACTTTTTGGGAACTCTCATAATTTTCACTATTTTTGGACACTATAAACTTAATCTTATCATGAGACACAAATATACTTCCACGCTGGGCTTATTAGCCTCTTTTGTTCTGTGTGTAACTGCACAGAAAGATCCCCGGCCGAATATTATTGTAATCCTGGCCGATGATTTGGGTTACTCAGATCTGGGTTGTTACGGAGGGGAAATCCAGACACCTCATCTCAACCGGCTGGCTGAGAATGGGATTCGTTTTAGCCATTTTTACAATGCCAGTCGTAGCTGTCCGACACGTGCTTCCCTATTAACCGGATTGTATCCCCATCAGGCCGGGATCGGTCGAATGACATTTGATGACCGGAAACCCGGATATAGAGGGACTATGTCCCATCAGGCGGTTACTATTGCTGAAGTACTGCAACAGACGGATACCAGACCGGGATGATCGGGAAATGGCATGTGGCAGAGACGCCTTTACGGCCAGACCAGCGGCAGTGGCTGGCACATCATGTGCAATACGATGAATTTGCTCCTAAAGATAATTACCCTGTCTACCGGGGATTTCAGGATTTCTATGGAACTATCTACGGAGTGGTAAACTACTTTGACCCGTTTAGCCTGGTGAACGGAGAAGAGCCGGTGCGTTCGGTTCCGGAAGATTATTACAGCACCATTGCATTGACAGATAGTGCGGTTGCCTATGTAAAAAGATATGCGGAGTCTGATCAGCCTTTCTTTATGTATCTGTCTTATCATGCCCCTCACTGGCCTTTGCATGCCTTACCGGAAGACATTCAGAAGTATAAGGATACCTACACCGTCGGGTGGGACGCGATCCGGGAAAAGCGATATGAACGGATGCGGCAAACCCCGCTGGTTGAACAGGAAGAAAACTATTTGTCTCCCTGTCATTTTTCAGACCGTTGGGAGGATAATCCTACCCGTGAATGGGATGCCCGTGCCATGGCAGTACATGCTGCGATGGTAGACCGTATGGACCAGGAGATCGGTAAATTGCTGAGAGTGCTGGAAGAGAAAGGTGAATTGGACAATACACTCATTCTGTTTCTGTCCGATAATGGATGTAGTAATGAAGATTGCCAGCATTATCCGGAGGGAGAAAATGATCGTCCGGCAGAGATGCGGAACGGAGAGAAAATCATCTACCCACGTGAAAAAGAAGTACTGCCCGGTCCGCAGAATACCTATGCTTCTATTGGAGCCCGCTGGGCAAATGTGGCGAATACTCCTTTCCATTTCTGGAAGGCTAAATCCTATGAAGGAGGGATCTGTACCCCTATGATCGCTCACTGGCTGAAAGGAATTGAGCTGGAAAAAGGAACTGTTACCCATGAGATGGGGCATGTAATTGATATCATGGCTACCTGTCTGGATGTAGCAGGTGCTGAATATCCGGTTGAGTATAACCGAAACCAGATTGTCCCGCTCGAAGGAAAAAGTTTGTTACCTGTTTTCCGGACAGGGCAACGTGAAGGACATACGGAGCTTTGTTTTGAACATTTTGATGAAAGTGCCCTGATCGATGCTTCCGGCTGGAAAATTGTAAAACCCGGGAAAGAAGCAGCCTGGGAGTTGTATAACCTAAAAGAAGACCGGAGTGAATTGGTAAATCTGGCGGCACAATATCCGGACCGTGTGAATGAAATGGCTGCCCGTTATCAGGCATGGGAGAACCGGGCGATGGTAGAACCCCGTCCATAGATGTCTATATCATAGCATTTGAAGGACAGAGTTTGATTCCCTGTCTGTTTTTCTTTGATTTGTGGCTGCATTGAGTATCTTTGTAAAAAGACCACACACAGATGGAAAAGTTTGCAGCCATTGATTTTGAAAGAGCAAATGGGAAACAGAGTAGCATATGCAGTATAGGTGTAGCTATTGTGGAAAACGGAGAGATTACAGATCGTTTTTATAGCCTCGTCCGTCTGGCTCCTAGCTATTATCTCAGGAAAACGACTGCTATTCATGGCCTAAAAAGGATGGATACAATGGAAGCTTTGCCCTTTCCCGACGTATGGTCTATGGTAACTCCTAAGATTGAAGGATTACCTTTAGTGGCTCATAATAGTTCTGCCGATGAGGAATTGCTCAAGGCAGCCTATCAGGAATATTCTTTAGCGTATCCTGACTACCGGTTTTATTGTACTCTGGAGTTTTCCTGTAAATACTATCCTGCTCTTCCCAACCATAAACTGGATACTGTTGTAGCCTATTGCGGATATGAACTGGCCAACCACCATCATGCTTTAGCAGATGCAGAGGCCTGTGCTAGGGTAGTGATTAAATTGATGCAGGAAAATGGAGTGACCCGCCTGAATGACTTATAAGATGAAAATTGCACACTTTTCTCAATTTTGTGTAAAAATTTAGTAGCTATTAAAATGGAATCCATTACTTTTGTGGCATCCAAATAAAACGAAACGCAATGAATTATTACCATTTAGCTGAACTTGTCCATCGTCAGGCAGATAAATACGAAGATCGGGTTGCCCTTAAGCAACGGAATCATAAAACAGGTATATGGACTGACATTTCCTGGCGGGAATATTCTGATAAAGTGATGCAGGCAGCCAAAGCAATGGCTGAATTTGGTATTAAGGAAGAAGATAAGATCGGGATCTATTCCCAGAATATGCCTAAATATCTGTATACCAATTTTGCAGCCTATGCCAATCGCGCAGTAACTGTACCTATGTATGCGACCAACTCCCCGGCTCAGATCGAATATATCATTAATGATGCTGCGATCCACACCATTTTTGTCGGGGAACAACTTCAGTATAATAATGCGTTTTCCGTTCAGAAAAATTCAGAGACGCTGAAACGGCTGATTGTTTTTGATAAAAGTGTGACATTTAATCCGGACGATAAAACCTCTATCTATTTTGAAGATTTTCTCTGTCTGGGGGAAAGCGCCCATGCAGAAAGTACCGTAAAAGTACGTATGCATGAAGCGAGTCTGGATGATATGGCTACGATTATCTATACCTCCGGAACTACAGGGGAAGCCAAAGGAGTCGTACTTCACCACTACAATTTTAATGAGGTGCTCCGGATCCATGATATCCGCTTACCGATCGTAAATGATCAGGATATTTCCATGTGCTTTCTTCCTCTTACCCATGTGTTTGAAAAAGCATGGACCTATTATTGCACTCATAAAGGGGTAACCAATGTAATTAATCAGGATCCTAAGAAGATCCAGGAAACCCTGAAAGAAGTTCGTCCTACCTTGATGTGTAATGTGCCCCGTTTCTGGGAAAAAGTCTATGTTGGCGTGCAGGATAAAATTAACTCTGCTTCGGGTTTTATGAAAGCCGTATTTAAAGATGCGATTGAGACCGGAAGAGTCTATAACCTGGAGTATAAAAGAAAAGGAATTACCCCACCGAATGGGTTATCCTTAAAGTTTAAACTATACGATGCTACTGTATTTAAACTACTGAAGAAAGCATTGGGAATTGAGAAAGGACGTTTATTCCCTACTGCCGGTGCGCCGCTGGCAGCTAATATAGATACCTTTCTGGAATCTGTAAATATCCCTATAGTGGTCGGCTATGGACTAACTGAAACTTCAGCTACTGTTTGTTTCTATCCGGCTGAAAATTTTGTGATTGGTTCGATCGGTACTGTTATGCCTAATCTGCAGGTAAAAATTGACCCGGAAAATGATGAAATCCTGATCAAAGGAAGAACCATCACCCCGGGTTATTATAATAAACCGGAAGAGAATGCGAAAGCCTTTACAGAAGATGGGTTTTTCCGTACCGGAGATGCCGGCTGGTTTGAAGGAGATACATTATTCTTTAAGGAAAGGATTAAAGACCTGTATAAAACTTCCAATGGAAAGTATGTGGCACCACAGGCTATAGAAGGGCTGATCAGTAGTGATAAATATATTCAGCAAATTGCAGTGATCGGAGACCAGCGGAAATTTGTCGGCGCTTTGATCGTTCCTGATTTCCAATTATTGGAACAGTATGCGAAGCAAAAAGGGATTTCCTATTCCAGTCATGAAGAATTAGTGAAGAATCCCGATATTATTCATATGATAGAAGCCCATGTGGAAGAACATCAGAAAGATCTGGCATCTTATGAAAAGATCAAACGGTTTGTTCTTCTTCCTAAACCTTTTACGATAGAAAGCCGGGAAATGACGGATACCCTCAAACTTCGCCGTCCAGTCATCCTGCAGAATTATGCCGGACAGATCGAAGAAATGTATGAAGAAAAAGACATCCCAACCGGAGAAATTATGAAGACGCTTCTTTCATAAGAAAACATCTGTTTTAGAGGGTCTCCGGACCCTCATTTATTTAGTAGTAAGCTTCTTTGCCCCGTACCGTTTTTCCTCTGTAGAAGTCAAAAACAGTGTAAAATTCTATATAATTGTCAAATCTTCATTGCCAATTCTCTATTCCCGCCTATCTTTGCAGTTGAAAATTAAACAGAAAAGAATAAACTATGATTACATCTGACCAACTACATAATGTGTTGGAGCGCGAGCAGGCGCTGAGGGGGTACCTTTGACATAGATGGTAAAACCATCCAGTTAGAAGAAGAACTACGTACACAGGACCCCGGATTCTGGGAAGATGCCAAACGGGCAGAAACTCAGATGAAGAAAGTAAAAGAACTTAAAAAATGGATTGAACTTTACAATGAAGTAAAAGCGGCTACCGATGAACTGGAGTTGTCCTACGAATATGTAAAGGAAGAAGTGATAAGCGAGGAAGAAGTGGATCTTGCCTATGCAAAAGCATTGGAACTGGTAGAGAGTCTGGAATTCCGTAATATGCTTCGTCAGGAAGCAGACCAGTTGGGATGTATCCTGAAGATCAACTCCGGAGCAGGAGGTACAGAAAGCCAGGACTGGTCATCTATGCTGATGCGTATGTATATGCGCTGGGGAGAAGCGAATGGTTATAAGGTGACAATCAGTAACCTGCAGAAAGGAGATGAAGCGGGAATTAAAACCGTTACTATACAGATCAAAGGTGACTATGCCTATGGCTATCTGAAAGGAGAAAACGGGGTACACCGTTTGGTGCGTGTATCCCCTTATAATGCGCAGGGTAAGCGTATGACCTCTTTTGCTTCCGTCTTCGTTACTCCGTTAGTGGATGATACCATCGAAATTGAAATTAATCCAGCCGATTATACATGGGATACGTTCCGTTCGGGAGGTGCCGGTGGCCAGAACGTAAACAAGGTGGAAACCGGAGTGCGTCTGCGTTATAATTACAAAGATCCGGATACCGGAGAAACCCGGGAGATCCTGATTGAAAATACGGAAAGCCGTTCACAGTTAGGTAACCGTGAGAATGCGATGCGTTTATTGCGCTCTATGTTATACGATATGGAGTTACAGAAACGGATGGCAGAGCAGCAGAAGGTGAAAGCCGGTAAGAAAAAGATCGAGTGGGGATCCCAGATTCGTAGCTATGTCTTTGACGACCGCCGGGTAAAAGACCATCGTACCAATTTCCAGACTTCGGATGTCAATGGAGTAATGGATGGAAAGATCGATGGATTCATCAAAGCCTATCTGATGGAGTTTGCCGGAGAAGAGGCTTCCGAGAAGTAAGATTTTCCAAAAACACTTGCAAAAACCGATAAAATGTCGTAATATTGCAGCTGATTTCAGAGCCAGCCTCTGAATCAGGTCCTATAGCTCAGTTGGTTAGAGCACCTGACTCATAATCAGGGAGTCCTTGGTTCAAGCCCAAGTGGGACCACTTAATAAAAAAGCACTTACCGATTATTTGGTAAGTGCTTTTCTTATATATCTGTCCTGCTTAGCAGATATCTCCTGTTTTGTATTAAGTCCAGGAAATAAAGTATTTACACCCAATAGACGATGATCTCATTTCCCTTTACACCTACCACCTCCGGAAACACTTACATTTTGTTGGGGGCTTCCATAATAACGAATATCACTCCCCCTGGAAGCAGACCCGGCCAGTAATTCTGTTACATGCAGATTCATATCACTACTTCCACTGGCGGAGAACTCTACTTCTTTTGTTACAAAATCATATGCGTCGATATCGCTACCTCCGGATACTTGGAAATTGGCTTTATCCGCCTGACCTTTTAGTTTGATATCACTACCTCCCGACGCGATGGCGATGAGCTCTTTGCAGTGCAGGTTATCAGCTTTCAGGTCTCCGCCGCCACCTAACCGGAAATTGCATACATCAATCTCTGCCAATCCTTGCAAATGGATATCGCTACCTCCACTGGACTAGATTTCCAGTTTTTCTCCTTTCAGAGAAGAAACAATATTAAAATTTGCTCCGGAACTTGCCCTGATAAATTCCAGTTTTTCAGAATGCCCGTCCACAATAAGTTTGGTAGGAGCAATTCTGTGCCCTTTTTCGTTTGAATATGTAATAAGCCGTCTGATACTTCTATATCCAGGTAGGGAAACAGATTATCATCTATGGTCACTTCCACACCGGCGGAACCGCTTTGCTGGCTGTAATTAAATACAGGCGTGACGGAGCGGTTCCAGGATACAACAAACAGGACTGTAAAGGATTGGTTAGAGTGATTGATCCCCCGGCCAAATTCGATAGCAGTGTATTGGGACAGAGAAACCTGCTTAGTGACCACATTCCCATTTCCTTTAATGGGTTTAGCGGAAACAAAAGAAGTAACACATACAAATAGTGCGATTACTGGTAAAAATATTTTTGATCTCATAGGAATTTTTTATTTATGGTTTTTTATAAGACGATCCATTGCTGAAAAAGTTACACTTTTCAGAAGTTTTTATTTCCATTTCTCTCTTAAAAGTAGACAAGATAGCTTTTTGTCACTAAAAAAAGTTTTATATATATAATTCTTTATATAAAAAGCCTAAACGGTAATAAAATGTAATTTTTCTCAGGATTGTTTAATCTTTTTGATTTTTATTTGCCTCTTTTAGAATCTATATGTTTATATTTGCAGAGTAAAGTTTACAGATAAAAAGAAAAAGATGTGTTCTTATAACCTTAGGTGTTTAGTTCAGGTAAAAAGAATTTAGGTTATTATTTTAGAAATAAAAGTATGGGTTTAATATATTAAGATGGAAAATTTCCATCAGATAATTGGATGAAGAATCTATAGATAAACCGGTGGTCCGGTATTCTCTCTGTACCGGACCACCGGCAGTCAAGAGAAGATTCAATATAATTTCCCCGGTCTACAAACAAAAATAAAAATAATAAATATATTTGTCCTCTGTATATAGTAATATATCTGCTATTTAAAAACGACCTGATCTATCTAAAATACCTGAAAGGCCGCCGGTAGAATGGTATGGACTGATGTAACTTAAATCTTTAATCAATAAGTAGTATGGCAGTAAAAAGGAAAAGCAGTTCTTTTCGGGAAATGAGATCAGAGCGCACACTGGAATCTATATTTTTATTTGTGACCGGACGTTGTAATGCCAAATGCGCCATGTGTTTCTATGCCGGCGACATGGATGACAAACTCGAAGAACTCACATTTGACGAGATCCGGAAAATATCTGAAACGGCGGGCAATATCAACAAACTCTGGGTGTCCGGAGGTGAACCGACACTACGGGAAGATCTCCCGGAGATCATCGAAATGTTCTACCGGAACAATCATCTGAAAGATATCAACTGGCCAACCAACAGACTGAAGGCAGACCGGGTCATCGAATGGGTGAAGCGCATCCGTAAAAGCTGTCCCGATTGCAATATTTCCATCAGTGTTTCGATGGATGGTTTCGGAGACACACACGATAAACAAAGAGGTGTTCCGGGTAACTTCTACAAAGCCCTGGACCAGATTAAAAAGATCAATGACAATTTTGGGGAGGATGGCTACGTGCTGTAAACACTGGCTACTGTCATCACAAAATACAATGTGGATCAGATTAACGATCTGATGTACTAGATCTATGGCCGTTTCAACTCCTCCAACCATATCATTGAAGCGGCACGTGGACAAACCCGTGAAGAGGGCGTCAAAGTCCTTACGGAAAAATCCCTGCGGGCGATCCAGGACGAGGTAGCCCCGATGTATTCGGCCTATGTCAAACGGATGGCAGAAGGGGTTAGCCTGTTACGCAAGCCGGTCACCCGTTTTGTATATCAGGGATTTTTGCGTACCCTGTTTGATATCCGTGCGGCCAATCTGGAATCCCCGACTCCGTGGGGCATGGATTGCACGGCAGGGGAAACCACATTAGTGATCGACTATGACGGATGTTTCCGCGCCTGTGAATTACGTCCCGAATTAGGAAATATCCGCGACTACGGATGTGATGTCCAGGCCATCATGAACAGCGACGCCATGAAAGGTGAGATCGATGCCATTGGCTGTGGTTACAAAGCCAACTGCTGGTGTACACACGGCTGTTGGATCTCCGCCTCCTTAGCCTTCAACCCCAAACAGATGATAAAAAAGATCTGGAAAGGCTACCGGAAAACCAGAAAACTATATAAACCAGTCAAAGTAACCGAAGAAGCCCTCCAGGCATTAGAAGTAAAATACAATCTCGACCGGGATAAACTGGCTGCTATTGGAGTGATATAAATCCGGTAGGAAATTATTGGATAAAAGATAAGAAATAAAAAGGATTTCTCTGCTGACGTTATATAAGTAGAGCAATTCTTTTTAATATAATAGGAAAAGTATTTATTTTTGTTTGCAGCTACTACCGCCGGATAATCTTACATGCTGTTGCGGATTGCCATAAAATCTTACATCACTTCCTCCGGAAGCGCTCCCGGACAATAACTCTGTGACATGTAATTTCAGATCACTACCTCCACTGACAGAAAAATCAGCTTCTTTTGTTTTAAAGTCGAAGGCTTTAATATCGCTGCCACCGGATGCTTTGAAAGTAGCTTTCTCCGCTTTTCCTTTTAATTTGATATCACTTCTTCCGGAAGCCAAAGCGGTTAGCTCTTTACATTCCAGGTTTTCCGCATACAGATCGCCACCGCCTCTTGTCTGGAAATAACATCGATCAATCTTTGCGTGGTCCTTGATCCGGATGTCACTGCCACCACTGGATCGCATATCCAGATTTTCTCCGGTGATAGGCGTCAGAATATTGAAATCCACACCGGATCTTGCCTGAACAGAGCTTAATGTTTCCGAATGTCCGTTTATGATTAACCGGGTAGGAGCAATCATATTTCCACCTTTTGTACCAATTTGTAATATACCGCCGGATGTTTCCATGTTCAGATATTCCAACAGGTTTTCATCTATGGTCACTTCCACTCCTGAAGAGCCTGTTTTCTGTGAATAATTGAACTCCCAGTTGGTTCACCCATTAGAAGAAAGAAGACTGATAAGAAATTGGATTCCTTGTCGGCTGCTGTTAATACCTCCACCAAATTCTATGCCTGAGTAATCTGTCACTGAAATCTGTTTGGTAGTGATATGGCCATTTCCTTTGATTGTTTTAGCAGAAAGGATAGTTAGCGGGGCTAAGCAAAGGCAAACAAAGAAAAAAAGAACTTTAGTTTTCATCACTATTTTTAATTTATGGTTTCTTTTTATTAGACGCCATTTTTCCTGTGGAGGTTGCCTAGGAAAGAAATATCTTCTTCATTCAATGGTATTTTTGTGGAAATAAAAGAATGTTTTCTCATGCTGTAGGTAATAGGTCCGGATAAAGTCATTCATCATTTTCTCATTCCGGAGAATGTATTCCCAATCCGGATAATCACGTTTCCACGTATTCCCCAGTAGTTAAAAATAGGGAGGCAGAGGTTCCTTGATACCTGACCCTATTGGGTGGATAATTTTCGGTATTGTTGGTTGTGTTCTCATAATGGATTAAGAATATAGATATGATATTTGTTTTTCAGGTAACAAAAATATAATTAAATAAAAGGAAAACGATGATTTAGATATATTAATAAACAAAATTATGTGAATAATTATTTATATAGTCAGTTTATTAATTAAAACAGCCACTTATTTATTTATTGTATTAATTAAAATCAAATAGTTTAGTTGACTGTATATGGTGTTTAGTGGCTCTTTTTTTAGCATTCAGCATCCATTAATAAGTAGGCATACGACATATTTCTCTCTTAATGTTTTTTAGGTGTTCATCTATTCATTATTTATGTAACTGTTTGTTTTTCATAGTATAAACTATGCATACCTGCAATGGAGAGTATTCATGAGGTATGCATAATTATGCATACTTATAACCGTACTACGTGATATACATTCCCTTTAGTCGCATGTTTTTTAGGGATTTCCAGATTTTTCAAATCGAGACCAAAACGATTGATACTTTTCTTACTGATGGAGAAATTAATTTTACTTTGTGATTTAAGTATCATCAGAATTTCTGTTCCGGTCAGCCATTCTCCCACTTCATCCGCTTCTGCTGCCCGGAAATAGAGGCGAAAAAGTTCCCCTTCTATAGTCAATTGATTGAAGGGAGTATTCGTCTGGATAATCTGGCTTTCCTCTTCCCGGGAGAACCAATACTGTTCATTATTATGGATCGCTGCTTTGGCCTGGGCATATAGCTGGGGATAATTTACCGGGGTTTCGAGGTCAAAATGATCGGTGAGCTCCAGACAAATATACCGGCGGCTTCCGGTGGGATCATCCAGCAGGTCAAAACGGTTGCAGGTTGCGATGAAGGAGGCATACCGCTTTTTCCGGCTGGTCTGTACCTCAAAAGAGGGACGGAGATTGATCTCTGTTTTCTGCAACAGGTGTTTCAGGTAGCTTTGATTGGCCTGGCTCAGTGAATCAAACTCATCTAAATTGATCAGGGCAAACCGGGTCAGGGACTCTTCTGCTTCCCTCTTTTTTCCCAGATCAAGATGTTCTTTATAATAATCGCGGAGTTCCGGGGGTAACAGGAGTTTGCAGAAGGTCGATTTCTGATATCCCTGCGGACCGATCAATACCGAAACCGTACTGTTCGCATGGATTTTGTCCCGGAAGATCCACTGGGCTACCATATATACGAACCATTTATAAAACTGGTCTTCCCAGCCCTGCCGGTTGGTCCGAATCCGGGAGGCAAATGTGCGGATATGGTCTTTGCCGTCCCATGGGGGTAGGGAGTGGACATATTCTTCGAGGGGATCATAGAGCGGAACGCGGTTGGAAGTGAGATATCTCCGTACATCCCTGTCCCAGATAAACAGGCCTTCATCCTGAGCATCCAGGCAGATCCCGTTCATTTCCCGTTCCCCGACGGGACGGAAGTTATAATAAATCGACCGGAGCACATTGTACTCCGCCCCGTTTTTAAGCACATTATACCGGAGTATATACCGTCTTTCCATAAATTCCTGTAAACGGAGATGTTGCAACATCTCTTTCAGGATACACGGTTTCTGTCCGAATAGCCTGGTCTTTTCATACACATTCCGTACAGTCAGCCGGAGTTCTGTTTCCATCTCCACACAGGAGAGATGGATCACCGTGTATTTGATCATTTCCTCTTCCGGTATGCCTGACAGCAGGCAGTTCTCAGCTAACCGGACCCAGAATTCTTTCGGATTTTCCTGGCCATATCCACCGGTCTTTTCGAAAGTATCCCGTAAAGAGGTTTCAAACAAAAAAGAGAGGATCCGGCTCCGTCGTTTCCCCGGCATTAGTTGTGCCAGTGGGTCTTTTTCCTCTTTGGAAGTGGGAGATGTCTCCTCGCCATAGAATTTATAGGGTTGTGCCATCCGGAAAACGGACGGTTCGGGTTGATAGTAAAGATAAGGATCATATCCGATCCGTTGAACCTGTTGGAGATCGGGACGAACCGGATGAATATAGCATTGCAGGTAATCTGTGTAGCAACTGATTGCCTGCTGGTAGGCATGGGAGTGAAACCAGGCTGCCATTTTCCGGTCCGTAGGCAAACTTCCGTCTATCAGCCGGAAGAGGGAAAGAATACATACAGCTGTTTCTTCCGGAGAGATAAAAGCGGCCAGGGTATAGGCAGATCCCGCTGCTTTGTTACGAAGCCGGGCTGCCTCTTCTATTCCTGCCAATTGTCTGATTTCCAGACAGACCACTCCTGTGTACTCTACCCAGGAAAGTCCTTCTTTTGCCGCAGAAAGGATAGAAGGGAAACAGACCTGGGGAAGTCGTAGCATCCATTTCTCCGACCGGTCCCGGAATCCATAGTGGTACTCTTTACGGCTCTTTTCTACGATTTCACGGTGTTGACCGGAACGGATCTCTTCCAGGATCCCGGATAGTTCTGTTTTTTTTGGCAGTTTCCCATTTGCGGTCAGTCTGGTTACAACATAGGTATTCATACTCATTAGATTTAGCAGGTCATTTATACAATAGTTACTTATTTATTTTACAAACTTAATATTACTCATTCGTTTGCGTAATCCCGGTGAGGGTTTAAAAGCAATACTTTTTAGCCGGATACTTTCGGCACGGACTCTTCCGGGATCATCTATCTCTCTGGTCAGTTCGGCAGTGGGATAAAAGGTGCCCAGTCCGGTAATACTCACTGTTTTTCCTGCTTTCATCTCTTCGGCCAATACATACAGGATACTTTCCACCACTCCGAATACTTCTCCGGAAGTGAGGGTACTCATATGGGAGATCTGACGGGCAATCTTTTCAAGGTTTATATTTCCGTTGCTGACCAGGGTGACGGAATAGCGGGGAGTCGTGTTTCTGGTAATGTTGTCGTTGATCTTTGTTAATCGGTATTTAACTGGCATTTCATGAAGTATTTGGGTTTAAGTGTACGGAACGTTATCATTCTCCGCAGAGAAACTATTGTTACCCTCTACAGGGTAGGACCATTTTCCCTATACCTTTTAAGGTGATAGGTACATACTTATTTACGCTACCCTGTAGAGGGTAGTAATAGTTTGTGTGCACTAAAGTTATATAAATAAAGCGGAATTACAAAACGAATCCTGCAAACTTTTCAGAAATGTCCGGCGGGGCTATAAATGATGCATACCTATAACCGAAAAACGGACAGGTATGCATAAAAATGCATACCTGCTGACCTGTGGTATGCATAGTTTATTTACTGATTGTCAGATGTGTAGAAAAAATATGCATAGATGAATACCTAAAAAAAATTATAAGGAGAGAAAGAATTTCTGTTTACCATTCGGATTCAAAAAATTGCTTCCTTTATTCCACAGCCCTGGTTTTCAATAAATAGGTCAGTCCGGTCAGGAACAGGGCGGAAGAAAGTCCGGAATAAAAAGGGGCAATAAAGGCAGGCGGTAACAACTGGTAGTTGCGCACCGTAATTCCCAGTCCGATCATAAAAAACATGATGGCCCAACCTTTCAGGTCGAAAAAAGCAAGCGGGTTTCTGGTCCTTTCTATTTGAAGGGTGCGTTGCATATTTTTGGAAAGGGTCTGCTGGAACATCAGGAAAAAGAGGATAAAAATAATCCCGGCATACAGCATATGGAATTCCAGAAAAGGCTCATGGGTATCCCATGTACTTAATCCGATACGGAGGATCTTGACACCCGCCAGTATCCAGACCAGGCCGGCGGTAAGAATTAAATATGTGCGATACGATCTCATTGGTATAAAAAGGACTTATATAACGCCTGGTAAAAGTAATTTTATTTTCGTTTTATTCGCCTCGTTCTGTATAGTTTTAACTGTTTTTTTTGAAGAATTGGCCTGATAAAGATCGGAGCAGACAGGCTTAGACAGATTTTCAATCAATAAAACATATCCTTGTATCCACCTGATAAAATAGTCTCTGTCCAGTAAATAGAAAAGTGTCTGAATGAAATATAAGGTTTATTGAATGAATATTGAAACCATCTTCCGCTCCGGATGATTAGTTTTGCTTCCCGGTTATCCGGTGAAAAACTTTTTGATTATCCTGTCATTCGTTATTTACTTAAATCTGACTTGGTATGTATAAATTACTCATCCTGTTATTTTGTTTTTCCGCAACGATTGCGGCACAAACGCCTGTTCAGACCTATAAAAATCCGGTGATCCCCCATGATTTTCCGGATCCCAGTGTAATACGTGTCGGTGAAGATTACTATGCTGCCGGTACGACTTCCGACCTGGCTCCGAGTTATCCGGTTTATCATTCTCGTAACCTGGTCAACTGGGAACGGATCGGAGCAATTTTTAATGATCCTCCTGCCTGGATCCAGGGAGATTGTTGGGCGCCGGAATTATTTTATCATAACGGAACTTTTTTGCTTATTATACTGCGCGGAAGAAGAGTGACCATATTTCCTGTATAGGGGTCGCTACGACCAAAGATATTACCAAAGGTTTCGAAGATAAAGGACCCCTGATCGAGTGGGGCAGTGAAGCCATTGACGCTTTCATTTTTAAAGATGAGGATGGTCAATTATATATCACCTGGAAAGCCTATGGACTGGACCCATCCCGTCCGATTGAAATTCTGGCTTCCGAATTAGCGGATGACGGACTGACTTTAGTAGGTGAGCATTTCACATTAACTGACCATAGCAAAGGGTGGCGTGAAAATGGGGATGAAGGACAGGTCGTTCTGAAACGGAATGGGTATTATTATCATTTTTATTCGGTAGGGGGATGTTGTGACAACCGTTGTGACTACCGGATCGAAGTGGCCCGTTCCAAAACTCTCCGGGGAGATTGAGAGCAATATGCCGGCAATCCCATTCTGGAAGGAGGTGATCTGTGGAAATGTTCCGGTCACGGAACCATCGTGCAAAGTCCTGAAGGCAGATATTTCTATCTGTACCACGCGTATCACACCTATGATTTTGAATTTATAGGACGGCAGGGTTTATTGGATGAATTACTATGGGATGATGAAGCGGGCTGGCCTTATTTCAAATATGGCAGAAATCCGTCTTTGTAGGCTGAAGTTCCTTTTGCGAATACTGTTCAAAAACGGGAAACTCAATTCTATGATAATTTCGCCACTCAGGAGAAAGATAAATACTAGTTGTGGGATATGACTCTCCCTCGTCCGGTGCTGACTAAAAATAACGGAAAGCTGACCTTTGCTTCTGAAGGAATAGGATTTTGCTTCCGGGGAGTGAATGTACAGACTGGAAATTATACGATGGAGACGGCTGTACGAAATGAAGGTTGCCATCTGAAAGGTGTATGTGTCTATGGAAATAGTACCAATCTATTTACTATAGGAGTGGAAGAAGGAAAGGTGAAGCTCTATCAAATAGAGAAGGGTAACCAAACAGAGCTTTTTCCCCGGACCGTGGATGCTCCGGAAATATATCTGCGGGTTGAATCCATTAATGCCCGTTTCTTCCGTTTCTCCTGGTCAACCGATCAGCAGGCGTGGCATGCTTTCCCGGATGGTCCGACAGCACTGGATGGGATTTTCCTTCCCCAATGGGGAAAAGGAGTCAGGGCCGGTTTACTGATCGATGCAAAATAAGCGGGTGATTCAGGAACTTTCTCCTATTTTTTACTGGATATTAAGTATTAATCTTAATCTGTTTTTGAACGTGTCCTGTTTTTGAATCTGCGTTAATCTCACAGAAGAGGGATTGGTTTTTCTTTTCAATTGAAACTATTTTCTCTTTGTGTTTCCCGGTTAATTCTGAAAACAGGACTGCTTTTATATGAAAATTACACAGATGGACATAAGTTATAAAATATGGGTGTTGTGCTATATCAGGAATAATAGATAGGTAAGAAAAGAATAAAGATCAAAAAATATCAGATTTCATTTGTAATGTATCAGTACATTTCTTTTTGTTCAAATTTTTCCATCAGGTTATTCACCTTATTCTTCATGGATTGGAAAAATTTAAATCTTTCCCTGGCGGCGCTACCACTTAATAAAGAAGATTTGGATATGTTGTTTTTTATCCATTTTTCCGTTTGTTCACAAAAGGTTGGCTGAGAAGTAATAATGCTATTAATTGTAAAGAGTTTAATGGCAGTAGAGGAAAACTCTTCATTTTTAACCAGCATAAAACTATTTTCCGGACTGATAGGACTTAATAATAATTTAAAAGATGCTTTATTATTTTTCTTTTCTTTTTCTGTCCAACTCATTAAGTTTTCAATCAGTTGCAATAATTGATTACATAACAAAATGGGCGTATTTTTACTCTCAAAACTTTCTATATCGCGATAAAACTCCAATAATCTTAATATGGGGTCAATCGTGTTAACAGTCCATATTTCTGTGGAGGCTATTTTATGGTAGTTTTGATTCATTATTTGATAATGTTTGTATATATTTTCTTTATTTTAAATTTTTTTTTACAAACTCTTCGTAGGTAATGACCATATTGCAGACTGAATTGTACCAGACATATACTTCAAAAAATGAAAGTTCCGGAAACGGCAGAAAGTGGAAAATAGGAATATCTTCTGCAGTATAATATATTTCTCCATGTCTGAATGTCGCTAACGTATCTATGGTTTTTGAAAATTGTTCGATGTAGGTGAAATAGTTATTCATATCAGACATGTCCAGAGATACATGTCTGAATATGACTGCATCATTTTTATAATTAAGAATAGCATCTATAGAAATATCAAAATGGGAACATATTTTTGTTAACTCTGATAAAGTAAGTTCTTCCCCCCCCCACGGATTCTTCTATAGGCAGAGTCAGATCCAATATTTAACAAAGTACATATAATATTAACTAACCGGAACTGTGAAGAGATTTTTTCCCTGACTATATTGAAAAGGGTTTTTATATATTCATAAAATTTGATTCTTGAGAATCCGTAAATATAATAATAATAATTTGCAAATATTCGTAATTGGATACCTTCTTATCTTTTGTTTTATGAAATAGGATACTATCTAATAG
>JAJQFE010000039.1 GCA_021201295.1 Tannerellaceae bacterium | reverse complement strand
GTATATTAAGTGGAGCTAATAAGTATATTAAGTCCGGCTGATACGTATACTATCCTCCCTTTCCACCTGACCAGCCGGATCTATGGTGGAAAGGGAGGATTACTCCTGATAACACAGGGAAACGGCTCCTAATACTCCGGAATTCTGTAGGGATGAATAAGTAATTTTCAGGCGTTTCACAGACTGGGGATAGGGAAAGTCTTCCAGATTTGTATGCAGGCTTTTTTCAAATAAGGGATGGGCGGCTGCTACGGAACCTCCGAAAACGATGAGTTCCGGATCAATGGTCAGCAGGACCATTTTAACGGCTGCTGCCAGATGGGCTCCTAATTGTGCATAGGCTTCCAGTGCCTGGGGATCTTTTTGTAAAGCCCGTTGATACATTTCTTTGCCATTCACTCCCCAGATATTCATGAAATAAGATCCACTGCAATAGTATTCCAGTACATTTTCTTTGTAAGGTAGCATACCAAACTCACCGGACCCACAGTTGGCATCGGCTAATAAAGCCCCTTTCTGAATAATCCCGCCACCCAGGCCGGTACCAATGGTTAAACCGACAAAGTTTTCATAGGCTTTTCCGGCTCCAAAGTATCTTTCCCCCAAAGCAAAACAATTGGCATCATTATCCACTAACACAGGTACATGGAATTGTTTTTCCAGGATTTCTTTCAGGTGTACCTCTTCCCAGTGAGGAATATGGATGACGTTGTAAACAATGCCCCGTTGCCGGTCTACCACACTCGGTACACCGATACCGATTCCCTCCACTGTTTCATCCATCACAGAAGCGATCAGCCGGATCAGGACATCCAGTGTTTCCCAGCCATCCTGCGGCTCTGTCGGGGTCGGGGTTTCCTGTAAGGCCACTAATTCCCGGTTAGTCACTTTTCCGGCACGCATATTCGTACCTCCTAAGTCCACTCCGATATATGAGATTTTTTCATTCATAAACTGATAGGGTTAAAAGATTTATCATACATGGACAAAGATAATGATCCGCTTATAAAACACAGGGTCTTTCCGGAAAAAGATTTTTTACTACCTTTACCTGGGAAAATTCAAAAAGATAAAAAACAAAATCATAGCGCTATGGATAAGCCTGTTTTTTTCGTTGCCTGTTCTGCAGGCACAGGAAAAAACCGTGGTGATCCAGACGAATGTGGGTACCTTAACAGCCCGGTTGTATCCGGATGTACCCAACCATACACAGGCATTTATTACCCATGCGGCAAACGGGGAATTTAATGGGACTCTTTTCACGCGTGTGATCCGGGAATTTATGATCCAGGGAGGAGCACCGGATTCGAAGAATGTTCCTCCGGGAGCCCGGTGCGGATTCGGTGATCCTAAGTCGGAAATCCCACCGGAACTGAGGACTCACTATTTCCATAAAAAGGGAGCCTTAGCCGCTCCCCGGCAGAATGATGATGTAAATCCGCAAAAGAAATCCGATATGTCTCAATTTTTTATTGTCCATGGAAAACTCTATACCCATGGAGAATTGGATACACTGGAGCGGATCAGGAATCAACCCATCCGCCGGAAAGCGATGGAAGAGTTTTATAATCCGGTAAAAACAGAGATCCAGATCCTGAAACAGGAGAATCCCCGGGAATATAATAAAAGGGTAGCTGATATCAATGCCAAAGTGAATTCAGTGATCCGTGCTACCCCGAGCCATTTGTTCTTTAGCCCGGAACAAAGGGAAGCCTATACCACTATAGGAGGTTGCCACCATCTGGATGGGACTTATACTATCTTTGGGGAACTAACAGACGGATTTGAGATATTGGACCTGATCGCTGACCAGGAAAAGGACCGGTATGATCGTCCTAAAAAAGACATTCGTATTACACAAGTCTCTGTCCGGTAACGTTCTGCTTCACTTTTTTATTCCGGTAACTCTTTTATGCAGTAAAGCAGACCTTCACAGGCCTGCCTGACTTGACTTATCCATTCTGGCTCATAGGGTTCTGGTCAGTACAATTCTAAAACTCAGCATAGAATGGATGTAAAATGTATTTTATCTGAATCTATTATTGACTAACAAAAAGGTTCGTTTATAATAGGCAAATATAGGAATTTTCTTTCTTTATAAAAGAATATTTAATAAGAATAAAAAAATACTTTTTTTCTTTTATAATCAACCAGTTATTTTATCTCTGTTTCCTTATTCTTTCTATCTGGATCCTTTTGTTAAGGATTCATGAATGGCTAAATTAAACGAACCTTTTTGTTAGCCAGACACTTATCTACCTCTACCAACAGACTGCCTTTATATTTTAATTACTTTTTTTATCCAATCCAGCTTCTATAAGCAGGTTCGATAGTTAAGCATAGTTCACCCTTATTCCTATAAAAAAAGACCTCCTGCTTCCGGATGAATATGCCGAAAGCAGGAGGTAATCAGTTTACTTACTTATTTCTAATCAGAATGTCAGTTTTTGTTTTAACCGTTCTACATACAGGTCTATTCGTTCCATTTCGTCCGGAATCGGGATCCGTTGAGGACATTTCGGAACACATTCATCACACCCCAGGCAGTGATTGACCTGCCTGAGTTTAGGAACACTCCGGTTATATCCGATCAGAAAGGCCCGTCGTGCCTTCGTGTAGTTCGGATCTACTGAACTTTTAGGAAGGTTTTCTTCTGTGATGCAGCGGTTGTAATGGGCAAAGGTTCCCGGGATGTCTAATCCATATGGGCAAGGCATACAATACTGGCATTCGGTACAAGGAATATAATCGGAACGTAGCATGAGTTCCGTCACCTCCTCTAAGGCTTCATATTCTCGCTGGTTCAGTGGCTGAAGGGGTGAGTAGGTTTGAATGTTTTCCTGTAAATGCTCCATATAGACCATGCCACTCAGGACGGTCAGGACATGTTCTGGAGTACCGGCATACCGGAAGGCCCAGGTGGCAGTGCTATCCTCCGGCCGCTCCTGTTTCAGAATGTTCAGTGCATGCTGATTCAACCGTGCCAGGCGGCCTCCTAACAGGGGTTCCATAATAATGGCCAGAACATTCCGTTTGACTAATTCACCATACAGGTATTCGGCATTGGTATTCCGGTCTGTCGCATTCTTCCAGTCCACGTAGTTCAACTGGATCTGGCAGAAATCCCACTGCATATCCAATGATAACAGATAATCAAACACAGCAATATCTCCATGATAGGAAAAGCCCAGGTTGCGGATACGTCCGGCCTTACGTTCTTCTTTCAGGAAATCAAAAATACCATTATATTCATACCGTTGACGGAAGGTTTCCATCGCATCCGTACCTCCACCGATGGAATGTAGGAGATAATAATCAAAATAATCTACCTGCAACTCTTTCAGGAAATTGTTATACATGGCCAGAGCGGCCTCCCGGTCATAGAGTTCCGGAGCAAAATTGGACATCTTGGTAGCAATAAAAAACTTCTCCCGGGGATGTCGTTTCAGGGCAATGCCGGTAGCCTTTTCAGACCAGCCACGAACATATACGGGGGATGTATCGAAATAGTTGACTCCATGGGCAATGGCATGATCGACCAGATCATTTACGGCGTCCTGGTCTATTTCTTCTTCTCCATTACTATTCGTGCGCAACGGCCAACGCATACATCCATAGCCTAACAGGGAAACGACATCGCCTGTATGAGGATTAGTCTGATAGGTCATTTCTTCGGTATAAGAAGTACCGGAACTGTTACTTCCTGTTTTGGAATTCCCGGTATCACAACCATACAAAGCAGCTGTAGAGGTAGCCGCTCCGGCGCCTAATACTTTAAAAAAGTTACGGTGGTTGATGTTTTTATTTTGTTTTTTACTTTGCATGTGGGTTTATTTTTAAGTAGTTATCAGTCCTTGTGCTCCTTAGTAGTTAGCTCGCTTGGCTCGCAGTAGTTAAGTAGAAATAAACTACTTTGACTACCAGCGACTATAAGGAGCGATAACTCCTGAGTGACCATAGGGAACGGTGACTCCTAACGACCGCAGGGAGTGATCACTACTTTGATTCATACTATTCTATGTCTGTGATTTCCTTCTACATAAATGGCACTGTAGGGACGGGATGGACACAAATGTTCACAGGCTCTGCATCCAATGCACCATTCATTATCAATTGCCGGTATGCGGAGAGAATCCGGATCAGCGGGATCACGGGGCACTAACTGAATCGCATTCGTCGGACAATGGGATTCGCACACCCGGCATTTGACATCCTCCTGGTCTACTAAACATTTTTCTTTATTCCAGATGGCATGACCTATCTGAATGGCGGATTTATCTGCTGTCGTAATGGACCGGATAGTGCCTGTCGGACAAACCTCAGAACATTGGGTACATTCCGGGCGGCAATAGCCTCGTTCGTAAGCTATTTCGGGTTGCATAAAATTATGGAGTTTTCCGGAAGGATACAGGATCTGGTTCGGACAAACGGATACACATAGCTGGCAGGCAGTGCAATGGGTATTCATATTTTGCAGACTCATAGCTCTCGGAGGAACAATCGGAGTTTCTTTTTCTAATCTTTTCTTATCTTCTATAAGAGCCAGTCCACCGTCTCCTTCTATGGTTTGAGCTTTAGCTGCTACGGTAGTCAGGGCAAACAGGGACGTAACAGATAAAAAGCGACGGCGGGAATCAGCCATTGCCACGATAGGTTTTACCGGTATCTCTGCTGGTACTTCAGTTTTTTTCTGTACAGTTTGTCCCGGGAGATATTTCATGGCTGCTTTGTTACAGGTTTCTATGCAATTCATACAGGTTACACACCGGCTGTAATCAATCGTTTGGTTTTTAGCATCCATGCAGGAAGCCTTACAATTCCAGGCGCACAGACCACACTGGTTACACTGGTCAGCCACAAAGACCGGCTTGTAGAAAGAAAAACGTGACAGCATACCCAGCACAGTCCCGACCGGGCAAATGGTATTACAATAGGTCCGTCCTCCGCGCCAGGCCAGTAGGGTGACCACCATGAACAAAAGGATAGCCACTATAAAAGTAGCGATTCCCGGTAGCCAGACTGCCACATCATAAAACAGGTAACTATCTGTCCGTTCAGCCAGATAAGCCAGGAAATTATTTCCCCAGCAATAGAACGGAGCCAGCAGGTTGGAACTCATGCGTCCGTAGGTGGCATACGGGTCCAATACGGAGACTATCATACTGATCCCTGCCACCATAGCCACAACAAATAGGACTAACACGCCATAGCGTAGCCATGAAACAGGTGGAGAATAGGAAAAACGTCTTTTCTTCCATCTGGCCGCCAAACGGGAAACCATGTCCTGATACACACCTAACGGACAGATCACAGAACAGTAAATACGTCCCAAAAGTAAAGTTAATAACACCAGGAACACTATCACTCCGACATTCAGAGCCAGGATAGCCGGAACAAACTGGATTTTGGCCAGCCATCCGAACCATCCATGAATAGTTCCAGTAAAGTCAAGGAACAGCAGCGTAGTCAGCACACCACAAAACGCCGCGGTTGCCATTCTGATTTTTCGTAACATACACATCTATTTTATTTCGTATGATCGCTTCAAAAAGGGTCTTTTCTTATACCTTCCAGGTTTTCCATGTATCCATATTCCGGAATTTGTCACTACAAATTTGCAGTAAAAATGTTATTATAAAATAATAATCTTCCATTTTTCAGGAGCAAAACGAAAAAAAGCCTCTTTAAAACGATTTGTATATATTTGTTCCCAGGCTCCGGTAGGGATTTTTTCATAAAATATTTTTGTATGGAATAGGTGGAAACCCACCTGAAAAGAGAGATTTCCGGAACCGACCGGTGGGAATTCCGGTAGCTTTTCTTAGCTTTGCCTCCTGAATTATAGTAGTTGAAAGATGAAAACAAACCATATAAGTCCCTATATGCAGTTCAGCCGGAAAGAATGGGCTGCTTTACGAGGATCTGAACTGATGATGCTGACTGCAGAAGATCTGATGACCTTAAAAGGAATTGATGACGAACTGTCCATGGATGAAATCCAGGACATTTACCTGCCACTCTCCCATCTGTTAGGCCATTATGTAAATGCATGGATCAGCTGGAAAGCTGTCCTGGCCCGGTTCCTGCAACAGGAGCCTGAGCATATTCCGTTCATTATCGGGATAGCCGGAAGTGTTTCTGTGGGTAAAAGTACGACAGCACGTGTTTTACAGGCTCTCCTGAGCCGTTCCGGTAATTATAAACAGGTGACTTTGGTCACTACGGATGGTTTTCTGTATCCCAACGCCTATCTGGAAGAAAAGGGATTGATGCTGAAAAAAGGGTTTCCGCAATCGTATGATATTAAACGATTACTGGAGTTTGTCACAGATATCAAATCGGGGAAAGAGGAACTCCGGGTTCCCTGTTATTCCCATCTGACCTATGATATTATTCCGGATAAGTATGAAGTGATCAAACAACCGGATATTATTATTCTGGAAGGACTGAACGTATTGCAGAGCGGTATGGATTATCCTCACAAAAAACCCCGTAGCTTTGTGTCCGACTATGTGGATTTCTCCATTTATGTAGATGCAGAGGAAGAGAGACTGGAAGAATGGTATATTTCCCGTTTTATGAAATTACGGCAGGGTGCTTTTACAGATCCGGATTCCTATTTCCATTCTTTTGCTTCCCTTTCCGACCAACAGGCTATTAAAACGGCTAAAATGATCTGGCGGAAGATCAACCGGCGGAATCTTAAAAAGAATATCCTGCCTACCCGTGAACGGGCCAGCCTGATTCTTCACAAAGGAGACCAGCATGCGGTTTCCTATGTGAAATTACGGAAATAGCCGAATCTTATATTTTAGCATTGAATGTAACAGAAATGTAATACCTAAACTGCTGGTTTGGAGAAGATAATCCGTATATTTGTTTCCAGAGAGTGAATGAATCCTTATGTGCCACTAACTGGTTGTATCCACATGAACAAACTATGGTCCTTTCTGTTTTTTCTGTTCGTTATCCTATCCGTACCTGCCTGTCATGAATCCGGTGACATGCCTGTTCCCGGGGAAGGAATGGTGTGGAAAGAAGGTTCATTGAGTTCTCCCATCTTCCTGTATGGCTACCAGTTACCGGATGTCCAAGGATTTGAACGGCATCCCCTGATTGAAGAGACCGGTTTTTATGAACCGGTAGTGATGGAGGTGGCTGAACATCTCACTTTCCGGGTGGACTACCAATCTGTCAGTATGCAATATGCCGATGAAAACTCCCGGGAGAAAGGTCTCGCGCTATTGGAGGAGATCAACCGGCAGGGTAGTTCCTTAGGCAAGGTATGGGTTACGTATGATACGGACCATTCGTTTCTGGCGGGTATTAAAAATAATAAACTATGGCTTGGTCAGTTTACTCACGACCGTATCTTTGTCCAGGCATGGGAAAGTGAGGAGGAGACAGACCGCACCCAGCGGGTAGAGACAGGCTACGGAGGATACGAAGAGCATTATGCCAGGTCCGTGTCCGGTTACCTGTACCAGATACAGGATCAGCAACTTCTCCAACTGTTTTATGCAGATGAGCAGTCTGGGGTTTCAGGAGCCTACGGGTTTGCCTGGCTAAATGACCGGATCCGTCTGTTGGACCTGTCCGGTATAGCAGACTTATCACTGGGAAATATAACGCCCTGGTATGACAGTAGTGTACTTCTCGTCTTTGCCAATGACCGGCAGGCAGTGGTCCGGTCTGCAGATGAAATAGAGGTTTATACCGGTTTCCTGGCTTCTTACACCCGGTTTTCGGTTTCCCCTACGGAATATTTTGCCGTCTCTTTTTCACCCCGTACCACCCCTGAAATCAGCTTTTCCAAACTGGGCAACCGGGAAGCCACTTTTTCCCGGGTTCTTACTCCTTATCTATACCTGATGGAAGATGAGGACTGGTCATTCTCTGAAATCACCTATACAGGTGAAACCCATGGCCTGTTTACATTTCGGATCGACCTGTTTTATTATACAGGAGAAAAGAAAAGCATTTCGTTCGGCATAGATAGAGAGGGTAATCTCTTTGAATAGGCCCAATCCTCCTTCAATGGTAAACCGGGAAAACAGGAAAATGTAGGATATTTCCTCCGGAGCTTCACGGTAGGAATCCACAAAAAACAGGCTGGTATCTTCTTTTATCTCATATTTTTCTTATCTTACGGCTCTATTTAAATGCGAAACAAGATGAAAAAATCACATGTCTCCTTACATGCTTATGTGTATGTGGCCTGTTAACTTTATTCTCATGCTCCCCGCCAGATGTGGGGGAAAGAACTGTCAACCTGATCCCCGCTCCTTCCTGGTTACAAACAGGTGACGGTATGTTCGCCCTGAAAAGAAATCTGTCCGTTTCCTGTTCTGATCCCTCTTTGCGACAAGTATCGGAAGAGTTAGCTTCCTACCTTCACCAACTGACCGGGCTACCTACATCTGCGGAATCTGCTGCTTCGCCGGAGGGAACGATCCATCTGGAACTAATGTCGGATGCCTCACTGTTCAGTGACCTACCGGTTGCCTACGGCAATAGTCTGAAAGAGGGTAATCCGGCCGATGAGCAGTATATGTTATCCGTGAAAAAGGATCAGGTCCGGATTCGGGCTACTGCGGTGGAAGGGATCTACCGGGGGGGTCACCTCCCTGAAACAATTAGTAGGCGGGAATATGGAGGCCCGGGGTAAGACGGTCTACCTACCTGTACTGGAGGTAAAGGATAGTCCCCGTTTTACCTGGCGCAGATTGTCTCTGGATGTGTCCCGCTGCTTTTTTACCGTTGAGGAGGTTAAACAGGTGATTGACATGCTTTCCCTGTATAAAATGAATGTGTTGCATATCCACCTGACGGATAACCAGGGATGGCGGATCGAAATCAAAAAATATCCGAACCTGACAGCGACCGGAGGCCACATGCCGAATGAAGGGAGAAAAGGAGGATATTATACCCAGGAACAATTCAGGGAACTGGTGGAATATGCTGCCAGCCGTTTTATTACGGTAGTGCCTGAAATAGATATTCCCGGACATACGGCAGCCATGTTTGCGTCTTATCCGGAACTCAAAAACGCTGTTACGCTGGACCTGAATCTGAACATTGCGGGGCAGGCTTTGGGTGCATTGGATGCGGATGATGCGGAAACCATGCAATTTGTAGAGGATGTGATCACGGAACTAGCAGTGATAACACCGGGAAGTTACCTGCATATCGGAGGGGATGAGACGATGGGCTTATCGGATGAAAAATTTATCCGTTTTATTAATCAGACCCGCCAATTCGTTTTAAACAACAGAAAGAAAATGGTTGGCTGGCAGGAGATATGCCGTGCTGATATCAAGGAAGGCGACCTGTTCCAGCATTGGATCTACCTGACTGGGAATATGGATCAAACGGATGAAAGGGAAGATAGCATGATCTCCGGCCTTCCACCTGAGGTACTGAAATTATTAATGGAAACGTTCTCCAGGGCAGGGGAAGATGTGGAAAAGGGTGTTTTCAAACAGGCCGGTGCCATTGTTTCTCCAAGTGGATTTGTGTATCTGGACCACCGGTATCTTGAACCCAGTGCGGATCCTTTGCAGACGGATGAACAGGAACGGCTGGGTATGCCTGCCTATCCGAAACAGACCATTGAACAGATGTATAACTGGGACCCTTCCACTTTTAATCCTTTATTGAGAGCTTCGGAAAATATTGCGGGTGTAGAAGCGGCTATCTGGTGTGAGACGATCAGCAATTTCCGGGAACTCCAGTTTTTGCTGATGCCCCGTTTGGCGGGTGTAGCGGAAAAAGGATGGTTTAAAGTGGAACACACCAACTGGGATGAATATAAGGTCAGATTGAGTAGCCATCCCCCGCTTTGGGAACAGGCAGACTGGAATTATTTTAAATCTTCCTTAGTGGACTGGAAATAAGGAAAAAGAATACCGAAACAGTATTTTTTTCTGTCAGACTTATTTTTTACCCGACTATTACAGAAATTTCTGTGATAGCTGGTACAGAGTAGTACATAGGATAGGAAACTGTTTCATAAGATGAGTCCGGATTGGAAAGTAGTCCATATCTATTATTCCGGCTTACCGGGTGGGTTGCTCTAAAAAAGTTACTGTCAGAATTAAAAAACATAAAATCATTTTTATAAAAACTTCCTGTGTATAAAGCCTTACTTTTGTTTAACGGAGGAGTGGCCTGTGGGTCTGTCCACTAAAATGGTTCTGATATATAAACCCTATAATAACAATCGTATGGTTCAACGTTTTATATTGAATGAAGTTTCCTATTTTGGCCCGGGGCCCGGGAAGTATTACCGGAAGAAATCACCCGTCTGGGAGGTAGTAAGGCATTTGTCGTGACGGACTCGGATCTGATCCGTTTTGGTGTAGCCGGCAAGGTGTTGGAAATATTGGATAAAGCAACTATCCCTTACACCCTGTTCAGTGACTTCAAGGCTAATCCCACCGTCACGAATGTCCAGGCCGGAGTTGCGGCCTATGCTGCATCCGGAGCGGATTTTATTATTGCACTCGGAGGAGGTTCGTCTATTGATACTGCCAAGGCGGTGGGAATCATTACAAATAATTCGGATTTCAGTGATGTGGTATCGTTGGAAGGTACAGCGCCTACCCGTAAAAAATCTGTTCCTGTAATTGCGTTACCTACTACTGCCGGAACAGCGGCTGAGGTGACGATCAATTATGTGATCACGGATGAAGTGAATGAAAAGAAAATGGTTTGTATAGATCCGAATGATATTCCGGCGGTGGCTATTGTGGATGCGGAATTGATGTATACCCTGCCGAAAAGCCTGACGGCGGCTACAGGGATGAATGCACTTACCCATGCTATTGAAGGTTTAATTACGAAGGGAGCCTGGGAAATGAGTGATATGTTTGAAATCAAAGCGATTGAGATGATTACCCGGTATCTGGAAACGGCTGTTAACTATCCTGAAAATGCGGAAGCCCGGAATGGGATGGCGGTGGCCCAGTATATTGCCGGAATGGCTTTTTCCAATGTCGGATTAGGGGCTGTGCATGGTATGGCACATCCGCTGGGAGCGATCTTTGATATTCCTCACGGGGTGGCGAATGCGTTGTTGCTTCCGGTGGTGATGGAGTATAATGTTCCGGCAGCCTTAGATAAATATGTGGATATTGCCAGGGCGATGAATGTCTATACACCAGGGATGAGTAAGGAGGAAGCGGCTACTGCCTCTGTAGAGGCGGTGAAAGCACTGTCTTTAAAAGTAGGTATTCCCCATCGGTTATCTGAACTGGGTATCCAGGAAGAGGACCTGGCAAAGCTGGCTGATTCGGCCATTACGGATGTCTGTACACCTGGTAATCCCCGCGAGATCACACGGGATGATATTTATGCGCTTTATAAAAAGGTGTTATAAATTTCCCTTACTGATATGCTTTATGTAGGTATACAAAGAACGCATCCTGTTGCTGACAAAGATGCGTTCTCTCGTTATATATTTGCCTTCAGTCAGGACTCACTGACCATCTAGGTTTTGAATTCGGCGGCTTTATTTTTGCTGACATAGATACGTTCCGGAGTGGTGACATCCAGTGTAATCAATAAACGGCTGTCAAACCAGATAGTGATGTTGGTCACACTGTCCCGGGCGATAATAAATTGTTTGTTGGCCCGGATGAAATCAGCGGGATTCAGGGAGGTAAAGATCTGTTCCAATGTCCGGGAGTAAGTATAGCTGCTTCCGTCTTTCATATATACCCGGGTCGATTTATCGGAGGTATAGAAAAATGATATCTCTTTGAGATTGACAGGTAATAATTTGTCTTTATAGGGGATAAGGATCTTATCCCTGTATTTAGGGCCGGGAGCCAACTGGGAAACCTGGGAGATATAATTTAACCGGTCCTGTTGTGTCCATTTACTAAACTTCTCCAATGACCGTTTCAGTTCTTCTACTTTAATGGGTTTGAGCAGGTAATCGATACTGTTTACCTTAAACGCTTCGATGGCATATTCATCGTAGGCAGTTGCAAAAATGATCGGGGTTTCTGCGGTGACTGTTTCAAAAATAGAAAAGGCTGTTCCGTCGGACAGGTGAATATCCATAAAGATGAGATCCGAATTGGGATGTTTCTGCAGCCAGTTGACTGTCTGGTCAATGCTTTCGGTATTTCTCAGGATATCAATGCCCGGATCTATACCGAACAGTATTTCTGCCAGGTTTTCATAGGCAGCTGTTTCATCTTCAACGATCAGGATTTTCATATGAGCTTAACTTAAAGGCAAATATACATAATATATTCCTCCGTCACTTTCTGTCCGGATAGATTTACCTGTCAGCAGGACCAAACGGTTTTCCACATTTTTAAGTCCTATTCCATTGGTTGCCGGAGGTACTAATTTCGGATATAGTGGGTTGGAAATCATTAATTCATTCTGTTCATTTACGCAAATACTTACTTTTATAATGTGTTTACTGTCGATAGTGTTATGTACCACAATATTATCGATCAATGGTAGAAGGGACAAAACTGGCAGTTTCAATCCCCGTTTATTTTCTTCCACCTCAATATCAAAGACTAATTTGTTGGCAAAGCGAACTTCCATGGTATAGCTGAAAGCTTCTACAAACTTGAGCTCTTCTTCCAGGGATACTAATCCTTTTTTATCGCTCTGGAGAATGTAACGAAAGATATTGGATAGTTTAGTCACATATTCTATGGTTTTCTCTTCATCTTTTTTCTGGACCAATCCTGTCAGCCCGTTCAGTGAGTTAAAGAAAAAGTGCGGGTTGATCTGGTTGGCCAAGGCATCACAATGGCTTTGCAGGGTTTCTACTTTCAACTGTTCGATCTCCAGTTCTTTGGTCCGCTGTACGGCATACATCTGTGAGACGTGCCCGACAAAGGTACAGACAATAAAGGTGACAAAGAACTGGAACAGGAGTATACTGCCAAAACAATCATGCTTTGTTCCGGACAGTAAGGAAATCCCTGCATAAAACAAATAAGCAACTTCTGTCCACAGCAGGGTTACCAGCATCCGTTTCCGGAAATCTGAAGTGGAAATCTTTTCCTGGTTAAATTTGATCAGTCCCCATATCAATCCGACAAAAAAGATGTAGCGGAAAGCAAAGAACATCAAGAATGAGGGATGTTCGGAAGGATCCATAAAACTGAGTTCCCAGGGCAGACAGGCAATGTTGGGGTAAATAACGAAAATAGCCCCGATCACACTGACTACTAATAATTGCAGGGAGGTATATCTATCTAATAATGTCATTTCATTTTTGTTATTGTTCTTGTGGGAAGTATCCTATGTTAAAGCTATTTTTTCTCTTGTTCAGGGCATTCCACATTTCAAGGTACAAATTAAATAAATAACCTGTCATTTTTCACACATTCCTGATAAAAGCGAAAAATATCTTCCTTAAGACGAAAAAAGGAAATCTATCTCTTATCCTTCACAATTCCGGTATTTGTCTGATGACTTCTACCGGCGTATCGGTGATCGCTTCCATACCTGATTGCTCCGGAATTATATTCTGTTCCATAATCTATCAGATAGACAGTCCTTCTTTGAACAGAAAATTCATATCTCCATTATTCATAATTTCTGTCAATCCTAATATTTTTACATAAAAGTCCCGGGATATCACTGCGTTCTTTACGAAAAGTACCGGAATACAATTTTTTAAATGCATGGTAGTTGTTTTTAAATGTTTATTAGTTATGATCCGTTTACTTCAGCAACCCGAGGGTAGGCTATCACCTCCGAAAGGTTAAAAATACGGGTTATGTGTGAGAAATAAAATCTACTAATATTTATTTTTTAGTGGGATGAACAAACTATTTGTCCTGCTGTTTATTGGATAACTTTTATGTACAGCATACTATCTTTGACTCTTATGTCGCTGTTTCTGTTAGGGTTTACTCCCAAAAAGAATAAAAAATAATTTGTAAATAGTTTATATGTAAACTATATTTGCATCCTGACATGCACGGATATGGATAAAAAAAGAATTGAGCAACCGGATGAACAACTGGGATTTTTATTAATCCAGACTTCGCTGTTAAAACAACGGATCATTAATGCAGCTTTGAAAGAGCTGGATCTGACTTATATGCAGTTTGTTATCCTGGCGGCTATCCTTGAACTGGGGGCGGAAGATGAATTAGTCACTCAACAGCTGATAGCTTCCAGACGGCAATTGGATAAAGCCATGGTTTCCAATATCACCAAATTGCTTATCCTAAAAAAATTAATGACCAGGGAGCACCATCCTACCGACCAGCGGGCTTTAGTGCTCCGGCTGACGGATGCGGGTACTGATATAGCAAACAGAGGGAAAGAAATCACTAAGACTATTGATACTACTTTCTTTGCAGGAATAGATGAGGAGCGGTTACGGGCAGACCTGAAAAACTACTATCAGGTGGCAGATAGCGGGTTACCCTCTGACAACAAATAAAATAATAAAAGATAATTTTAAACGATCCGGCAGAGCGATCTGCTTTTAAAAGAAAAAAGTTTTATGAGAAAAATGACCACTTTACTGCTGTCCGGACTATGTGCTGGAATAATTTCGTATGGTACAGCTATGGCAGAAGAAAATGATGCGTTAACATTTAATCCGTCTCCGGACGCTCCGGAACATACAATGACATTCCCAGATGGTAGCACGGTTACTTACCGTGCGTATGAGAACCTATATTATGTAACGGATGTAGTGGATTCGGTATATCAGTCATTAAATGTATATGTTCCGGAAGTGGCTTATACGAATAATGACCAGACTCCTGTTTTCCTCAAAACCCATGTGGGTGGTTATATGGCTGCCAAAGCCACACAACCCTCTTCTACAGATGCTTCAGGACGTGCCTTAGCGGAAGGCTATGTGGTGGTGATACCCGGTTCCCGGGGAGCTAATTCCAAAATTACTACGGCTTCGGGGGAGGAGGTTTTCACGGGACGTGCTCCGAATGGACTGGTGGACCTGAAAGCTGCGATCCGCTATCTCCGGTATAATAAAGGCAGAATCCCTGGGGATATGGAAAAGATCATTACAGACGGGACCAGTGCCGGAGGTGCCATGTCGTCCCTGTTAGGGGCAACCGGAAACCATCCGGTCTATGAACCTTACTTAGATACGCTGGGAGCTGCTAAGGAGCGGGATGATATTTTTGCTGCGGTCTGTTATTGTCCCATCACGGACCTGGAGCATGCGGATATGGCATATGAATGGTTATATAATGTGACTAATGCCACTACCCGGGGACTAACACCGGAACAAATTCGTATCTCGAATGAATTAGCGGCTCTTTATCCAGTTTACCTGAATAGTCTGGGTCTTAAAAAACCGGATGGAACTCTACTGACGGATGCTAATTATACGGACTACCTGAAATCTTTCCTGATCCGGTCTGCCCAACGGGCTAAAAATGCCGGAGCGGATATGCCGGAAAACGCCGGTATAACGATGAACACAGGTTTTCGTGGTTCTCCCGGAGAATTTGTAGTAGATATAGATCTGGAGACTTACCTGAACTATGTAGTGACGACTCAGCCTCTGAAAACTCCTCCGGCTTTTGATGCATTGGATGTACTGGCTCCCAAAGCTACTCCGGAAAACAACGTATTCGGAGATGAAACAGGTAGCTCAGTGAACTTCACGGACTTCAGCCTACGGAAAGCGACTAAGGATTTCTCTGCTACGATTGATCCTGCTCTTCAGGAAAGGGTATATAGTATGAATCCGATGTATTTTATCGGGAATGAGAAAAGTACCACCACTCCAAACTGGTATATCCGGCATGGTGCGAGAGACAGGGATACCGGTTTCCAGGTATCTGTTAATTTATATACCCGATTAATCAATCAAGGGTATAATGTAAATTTTGACCTTGCCTGGAACAGAGGACATATGGGAGATTATAATTTAGATGACCTTTTCAGCTGGATCAGAAAAGTCGTGGTTCAGGAGGGAAATTAATTATTCCGGCACACAGATAGCATATCCGGATAACTAATCTATTTGTGTTCTCTGTGTGCGAATATCTGTATCTTATAACATCTTTAGTAACATCAGGATGGCTGCATTGAATGCACGGATTATATTTTGTTCACGGACTTTACCAAAATGATAGCATTCGGTAATTACTTTATCTTTTACAGCTGCCGCGATCCAGATCGTGCCCACTGGTTTATCCTGTGTCCCGCCATCCGGACCTGCAATTCCTGAAGTAGCCACTGCACAATCACATCCTAATACCCGGATGGCCCCTGTTACCATCTGTTCCACTACCTGCCGGCTGACAGCACCATAGGTTTCCAGATCTTCAGCAGATACGCCTAACACCTGTTTCTTTATATCATTACTATAGGAAACAATACTTCCCATATAATGCCTGGAAGAGCCCGGCCAGGCTGTAATCCGGCTGGCGATATAGCCTCCGGTACAACTCTCTGCTGTACCTACCAGATACTTTTTTTCTTCTAATTTTCTTCCTAACACCTGTTCGAGGGTATGGGTTCCTTCAGAAAAAATATGTCCTTTCAGCAGTATATATAATTTTCTTTTCTGCTCTTCAATGGCCTGTTCTGACTGGGATTCACTGGTTTCATAGGCGGATACTCTCAGGCGGACCATTCCGGGCTGGGGAAGATAAGCCAGTGTGACAAATGGAGGCAGTTCTTCTTCAAACTTTGCCAGCCTTTCTGCCAGGGCGGATTCCGTATATCCCTGCACAGAAAGCGTAACATGGCGAATAAAGGTGTCCTGGAGAAACTGTTGTTTCAGACGGGGGATGATCTCGTTTGTCATTAATGTCTTCATCTCATAGGGTACACCCGGCATAGAGACCAGAACTTTGCCCTCCCGTTCAAACCAGGTGCAGGGAGCTGTTCCCGCTTCATTCCGTATGATCGTACAATGATCGGGAACCATGGCCTGGCTCCGGTTGAGTTCATTCATCATATGTCCGGAATGGTGCAGGAGGTCTTCTATATGTTGATAAACCGCTTCTGAAAAGTATAACTGGCAGTTAAAATAGTCACATAGTGTTTTTTTGGTTATATCATCTTTGGTAGGTCCTATTCCTCCGGTCACCAACACGATGGAGACACGGCTTAATGCACTATCAATTGCGTCCCGTATATCCTGTGCCACATCTCCTACTGTTGTCTTTTTAGTTACCCGGAAACCGGCATCTCCTACCTGCTGTCCGATCCAGGCGGAATTCGTGTCTACTACCTGTCCGATCAGTAATTCATTACCGATAGTTATAATTTCTATGTTCATATTTTTCCTGTTTTAACTTTTTCCTCTGGTTCAGATCTCTACCCTTGAAAAAGGAACCGCATCCATCGGAGTAAATTTTTTTTTCAAATATTTATAGTAGCCGGTAATGGCTACCATAGCTGCATTATCTGTGGTGTAGGCAAAAGGCGGAATATGGATTTTCCAGCCATACCTTCCGGCATGATCCCGGAAAGCATCCCTTAATCCGGTATTTGCAGACACTCCCCCGGCTACAGCTACCTCCCGGATGCCTGTCTCCTTAGCTGCTTTCCGTAATTTATTCATCAGAATATCCACTACGGTAGCCTGCAGGGAAGCACATAAATCGGCTTTGTTCTTTTCTATAAAATCCGGATCTTCTTTCAACCGGTCCCGTAAGGTATACAGGAAAGAGGTTTTCAACCCACTGAAACTATAATTGTAGTCTGGTATTGATGGTTTACTGAATGCAAAGGCTTTCGGGTCCCCTTCATTGGCCAAACGATTGATGATAGGTCCGCCCGGATAGCCCAGTCCCATCACTTTAGCACATTTATCAAATGCTTCACCTGCGGCATCATCTATGGTTTGTCCGATCACTTCCATCTGGTCGTATGAATTGACCCGGATGATCTGTGAATTGCCTCCGGATACTAATAAACATAAAAAAGGAAAAGATGGTTGCCGGTTATCTTCCGGTTTCTCTTTGATAAAATGGGCCAGTACATGTGCCTGGAGATGATTTACATCGACCATCGGTATATCTAAAGCGACTGATAATCCTTTGGCAAAAGAGGTGCCTACCAGCAAAGATCCCATCAATCCGGGCCCCCGTGTAAAAGCAATGGCTGCCAGATCAGATTTATCTATTCCCGCCCGTTTAATAGCTTCTGCGACTACCGGGATAATATTCTGCTGGTGGGCCCGGGAAGCCAGTTCGGGAACTACTCCTCCATATGATTCATGGACTGCCTGGCTGGCAATTACGTTTGATAATAGCACACTGTCTCTTATGACTGCAGCAGATGTATCATCACACGAGGATTCAATTCCCAATATCGTTATGCTCATATGTTTCTTTTTTAATGCAAAATAACAAAAACTATCGCGATAATATTGTAGATTTGTACATAAAATATATAAAGGTATTAGAGGTTTAAAATACATAGTGGTCACCTTATTTATTTTATTCTGGATATTCTACGCGTTACCTACCATTCTGCTGAAAATTCCTTACATCCAGCAAAAAGTGGCTCAGGTTACTACAGAAGACTTATCCGGCAGGTTAGGTGTACCTGTACGGATAGAGAAGGTGAATATCCAGTGGCCTAACCGTTTGGTTCTGGATGGGCTCTACCTGGAAGACCAGGATGGATCTGTTTTATTTGAAGCAAACCATATGGTGGCAGGGCTTGAGTTATTGCCGTTATGGAAAAAGAAATTTGTCTTCACGACAATCCGGCTGTTTGGTTTTTCGGTGAATCTTAAAAAAGAGACTACTCAGTCTCCTTTAAACCTGCAGTTTGTTATAGATGCTTTTTCCAGTCAGGATACTACCAAAAAACAACTGGATGTAGACCTGCGGTTTAATTCTATCCTGATCCGGAGAGGGAACTTCAGTTATCATGTTTTGAGTAAGGGAGAAACACCGGAAAAATTTAATCCTCATCATGTGGATGTAAAGAACCTAAGTGCGAATATTTCCCTGAAAGCTTTTAATAAAGACAGCTTGAATGCCCATATAAAGAAAATGAGTCTGGAAGAAAGTTTCGGCTTTACTCTAAACAAGCTATCCCTGAATGTGGTAGCCAACAAAGACAGCGCTTATATCCGGGATTTTGAAATCCGGCTTCCGCATACCAACCTCAACATTGGTGGGGTGACACTGGGAACCTCCCGGATTGATAGCCTGCAGAATCTCCTGAATGACGCACCTGTTAACCTGAATATTGCCCCTTCCCGGATATCTCTCCAGGATCTGTCTGCTTTTGTCCCGGCCTTTGTGAACTTTAAGGATACGATCGAACTCTCTGCAGAAGCATCGGGCTTTATCAATGATATTAACCTGAAACACCTGACACTGAATTACAGTGATAAAATACTTTTTGTCGGGCAAATGTCCTTAAAGGGAATCACCCGTCCGGAAGAGGCATATATGTTCGGACAGGTGAACAGAATGTATATTACTAACGAGGGATTAACCGGACTGGTCAACAATTTTAATAAAGAACCTATCCGGCTACCGGATCCTGTCACCCGGTTGGGAACCATTCATTTTACAGGGAAAATCTCCGGTTTCTTCAATAACCTGGTAGCCTACGGAAAAGTCTCTTCGGCCATAGGCTCCCTGCAAACAGATATGATCTTTGGTAGTAATAAAGAAAAAAATACGGCTGCTTATTTAAGTGGTACGATCTCTTCTTCCCAAATTGAACTGGGAGAATTGTTACAAAATGACAGTCTGTTTGGAGTAGCCCGTTTTGATATTTCCATAGATGCCCACCGTCCGGTCGGAGGTGATTTTTCCGGACATATCAATGCGCAGGTAAAGGAGTTTGACCTGAAAGGATACCGGTATGAGAACCTGCAGTTAGCCGGGAACTTTGACCGTCATAGCTTTGATGGAAATATACGGATAGAAGACCCGAATGGTTATTTGTATGCGGAGGGAATGTTCTGGAATCAGGGGGAAAATTCCCTATTCAATTTTACGGCTCATCTGGACCATTTCCGTCCGGATCACCTGAACTTATGGGATGCCTATGAATCCCCGGATATTTCTCTTATCCTACAGGCTGATTTTACCGGGAATACCATTGACAACGTAGAAGGAAGTATTACCATTGACAGCCTGGCTTTCCTGACTGCTCCCAGTAATTTCCTGCTGGACCATTTGGCTGTTGAAGCAACCGGAAATTCGGAAGACCGCCGCCTGACGATCCAATCGGATATTATTAATGGTGAAGTGACCGGTACCTATTCTTTTACTACTTTTGTCCCGAGTATGCTGAATACGTTTAATGAATATATTCCGACATTTATCCAGACACGGGGTAAAAATGAAAAAACAGATACAAATAACTTTTCGTTACTGCTTACCATAGAGAATACGGAATCTCTCTCTCAAACCCTGAAACTACCTTTTACAGTGGTCAATCAGGCACGGATCACCGGACACTATAATAATATCTATGATAAATTTCGTCTGGAGGCTTTCCTCCCTGCATTCAGAATTGGACAGGGTGTGTTTGAAAGCGGGTATGTAAGGGCTGATAATCCTTTGGGAGTTGCCAATCTGCAGGTCCGTGCAACTAATTATAATGCCAAAGGTTTACGGAATTATCTCGAACTCAAAGCCGATGCTTCAAACAACACGGTCAATACGCTGCTTAGCTGGGCTAATAATAAAGAACGTTTATTCAGAGCAGATCTATCAGCTTCCACCCGCTTTATCACACAGGAAGAGGAGCAGGGTAAGAAAGAGTTGCGTACGGAAGTGGCTATCCATAAAAGTCCTTTTGTGATTAATGACACCATTTGGTATATTGAACAGGCCGGAATCAGTGTACAAAACGGACAAATCTGGATCAATAATTTTCTTGTAGATCATGACCAGCAATTTCTTCTTTTAGACGGAGCCATTTCTAAGGACCCGTCGGATACGCTTTTAGTTAGTCTGAACCAGATCGAGTTAAGTTATATCTTTGATATATTAAATATCTCTGTCCTGCAGTTTGCAGGAAAAGCAACCGGAATCATCCACGCAAACGATCTTTACGGAAGCCGTATATTGAACACGGATCTGGAAATAGAAAACTTTTCTTTTAACCAGGTAGAGTTCGGCAAACTGAACCTGTTCAGTGAATGGGATGATATTCAACAGGGAATTCTGTTGTTAGGGAATATCCATAAAAATGACAGTAGCTGGACAGATATCAGCGGGCATATTTATCCCGTAGGTGCGAATTCCGGACTGGATTTGTCTTTTGATGCTAATGAAATTGATGTGGCTTTTCTACAGCCGTTCTTACAGAATGTCGCTCAGGATGTACAGGGATATGGTTCCGGACAGGTACGTCTGTTCGGTCCGTTCAGTGACCTGGATATTGAAGGGAATGCCTATGTCCGGGAAGGAGGTTTAGGGATCGAATTCCTGAATACTTACTACACCTTCAGTGATTCGGTCCTGATGAAACCCGGAACCATTCAGGCCAAAAACTTCACGGTACACGATAAACATACCAATACCGCCAAAATAGAACTTACAGTTAACCATAACCATTTCCGGGATGTGGATTTCGATGTAGATATCCAGGTTAACAATATGTTAGTGTATGATGTCACAGAAAGGATAAACCCCATGATCTACGGAACTGTCTTCGGAAGCGGTTCGGCACAGATCCAGGGAAATGAAAGGCTGATCAATTTTGATATTAATATGCGGAGTGAGCCTAAAACTTCGGTTTCGCTGAATTTTATGAGTGATTCCCGGGCGGCAGAATATGATTTCATCACCTTTGTGGATAAAAATAAATTAGCGGCCGGAAATAATTCCATACCGACTGATTCCATCCCTACACCTTTGCTGGCTACGGATGAAAGCGCGGAATTACGGATGAACTTTCTGTTAGATATAACACAGGATGCCAATATCGAACTGATCATGGACCCGGTAGCCGGAGATAAGATCACAGGCTTTGGCAGTGGTACGATGCAGATCCAGTATGGAACTAAAAGTGACCTCCGGATGTATGGCGGATTCAACATCCTGAGTGGGAATTACAATTTCAGCCTGCAGCAGTTAATCCACAGAAACTTTAAGATTCGGGAAGGTAGTACGGTTACTTTCCAGGGAGATCCCTATTTTGCCATGTTGGATGTAGAGGCCATTTATACCCTGACCGCCAACCTGAATGATTTGTCGACAGATCTGGCTACCCAAAGTCCCCGTGTCAGTGTGCCGGTCAATTGCGTCCTGCTATTAGACGGAGTGCTGACCAATCCGACCATTAGTTTTGATATTGAATTACCTAGTTCCAATCCAGATCTGGAACAACAGGTCAAGAGTTATGTCAATACGGAAGACTTACTCACCCGGCAGATTGTCTATCTGTTAGTATTAAATAAATTCACTAAACCGGAATTCTCGACAGAAGCTACTTCGACCAATGAGTTAGGAGCCTTAGCCTCTTCTGCTTTGTCCTACCAGTTATCCAGTATCTTAAACAGTATTACAGATAAAGTACAGATCGGGACCAATATCCGTACAGGGCAGGAAGGATTTACCGAAACAGAGGTAGAGATGTTACTTTCCACTCAATTACTGGACAACCGGTTGATATTTAACGGGAACTTCGGCTACCAGAATAATGTCAATACACCAGGAAATGTATTTGTCGGTGAATTTGATGTGGAATATATGCTGACCAGGAGTGGCGAAATCCGTCTGAAAGCCTATAACCATGCGAATGATATGTACTACAACCTGACTTCTAGCCTGACCAGACAAGGATTAGGTATTCTGTATAAAAAGGATTTCAACCATATATCAGAATTATTCCGCAGAAGACGCTATCCTTCCCTGATTCCTCAGGCAGATACCCGTCTGATTTTACCGGAAGACACTGTCAGAGAACTGGATGAACTGGATGAAAAACTCAACGAAGAGTTATTACTTATAAAAGAGAATCCGGAATAGTTGCTCCGGTTAAAAAGCCTTATTCCTATACCCGGATTTAATCAAAGAACGTTGTAAACAAACAATGAAGCTGTTCTTTGGCCCGATTAAAATCCTGTTTACCACCTAATTCTTTTGCCAGTGAAGTTACCCCTTTATCTACAAATCCGCAAGGATTGATTAAAGAAAAATAATCCAGATCTGTGTTAATATTCAGAGCAAAACCATGCATGGTAACATACCGGCTACTCTTTACCCCTATGGCACAGATTTTACGGGCTTTACCGGGTAGCCCGGTATCTATCCAGACCCCTGTTGCACCCGGTAAACGCTCTCCCTGAATTCCATATAGATTCAGAAAACGGATCACGATCTCTTCTAACGTATCGATATACTGTTTTAATCCCATTTGCCAGGTTTCCAGATCAAATACAGGATACCCGGTGATCTGTCCCGGTCCGTGATAGGTTATATCTCCTCCCCTGTTTACATGATACAGCGAAATGCCACGTTGTTTCAACCGTTCCTCCGGAATAAGCATGTTATTATTTTTTCCGCTCTTGCCTATGGTCAATACCGGCATATGTTCACAGAATAATAAATGATTCCATTCGTGTTTTTCCTGTAACTTCGCAGCGATTAAAGAGTTGAAAACAGACGTCTGTTCCGCCAGGGCTTCCGCATAATCTATTACTCCCAAATCCCAAAAAAGAAATCCATCCATAGAGTTGTTATTTGTTTTTTATGTTTGCATCCTTGTCAGCACCATATCCCATATTTACTTTTAACAGTTTTCCCATTAAAGATGAAATCTGCATCTGACGTTTTCTCATATAAGCAGATGGATTAGCCGAATTATACTGTCTGGGGTTAGGAAGAGTAGCAGCGATCAGGGCAGCTTCATCCCGGGTGAGTTCAAAAGCATGTTTTCCAAAATGGGCCATTGCTACAGCCTCCGCCCCATAAATTCCATCTCCCATTTCAATAGAATTCAGGTAAACTTCCATAATTCTTTCTTTTCCCCATATTTTCTCAATCAGAAAAGTAAAATAAACCTCCAATCCTTTCCGGAAATAGGTTTTTCCCGGCCATAGAAACACATTCTTTGCCGTTTGCTGGGAAATTGTACTGGCTCCCCGGACCCGTTTTCCTTGTTCGGCTTCCTTTTTGGCCTTCCGGATCTGATCCATATCAAAACCATGATGTTCCGGAAACAGGTTGTCTTCTGAGGCCACCACCGCCTGCACCAATGGCTGAGCTATTTGTTCCAGAGGCACCCAGGTATGATCTATCTTAACCGGCTGATCCGCTCTGTACTGTTCATAGGACCGGATAAACATTAAAGGTGTATAATAAACCGGAATGAATTTATATCCTACTACAGCTATCAGGCTAAACAGGAAAAGAAATAAAAGGAGATTTCTTACCCGGATCCATATATATCTAATAAATTTCATAGGTTCCTGTTATTCTTGTGTAAAGATACTACTTTATAGTAAAACAATGGAAAAAAGAAAGAGGCTACCTATTCTGCCTGTTATTTACAGGTTTTGTCAGATAAAAAATAATTCATCACAATAGACATTCTTAAGCGAAGAATATTCAGTGGCAATGTACCGACCCGCTTGCCGGCAATCTCAAAAAGATAGCGGAAAAACATCCAGGAGACCGCTACAGCCAGCAAGATGATTTCTCCTTTATAGATATACCAGGATATAAAAAAATTCTTTCATACCTAATAGGTGAATGTTCACACATCCGGTAAGCCGGTAAAAGAAAATAGTTGCCAACCGGCAACTATATATCAAAACGGAACTTCATTACTACTTCCCTGTTGAATAAAATCTACCCCGGAAGAAGGAGGAATCGGTGGTATGGTTTCCGCCTGACTTACATTCATACCGGACGTAAACTCCCGTACTGCTATATCTTCATCTATATTCATAAATTTGGCAAAATCACTTTTGAAACGGAGACGAACATCCCCGGTCGCACCATTACGATGCTTGGCAATAATAATCTCTGCTAATCCCAATAGGGAATTCCCCCGTTCATCCTCCGTGATTTTATAATATTCCGGGCGATGGATAAAACATACTATATCCGCATCCTGCTCAATCGCACCGGATTCACGCAAATCAGCCAACTGAGGACGTTTTCCCTCTATTCCCTGACGGCTTTCCACACCACGGTTCAACTGGGACAAAGCAATGATCGGAATATCCAGTTCTTTAGCCAGCCCTTTCAATGAATGGGAAATCGTACTGACCTCCTGCTCACGGCTACCAAAACTCATCCCGCTGGCATTCATCAACTGCAAGTAGTCAATAATAAGACAACGAATTCCATGTTCACGAACCAGCCGGCGCGCTTTTGTCCGGAGTTCGAAGACCGAAAGACTGGGAGTATCATCCACATAAATAGGAGCATCATACAATTCCTTGATCTTGAAATCCAGTTGCTCCCATTCATAACTTTCCAGATTTCCCCGCTTGATCTTATTCCCCGGAATCTCACAGACATTCACGATCAGACGGTTCACCAACTGTACATTACTCATCTCTAACGAGAAAAGAGCTACAGGGGTATTGAAATTAACTGCCATATTTTTAGCCATCGAAAGGACAAAGGCGGTTTTACCCATGGCAGGACGGGCAGCAATAATGATCAGGTCGGAATTCTGCCAGCCGGAAGTAATCTTATCCAATCCGTCAAAGCCGGTACGTACACCGCTCAACCCTTCTGTCTGGTTAGCTGCTTTCTGGATCATGGCTATCGCATCCTTGATCACCGAATTGATCTGCATCACATCCTTCTTCAGATTCCGCTGGGAAATCTCAAATAGTTTCCCTTCCGCTTCCTGCATCAGGTCTTCCACATCAATCGTCTCATCAAAGGCCTTCCCCTGGATCATAGCAGTGAAAAAAATCAACTCACGCGCCAGATATTTCTGTGCAATAATACGGGCATGATATTCAATATGGGCGCTACTGGCGACTTTATTGGTCAGTTGGGTAATATAGAAAGGCCCACCCACCTGGTCCAGTTCTCCTCTTTTCTTCAACTGTTCCATTACCGTCAGCATATCCACCGGACGCTGGTTCAGTGCAAGGTCAACAATAGCAGCATAGATCATCTCATGAGACTTTTCATAGAAACATTCCGGCTTCAGGATCTCACTCACAATAGAATAAGCATCTTTTTCCAGCATCAAAGCCCCTAAAACAGCCTCTTCCAATTCTCTGGCCTGTGGCTGCAAACGCCCCATATCAGGAACCAAAACTGTCTTTTGTTTTCCTCTGCCTGTATTTCCTATTCTATCTGCCATTGTTAACTTTTTATTACGGGGTATTAAATTTACGACTTTTTTATTACCCTGTTGCCTAAAGAGGTAAATTTAATATTCGTTTTTTCCATTCCCCTTTTCATAGTACATGTCCGGTTATTCTCCTCTTTGCACAGGCAACTGATACTGTGGATCTTACTATAACAGAAGCAAGAAAGATATCATAATATATATATAAATTTATAATTAAAATTCACTAAAACAAAGTATTAAATAAAAAGTACTCGTTTCGATCTATTCCTATGATATCTTCTTGCTTCTTTTTTAAGAGGTAAATAAGGTACTGATAAAACAAGAATAAGGTTTAGAATTGTTCACAGGAAAACCATTTTTCTGTATACAAAGGAGAGCAAAGAGAAATACCACAAGTATGGTATTTGGGAAAACCCTTTCCTACTCTACCTTTGTCCCATCATTTATTATAAAAACCCAAAAACATGTATATAATACCACATACACATACGGATGATATAAAACAGCTGCAATCCTGTATAGAAGAATATAAAGACGGGAAATTAGATGAAGACAGTTTTAAAGCTGTCCGGACTCCGATGGGAGTATATGAACAACGAACAGACAAAACCTATCTGGTCCGTGTACGCTGTGCGGGTGGTTATATCTCCCCTACCCAGCTACAAGGACTTGCAGAGATAGCCCGACAGGCAGAAATTCCTTATTTTCATATTACGACCCGACAAGAAATCCAGTTCCATTATGTTACACTTAACCGGGTGACCTACGTAGTAGATTCTCTGGACCGTCTCAGACTCAGTAGTAAAGGAGGCGGAGGAAACACTGTCCGTAATATCTTAGTGGATATTCGTGCCAGAATAGATGCAGAAGAAGTGTTTGATGTCTATCCGTATGCGGTGGATCTGACTACTTTTCTGATCGCACAGGAAGACTCATTTACCTTACCCCGTAAACTTAAGATTGCCTTTGATATCTCAGAAAAAAAGCAGACTACACACTGATCAACGACCTGGGGTTTATTCCCCGGATCATAGACGGGAAAAAAGGGTTTAAAGTCTATGTAGGAGGTTCCGTGGCTTCTAAACCAACCATTGGCTGGCTGATCTATGACTTCATACCGGAAGAGGATCTGTTAACGGTAGCTTTCGCTATCAAACGTTTTTTTCTGAGAACGGGGATCGTACCAACCGCTATACAGCACGCATACGGCATATTTTCTATAAACGGGGGGAAGAAGAAACGATCCGGCTCATTCAACGATATGTAGAGCAGGCCAAAACAGAAAATCCCATTCCCTATACTCCATCATCGGTTGTGTTCAGTTATCAGACACCCGATACGAATCCCTCCTTACCGGATTATATCCCCACCTTTGAACGATGGAAGAAAAGATATACCACACCACAGAAACAGGAAGGACACTATGCGGTTTTGCTCCCGGTCCAACAGGGAACCATCACTCCGGATACAGTAGAAAAACTGGCAGTCTTTGCCGCTGGTTTCGGAAATGATGTGATCCGTTTTACTACCCGCCAGCATATTCAACTCCGGAATATTCCGGAAGCCTATCTCCCGGATGTATGGCTGTTATTCCGGGAACTGGGATTTGAAACTGAACTTCCCCGGCTATGCAATGATGTCATCTCCTGTACGGGAGCTGATACCTGCCGTTTGGGAACCTGCTCTTCCCAGGGGGCGGCGAAAGCAATCCGTAACCGGTTGATAGAAAGCGGGCTTTCGTTGGATGAAATAGAAGCTATCCGGATCAATCTATCCGGTTGCATCAATTCATGCGCCCAACAGGTATGGTCCCATATAGGCTTTTCAGGAAGAGTAGCCCGGGGAGACAGAGCATATCCAGCCTATACCGTCTACGCACAAACCGGTGGAGAAAAAGCATTAGGCAAAACCATCGGTGTAATCAGTGCCAAAGACCTGCCGGATTTCTGTATCTGGTTATTCGAAACCTATCTCAGTAAAAAAGAGAGGTATCCGGCTTTCCGCTCCTATATTGCACAAGAGGGAAGCACTGATATCGAAGCACTGATCCGTGAATTTTCCCCTATTCCCACCTTCGAAGAAGATAAGAATTACTACTTCGACTGGGGCGCAACCGAACTATTCGGAACAAAGAGAAAGAATAATTAGTAGTTAAAGGAGTCAAGTAGTTAAAGGAGGTAAGTAGATTATTAATTTATTCTCCTTTGATTCCCTGACTCCTCTGATTCCTTCAAAATAACTATACAAATGAATTTTCTACCGATCAATATTACCCTGACTAATAAAAAGATCCTGCTGGTAGGCGGAGGAAATGTGGCGCTGCATAAGGCAACCATACTGGCCCGTTTTGCAGAAGATGTGACTATATTGGTACCTGACTTCCACCCCCAATTCAGTCAACTCAACTTCACCTATATCCGGAAAGCATACGAAACAGGAGACCTGCAGAATTATCATCTGATCTATATATGCACAGATAACAGGAAGCTCAACCAGCAAATCAAACAGGATGCAGAAAAAGCAGGGATTTTAGCCAGTGTATGCGATGCGCCGGAACTATGCGATTTTACCTCTCCGGCTATTTACAGGAAAGAGAACCTGACTATCTCAGTAGCCACAGATGGAAAAGAGGTAAAAAGAGCGGTCGCCATACGGAACAGAATACAGGAACTTATAGACAATAACCTATTGCCCATCGACTGACCATAGATAACAGCATATGATACAAACGAAAAAAACTGATACAAATGGGTATGGTAAAGTAACCCTGGTAGGATTTGATCCCGGTAATCCTGAACTACTGACTATTGCCGGTGAAAAAGCCCTCCTGAATGCAGATATTATTTTCATGATAACCTGGTACACAGGACCTATCTAGAATCTTTAAACAAAGAATTGGTAGATGTAGGTAAACGCTCCGGACACCATTCCAAAGAACAGGAAGAGATCAACCGGTTATTACTGAAAGCAGCTACTGAAGGAAAAAACGTGGTACGGGTAAAAGGAGGCGATCCTATGATATTTGCCCACGGGGGGGGAAGAAGTACATTTTCTGGAAAGCCATCAGGTGGAAGTAGAAGTAACTCCCGGAGTCACAACAGCCTGTGCCCTGGCGGCTTTCGCCAAAGTGAGCCTGACTCACCGGGGAATTGCCTCTTCCGTAGCCTTTGTTTCCGAACATTCCAAAAACCTGCAGACACCAGATGCAGATACCCTGGTGTATTATATGGGAGCAAACCATCTGAAACAAATAGCCCATGAACTGATCACCCACGGCAGAGACCGGGAAACTCCCGTCCTGTTAATGTACAATGTGTCCCTTCCCGACCAGCAGGAATTTGTTACTACACTTACCCGGTTGGAACAGGAAGAAAACACCTATCCTACTCCACTGATTATGTTAGTAGGACAAGTGATACAAACAAGAAGAGTGAATAAAACAGAGATTCCCGTTTCCCGGGCATCCATCTAAATAAAAAAACATGGTAACAAAAGCATTAGCAGAAGAATTAAATAACCAGTTTCTCAACAGTAGCCCGGAAGAGGTATTGACCTACTTCCTGGAACATTTTAAAGGGAACATAGCCCTGGCCTCCAGTCTGGGACTGGAAGACCAGACCTTAACAGACATGATCGTTAAAATCGATCCGGGAACTTCCATCTTTACTCTCGATATGGGCAGGTTATTTTCGGAAACCTATCGCTTGATAGATCAAACCAACAGGAAATACCAGATCCGGATACAGGTGTTCTTTCCAGATGCGGAAAAAGTAGAAAAGTTTGTCCATGAAAATGGGATCAATGGATTCTACTATTCCATTGAACAACGAAAAAGCTGTTGCCAGGTAAGAAAACTGGAACCCCTCCAACGAGCTTTTAAAAATCTGGAAGTATGGATCTGCGGACTACGAAACAGCCAGGCGGTAACCCGGCAGAGTCTGCAAATGGTGGAATGGGATGAAAAGAACAACATCATTAAATTAAATCCCCTGATCCATTTCTCCGAACAGGACGTATGGGATTACATCCGTACCCATCAGGTCCCATATAATATCTTACATGATAAAGGATTCCCCAGTATCGGCTGTCAACCCTGTACCCATGCTGTACAGCCCGGAGACGATATCCGGGCCGGACGTTGGTGGTGGGAAAACCCGGAGCATAAAGAATGTGGTTTACACCGGTAATTTATTTATAAAATTCTTATATGAAGACATTCATTCTGGCAGACAATCAGGACATTTCACGGATAGGAATCTCATACCTCATTCAAGACGTATGCCCTACCGGAGAAATCATAGAAGAACTCAGTTCCTTGGGTAAACTGGAAAGTATTCTCCAACGCTATCCGGAGGCTATTGTAATCATAGATATAGCCCTTTCTCCTTTTATGGAAGAAAAAGTATTAAAACAATTCCATACAGCCCACCCGGAAGTACACTGGATCATTTTTAGTGAAGACATGAGTGAAAGTCTTCTCTCCGATTACTGCACGAATTCCCATTTCAGCTTCGTACTGAAAAAGTGTGAAGCCAATGAGATCCTGTTAGCCGTAAAATACGCATTAAAAAAAGAGAATTTTATTTGTAACCCGATTATCCGGTTGCTGATGCATTTCCGGAAAAAGACCAAACCCTGCAAAGAGGCACTTACCCCTACCGAAACAGAAGTCCTGAAACTGATCGCCATCGGAAAGTCAGCCAAAGAAATTGCCTGTGAAAGACATTCCAGTGTATATACCATTATCACCCACAAAAAAACATCTTCCGTAAACTGGAAGTCCGGAACATACACGATGCTACCAAATATGCACTCCGGGCAGGATTAATAGACACGATTGAATATTATATTTAAACCCTTCAGTTTCTTCCCGGTTGCCCTATGGAAAGAGCAGGAACCTGCCATAAGGCAACCGGGAAAAGATCCGGCCGGTCAATAATCGGAAGTAACACCCGATTTAGGTTCTATTCCCTTTCGTTTTGCCTCTTCAATCACCTCCCGGCGTTGTTGATTGGTAAACATCTCCGTGTACCACTCCATCACAAACAAAGGAGGAGGACAATCCTTCAGCGTCTCTTTAAACGCATCCATTTTCTTCATCAGCCTTTCCAGTACTTCCGGATGCTGGTCCTTTACATCCGTCTGCTCACTGATATCCGCCTTCAGGTTGTATAACACCGTATCATGTGCCGGAACATCCGCCACCCAGAAATTCCCTTTACGCTCCTCTTCCGGTACAATCATTTTCCAATCCCCGCTCCGGTAAGCCAGGACCTTTCCATATTCTATATAAGCAAAATCCTGGGTAGGTCTCTTGCCGGTCCCCAACAATACAGGAGAAATATCCTCCCCATCAATGATCCGGTCTGTCGGCACCTTTCCTCCGGCCAGCTTCACCAAAGTTGGAAACCAGTCCAGCATACAGGCCATATCCGAATGAACCTGGCCGGGCTGAATAGCTTTTTTCCAGCGAATGATCGCAGGCACCCTTTGACCACCCTCCCAGGAAGTCCCTTTACCCTGAAACAATGGTGTAGCAACTCCTCCATGAGGTCCTTCAGTCAACCAGGGACCATTATCACTGGAAAATATCACAATCGTGTCCTCATCCAGCCCCAGCTCATCCAATTTGTTCAACACCTCTCCGATCCCCCAGTCTAATTCTTCCACCACATCACTATATAATCCATGCGGGGATTTCCCTTTAAAAGCAGGAGAAGCCCCTAAAGGGACATGGGGCATATTATGAGCCAGATAAAGGAAGAAAGGATGATCCTGGTTTTCCTCTATAAAACGGACAGCCCGCTGCGTGTAATGATACGTAATAGAATCCTGGTTCACCATACGGTTACCCGCCTCATTATTTTCCATATAAATACTGGGATTCATATCATTAGAGTAAGGAATCCCGAAATATTCATGAAAGCCACGCTGCAAAGGACGGTATTCCGGCATATGCCCTAAATGCCATTTTCCGACAATACCCGTGTAATATCCGGCATCCTGTAACGCGTTCGCCATCGTAATTTCATTTTGCGGCATACCTGTATAACTACCCGGGAAAAAGACCGCATGAATCCCCATCCGGATCGGATGCCTGCCGGTCATTAACCCGGCCCGCGAAGGAGAAGAGATGGAAGAAGCGGAATAAAAGTCAGTAAAACGGATCCCTTCGGCAGCCATCCGGTCCAGGTTAGGCGTGCGGTTCACCTGCGACCCATAACACCCCAGGTCCCCGTAGCCCAGATCATCCGCATAAATAAAAATAATGTTAGGTTGATCACTTGCCTGGGTATATAGCGAAAGAGCACCCAGCATCATACCCGATGTCAGTAAACATGTGTTTTTCATATGTATCACTTTTTATGTATTAGTTTTTACTTCATAATTCCTTTCCATACAGGCATTTCTCCTGTCCGTTCTTCCAAACAGACGGCAAGTTACAAATTATCTTACACATTTTATAATGTGTAAGTATGAAATTTTTGAAATTCGTTCCCCCCAATAAAGGATACAGGAGTGTGGCCACTTCTTCTCGGGTGTAATAATTGGTCAGAAGAAAAAAGAATTCACGTTCTTTTAATTCCTGAAATGTTTCACAATCGAGTCCATTTTGAAAATAGTATTCGAGTTGTTCAATGAACCGGGTAATAGGTGGATGTAAAAAAACAGGTATAAAGTCATATTCCGGTTCCCTGTAATAGGCATTACATTGTTGAAACAAATCTTTTTTACAAATATTAGTCAAGACATCAAAACTAAAATCCACTACTTTGGACCGTTCAACGGCCTGAATTTCTATAAAAGCTGATTTAGGGATCAATATGCAATGATTTGACGAAATTTCTCTGACAGAGAATTGATTACACCGGACCTCTATTTTTCCCTCCAGAACGAATAAAAGATGATGGTGGTTAACAGTGGTAGCTTCCAGATAATCTCCCGTATCCGGTTGACAAAGCCTAAAACCTTTTTTAAATTCAGATTTATCCTTATGACTGGAAATAAATTCCTTCCAATAAACAAGCCTTTCCATTTTTGATACTATTAGTTAGTTTATGTTTGCTCCTAAGGGCTATCACAAAAAGGTTGTTTTTTAGTTATGATCTTATTTTTATATTCTTGGGTGATACAAATGTAAATATTCACCTTAATTCAATTGTTACGAAAAAAGTGTCTTAGAGATTTACAATTCACACTTTGCCCATATTTATAGATAAACAGCTTATAATCAGATACTATTTTAATTTTAGTCCGGTGGTAAAAAGTACATTCAAGACAGAGATATAACATATTTTAACCTTTACGATTAATAAATTCTGCTTTTTTACTTTTTCATTCCGGTTATTTGTTACATTTTCCGTCACTTAATTTTACAAATTTCTCCTTTTATTCCGGGAATTCTGTCCTTTCATTTATATAAATCTAAAAATAATCTGGTAATAAATGGTTAATTCTAAAAATATTATACCTTTACCAAACCACCGGATCATACTATGAACCAAACAAAAAGAATGATGTATATATAAACTATATATTTAGCAGAAAAGGATATCTAATCATAGTAATCATAAATGGAAAAGATATTTTATGTAGAAAAACAGAAGGCTTCCAACCTTTATAGGGCAGCTGGAAATAGTGAATTCCGATATATCGAATTAACCGGAAAAGAGACAAAAAAGAAATTTATATTCCATTCTTTCCAGCTCCTGTTCCCACAGGAAGGAACGATCAGGATAACATCCAAGGATTTTTCTCCGGTAGAGATGAATAACCGCGAAGGACTGTTATTGCCTAAAGAAACTCCTATAAAGATAGAGGTACAACAAAAAGCAACGATACTACTTTTTAACCTGGATGTTTTATCGACTATATGTGAAAAAGATAGATACCGGATGTACTATCAACATAGCCAGATTATCTTATATGACTTTACCCCTACTCCTCTGAAACAATCTATAATAGATTTTACCCGACAAATGGTATATCATTTGAAACATGGATTAAATTGTGAACCGTTTCATGAATTAAAAGGCAAAGAATTGTTACTTTTACTCCAGGCTTACTATAGTCATGAGGAGATGGCTTTTTATTGTATCCGCTCTTAAAAGACATGGCCCCTAAAGATTAAGGATAGCTATGTATATAAAATGCCTTCTTTTTACCTTTTATTCCTAAAATTTTACCTGACTTTTCCCGGAAAACAGACGCCTCCTTTTCACAATATTTACTCTCTATTCACACTTTACCGGTAAAAAACCGTAAAGATCAATTGTTGTATAAGAAATTACAAGTATTTTTAATATCGATTAACGCTCATTATATCATATGAAGAAGATTTTTCTCCTTACCATTCTTTTTCTTTTCACCTTTCATATTCTTTCCGCTCAAAGAATAGGTCTGGTATTAAGTGGAGGTGGTGTCAAAGGAGCTGCCCATATCGGTGTGATCAAGGCACTGGAAGAACATGATATCCCGATTGATTACATTACCGGAACTTCTATCGGAGCGGTAATCGGTGGATTATATGCCATAGGTTATTCACCGGAAGAAATGCTGGAACTGATCCTTTCAGATGAATTCGGTTACTGGCAAACAGGAACAGTGGAAAACGAATATATCTATTACTTTAAAAAGCCGGACCCTACACCTGAGATTGCCCATTTTTCCATTGATATTTCCGACAGTTTGCATATACGAACCAATATTTTACCCCGAAGCCTCATTAATCCGATACAGATGAATCAGGCTTTTATGGGATTGTTTGCTTCAACCTCTGCTAAAGCGGGATGAAATTTTGACAATCTGTTTGTTCCCTTCCGGACAGTAGGTTCAGATATTTATAACAAAAACCTGTAATCTTTAAAAATGGAGACCTGGGAGATGCGATACGGATCTCCATGACCTTTCCGTTTATATTTAATCCTTTATGGAAAGACAGTGTCCCGTTGTTTGACGGAGGAATTTATGATAATTTTCCGGTTACTCCTATGGTCGAAGCGTTCCATCCGGATTTTATTTTTGGTTCGGCTGTGGCCGGAACAGAAGTCAAACCTTCGGAAAACCCTTATAATCAACTGGAAACCATGATTATGCAGAAAACAGATTATGAAGTACCTAAAGAAGAAGGAATGATGATCAAATTTAGTTTTCCCAATGTCTCTCTGCTGGATTTCCAACGGGCTGATGAGTTGATGGAAATTGGTTACAAACGGACTCTTTCTTTAATTGATTCCATCAAACAACGAGTTCCCCGGGAAATTACAGTGGCTGAAGTAAATGAAAGAAGAAAAGAATATAAGGAAAGTTTACCCCCACTTATTTTCCAGAATATCTATGTTACAGGTGTGAACGATGCACAGAAAAGATATATCGAAGCACAATTGCATCGTGATATAAATGGTGAATTCTCTATGGAAGAGTTTAAGCTTGCCTATTTTAAAATGCTTACCTATTCCAAAATACGGGAAATCATGCCTCATGCTGTGTATAACCAGAAAGAGAAAAAGTTTGACCTCTATTTAGATGTAAAAATGAAAGAAGAGATCAGTGTCGGTTTCGGAGGGAATATCTCTTCTCACCAGGCAAACCAACTATTCTTAGGATTGGGGTACCAGACACTTTCTCAATTTGCGACTGACCTGAATGCTAATTTTCAGGTGGGAAATTCTTTTGATGGGGTTTTATTGAACAGCCGCTTTTACCTGCAAACCCGGATACCAACCTATATAAACGTAGACGGTGTTTTTTCCAATAAAAAATATCAACAAAGCCAGTCGCTATTCTATGAAGATATGGTACCCACTTTTATCAAACAAAGAGAACTGTATGTAAGGGCAAAATTAGGGTTTCCCTTTCTGAACCGTGCCAAAGCAGAAATAGGAGCTGCTTACGGTCGATTAACGGATCATTATCTGCAAACCACTAATATTTCTCTGAATACTTCTTATTTCGATAAAAATACCTATGACCTATTTGTGGGAACATTAAATATAGAAAGAAACTCCCTGGATACTAAACAATATGCGATTGAGGGATGTATGCAATACCTCACCGCCCAATATGTGACCGGGAAAAAATACAGACCTGCAACCACCTACACAGATAATTCATTCAGAGAGGAAACACATAGCTAGTTACAGATGAAAGGCCACTGGCGAAGTTATCATACGTTGAACACTAAATTCAATATAGGTTATCTGGCAGAAATGGTAATCTCGAGTAAAAACCTGATGAACAACTATACGGCTTCTATATTACAGGCTCCCGCTTTTACTCCTACACCTCACAGTGAGATCGTATTTAATGAAGCATTCCGGTCCAATCAATATTTTGCCGGAGGTATTACTCCGATTTTTAAACTCAGCCGGTTATTACATCTCCGGGCTGACCTGTACTGTTTTGCCCCTCTATATGAAATCCGTAGAAATACAGTCGTCACAGATGGGGTCTTTACAGATGCTCCCTATTACGGAAAGTTCCTGGATTCATTTGAATATATGGGAGAATTGTCTCTGGTATTACGATTACCTTTCGTGTCCATAGGATTATACGGAAACGGCTACAGTCAACCCAGTAAGAACTTTAATGTTGGAATAAATATTGGTTACCTGATATTTAACCCCAGGCTACTGGATTAATTCATAAAAAGAGAAGAAAATTCTTTGGAAGTTTAAAGAAAACACATATCTTTGCACTCGCAATTAAGAAACAATGGCCGCGTAGCTCAACTGAATAGAGTAGCTGACTACGGATCAGCCGGTTACAGGTTTGAATCCTGTCGCGGTCACACCAATCTATCTTATTCTTATATTGCAGGGCCGCGTAGCTCAACTGAATAGAGTAGCTGACTACGGATCAGCCGGTTACAGGT
>JAJQFE010000069.1 GCA_021201295.1 Tannerellaceae bacterium | reverse complement strand
ACTCACCAAACTTAAAAGGGACTTGAAGTTGGTGTAATTTTGTATGTAAGTCCCAAATATATATATATATATATATAGCTTTTCAATCAAAAATGAAAATATAATTTTTCAAGATAAAAATAAAACCCGGGCTGCTTTGGACCTGTCGGACTGGCCAACTTAGCCCTGTTGGATCTGCCGGATTTGGCTAAGGACGATCTCCGATATCCTTCAGCCACAAATCCCTTTCGATCACAAATCCCCTTCGGTCATAGATACCCTTTTCACTACAAATCCTTTTCTGATCAGGAGGAATATAGTATTTCTTTTCTGTCTGCCGGATATTTCCTACTCTCTTTTGCTTTGGTCCTATAGACAAGTTGCCTTTACGGAAGAAGATCCGGGAAGGCAACTTCCTGCTTGAAATAAAAGTAAATTTACATAAAAATACAGGGAGAGTAAGTTGATCATACCTACTGATCTGTAGGAATCAGGCATACGTTCTGAATACTAATATATGCCCTTTATCTTCCAGGTCAATCCGGAATTCATGTCCGGTGGCTTCATTTAAAGAACCCTGCCACCAGGAAGTAAAGGGACGGTCTTTGACAGGCCACCGCAATCCGGAAACAGACAACCGGGTTTGTGGGGTCAGGGAAAAGATGGAAACCTGTTGTCCCGGAACACTGGCTAAAGTGGTAGAATAGGAAAGAGGAATAAACCAGCCGGAATCTGTTACGAGTTCTACACGCCGGAAATAAGGCTCATATTCTGCTAATAAAGAAATATTTCCTAAGGTATGATCTTCCCGTAATCCAGTAGCACCGATAATTACGATTTCGTCTTGTCCCAGTTTCCTGGCCTGCCAGACTGCTTTGGTGAGATCGTTGGTCTCCTGGTCTTCCACCCGGATCAACCGGTCGGTATAGCAGGCCCGTAAGTCTTCCGGCAGGCTGTCCATATCACCCACAATCACATAGGGAAGGATTCCTTCGGTGTGAAGAGAACGGATGGCTCCGTCACAGGCAATCACTATGGACGCTGCTTTTAACAGGGTCAGCGGGTTCTCTGCCGTAGGAAAGCTCCCGTTTGCCACGATCACACAATTAGAGGTCTTTATCATAGCTCTCTTCTCCTTTCTTTTTCCAGGTATACCATCCGACGATGGCTAACAGGGTGTAACAAAAATACAGAAACATGGTGGGATATAGTCCTCTGACATAATAAAAATAAATGGAAACAGCATTGGCGATTACCCAGAATAGCCAGTGTTCTATGATCCGCCGGGCCAGCATCCAGGTGGCTACGATCCCTATGGCGGTCGTGAACGCATCTCCGGCAGGAATGGGAGAATCGGTAAATTGGGCCAGACTGAAATATATTACCAGGAAAATGATCCCTATACTTCCCAGGATTCCTCCTAAAAGCCTGGAGGTAACATGCCTGTAGAGGATAGCTTCCTGTGTCGGCTCTTTCCGGGAAGTGCTCTTTCGCTGTTTGCTCCATTGCCAGAATCCATACAGGCTGATCCCGGTATAATATAGGTTTAAGCCCATATCTGCATAGACTTTAGCCAGAAAGAATACCACTACATAGACGAAAGATGTCATAAACCCTATGATCCACATAGCCCGGTGCTGCCTGATCTCCAGAAAGAGATAAAGCAGTCCGGTCACTACTCCAAAATATTCCAGTGCTGTTTCCACTTACTGTCAGAATTTAAAAGTAACACGAGCCATCGCATGTGTTCCGGCCTGTGTGAAATATCCGTCTTCTTTTTCCCGTTCGCCTCCCTCCAGATAAGAATAGACCCATCCGTTGGTTTCGTATGTTTCATTAAACAGGTTGTTGATGCTGATATCTATCCCTATTTCTTTCATACATGCTGGTTTGAAAACATATCCTAGGCGCAGACTGTTCACAAAATAGGGATTAACAGACCGGTCTTTGGAAGAGGTGTTATCCAGATATTGCCGTCCTACATACTGGGAGCTGAAACCTGCTGAAAATCCTTTATAGAAAAAGTCAAATATACTGTTTACGATCAGGTCCGGAGAAAAGGCAATGTTCGTAGTTCCTAACTCATAGACTTCCTGTCCTCCGGTATCCCAGTTGTCCACAAACTCCGTAAAGTTCCGGATCTTGTTCCGGCTCAGGGTCATATTCCCTTTCCAGTGGAGCCAGGGGGTAATCTCTACACCTGCTATGAACTCCATCCCCATCCGGTAGCTATCTTTGATGTTGGTCGTTAACGCTTCCCCGATCTCACTGATTTTCCCGGTCAGGATTAACTGGTTGTTATAATCCATGTAATAGAGGTTGACTCCGGCCTGGAAACGGGAATGGGTAAATGTATAGCCTGCTTCATAATCATAGAGTGTCTCATGGACCGGATGTTCATCCGGGGCCGCTTCTGTGAAGTTGTCCCTGCTGGGTTCCCGGTTCGCTACTGAGAAGGATGCAAAGGCATGATGACCGTTTTGCTGAAAGTTTACTCCCACTTTAGGATTGAAAAAATTCCAGTTTTTGTCCACATCGATATGATCTCCCCCTTTGTCATCACTCCCTGTAATCTGGTAGTCGATACCACTGTATTGCAGGTCCAGGTAGCCGTTCAGGAACGAAAGGAATTGATAATTTGCTTTTGTATAGATGTTGTAGTCCAGTTTTTCCCCTGTATTGAAATAGTATTCATAATCCGGTTTCGGCAAGGCATTGGCGGCTTTAGTCCACATCACCCGTCCGAAATGGTCACCATCGTACTTATTGATCCCTCCTCTGAAAGTCATCTGGAGTTTTTCCCTACGATAGTTGGCACTGTAGACTCCCCCGTAGAAATGATTATCCAGCCATTTGCGGCGAACCATGTCTGTTCTGGACAGGGTGTTTCCCTCCGGGTCTGTGTAATCCGGTAATTTATAACTACCGTATTTTGCACTGGCTTTATAATCTTCGTAATATCCATCTCCACGGGTATAGTGAAGGGTCAGGTTCATATTCCAGTAATCCCCTAACTGCTGGCTGGCGATCAGGTGATAGTTCTCCTGCCAGTAATTATCCATCTGGTTATCATAGAATTTCAATATCCCATCTTCCATATAGGCCCCACACGGATTATAGGTACGGTTTTCCTTTAACATTTCCGAAGGAACTCCTGTCCAGGCCTGATAGGTTTTCTCTTTACTTCCGAAGATCTGGAACTTAATCAGGGTGTTTGAGGCATAAAAGGCTGCGGAGACAAAATAGGAACTCATCTGTGCAGAGGCCCGGTCAATAAAGCCGTCACTCCGGATGTTGGAATAGCGGGCATCAAACACAAAGTGGTCATATAAAAGTCCGGTCCCCCACTTCACTGTGTTTCTGACTGTTCCGAAAGAACCGGCGGAAACGGCATATTCAGCATACGGTTTCATTTCCGGACGCTGGGTCTGCATCGCCACGGTTGCTCCGAAAGCAGCTGCTCCGTTGGTCGATGTTCCTGCTCCCCGCTGAATCTGGATATTTTCTACGGAAGAGGCAAAGTCCGGCATATTGACCCAGAAAATCGTATGGGATTCGGCATCATTGACCGGTACACCGTTGACTGTGATGTTAATCCGGCTGGCATCTGTTCCCCGGATCCGAAAACCTGAGTAACCAATGCCTGTGCCGGCATCTGAAGTCATAATCACTGACGGAGACTGGGAGATCAGATAGGGAATTCCCTGTCCGTCATTCCGGCGGGACAGTTCCTGCCGGGAAATATCACTGTAGGCAACCGGTGTACTTTTCCCGGCTTTGGTAGCTGTAATGACTACCTCATCTAAGGAAACATGGAGTGAATCGGTCAGTAGGTCAGCCTGGGCGTGCCCTTTTTCAGCAAAGGCCAGAAAGGTAGCCGCAGAAATAAGAAATACACTTTTCATCCTGTAAATCATTTAATTTTTAATTAGTGATGTGAATAGGATAAGGAGTGTTCGTAGAAGAAGTATACCGGACAAAGGCGGCCATCCTTTGTCCTCATTCCCTTCGTCGGCGTTATCCGCATCAGGTAATATGGGTATAATCTCAGCTTGCAGCCTGTTTATGACAGTGCCTGCAAGCACCCCTCGTATTCGGAGGCAAAGGTAATTGTTTTTTTGTAATTCAAAAATCTTTCCTTTTTCCAACGATGCTTCAACCTCTCTTTTAAGATCCATTGTATGCTATACTTTAACCTTCACAATCTTCTACTCCTTAATAAGCATGTTCAGAATCCTATTCTAAAAATAATTTACGTTGTCCAGATTATTAAGTTTAGGTTTGTATAGACTTTATCTATTCCAAATTTTTTATAAAAAATCCTGTAAGTTATTGCTATATACAAATAGTTAATATGCTGATTATTTAATATTTTGTTTACATTTTCTGTAGGTATAAAAGTTTTGTATTCTGGTTTTGAGTGTTTTTTCATTACAAAAATATTTTTCTATTTTTATAATTTTAACTATTAAGATAGTTTGTATTCTTATTGTAATTCTACTTTTGTGTCAACGATTTTTTTACCTTTCAGATTACATATTTTTTATTCTTAAGAGAATTGTGTTAAGCTAAGTAAAAGATGAGATAGTTAACCTTTGAATATGAATCAAATTAGTTGCAGAATGAGAATTTTCACTTTGTGTTTTTTATATTAATGACTCCTTTCTTTTTATTCGGCCTTTTTAGTCAGCAAACAGAAACTTTTTATTTGAAAGGTAAAGTAACTGATTCCTTGGAGAAAATAGTCGATTTTGCAACCATTACAGTGCTTTGCGGAGTAGATTCTTCGTATGTGCGGGGAAGTATTAGTGACGAAAATGGGAGATTTAAAATTGAAAATCTTCCACAGGGTACCTATTTATTAGATATCACCCATTTACTGTATAAGCGTAGATATATCCCTGTAAAGATACAGGAAGATACAGAACTTAAGTCTGTTATTATGGAGGAAAACGTACTGGAGCTGGACGGAGTAACAGTGACAGCTAATATTATACAATATAAAGCAGACAGATATATAGTGTCTTTGCAAAATCACCCCATTACAAAAGGGAACAATACCAGTCAGGTACTTGCTTTAATGCCAGGAGTTACTAATAAAGAGAATATGCTTAAGATCAATGGACAGGATGTTACTCAGATTTATGTCAATGGATGAAAATTAAGGGATCGGAATGAGTTGAATGCCATTCAGGCAGATAATATTGGTAAAGTTGAAATTATTCCTATAAGTGGCGCTGAAGAAAATGCATCTAGCATGGGAGGTGTCATTTATATTAAACTGAAAAAAATAGATGACGGAGGATATTATAGGTCTGCATCCGGTAATTTTTCAACACTTGTAGAAGAAGGACATATGGGGGATAATCTGAATGCCTCTTTCAATTACAGATATGGAAAACTGAGTATCTATAATTATACATATTATGGACATTTCAGGAATTTCAACAAATATGATATTTCTACTCATTACAAGGAGAAAGATACATTTATTGATATGAAAACAGATGGTAAAGGCTGGTCCACTTCTTTTTTAGATAGGCTTAGCCTGACTTATGAACTCAATGATAAACACAGCATTGGGGGTAATTTCAGGGTAGGTGTAAAGGATGGTTCCCCTGTCAATAACACCCAATCTATGATTAAGAATGGTAGGGAGGAGCAGATTGACCTGTCTGGATCCGTTATAACAGAAAAGCTCAGGATCAAAGAATATCAGGCAGCTATCAATTATGACTGGAGAATAGACGAAAAAGGTTCTATGTTTAAGTTTATTGCTGATTATTTGAGATACAATAATAATAAAAAACAGGATAATAATTATCAATATAACCTGTTGAATTAGGAACAGGCATATGAAGAAATAACCAGTAACCGGGTGGATGACCAGACGGATATGGTTGAAATAGATGCCAGGTTGGAAAAGAAAGTAAATGATAAATGGCAACTGGATATAGGGCTTAATTATAATTTAACTCATTTGGAGCAGTTATTGGATTTTCAAAATCTGGAAAATGACATGTGGGCATATAACCCGGAATTAAGTGATAATTATAAATTGACAGGAGAGAATTATGCCGGTTATGTCAATGTTACCTCTACACTGGGAAAGTATATTTTTTACAAAGTTGGTGTCAGAGTACAGGAAAATAGAATTGCCTACAATTCTTTAAAAATTAATCATAAAAATGATAAGCATTATAGGGGAATATATCCTTCGGTAAACCTAATGTATAGTATAAATCGTGAAAAGGGAACCTCTCTTGGTTTTTCCTATCAAAAATCAATTGGACAAATTCCATACAATGCTATTAATCCAGTGGTACAATATGCCAATGAGTATTTTTATACAAGAGGGAATGTTGAAATAAAATCGACAACTTATCACGTATTGGGAATACAAGGAACTCTAAATAATCGATGGAATTTTGCTTATATATTCGGTTATGTTAAGGATAATTTATTTTTTAAAACCTATCAGGATGAAAAAGATCCCTTAATAACCTATACAATGCCAGTGAATGAAGGTAAGAATTATATGCATGGTCTGATGGTGGATAGAACATTTAAATTGACTGAATGGTGGAATTTAAAAGGAACAGGAAGAATACAGCGGTTGAAATATGAAGGAAATTATCTCAATACCAATAGCTGGAAGTCCTATATATCTATATATAATAATATAACTTTTAAAAATGGTTGGGGGGGGAGAGCTCTCCGGATATGTAGAGCCTACTTTTAAAACAGAAGACAGAACTTATAAAACAATACATGGGGTAAATGGAAGGACTTATAAATATTTACTGAATAACAAGTTGCTGGTAGGATTGGATTTTACGGTGTATCGCCATAACAGAAGATTGATTACCCAGACTTCCGACATCTGGAGGAAAAACCACTATAAAACAAATGATACCGGATTTCACGTTAGGGTCGTTTATAATTTCAATGGAGGTAAAAAAGTAAATGTCAGACAAAGTAGAAGTATACAGGATTATTATGAATATAAAGATGAATAAATAGACGCGTCGATAGGGAGGAACTCGAAAATCCCAAAATAGAGTAGAGATTGTTTTTTAATTAAAAAATCATGAGAAAAGAACATGTATTAAAAGTAAATGAAGAAATCACTCCTTTATCTTCAACTGAAGAAAACACTTTTAAAGGTGGTTATGGAGTAGTAGATTCTGATTTGGTGGGTCCTACTCCTTTTGCTACAAATGGTAATTGTACTAGTAGCGGTTGGTTTGATACGAACGGGAATTGTGGATGTAGTACTTGTGGAAGCGCAACAGTAGGCTATTATTAATTAATCACAAAAGAGAATACCCTCCTCGGAGGGTATTCTCTTGAAACCTATTATTTATATCATGAAATGGAGTAAATATAATTCAACTATCCATACGGACGACAGAAAATATATATTATATAATTGTGTAACTAATAAGATTCTGGTTTTTACCGAGGAACTTAAAGATCTTATCTACCGGAATAGTTTACCTGCGCTTCAAACCATTCATCCTGATTTGTATGCCTCTTTAATTCATAATCATTTTATTATTGATAAAGAGATAGACGAAGTTGAAATTGCTATCCGGAAACAGGAAAAAGAATTGAATACAGAAGACTACTTTGGTATTATGATTAATCCGACTCTGGATTGTAATTTACGTTGCTGGTATTGTTATGAAACTCATCAGAAGGGAAGCCACATTCATGAGATGACGATGAATTCCATAAAAAAGCTTTTGAAAAATAAAATTGAAAACTCACAATTGACTACACTGGGAATTTCGTTTTTCGGTGGAGAGCCTTTAATGAAATTTAAACAGACTGTCAGTCCCTTACTTGACTTTGCCCATCATTTATGTAGTCAGTATGGCATCAGATTAAATATTGGATTTACTACGAATGCAGTTTTGCTTACATCCGAGGTTACGGATTATCTGTCTTCCTTGGGGAGGCAGGTGACTCTTCAGGTTCCATTTGATGGAAACAGAGAACTTTACAATAAAGTAAAAGCTACTCCTGATGGAAAAGGTGTATATGATATTACGCTAAAAAATATCCAATATGCAATAGTAAAGAGACTATATGTCAATATAAGGTGCAATTACCATATAGATAATTTAAGTAGTTTTAAGGATCTTATTGATGAGTTTAAAGATATGGACAAAATATGTTATGAGTCATTTCATTTTAGTTTCCAGCCTGTTTGGCAAACCTATGATAAGGGAGAAAAGACTACTCCTATCTTAAAAGATATAAGAACTGTTTTAAATGCATATGAAATGAGGCATGATGGGATAAAAGGAGGTGGTAGTCTGGGTACATCCTGCTATGCAGACAGACCGGACAATCTGGTTGTAAATTATAACGGGGATATTTATAAATGTACTTCTCAGGATTTTCTACCTGAATCCAGAGAAGGTGTACTTAACCTGGATGGGACCATTACTTATAATGAAAAGTATGAGCACAGAATGAAGGCTTGGTTTTCTCATGCTGCATGCATAGACTGTTCTATTATGCCGGTTTGCTATATCTGTTCCCAGAAAAAACTAAACGAAGTTTTGGATACATGTCCAGGAAATTTGGATGAATACAATAAGTTAGATATCATTCAAAACAGAATTAAGGAGTTGAGTAATAATAAGATTACATTTGCTTGAAAACATGAATCTATCCCGGCAATTTGATAGTATGGACTGTGGGCCTGCCTGCATTCGCATGATAGCAGACTATTATGGTAAGAAGTATTCTTTAAATTATCTTCGTAATTTATCTTCTTTATCTTCAGAAGGAGTTTTTGTCGCAGGCATACGGGATGGTTTAGAAGCTATAGGGATGATGGTCCATAGTTTTAAATTGTCATTGGAAAAACTGAATCAGTTTAAATTGCCTGTCATTTTATATTGGAGTCAAAACCATTTTGTAGTGCTGTACAAAATCACTCAAAAACGTAAAAAAAATATTATTGGATTGCTGATCCGGCTTATGCTAAATACAAATTACCGGAAGAAGACTTTTGTAAGGAGTGGATTCAGGGAGACCAGGGAGTTGTTTTAACTGCTACACCTACGGATTTATTTATCAGATGACTCCTCCGGCTAAAAAATATTCTATCCGGAAATTCCTTTCGAAATATTTACTTCCTTTTAGGAATGAACTATTTCAACTCTGTTTGGGATTGTTAGCCGGTTTGCTGGTTTCACTCGTTATGCCTTTTCTAACCCAGGCAATGGTAGATAAAGGAATTGGAGACCATGATATCAGTATTATATTTATTATAGCAATTTCCCAGTTGTGTCTGTTTGCTGAAAATTATGCCATAACTGTTTTGCGCAATTGGGTGGTCCTTTATTTAGGTACGAGGATTAATATCAATATCCTTTCTGATTTTTTACAGAAAATCATGTGTCTTCCAATGAAGTTTTTTGATACTAAATCAACCGGAGATTTTCATCAGCGGATTGCTGATCATGAGAGATTGCAATCCTTTGCCACTTCAGATGCGCTCCTGACAGTTTTTTCTCTATTATCTTTTTCTGTTTTTTGTCATTATCGGTATTTATAGTCTTTGGATCTTATTGGTATATGCTGTTTTTACCCTTATTAGCATTTTGTGGATGCTTTATTTTCTGAAGAAGAGAAAAGCTGTAGACTATAAGTTGTTTAAAATAAAGGCTGATAATCAGAATTCCATACTGGAGATTATAAATGGGATGTCTGAGATTAAGCTTAATAATTTTCAGGGTTATAAAACCAATGAATGGAAATATATACAGGAGAAACAATATAATGCTAACATTGACTCCTTAAAGGTAAATCAGGCACAATCGGCAGGGTATACATTAATTGGCCAGCTTCGTAATATTACGGTCACTTTCCTTGTTGCGGTTTCTGTAGTTCAGGGAAATATTACTCTGGGGATGATGATGAGTATTACTTATATTATAGGGCAAATGAGTTCGCCGTTAGAACAACTGATTGAATTCGTAAGAAACCTACAAGATTCTAAAATTAGCCTTGAAAGAGCTGGTGAAATATATATGCTGGAAGATGAAGATCATAAAAAAGAGTATAAAAAAATACCGGATATAGTGGCTGGTCTCCAACTCAAAAAGGTATATTTTAGGTATGGACCCTCTTCTGATAAAATGGTTTTGAAGGATGTTAATTTATTAATTCCTGAAGGAAAAACGACCGCTATTGTAGGAGAAAGTGGAAGTGGAAAAACTACTTTGCTCAAATTATTACTTAAATATTATCCGCAGACTGAAGGCTCTATTCTGATTGGTAATTGTAGTATATTGGATATTTCTTCGGATGATTGGAGGAAAAAGTGTGGTATAGTCATGCAGGAAAACTATATTTTTTCCGAAACTATTCTGAGAAATATTGTCTTGGGTGCTGACCCTATTGACGAAGGTAAATTAATGGAGGCGATTAAGGTTGATAATTTACAGGGTTTTATAGAAAGTAAGCCCTTGAGGTTATATACTAAAATAGGCAAATTTGGGATCGGAATCAGTGGTGGAGAAAAACAACGTATTATGATTGCCAGGGCTGTCTATAAGAATCCACAATATTTATTTTTGGATGAAGCAACCAGTTCGTTGGATGCTGATAATGAGAAAGCGATTGTTCGGAATTTAGAATCTTTTTTTCAGGGAAGAACTGTCGTTATCATAGCACACCGGTTGAGTACGGTAAAAAATGCAGACCAGATCATTGTCTTGAAAAATGGAATGATAACTGAAATGGGAAATCATGAACAATTAGTTCAAAAGAAAGAAATCTATTATAAACTAGTTTTTAATCAATTGGAATTAGCAAATTAAATGAATGGGACCAATCAAAAAAAGCCTTCTGATGTGTTATGGAATATCTATGATGCTTTTTATTCTAATTGTAATGATCATCATTCTCTCACGGATGATTCCCATAGGTCAAGATATAACTGTAAATGTAGCCAGGATAGACAGTATCTCTTATTTGGGAATTATACAATTACCTCTCAGTAGGAAGGACATCGTTTTGCAGGATTCTATTTTGTTAAACGTGGAAAATAAGTCAGTCTTGTTTAAAGTTGACTCTGTCAGTGAATATGTTAATATCCTATATTTGACCAAAAAATCTCATGAAAAGCTTCCGGATGTATTTAGTGCGAAGATTAAAGGTAATCATAAAACCCTTTGGGATATGATTTTTAATTATTAATCTATGGAATTGTATATATAAAGATGACTAACCTTTTTATTAACTAAAATAAAATAAACAAAATGAAGGTACCTCGAATTATTCACCAGATTTGGTCTGGGGTGACTGAACCTCTTCCCGATAATTTCAGAAGACTAGGAGAAACGTGGAAACGGGATTATCCTGACTGGCAATACGAATTTTGGGATAATGAGCGTATGAATCAATTTATTAAGGAATATTACCCTCAATATTGGTATATCTATTGTAAATATAAGCATAATATACAACGGTGGGATGCCATACGTTATCTTATCCTGCATAAAATAGGAGGCATGTACGTTGATTTTGATTATGAATCAATAAAACCTATGGATGAGCTGTTGAAAAATAAGACCTGTTGCTTTGCTTTGGAGCAAGATTTTATTTCTAACCATTTCTCTATTTTCAATAATGCATTGATGTTAAGCACTCCCGGACACCCATTTATGGAGAGAGTTGTGAAATATGTGTTTTCACGAACTCTCTTAGCAGCTCCTACCTGCATTGCTAAAAATATGGAAGTTTTTAATACAACCGGCCCGTTCGCTCTTATTCGTCTGTATGATTCTTTAACAGATCATGAAAAAGAAGATGTTTATCTTATACCGGCCAAATATGTATCTCCTTTTACAGGTCATGAAGCGGAAGAATACCGGTATGGAGTCAGAAATCCGCATTTGGAAGAGTGCCTGAAAGATGCATATGCAGTCCATTATTTTTTTAGTAACTGGGCACATGAGCAACAGTAAGATTTATCCGTGTATGAAGACCCTTTCTTTGCTATAAAATTCTCGCAGATACCTAAAATGTAGGAATCTCTATAGCAATGAAACGGATGGTTTTAGAGTATTAAAATACCGGAAAACCATCCGTTTTTACTATTCCACTCATATCTTTTACTCCTCTACTTTCTTAAGCTTTTAGTGGCTGTAAAAAACATACCCTGTTTGTGATTATCAAAACTGGAAAAGTAATGGATAGAAAACGCTTCCGTATACAAACTATAAAGAGATACATAAAAGGTAGAGCGTTTCCACAAGTGGATTATGATAGTCCTTTGAATTATAGAAATGTGCCTAGAGAGTAGATCAAGAAGGAAAATGAGATAGCTTTATACCAAAAAGCTAGGGATCATCCAATAGCTATATAATAAAATATACAGATTATTTGGTGAAACACTTAATTTTTTTGTATATTTGCGCTCGATTAAGAGAAGATGAGGAGGGGGCGGGCAGTCCCCTCCTTTTATTTTTAAGGGTAATGTGTATGATTGATAAAAATAGTATAGTCCGGTTTGCAGAGGAAAAATTAGCCGATGGAGAGAATTATCTGGTGGATGTAACAATCAAACCGGGTAATCTCATTGTCGTGGAAATAGATAATGATGAAGCAGCCAGTATTGATGATTGTGTGGAACTGAGCCGTTATCTGGAAGAGCAACTGGACAGGGATGTAGAAGATTATGAACTGGAGGTTGGTTCTGCCGGTATTACTTCTCCTTTTAAAGTGCTCCGCCAATATCTCAAGAATGTTGGGAAAGAGGTGGAGATTTTATTAAAAAGCGGAGTGAAACTGACCGGGATCCTGAAATCTGCGGATGAAAACGGACTGGTTGTTACCATTGAGAAAAAGGAAAAACCAGAAGGGGCGAAACGAAAAATAACCGTTCAGGAAGATCATTCCTACACATTGGATGAAATAAAATATACAAAATACTTAATAAGATTCAAGTAATAAGATTATGGCCAAGAAAGAGGAAGTTGTAAGCATGATTGACACACTTGCGGAGTTCAAGGAGTTGAAAAATATTGATAAGGATACGATGATCAGTGTGTTGGAGGAATCTTTCCGGAACGTGATCACAAAGATGTTTGGCACAGATGAAAATTATGATGTCATCATTAATCCTGAAAAAGGCGACTTTGAGATCTGGAGAAACCGTACAGCAGTGGAAGATGATGAACTGGAAGATCCCAACCTGCAGGTTAAACTGACGGAAGCCCGTATGATTGACCCGGGCTGTGAAGTGGGGGAAGAGGTAACGGATGAGGTTCATTTTGTTAAGTTTGGTCGTCGTACTATCCTGAATCTGCGTCAGACTCTGGCATCGAAAATACTTGAATTACAAAAAGACAGTTTATACGCAAAATATAAAGAGAAGATCGGTACGATCATTGCTGCAGACGTTTATCAGGTCTGGAAGAAGGAGATTCTGTTGCTGGATGATGAGGGGAATGAGTTGCTGCTCCCGAAATCGGAACAGATCCCGACTGATTTCTACCGGAAAGGAGAAACAGTCCGTGCAATCGTACAACGGGTGAATAATTACAACAACAACCTGAAGATTATTCTTTCGCGTACGGACAAAGTATTCCTGCAACGCTTGTTTGAACTGGAAGTGCCTGAGATCCATGATGGTTTGACCACCATTAAAGCGATCGCCCGTATTCCGGGAGAAAGGGCTAAAGTGGCGGTTGAATCCTATGATGACAGAATTGATCCGGTCGGAGCTTGTGTGGGAATGAAAGGTTCTCGTATTCACGGAATCGTGCGTGAGTTAAGAAATGAGAACATTGATGTAATTAATTATACATCGAATGTGTCGTTGTTTATTCAGCGCGCATTAAGCCCGGCAAAAATTTCCTCTATACGGGTGAACGAAGAAGAACGGAAGGCAGAGGTCTATCTTCGTCCCGAAGAAGTGTCATTGGCAATCGGTAAAGGCAGTTTGAATATTAAACTTGCCTGCATGCTTACGGAATATGCGATCGATGTGTTCCGTGATATTGACGGAGCCGATGAGGAAGATATCTATCTGGATGAATTCACAGATGAAATTGACGGCTGGGTAATTGAAGCACTGAAAAATATCGGTTGCTATACGGCTAAGAATGTCCTGGCATTGAGCCGCGAAGAAATTATTGAACGTGCCGACCTTGAAGAAACAACTGTTGACGAGGTACTTGGAATTTTATCTGCCGAATTTGAAGATGAGATCAAAGAATAAAGAATTACGACAAAGTTAGATATGCCTATAAAATTAATAAAAGTAACAAGAGATTTGAATGTAGGGATTACCACGGTGGTGGATTTCCTCCATAAGAATGGTCATCCTGTTGAGAGCAATCCCAATATGAAGATCAGTAATGAACAATATGCTTTGCTCGTAAAAGAGTTTGGGAAAGATATGCCGAAAAGAAAAGTCGTGGAGCGTCCTGAGAGAGAGCGGCCACGGAAAGAAACCCGTGTTGTGAAAGAGGTAAAACCTGCAGAAATCAAGATGGAGATCTCGGAAGAATACAAACCTAAGATTGTAATAAAAGGTAAAATAGATCTGAACCCTCCTGCCCGTAAGGCAGAGGAAAAACCGGAAGTAGTGGCAGAGCCTGTGGTCATCAAGCAGGCAGAGATGGTGGAGAAACCGGTGGAGGTAGTTGAAAAACCTGTTGAAAAAGTTGTTGAAAAGCCTGTGGAAAAACCCGTAGAAGCGGAAGCTCCGGTTGTTGAAAGACCTGTGGAGACAGCGCCGGTTGCGGAAAAAGCAGAGCCAGTTAAACCAGACACTAACCTAACGCACCAACCGGTGAAAAAAGAACAAGAAATAGTGGTGAACGAAACACCAGCTCCTGTTACAGACACAGAGTCTAACGAGCCGTTCCGGTTAAACAAACTGAAGTTTGAATCGAACATTAAGGTGACCGGTAAAATTGATTTGACAGCGCTCAATCAATTGACTTGGCCGAAGAAAAAAATGAAGGAGGAACGTAAAAAAGAGCGTAACGATAAACGGGATAAATTCCATGCAAACTGGCCTGCCCAGGCAGGTGATCCTAATAAAGGACCGAATGCAAATGCTCCGGCCAGACCGAATACGAACGGTCCGGTAAAGCCGGGTGAACAGCAAAGTAGAGATGCCAAGAAAAAACGTCAGCGTATTAAAAAAGACCGGGTGGATATCAATAATACACCAGGTACTAATTTTACACGTCCTGCCAGAAACGAACGGAGTCATCATAAGCTGAACCTGAAAAAACCGGTTAAGGCTGAAGTGAGCGAGGAAGATGTACAAAAGCAGATCAAAGAAACCCTGACTCGTCTGACCAATAAGGGGCATAAAAATCAGAAAGGTGCTAAATACCGCCGGGATAAACGGGATGCAGCTGTCAAACGTGAATACGAACAGCTGGCACGGGATGAACAGGAAAGCAAGGTATTAAAGCTAACTGAATTTGTTACGGCTAATGACCTGGCAAATATGATGAATATTCCGGTAACACAGGTCATCAGTACCTGTATGAGTATCGGCATGATGGTTTCTATTAACCAGCGTCTGGATGCTGAAACGATCAATATCGTAGCAGAAGAGTTCGGTTTTACCACTAAGTATGTCAGTGCAGAGGTGGTAGAAGCCATTAAAACCCATGAAGAAGATAATGAAGATGACTGGCAGACTCGTCCTCCGATCGTGACAGTGATGGGACACGTAGACCACGGTAAAACCTCTTTACTGGATAATATCCGTAATGCAAATGTAATTGCCGGAGAAGTCGGAGGTATTACACAGCACATTGGGGCTTACAATGTGAAGTTACCGAGTGGCCGACGGATCACGTTCTTAGATACTCCGGGTCACGAAGCCTTTACGGCGATGCGTGCCCGCGGAGCGAAAGTAACGGATATTGCGATCATTATTGTGGCTGCGGATGATAATGTCATGCCACAGACCGTGGAAGCCATAAACCATGCTTCTGCAGTGGGTGTTCCCATTGTTTTTGCCATCAATAAAATAGATAAACCCCATGCCAATCCGGAAAAGATCAAAGAGGACCTGGCACAGATGAATTATCTGGTGGAAGACTGGGGTGGTAAATACCAGAGCCAGGAAATTTCTGCCAAGAAAGGACAGGGAGTGGAAGAGCTGCTGGAAAAAGTCCTGCTTGAAGCAGACCTGCTGGACCTGAAAGCAAACCCGACTCTCCGGGCCACCGGTTCCATCATTGAATCTTCCCTGGATAAGGGACGTGGATATGTGTCTACTATCCTGGTAGAAAACGGAACACTGAGAACCGGAGATATTGTATTGGCCGGAACGCATTACGGACGTATCAAGGCGATGTTCAATGAACGGAATGTCCGGGTGGAGAAAGCAGGCCCTTCTGAACCGGTACTGATTCTGGGGCTGAGTGGTGCACCACAGGCAGGTGATACCTTTAATGTCTTAGAAACCGATCAGGAAGCCCGTGAAATCGCTACCCGTCGTGAACAGTTGCAGCGTGAGTTGGGTCTTCGTACGCAGAAGATGCTTACATTGGACGACATTGGCCGCCGTATAGCAGTTGGAAACTTCCAGGAGTTGAATGTGATCGTGAAAGGGGATGTGGATGGTTCTGTAGAGGCCCTGTCAGATTCACTGATCCGTTTGTCTACCGAAGAGATTCAGGTGAATGTAATCCACAAAGCAGTCGGTCAGATTTCCGAATCCGATGTGGTGCTGGCAGCAGCTTCCAGTGCGATTATTATCGGATTCCAGGTACGTCCTTCCCAGGCGGCCCGCCGTCAGGCTGAGAAAGAGGGCGTGGAGATCCGTCTCTACTCTATTATCTACGATGCCATCGAAGAGGTGAAGAGTGCTATGGAAGGTATGCTTGCTCCGGAAATGAGGGAAGAGATCACCGCCAACGCAGAGGTACGTGAAGTATTTAAGATCACTAAAGTAGGTACGGTTGCCGGATGTATGGTGAAAGAAGGTAAGATCAAACGTAACCACAAAATCCGCCTGATCCGGGACGGTATTGTGATTTATTCCGGAGACCTGGGTTCACTGAAACGCTTCAAGGAAGATGTGAAAGAGGTGGCGTTCGGCTATGAATGTGGTCTGAATATTACTAACTACAATGATATTAAGGTGGGTGATATCATTGAAGCTTACGAAGAGATAGAAGTTAAGAAGACGTTATAATATGAACTGGTTGGATATTTTATTACTATGTCTGGCAGGGATAGGATTTATGGAAGGCCTGTTTGATGGAGTCATCAAACAGGTTGTTTCGCTTATAGCCTTAATAGTTGCGATCTTTTTTTGTGGAAAGGTAGCCGTATGGCTCAGGGATTATATTGTGGCACTGGACTGGATACCCGGCGAGTGGGTTACTCTTGTCAGCTATGTGGCAGCTTTCCTGTTGATTATCGGGGTTGTCCTGCTGGCTGGTGAGATCGTACACCGGGTGATCGGAATCACCTCTCAGTTTGTTGAACCACCTGGCAGGTGGCTTGTTCGGACTGGCGCTGGCGATTCTGTTCACAAGCCTGCTGTCAAATGTGGTGGAATTGACAGACCGTAGTGCTGCCTTCATACCGGTACAGGCTAAAATAGAGTCCCACCTTTACTTTCCTGTAAAAGAGATATTACCAACTATCTATCCCCATAGTTTGTTCCTTACGCAGGATTGAATGGTTATTCTAAGAAGAGTTGTAGTATGGAAGATTCAAATAAAATTATAGATGATGTAACATCCGGAGAGTATAAATACGGATTTGTTACAGAGATAGAAACGGAAACCATTCGCCGTGGTTTAAATGAAGATACGATCCGGGTTATTTCGGCTAAGAAGAATGAACCCGAATGGTTATTGAAGTACCGCCTCAAAGCCTACCATCACTGGTTGACTTTGGAAATGCCGGACTGGGCTCACCTCAATATTCCTCCGATCGATTATCAGGATATTATTTATTATGCTGCTCCTAAACAGAAAGAAGGTCCTAAGAGTCTGGATGAAGTAGATCCGGAATTACTGAAAACATTTGATAAATTAGGAATTCCCTTAGAAGAACAGAAGCATCTGACCGGGATGGCAGTAGATGCCGTGATGGATAGTGTGTCGGTAAAGACCACGTTTAAGGAGGTACTGGCTGAAAAAGGAGTGATCTTTTGTTCGTTCAGTGAAGCGGTGCAGCATCATCCGGATCTGATACAGAAATATATGGGTAGTGTGGTCAGCTACCGGGATAATTTTTTTGCAGCGCTTAATTCTGCTGTCTTTTCGGATGGCTCTTTTGTTTATATACCGAAAGGAGTCCGTTGCCCGATGGAGCTGAGTACCTATTTCCGTATCAATGCCTCGAATACCGGACAGTTTGAACGTACCCTGATTGTAGCGGATGATGAATCCTATGTCAGTTATCTGGAAGGTTGTACGGCTCCGATGCGGGATGAAAACCAGTTGCATGCGGCTATCGTGGAAATTGTAGTGAAAGAACAGGCGGAGGTTAAATATTCAACCGTACAGAACTGGTATCCGGGAGATAAAGAGGGAAAGGGTGGTATTTACAACTTCGTTACCAAACGGGGTATCTGCAAAGGTCGTGGAAGTAAAATTTCCTGGACACAGGTAGAGACTGGTTCTGCTATTACCTGGAAATATCCAAGTTGTATTCTGGCAGGAGATGATTCTGTTGGTGAATTTTATTCTGTGGCGGTAACCAATAATTACCAGCAGACGGATACAGGCACCAAGATGATCCATTTAGGTAAGAATACCAGGAGTACGATTGTTTCGAAAGGTATTTCTGCAGGGCATAGCCAGAATAGTTACCGGGGATTGGTGAAAGTATCCCCCCGGGCGGAAAATGCCCGTAACCATAGCCAGTGTGACAGTTTATTATTAAGTTCTACCTGTGGTGCGCATACCTTCCCTTATGTAGATATACAGAATGATTCTGCGGTGGTTGAACATGAAGCGACTACCAGTAAGATTAGTGAAGACCAGTTGTTCTATTGTAATCAACGGGGTATCTCCACAGAAGAGGCTGTGGGGTTGATCGTGAACGGATATGCCCGGGAAGTGATGAATAAACTACCTATGGAGTTTGCAGTGGAAGCACAAAAGCTCCTGAGCATCTCTCTGGAAGGAAGTGTCGGATAAAAAGTAAATGAATAATTGACAATTCATAAAGTTATGTTAGAAATAAAGAATCTACATGCCAGTGTTAACGGCAAAGAAATATTAAAAGGGATCAACCTATCTGTACGGGCGGAAGAAGTGCACGCTATCATGGGACCGAATGGTTCGGGGAAAAGTACGCTGAGTAGTGTTTTAGTTGGGAATCCTGCTTTTGAAGTAACGGAAGGAGAAATTCTTTTTGAAGGAAAGAACCTGTTGGAGCTGTCTCCGGAAGACCGGAGCCGGGAAGGGTTGTTCCTGAGCTTCCAGTATCCGGTGGAAATACCGGGTGTAAGCATGGTGAACTTTATGCGTGCAGCGTTAAATGAGCATCGTAAATATAAAGGATTGCCTGCGGTATCTGCTACAGATTTTCTGAAATTGATGCGGGAAAAGCGGGCCATCGTAGAATTAGATAATAAACTGGCTAGCCGGAGTGTGAATGAAGGTTTTTCCGGTGGAGAAAAGAAAAGGAATGAAATTTTCCAGATGGCTATGCTTGAACCTAAGTTAGCGATTCTGGATGAAACAGATAGTGGGTTGGATATTGATGCCCTCCGGATTGTTGCCAATGGTGTGAATCAACTGAGGACTCCGGAAAATGCAGCAATAGTGATCACTCACTACCAGCGTCTGTTAGATTATATCAAACCGAATGTGGTGTATGTATTATATAAAGGGCGTATTGTAAAAACAGCAGGTCCTGAACTGGCTCTGGAACTGGAGGAAAAGGGATATGACTGGATCAGGGAGGAAATGGGAGAATAAGCGTATGAAAGCAGAACAGCAATATATGGATCTGTTTAGCCAGTATGAGGATGTGATCCGGCACTACTCTTCGGAGGTACTGAATGCTCCCCGTACACAGGCATTGGCAGATCTGGAACGTTTGGGATTCCCTACTGCCGGAAGTGAGGATTATCAATATACGGATATCAGCCAGTTGTTGGCTCCTAATTATGGATTAAACCTTAAACGGCTGATTATTCCGGTGAATCCGTATGATGTGTTTCGTTGTGACGTCCCTAATCTGAATACGGCTCTCTACTTTGTCGTGAATGATTCATTTTATGATCAGGTACAACCGAAGGTAACCCTGCCGGAAGGGGTATACGCTGGAGGATTAAAAGAATTTTCAGAAAAATATCCTTCTGTGGCGGCAACTTATTATGGAAAGGCTGCTACCAGTGGCCGGGATGGAATTATTGCCTTGAATACTCTGCTGGCACAGGATGGTTTTGTGTTATATGTGCCGGAAGGTGTCGTCTTAGACCGTCCTATCCAGTTAGTGAATATTTTCCGTAGTGATGTGGATACAATGACTAACCGCCGGATTTTAATCATTATGGAACCCCGTTCGGAAGCTAAGCTGTTGGTGTGTGACCATAGCATAGATGATGTGAAGTTTCTGGCTACGGAAGTGGTTGAGATTTTTGCCGGTGAAGGAGCCTTTTTTGATTATTATGATCTGGAAGAAAGTACCGAATCGACCACCCGGATTTCTTCCCTGCATGTGAAACAGGCTGCTTCCTCCAACGTGTTGATTAATGGCATTACGCTGAATAATGGGCTTACCCGTAATAACTACTACATTGATCTGGAAGGTGAACATGCAGAAGCTACCTTATGTGGTATGTCCGTATTAGACAGGGAGCAGCATCTTGATATCTATTCCTATGTCACCCATGCAGTTCCTGCATGTACCAGTACGGAATTGTTTAAGAATGTATTGAATGATCGGTCCACCGGTGCGTTCAGCGGACGTATCTTAGTGAAACAGGATGCCCAGAAAACGGCTGCTTATCAGACTAATCGTAATCTGTTAGCTACCCATGAAGCAAGAATGTATAGTAAGCCTCAACTCGAGATCTATGCTGATGATGTAAAATGTTCTCATGGGATGACAACGGGTCAGTTAGATGAGACTGCTCTTTTCTATATGCAAAGCCGGGGGATTCCTAAAGAGGAAGCCCGCATGATGCTAAGTGTTGCCTTTACGGCGGATGTGTTATCATATGTCCGTCTGGATGGATTAAAAGAACGGTTACAGATCCTGGTGGAAAAACGTTTCCGGGGAGAACTGGCGCAATGTGCCGGTTGCCAGGTGTGCCGGTAATCAGGAAATAAGGTATGGAACTGACCCATATAGCAGTCTGGACAAATGACCTGGAACGTTTACGGAACTTTTACGTTACCTGGTTTCATGGAAAAAGTAAGGAAAAGTATGTGAATCCCCGGAAAGGATTTGCTTCTTATTTTATTACTTTTGAAAATGGAGTGGCTTTGGAGATCATGCAGCGGATAGATATAACAGATTCCCTACCGGGAAGAGATTATATAGGTCTGAGTCATTTTGCTTTTTCTTTGGGTACGAAAGAAAAAGTAGATGAAATGATAGAACGGTTTCGTAAGGTGGGTTATAGGATTACCGGAGAACCCCGGATGACAGGGGATGGTTTTTATGAAGGAGTTTTCTTGGATCCGGATGGAAATCTGATTGAGGTAGTGGCTTAAAAATAATAAAGAGAGGCAGATACATGCGGGAGAAATAGTTTATACTATTTGTTTGCATGTATCTGCATGCTGTTTGTGGAAGCATATAAATTAATTTTTGCTATCTATCAGGACCTGTAAGATTCCGGCTGCTGAGTCTTCTTTGGGTTGAATATGTAACCGTAAGTGCTCTATCAGGAAAGCATCTCCGTCTGAATGTACCAGATTGAACTGGTCTTTCAGAATGCTGTAAGAGTCTGTGCTGTAGAGTGGGAATGTTTTCCAGTTGCCGGCTTTGTCTTTATACTCCAGGTGCCATTTTTCCGGTAGCCGAACTCTGCCGTTTTCATCTTCATACCAATAAACCGAGAAGGCTTTTACGTCGGTCGGTTGATCAAATATAAATTCTATCTGCTGGGCGGTTCCTCTTTGTGGCCAGGATGTCCATCGTTCCACTCCGGTGTCGGAAGAGCAAATAGGGTATTTGCCGTTCATAATACTCCATACATTTTCGTTATTCCTCACATAACTGGCCTGGATATCTTTTAAAAGTACCGGTAATACTTTGGCTTCTTCTTTGGCCATGGTTTCATTTTCATAAAACCAGATATTCATGGTGGCTACTCCTCGGTTATTCTAGGCATAATAAGGGATCAGGGTGATTGCGGCCAGAGAAAGATCTCCTTTGCTGTCTATGTAATGGGCCGGAAGATTCCGGATAGTAGAGATTCCCTGTAAAATCCCTTCCCGGATACGGGTGGTTTCCGGAGATTCAGCGGTAGTCAGGATATAACGGTTTACATCTCCTTCATTATCTATTCCCTCCGCACAATATACTAAGGGACCGCGTGTGACTGCTATTTTTTCCCGGTCTGCCCGGACTGCTTTTATCGCTTTATTATAACGTACTGGCATCGGTAAACGTAATTCAATCTCGTCTCCGGTATTCCAGTTCCGGTTGAGAGAAACAAATCCTTTTTCTACATGAGGATTTGTTATTTTTTCACCGTTTATATATACCTCCCAATTAGTAGGTGGAGTATCCGTATAATAATAAAGATCACCGGGGACAAAACGGGAACCTGTCCAGGTGGGAATCCTCATTTTCAAAGAAAAGGTTTGCCCGGATGTAGAAGGGGTTATTTTGACCTGGATTTTTTCTTCAAAAGGATAGGCAGTCGTCTGTTCCAGATGGACATTACCGGATGCCAGGGGAATATCTACACTGCTACCGGCATAAAATCCGAAATAGATGTCATGGTCTGTATGGGCATACATCATGCCGGATAGTTGTGGGATAAGCCGGGCCAGGTTGGTCGGACAACAGGCAGTCCCAAACCAGTGGGAACGGTCTACCATGCCGGCAGAGGCCAGAGGATTTACATAGAAAAATTTGTTTCCTTCCAGATTGACTCCGGCCAATACATTATTTAGCATGGCCACTTCCGCTACGTCCATATATTTTCCGTCTTTTTCCAGCAGGAACATCCGGTGGTTGAAAAAAACATTTCCCACTGCGGCACAGGTTTCATTGTAGGCTTCCTGATTAGGTAATTCATATTCCGGACCAAATCCTTCAATTCCGTAGATCGCTCCTAAACCGCCGGTGATGTGCATGCGGGTATCTACTATATTATGCCAAATCCGGTCCAGGGCCGGAGCCAGTGTGGTATCTCCGGTCAGGGTCCCTACATCTGACATGGCAGAATACAGGTATACGGCCCGTACGGCATGTCCGACGGCTTCATGCTGGCATCTTACCGGTGCATGTTGTTGGGCATATTCAGGAGACATCGTTCCTTCTCCGTCAGGAATATAGGTGATCCCCCGGATATCGATGAACTTTTTGGCCATATCCAGGTAAAGGGGCTCTCCGGTTATCCGGTGGAGTTTGACTAATGCCAGTTCGATCTCCTGATGGCCGGGTGCCTGGTTAACTGGGTTTCCTTCGTTATAGTTCGGATCTCCTTCAAAAAAGACCCGGTTTACATGTTGAGCATTTTTCAGGGCAATATCCAGCAGGTTGGTTTTTCCGGTGGCCTGGTAATAAGCTACGGCTGCTTCATAGAGATGTCCTACATTATATAGTTCATGGCTATGGACTACCCAGGAATAAGGTTTGTCTCCCATACCGAAGCCTCCCCAGTGTTCTGCATGGATAGAAGATCCTGTCGTATGGGTCGGATAGAGATACCCGTCCTCTTCCTGTGCCTGGGCAATAATCACTGCGATCTCGTCAATCTGTTTTTCCAGTGCCGGATCTCTTTCCATTTTCAACAGGTAGGCAGCTCCTTCAATAACTTTGTAGAGATCAGAGGTGTTGAATCTACTGGATGTAGGGAGTGTTCCTTGTCCGTTTTTTAGATACTCTCCTGTTAATGTAAGGTCATTAACCGCTTCCTGTGTCCGCTCAAAAGCGACAGGTACTAATACCTGTTTCTGAATTTTCATCCGGTTACTCCAGAATGAGTTCTGTAAGGCTACTTTTTCAAAAGAGACAGGCGTTAATTCCTCTTGTGAATAAGCATACGCAGCACTTATCAGAAGGGCTACAATTAAATTTCTCTTCATGGATAGAATAAGTTATTAAAATAAATAGTTACACACACGAAATTCCTTTACGGATGCAGAATAGGATTATTTATTCTTCTGTATCCGGCATTTCATAGAGTTTCTACCAATATACTTAAATAGGTATTATCATTATTGTTATTGACTTCGGGAGTAAATATAAATGTTATTTTGTAAATTGTATGCAGATAATGGGGATAAATTATACGCTATCTCTCAACTTTTTTGTTGAAGTTTGGAATTTAACTTACAATTTGAAAGGGAATTAGTCTATTGCAAATCATAGGTTTTCTTTATTTGAATAATGTTTTCGGATGTGAATGAAATAAAATTGAAAGAGTAAACAGTTTTTTATGTACTATATATCCTCTACAGTCTCTACCTTGTTTCTTTATATCCTGGCTATTTTAGATAGAAAATTCACTCACCATTTCATGATCCGATCACTACTGCTATTGAATACTATTTTGATCTGTTACAAACAGAGGAGTTCAAAACCGTTTGTGTTTCCTGAAAAAATAGAAAAGGGATTTGGCATGGATAAATCCCATTTTACTGATTATTTTACGGTTCGTGATCTGTTGATAGTCATGAACAAAACAGACAGTTGGCAGAAAGATGATTTTCCAGCCTTTGCGAGAGGCCCGTAAACAATAATCAGCGTCTTCAGGTCCATAAAAAATATGTTCATCCAACTCTCCGACCTCTGCTATCACTTCCCTGCGGATCATCTGGCAGGCTCCGATCAGATATTCCACCTCAACTGGATCAGGGGCTGCTATTTCTTTTCTGTAGAACTGGGTCTGGTTCTTATCATCTATTTTCTTTTGTAAGACAGCAAATAAGGAGTATTTATTTAATATAGAAGAAAGTACATTGTTAATCTTATAAGAAAGTGAGGGCAGTCTACGGCAACTGTCCTGCACCATCCCGTAACGGTTTATTAGTTTACATCCGCAAATTCCACACTCCGGATAGGCTTCCATATAGGTGAACATCGTGTGAACAGCTTCCTGGTTCACTACTGTATCTACATCCAGTAACCAGATATATTTTCCTTGTGCTTCCCGGATACATCTGTTCCGGCCTCCTGCCACTCCCAGGTTAGCCGGTAAAAAGATCGTCCGGAGTTGAGGCAATTCCTGATAGCTTGTCAGGATTTCCCTGGTTTGATCCGTAGAGCCATTATCCACGAGAATGATCTCATGGGATAGATGAGTGGTACTTTCCAGTACTGACTCCAGGCATTCCCGTATATGACGCGCCGAATTCCAGGTGATAATAGCAATACTGAGTTGGAGCATATGTTTATCCGAAAAGTTTAACTTTTACTGCTTGCAGCGCAATCCGGAAATCCCGGAACGAGGAGAATTTCCGGATGTTCCTCCATATAAATGAAGGAGATAAGAAAAATTTCAGGTTATTCCGGAACAATAATCTTTCCATTTGTTCAGCAGAAAGATTCGGATAATTCAGGATAGAATGGCGTTGTACATCTGTGGGGACATAATCTCCTCCTTCTATCCAGCCATTTTTTTTGGCCAGTTCATAGAATTCCGTTGCCGGAAATGGTGAGACAATGTTAAACATAACCTGATTCACCTGTAAATCCCTGGCTTTCCGTAAGGTTTCCTTGATAGTGTCTTCTGTTTCCAGCGGACTGGTCCCGATCAGGATATTTAGTTTTACAGGCACCTTATGTTTTTTTAGCAGATGGATGGCTGTATATATTTGTTCTTCGGTAATGTCTTTTCTAATATAAGCCAAAATCTGATTATTAAAGGATTCGACGCCCAGGTCCACATACCAGCAATTATATTCCTGTAACATCGCAGCAATTTCCTCGTTAATCGCATCTGCCCTTGCCTGGCATCCCCAGATAATCCCATGTTTTTTCAGCGTTTCTCCTATCGGCTGGAGCCGTTTTTTATTAATAATGAAATTATCATCCATAAAACCGATAGCTTTATAGCCTTTGGTTGCCAGCAAATTAATCTGTTTGACTACATAATCTGTTGAGTGAAAACCAACCGGTGGCTTTTTACTTTCTTTATTACGTTTATATTCAATTTCCCGGGCAAAGGTAAGTGAGCTGGGCACGCAGTATATGCAATGAAAAGGACAGTTGCGTGAAGTGACCACTGTCATATAAGGGGAGACTTTTAGTTTCGGATTTGAAAACGAGTATTTCTCAATTAGATGAAAAGCAGGGAAGGGTAACTCGTCGAGGTTTTTTATTAAAGGCCGGGGTGGATTATTCACTATCTCTCCGAATTCATTTAGATAGGAAATACCGGCTATCGAATGCCAGTCTCCTTTACTTTTTAAGAGGGATATTAATTCCAAGATGGTTTCTTCCGGTTCCCCTCGTACTACAATGGATTGTGGGCCTGATAATAAGGAAGAGGTAAAATAAGTACCGGCAGGTCCCAGAAAAATACACCAGGCCTGTTTCCTGGCCAGAATAAAATCCTGTACCTGTTTATCTGTGGAAATAGAGAGGTTAACACTCCAGAAAATATAACAGTCGCTTTCATCATTCTCCAGAAAATTCAGACATGTTTGTTTATGCTGTCTGTCCAAAACAAAATTCCGGTAATGAATTTCATATCCTTCTTTCTCTAATAAAGCTGCTACAATTAATTCATATATATTGGGCATGTCATAGACTAAACGGGTGCATCCGGCTGTCCGTTCAGCAGGCTTTTCATTCTCTTCAAAAGAAGGGGGAGTGAGAAATGTTATTTTCAGTGGTGTCATATTTTCCTGTTTTTTAACCAGGGAGGTAACCCTGTGCATTTGACTACAAAACTAATCATTCATGACCAGATTTATTTTAAATAAAAACGATTTATTTACCCATATAGTATGAACTGCTTGTCTAAGTTGTAGAATCGGAATAGATGGGAAAATGTCAAAATGATGGTATGTATCTGTAATTTCTTTTATTTTGTAATAAAATCCGGATCTGTTTTGTGTGTTTTGTAACTAATCTTTCGGATATTATATATTTTTATAGGAATCAGGAGAAAAGACTTCTTTCGTTTTCTCTTTTTTTGCATATATTTACAGATGGAAAAGGTAAGCTATGGAGAATACTGTAGACCTGAAAGCTTTTAACCAATTGTTTACGGATTATCAGGGACGGTTTATCCGTTTTGCTAATACGTATGTACATGATATGGCTGTTGCTGAAGATTTTGTAGTAGAGGCGTTGCTCTATTATTGGGAAAACCGCCACTTTTTAAAAAACAAATCTAATATTCCTGCCTATATTCTGACTATCATTAAACATAAATGCCTGAATCACTTGCAGCATATACAGGTACGGGAAGTTGTAGCAGAAAAGATGAAGAATTATGCGGAATGGGAACTGAACACCCGGATTGCTACCTTGGAAGCCTGTGAACCGTATGAACTTTTTACTGCTGAAGCACAGGAGATTGTAGACAGGACGTTGAATGAGCTTGCGGAACAGACTCGCCGGATCTTCCTGATGAGCCGTTATCAGAATAAATCTCATAAAGAGATTGCCGGAGAACTGGGAGTAACTACCAAAAATGTGGAATTTCATATTACCAAAGCCTTGAAACTTCTTCGTCATAACCTGAAAGATTATTTACCCTTTTTTCTCATCTTTTTCGGTTAAAAGATATTTTTTTAATTTTTTCACTGGGGATATCTCTTTATGAACTGCTATACATACAGAGAGTGGTCTCTTAATACGGAATCCATGGAAAAACAAATACTATATAAATTCTTCGAGGGAACTGCCTCGCAGGAAGAACAGGAACAAATAAGGGAGTGGATGGAGGCTTCTCCGGAACATGAACGGATCTTTTTTAAAGAGCGCCGGTTATTTGATATGATGTTGCTCCTGGCACAGGAAAAAAAGACGGAAACTATCCAACGAACTTTCTTTTTACCCCGTCCGTTAACTGAATGGATAAAGATTGCTGCAGTTGTTGCTATTACGCTCGGGATTAGTTTATTCTATAGCCAACAGGAAACCAATGAACATCTTATGGCCATGCAGACTATTGCTGTTCCGGCAGGACAACGAATCAACCTGATGCTTCCGGATGGTACGCAAGTCTGGCTGAATGCCCGGACGACTTTACAATATCCTGTTTCTTTCGGGAAAGGAGAACGAAAAGTAGAATTAGATGGAGAAGCCTATTTTGAAGTAGCTAAACAGGGTAAGCAATCTTTTATCGTGCAGACCGGAAAAGGAAAGGTAGAAGTTCTGGGAACCCATTTTAATATAGAGGCATATGCTGATACCGGTACGTTTGAAACGACCTTAATTGAGGGTTCTGTGAGAGTGACTTCTGCTGAGAATCCGTCTCAGAGTCTGATTCTTCATCCGGATAGTAAAGCCGTGCTGAAAGAAGGGATGTTTGAAGTTTTCCCGGTGGATGATTATAACCGTTATCGTTGGAGAGAGGGGTTGATTTGCTTTCGGAATGCTCCTTTTGAAACCATCATGCATGAATTTGAAAAATATTACGGGAAAACCATTCAGATCAGGAATCAGCATATATTGAAATATAATTACACCGGAAAGTTCCGGCAAGCTGATGGAATAGACTATGCCCTGCGGGTCTTACAGAAAGATCTCCGTTTCTCTTACAGTCAGGATGATGAAAATCAGATGATCTACATAGAAGAATAAAACCCTTAAACTATTTTGCCCATGAATAAACACTAACTGTTAACCAATAATGCCGATAAGTGCGCCAACACTTACCGGCATCTGTCAACACAATTATTAACTAATCGTATTAACTTCAAATCATTACAAAGGTATGGAAAATAAATCTTTGTCGGGGATAGATCCTCTGAAAAATCCACGATGTAAACAAATCTTTAGAATTATGCGAATAACCATGTTCCTGCTTTTGGTTTGTGTGTTCTGTACATTTGCAGAAAATACCCACTCCCAGAATGCACGTGTGAACATTCATAAAAGCAATGTTCAGCTGGAAAATATCCTAAATGAAATAGAAAATCAGACTGATTATCTATTTATATATAATCATCAGGTCAATGTAAACCGTAAAGTCTCCGTAAAAGCGAAGGGACAACCTGTCAGTGAAGTCCTGAATCACTTATTTGCCGATACGGATGTGGATTACTCTATGGAGGGAACTCATATTGTTTTATCCGTAAAAGAACCAGCTGCTACTTTTTCTGCCAGTGCTCCCCAGCAACAAACCAGAACAGTGAGTGGAGTCGTAAAGGATTCGTCCGAAGAACCGATTATCGGGGTGAATGTCATAGTTCAGGGTACTACTTTCGGGACTGTGACTGATTTCAATGGGCAGTATACATTAACGGTCCCTGGTAACCATGCTGTTTTAGTCTTTTCTTATCTGGGTTATAAACCCTGGTCTGTACAGGCAAACAGGGAAGTGATCAATGTAACCCTGCAGGAGGATACACAGTTGGTAGATGAAGTCGTTATCGTAGGGTATGGTGTTCAGAAAAAAGAAAACCTGACCGGAGCGGTTGCTACTGTGGATGTAGATAAAGCACTGGGTAGTAAGCCCGTTGCAGATGTGGCTAAATCCCTGCAGGGGATTACACCCGGTCTGACTGTTACCTATAAAAGTGGTAATCTGGGTGGAGACGCTACTATTAATATCCGTGGGATCGGAACGATCATTGACGGAAAGGAAAAAGGCGAACCGCTGATCCTTGTGGATGGTGTCCCTTCCGACCTGACCCTGATCAATCCGGAAGATATTGCTCATATTTCTGTCCTGAAAGATGCTGCCTCCGCTTCTATTTATGGTACCCGTAGTGTGTTTGGGGTGGTACTGATCACGACGAAGAAAGGACAGGCTGTCGGAGATAAAGTGAAATTCAGCTATAGTACGAATCTGGCATTCAGCAAGCCAACCAGTCTGGTTGGATTTGTAGACCCGGAAGATGAACTACCGGTCATGATGTATGCAAATAACCGTACGAATCCGGGTAAAATGTCAGAGTCTTTTGGTATGCAGCATGATATTCTGCTGGCAGGCATTAAGAACTGGAAAGCTAACTATGCTGGCAGCAGAAGTACTAAAAATAAAGAAATGATTTATGGGGAAGACTGGGAGATCATTGATGGGCGTGCCTATACCTATCGTATCTGGGATCCGCATAAAGAAATGCTGAGAGACTGGACTCCGCAACAAACTCATAATTTCTCCGCGCAGGGCCGTATGGGAGAAAAATCTTCTTTTATGGTCTCTTTAGGATATGTAAACCAGAGTGGATTTATGAGGATCAATACGGATAAGATGAAACGCTATAATGCAAATGTCAGTATGAATACTCGGTTGACAAGCTGGCTGAAAGCGAGTGTAGGTACCTTGTTCACTCGTAAAAATCATGAAGAACCGTACAACTATTATAATAATGGTATTACTGAATCTGAGAAGAATGGTTATTTTGGTTATTATATGCGTTGGGGACAATATTTCCCATATGGAACTTATGACGGTAAATATTTCCGTCATGCACCGGGTTATATGGCACAGGCTAATATGAATAATAAACAAACAGATATGCTTCGCCTGAATGCTTCCCTGATCGCAGATATTACGAAAGACCTGCAATTCGTGGCAGAATATAGTATCAATAATGAAACCATAGACTGGAACATTAACGGTCATTCTACCCAGATGCTAGACTTCTGGACAGGAGACTGGGATCCTAATAATATTTTAGGAACTGCCTACCAGTATCTGGATGTACCGGGAAGTGCCAATGATAAAATTGCCAACAGCCATAGCAAAGACCAGACCCAGGTATTCAATGCGTATGTTACTTATTCCAAACAGTTTGAGGATCATGGTTTGAAAGTAATGGCAGGTACCAATATTGAAAAAAATGATTTCCAGCGTTTCTATCTGGAGCGCCGGAATGTAATGGACCCGACTATGCCAGATATTTCCCTGACCACAGGATCACAATATGTGACCAGTTCGTCAGATCTCCTGAAACCTGCTCATAATGAATATGCAATTGCCGGATTTTTCGGACGTGTGAACTATGATTATAAAGGCAAATATTTATTAGAATTAAACGGACGTTACGATGGCTCTTCCAACTTCCCGGTAGGTCAGTTATGGGGCTTCTTCCCATCCGGATCAGTCGGCTATCGCCTGACAGAAGAATCTTTTATGGAAGGAATAAAAACAGTGGCAAATGATATAAAGATCAGAGCTTCTGTAGGTTCTATCGGTAACCAGAATGTGATGGCCAACGCTTTCCGTACCATGATGGATGTGAAGAATGCGGAATGGGTACTGGATGGCGCCACTGCTCCTTCTGTGGAATCACCGTCCATAGCAGATCCCAAACTGACATGGGAAAAAGTAATTACCTATGATGTCGGATTGGATGTTCGTTTCCTGAATAATATGTTCACCTTCTCTTTTGACTGGTATCAGAGAAATAATAATGGGGTGCTGGCTGCGGCTAAAACCTTACCACAGGGAATCGGGGCCAGTGCTCCGTTAACCAATGCGGGAGACCTTCGTACCCGGGAATATGAAATCAGTGTGGATTTCACTTATCCGATCAATAAACATGTGCAGGTTTACGCCAATGTTTCTATGACGGATTATCAGACAGAAGTAACGAAATGGGATAACCAGAATAAATTGCTGGGAGTAGGACAATTTTACGAAGGAATGAAGATTGGTGAGATCTGGGGATTTGAAACAGACCGTCTGTTCCAGGCTAATGATTTCAATGCCGATGAAACATTGGTTGCCGGAATTCCTGACCAGTCTGCTTTAATTACCGGAGATTTCTCTTATGGTCCCGGCGATGTGAAGTATAAGGACCTGGATGGTGACGGAAAGATTACTACCGGAGACCTGACTGCTGATAATCCGGGTGACCTGAAAGTAATAGGTAACACCACACCTCGATATCAGTATAGTTTCCGCTTAGGAGCAAACCTCTATAATTTGATATTGATGTCTTCTTCCAGGGAGTTGGTAAACGGGATTACTGGGCAGACTCAGACCTGATCCTCCCGTTATATAACCGTACGGATGCCCTGTATGAAGGAATGCTGGATTACTGGACTGAAAGTAATACCAATGCCTATTTCCCGAACCCCTATGTCGGTCACTCCGGAACCGCTATTAATAGTTATATTCCGGGTTCAAACAACTTTGTTTCCCAAAGCAGATATCTGCTCAGTATGGCTTATTTACGATTAAAGAATGTAACGATTGGTTATACTTTGCCCCTGGAAGTGACCCGTAAGGCTGGACTTGATAAAGTAAGAGTCTATTTCAGTGGCCAGAACCTGGCAGAATTTAAGAGTAACCGCTTACCGGTAGATCCGGAAATTAATGAGACAGAAGCAGCCTGGGGACGTACTTATCCCTATCCGAGAACGGTGTCTGTCGGTTTACAGGTTAATTTCTAATTCTAATAGCATTAACAATTATGGAAAAGATAAAAATATATATCAGTATAATCCTGATAAGCGGGATCCTGTTTTTTAGCACTGGATGTAATGACTATCTGGATAGAGATCCGCTCGACGGGTTTACAGATGATACTTACTGGACCAGTGAAGCGAATGTGAAAACGTATGCCTGGTTATTCTATGACCAGTTCAAAGCGTATGGTATTGCCACCGGAACAACTGCTGAGTTTTATTTCCAGTCTTCCAATATGACCAGTAGTATTAATATTTCCGATGACCTGACCAGTAACACTTTTTTACCTTACCAGCTGAACCCCGGAAGTTCTAATTCAGACTGGAAAGATCTGTATGAATATATCAGGAGAGCGAATGTGATGTTTGCCAGGATACCGGATGTGCCGATGGAACCGGAAGCTGCAGAACATTGGGAAGGAGTAGCCCGTTTCTTTAGAAGTTTATCTTACTACAAACTGGTACAACGTTTTGGAGATGTGCCTTATTATGATAAGGTGGTAGATGATCCGAATGATGCAGAGAATATTTATATCCCTCGTATGGATAGAAATGAAGTAATGGAGAAAGTCTGGGCAGATATTACACGGGCAGTGGATATCCTGAGGGAAGAAGATGAAGCCAATTCGGTCACTAAATATGTCGCTTTAGCTTTACAGGCACGGATCGGATTATATGAGGGCACGTATCGGAAATACCACCAGGCAGGAGGTGGAACCGCTTTCCTGCAAGGGGCTAAAGAGGCTGCTAATGCGCTTATAACTTCAGGAAAATATGCTATCCAGATGAGTAGCGATGGATTCAAAGCAGTATATAATTCGGAGGATTTAGGAGGAAATTCTGAAATTATACTCTATAAAAATTACTCCTTAGGTATCCTGGCTAACTCTATTCAGGCCTATACCAATACTTCTACAGTAGGGAACGGAATGACGAAAGCGGCTTTTGAAAGTTACGTTTGTGTAGACGGACTGCCAATCAGCCAGTCACCTTTATATCAGGGAGACGAGACACTGGAAAATGCTATGGCAACACGGGATCCCCGTTTACTGGCAACAGTAGATAGTGAAGGAGTCAGTTTTCAGGGGTCAGTCAGCTCTTTATCCAGAGCCCGGAAATCTTCTACCGGATATGTCATCCATTTATATTATAATGAAAACTCCGCAAATGTAACTACTACCGGACAGAGCACCATTGATGCGTCTGTTTTTTCCTATGCAGAAGTCCTCTTAAATTATGCGGAAGCCTGTGCAGAATTAGGGAACATAACCCAGAATGATCTGGATATATCCGTTAATATCCTTCGTAACCGGGCCGGTATTACACCGCTTACCTATGTAAGCGATGAAGTAGTTATGGTAGATGGCGTTACGATCCATGATCCGAAGCGTACCAGTGCACTGGAACAGATCTCCGGAGTTGTTCCTTTTATTATCTGGGAGATCCGTCGTGACCGGAGAACAGAACTAATGACCTGGAACGCTATCCGTTATTATGACCTGATGCGTTGGAAAAAAGGGGATTACCTGGATTATACCAATAATCCGGATGTAGCTTTAGGCGTCAAAGGTAGTGCATTGGCACCGGAAGATGTGGCTACATTGAATGAAGAAGGATATGTATATGCCTATCCGGAAAGCCACCGTACCTTTAATCCTGAAAAAAATTACCTGAATGCTATTCCCACAGGACAGATTGACCTGTATGTGGCTGAAGAAATCAGCTTCCCGCAAAACCCGGGTTGGTAATCTGGTGATCAGGATTTATTAAATAAAATCCATTCCGGCATATGGATAGTTAAGTAAGTAGTATAAATAGAAATACTATCCATATGCCGCTCTCTAATCTTAGAAGCTTCTGCAATACCGTTAGATCCGGTATGAAATCTATTCCGGAGAAAAGAAGATGCCTGGTCATGGACCGGATCTGTGTATCCTGTTCAAGAACAGCAGGGAGCACTATGGACTTTTAAATTAAGTAATTACTTTTGTCAGTAAAGAATGACTTTTATTTCAACTAAATTGAATATATAATGCAAACACAGATGAATTGTTTTCTCCCTTATCAAAACGCTGCCCCGATAAAAGAAACACTGGATTCCCTGAGATCATCAGCACTTATTCACTCTATCTATCTCCTTACTGAAAATCAGGAAGAGGAAGAAATAGACGGTTGTATCCTCCTTCCGGTGGATTCCATCCATTCCACTCAGACCATAAAAAAGATCGCAGCCTATGCTGATACGCCTTATACCCTGATCTATACAAAAACAGCAGCTTTGCGGATGGGTATGTTTGCATTGGAGCGGATGATCTGTCTGGCACAGGATTCCGGTGCCGGTATGGTATATGCCGACCATTACCAGATCATAGACGGAGAAAAACGGAATGCACCGGTGATCGCTTATCAGAAAGGTAGCCTCCGGGATGATTTCAATTTTGGTTCTGTACTAGTTTACCGGACAGAAGATATCAAAAAGGCGGTTTCTGATATGAGTATAGAGTATCAGTATGCCGGACTCTATGACCTTCGTCTGAAAGTATCCCAGCAGGCTGAGCTGGTTCATATCAATGAATATTTATATACAGAGGCTGAAAACGATACCCGTAAAAGCGGAGAAAAGATCTTCGATTATGTCGATCCCAAAAACCGTCAGGTGCAGATTGAAATGGAAGCAGCCTGTACAGGCCATTTAAAGCAGATTGGTGCTTACCTGAAACCGGAATTCAAGCCCGTAGCATTTGATCAACAGGATTTTGAATATGAAGCCTCTGTAATTATTCCGGTACGCAACCGGATCCGGACCATTGCAGATGCGATCCGGTCTGTGTTAAGCCAGCAGACCAATTTCCGGTTTAACCTGATTGTAGTCGATAACTACTCCACTGACGGAACAACAGAAGCAATCGATCAATTTGCCACAGATGAATGGCTGGTGCACGTGATCCCGGCAAATCAGGAATTGGGAATTGGGGGATGCTGGAATGTCGGTGTACACCATCCGAAGTGTGGTAAATTTGCTGTTCAGCTGGATAGCGATGATGTATATTCCGGTGAAGATACCTTGCAAAAGATTGTAGACGCTTTCTATGAACAGAATTGCGCTATGGTAGTCGGGACGTATATGCTGACAGATTTTGATATGCATATGATCCCGCCGGGAATTATTGACCATACAGAATGGACACCCGAAAACGGTCGTAACAATGCACTTCGTATTAATGGACTGGGAGCACCCCGGGCATTTTATACCCCACTGCTAAGAGAAATTAAAGTGCCGAACACCAGTTATGGTGAAGATTATGCACTGGGATTATATTTCTCACGTGAATATCAGATTGGCCGCATTTATGACGTACTTTATCTGTGCCGTCGTTGGGACGACAACTCCGATGCGTCACTGGATGTCGTAAAAATGAATGCTCATAACATTTATAAAGACAGGATCCGTACCTGGGAAGTACAGGCCCGTATTGCCTTCAACCGAAAATAAAAGAAAGTTATGGGTGGACTATCACAACAGGTAAAGCAATTGTTGAAAGATCAGGTTACCGTCTGGGAACTGGCTCGGAAAAACTATGCTGCATTAGAACAGGTACAGGTGAAATCTTTTTCTTTTGGAGACTCCGTGATCCGGGTGCAATTTAATCCGGCACGTATCCAGTCCTCAGCAGCCAAAGTAGATGCCAAATCCATCCAGGAAAGGAAGTGCTTTTTATGTCCGGCAAGCCTGCCGGAAGTACAGCAGGGAATTCCTTTCGGAGAAGAGTATCAGATCCTGATTAATCCGTTCCCGATCTTTCCTGAACATTTTACTATACCGGACTATCTGCATACGGATCAACGGATCAACGGACGTTATGAAGACATGCTGGATCTGGCCCAGGTATTAGATGACTATGTAGTTTTCTATAACGGGCCGAAGTGTGGCGCTTCGGCTCCGGATCATCTGCATTTCCAGGCGGGTAACAAAGGATTTTTGCCATTGGAACAGGAGATCCGGAAGACAGACCGGGAACGGCTTCTATCGAATGATGGCTGTACTATATACAGATTAAAAGACACTCTCTGGAATGGCTTTCTGATAGAATCCACAGCTAAATCCGCGGCTGTTTCGTTTTTTGACCGGTTATATGAACAGATGGAAGTTCCGGCAGATGAACCGGAACCCCGGATGAATATACTGACCTGGTATGAGAAAAAGACCTGGTATAGTGTGATCTTTCCGCGTGAGAAACATCGTCCGGACTGCTATTTTGCAGAAGGAGAAGCCAACTGCCTGATTAGTCCTGCATCCGTAGATTTAGGAGGTGTTTTTATTACTCCTCTGGAAAAAGATTTCCGGAACATAACGGCCGGCCGGATTACACAGATCCTTTCGGAAATAACGATCACAGATGAGAAAATGAACCTGCTTGCAGCCAGGGTTCAGCACACTAAAATGGAAAAATAACAGAACATGAAAGGTAATAGCAAATCACCCTGGGCCTGGATCCCGTCCCTTTATTTAGCCGAAGGTTTACCCTATGTGGCAGTTATGACAATTTCAGTAATTATGTATAAACGCCTCGGAATATCCAACACCAATATTGCGCTTTATACCAGCTGGCTTTATTTACCCTGGGTAATCAAGCCCTTCTGGAGTCCGTTTGTGGATCTCCTGAAAACCAAACGTTGGTGGATTGTCACCATGCAGTTACTGATCGGGGCCGGATTGGCAGGTATAGCTTTTACTATTCCTTTGCCCTTCTTTTTCCAGGCGACACTGGCTTTTTTCTGGTTACTGGCTTTCAGTTCGGCAACCCATGATATAGCGGCAGACGGATTTTATATGTTGGGACTGGATACCAATCAACAGGCTATGTATGTGGGTATCCGTAGTACTTTCTACCAGGTGGCTACTATTATGGGACAAGGAGTGCTGATTATTCTGGCAGGTTTTCTGGAAAGTTCTTCCGGTAGCGAACCGGTCCGGATCCAGGTAGAGGCTTCTCCTCAGTATACGGCATCCACTTTATACATTCCCCAGGCTCCGGCTCTTTCCTCTTCCGGTAAAGACCTGTATTTTGTGGTAGACCAGGAAACTCTCCGGATCGGAACACAAAAAGTAAATCAGGATAGTGTACAGGCATTTATCCAAGGGATCCGGGAGTTAAATCAACAAAACGGCTTTATTGAAGCAGAGCAAACGGCGGCGCATGCTATTGTTCAGCACACAGAAGAGAGTGGATGGAGTAAATATGTTTCTCAACCTCTCGGCAACTGGATTCAAACTAATTTTGGAGAAAAGCGGGAGACTATAGTCTCTGACCAGGCGGGCAATGTAGCGGCGGTTGCCATACAGCTCTCCGCTAAACTGGAAGAAGGAAAAGAACGGGTCTTAAATACTACAATGAATCGGGGAGACAGAAGTATTTCCCTGATCCACGGAGAACGGTTGGTTTTCAATGAAACCAACTGGGATAAACTAGCCTATATGGTATTTCAGATCGATCCCAAACTGACTGCAACCAGTGAAGCCGAGTTTAAAGGATTATCCGGGAATATCCCGTTTGCCTGGTCTATTACTTTCTTTGTACTGGCAGGACTCTTTTTCTGTTTTAGTTTCTATCACCGTTTTAGTCTGCCCAGACCGGATTCCGATAAACCTCATCCCAATCTGACAGCGGCTTCCATCTTTAAAGAATTCTCAGCTACGTTTGTTTCTTTCTTTAAGAAACCACAGGCAGCAGTTGCGATTTTCTTTATGCTGACCTACCGTTTTTCGGAAGCTCAGTTAGTGAAGTTAATTAATCCTTTCCTGCTGGATTCCAAAGAGGTAGGTGGCCTGGGTTTAACTACCGGACAGGTCGGTTTGGTATATGGGACAGTCGGTATTCTGGGACTTACCGTAGGAGGTATACTGGGAGGTATCGTGGTGGCAAAAGGAGGATTGAAGAAATGGCTCTGGCCCATGGCGTTAAGTATGTTGTTAACCAGTGCTACTTTCCTTTATCTGGCCTATACTCAAACAGGTAATATGTTTATTATTAACCTGTGTGTGGTGCTGGAACAGTTTGGTTACGGGTTTGGGTTTACAGCCTATATGTTGTATTTGATGTATTATTCGGATGGAGAGCAAAAGACGGCTCACTATGCGATCTGTACCGGATTTATGGCTTTGGGAATGATGATTCCCAGTATGTTTGCCGGATGGTTACAGGAACTGTTAGGCTATTATACCTTCTTTGTCTGGATTATGATTTGTAGTGTGATCCCTGCTATTGCAGTCGCACTCCTGAAAATTGATCCTCAGTATGGGAAGGCAACTGGGAGATAAGTAGTGAAAGAAGTTATCAGTCGCTTTGCTCTGTAGAAGTTAAGGAGTTAAGTAGCACAGGAGAACTGTTGCATTACATGCTCGTGATGAAGAAACTCTTAATGGATTTATCTATTAAATAAAAAAAGGATATGAAAAAAATAAGTATACTATTACTGGCTTTCTGTTTGGTCTCCGGGCTGTCTTATGGACAGAAAATAGGAATCAAGACCGTACTGGAAGTATTGAAAGAACAGAATTTTAAAATCCTGGAAGGCAAACGGGTCGGACTGCTGACGAATCCTACAGGTGTGGATAATCAGATGAAATTAGTCATTGATATTCTGCATGAAGCACCGAATGTCAACTTAGTAACTTTGTTTGCTCCTGAGCATGGAGTCCGTGGAGACGGACATGCCGGAGATCAGATATAAGATATCATCGATCCTCAGACAGGCTTACCTGTATATTCCTTACATGGAAAAACAAGAAGGCCGACACCGGAAATGATGCAGGGGATAGACGTGTTAGTATATGATATTTAGGATATAGGCTGCCGTTCGTTTACCTATATCAGCACCATGGGATTAGTGATGGAAGCAGCAGCAGAAAATAATGTGGAAGTGGTGATTCTGGACAGGCCCAATCCATTGGGAGGACTGAAAATTGAAGGGGGATTAGTAGAAGATGAATATATCTCTTTTGTCAGTCAGTTCAAAATACCGTATGTATGTGGTATGACGTGTGGCGAATTAGCCTTATTCCTGAATAATGAGGATATGCTGTCTTAATCCTGCAAACTGCATGTAGTCAAAATGAAAGGATGGAAACGAAAAATGCGGTATGAAGAAACAGGCTTGCAGTGGATCCCTTCCTCACCCCATATCCCACAACCGGTTTCGGCCGTTTTGTACCCGGCCACCGGCATCCTCGGTGAGTTAGGATATGTTTCCATCGGTGTGGGATACACTATTCCTTTTCAGTTAATAGCCTCTGACTGGATTAAGGCAGAAGAGCTGGCAGGAAACCTGAACCGACTGAATCTGCCGGGAATACATTTTTGCCCCGTTCATTTAAAGCCTTTTTATTCAGTCGGACAGGGACAGTCCTATCAGGGAGTCCAGATCCATATTATGGATTATGAAAAAGCCCGTCTTTCAGAGATCCAGTTCTACGTCATGCAGGAAATAGCGGTCTTATATCCCGAACGGGCTATTTTTGACCATGCCAACAAAGACCGTTTCCGGATGTTTGACCAGGTTTCCGGCAGTAACTACGTAAGAGAAACATTCGCAAAAAATAATCGCTTTGCTGATATAAAAGATTTCTGGTATAAAGAAACAGAACCTTTTAGACAGCGTGCTAAAAAGTACTATTTGTATAAATAAGGAAAGTAGTTAAAGGAGTGAAGGAGTCAAAGTAGTGAAGGAGAAAATAAAAAGAAAGTTTTCTCTTTCTCCTTGACTCCTAACGAGCAAAGCGAGTGCTGACTCCTTCACTCCTTTAACTACTTCTTAAAAACAAACTATATGATCTTACTCGCAGATGGTGGTTCTACTAAAGTGCATTGGTGTTTGGTAGACCACGGTAAACAGATAACACAGGTTTTTACCAAAGGAGCCAATCCTTTTTTCCGGACTTCGGAAGATATTGCCGGGGAATTAAGGGATATACTGCTTCCACAGATTAAAGAATATCCGGTAGGAGAAGTACATTTCTTTGGAGCAGGCTGTGCCAATCCAGAAAAGAATGCGGTCATAGAACAAGCGATTGCCACCATTCTTCCTAACGGAAGGATTGAAGTAGGAAGTGATTTAGTGGCAGCAGCCAGAGGATTATGCGGAAGGAAAAAAGGAATTGCCTGTATCCTGGGAACCGGTTCTAACTCCTGTTTCTATGACGGAAAAGAGATCTGTGAAACGATTTCTCCTTTGGGATATATTTTAGGAGATGAAGGAAGTGGTGCCGTGTTGGGAAAGTTACTGGTCGGAGCCTGTCTGAAAAATCAACTGACACCCGGACTAAAAGAAAAGTTCCTGCAGCAATATGACCTGACTCCGGCTATTATTTTAGACAAGGTATATAAACAATCCCTGCCCAACCGTTTTCTGGCAGGTCTGTCTCCTTTTCTGATACAACATATAGAAGACCCCACCATCTCCGCTTTAGTGATTCAGGCATTCCGGGACTTCTTTACCCGGAATGTGATGCAGTATGATTACCGGCATAATCCGGTACATTTGACCGGCTCTATTGCCTGGTATTATAAAGAGATCGTAATAAAAGTCGCGACCGGCTTAGGCATACAGACCGGCAAAATCACACAATTACCTATGGAGGGGTTGATGGAATATTATCATACATAACTCCTCTGACTCCTTTAACTACTAAATAAAAATGGCTTTCAAAAAAATAACAGAACAAGCATCTTTATATGATGATTTAGAAAAGAAGTCGGTAAAAGAATTACTGACAGAGATTAACCGGGAAGATCAGAAAGTGGCACTGGCTGTAGAGAAAACGATTCCCCAGATAGAGCAGTTAGTTTCGCAGATCATTCCCCGTATGGAAAAAGGCGGGCGTATCTTTTATCTGGGAGCAGGCACCAGCGGAAGGCTGGGAGTGCTGGACGCTTCCGAGATCCCGCCCACCTATGGTATGCCTCCCTCCTTAGTGATTGGACTGATTGCCGGAGGAGATGTGGCTTTGCGTAATCCGGTGGAAAATGCAGAAGATAATATAGAAGCAGGCTGGAAAGATCTGGAAGCCCATCAGGTAAATAAGCAAGATATAGTAATCGGGATTGCAGCCTCGGGCACTACCCCCTATGTGATCGGTGCGCTGCGGGAAGCACGTAAGCGGGGTATTCTGACCGCTTCTATTTCTAGTAATCCGGATTCACCTATGGCACAGGAAGCAGAGATTGCGATAGAAATGATTGTAGGACCGGAGTTTGTGACCGGCAGTTCCCGGATGAAATCGGGAACAGGACAGAAAATGATTTTGAATATGATCACGACTACCACGATGATCAAGTTAGGACATGTCAAAGGAAACTGGATGGTAAACATGCAATTGACCAACGCCAAATTAGTCGACCGTGGAACCCGGATGATCGCAGAAGAACTTCAGATAGATTATCAACAAGCGCAACACCTGCTCCTGTTACATGGGTCGGTTAAGAAAGCAATAGAAGCAGGGAATAAGACTAAGTAGTCAGAGGAGTTATCAGTCGCTTTGCTCCTTAGTAGTAAAGGAGTTAAGTAGTAAGAAAAAGAAGTGAAAGTCTTTTCTCCTCAACACCTAACGAGCAAAGCGAGTGCTGACTTCCTGACTACTACAAAAAGGAATACCATGATAAAAACACCATACTCTTTCTCCTCTTTTCCTGTCTGGTTGGTCATGCGGAGGAGTTCCGGTTTGCACTGATGACGGATATTCATATGAAAGCGGAAGATTCTTTGGCTTATCAGGATCTGCAGCGAACGGTGGAACATATCAATCAGCAGGCAGACCTTGCCTTTGTATTGGTAACCGGAGACCTGGCAGAAGAAGGGGACCGGGTTTCCTTGCTACGGGTGAAAGAATTGCTGGATCAGTTGACGATTCCTTATTATGCCTTGTCCGGTAATCATGAAACCAAATGGAGTGAATCCGGAGCTACTGATTTTGCCCGTATCTATGGTTCAGAATGGTTTGACTTTACCTACCACGGTATCCGGTTTCTGGGTTTTGGGACAGGCCCGGTTATCCGGATGATGGATGGACATGTGGCTCCCCAGGATATCACCTGGCTGAAACAGGAACTGGCAGCAAACCCGGAACAGCCTGCTATTTTAGTCACTCATTACCTCCTGTTACCAACAGATGTGGATAACTGGTATGAAGTGGCAGATGCCGTCCACCCTTTCCCGGTAAAAGCCTTTTTAGGCGGGCATTACCATCAGAATAAGATGGTATTCTATGATGGGATTCCGGCATTCCTGAATCGTTCCAACCTGAGAGATCTGGAAGATGGAACAGGAGGATATTCTATCTATGAACTGACCCATGATTCTATGTATGTATATGAACAGAAATGGGAAGAAAGTCCACGCAAGTGGGGAGGATATTCCCTGAAAGAAACCTATTATACAGACGACCATAAGGAGCATCCCCGTCCGGATTTCTCTGTAAACAAAGACTATCCCGATGTGAAAGAAACCTGGCTGGTACAGGCAGAAAATGCCCTCTATGCCTCTCCCGTGTTGGATGGAGATTACCTCTATATCGGAGATGATGCCGGCATATTTACTTGCTATGCCATATCCGATGGAAAAAAGCAGTGGAGTTTTCAGACAGGGAACCGGATTGTCGGAACAGCAGATGTCGCAGAAGAGATAGTGGTCTTTGGGTCGGCAGACAGGTATATCTATGCCTTGTCTGCACAGGACGGCAGCCTGATCTGGAAATATCCGGCACAGGAACCGGTGCTGGGATCTGCCCGGATTGACCAGGGAACCGTGTATATCGGAGCCAGCGACCAGACCTTCCGGGCATTGGATTTAAAAACCGGACAACTGACATGGAAATATACAGGAATAAAAGGATATATAGAAACCCGCCCCTTGGTGTATGACCGGCAAGTGATCTTCGGAGCCTGGGATAACCAGATGTACGCTCTCGATCAGGAACAGGGTACGTTAAGCTGGTGTTGGGACGGAGGCTTAACCCGTATGCATTTTTCTCCGGCAGCAGTCTGGCCTGTCGCAGCGCATGAAAAAATCTTTTTTACAGCACCGGACCGGGTGATGACAGCCCTGGATGCCCGAACCGGAGAAACCCTATGGCGAACCAAAGAGTCTATGGTCAGGGAAACCATTGCGCTGTCAGCAGATAAACAACGGGTCTACAGTAAAACCATGCAGGATAGTGTAGTCTGCTACTCGGCAGTTTCAGACCGGCCCGAACGGATCTGGGTAACAGATGTGGGGTATGGATATGACCATGCCGCCTCTATGCCGGTTGAAAAAGAGGGAATCCTCTTTGGCAGTACCAAAAACGGAATTGTTTTTGCCCTGGAAGGGGAAACCGGTACACTTCTCTGGAAACATAAAACAGGCAACTCCCTGATTGGAACCGTATGCCCTTTGAATGCAAACGAATGTGTATTTACCAGCAGCAGCGGATGGATCGGACGGTTAACAAAAACAGATAATTAAAAAAGATAAAGATGAGAAAACTGATTTGTTGTTATTTCTTACTGGCGGCCAGTCTGGCCTTAGGAATAGCCAGCCCGGCTACCTGGATACGGATCAATCAGTTAGGCTATTTACATGCTAATGTGAAAGTTGCCGTATTACTTTCACAGGAATCTGCCTGGGACTCCTCCTTTGTCGTGAAACATGCCCCTACAGGCAGGATCGTGTATGAAGGGGAAGGAATCCGGACCCATGCGGAACGCTGGGGTATGCAGACCGCACTGCGGTTATCTTTTACCAGACTTATGGAACCCGGTGAGTATTATATAGAATCCAACGGGACACGTTCCCCCTCCTTCCGGATAGATGCACAGGTCTATGATGGTTCGGCAGATTTTATTTTGCATTATATGCGCCAGCAACGGTGCGGATACAACCCGTATGTAGAGGCTGAATGCCATCCACACGATGGGTATATAGTAGATCATCCCACCCGTACCGGAGAGAAGATAGATGTGCGGGGCGGCTGGCATGATGCCTCGGACTATCTGCAATACCTGGCCACCTCTGCCAATGCCACTTTCCAGATGCTTTTTGCCTGGCAACAGACACCGGATAAAACCATTTTCAGGGACGAGTACGATGCCGCAGGCAGCAAAGGAAGTAATGGCATCCCGGATATCCTGGATGAAATACGCTGGGGACTGGATTGGATGCTCCGGATGAATCCTGATTCAGCCGTTATGTTCAACCAGATAGCCGATGACAGGGATCATGCAGGGATCCGTTTACCCCATCAGGACGGGGTAGATTATGGCTGGGGAGCAGGTCAGGGATGGCCGGTTTATTTTATTACCGGACAGCCGCAGGGATTGGGTGAACATAAGAACCGGACAACCGGTGTTTCTTCCTCAGCAGGTAAGTTTGCCTCAGCCTTTGCGTTAGGAGCAGAGGTATTTAAAGAGACAGACCCGGACTGGGCAGCTATGCTCCAAAAAAGGTCAGTGGAAGCGCTTGGGTTCGCAGAAGCCATACCCGGAACTATACAAACAGCCTGCTTACGCTCATCCTACTTTTATGAAGAAGATAACTATGTGGATGATATAGAACTGGCAGCCGCAACCCATTACCATCTCTCAGGGGATAGCTACTGGAAAGAGAAAGCGGACTACTGGGGACAACTGGAAGAGGTAACTCCCTGGATGGAGTTAGGAAGAGCCCGCCACTACCAGTTCTATCCGTTTGTCAACTTAGGACATTACTATCTTTCCCGGTTAGCGGATCCGGCAATCCGGGAAAAATATACCGGATATATGAAGCAGGGTTTGCAGTGTCTGGCAGAACGGGCCTGCTAGTGGGATGATCCTTTCCTGAACGGTGTACCTTTTATCTGGTGCTCCAATAATTTAGTAGTAGCTGCCATCACACAGGCCCGTTTGTATTACCAGACTTCCGGAGATGATACCTACCTGGAAATGGAAGCTGCCCTGCGGGACTGGCTGTTTGGATGTAACCCCTGGGGGACTTCCATGATCTGTGGCTATCCGGAGCAGGGAGATTCACCTACCCGCCCTCATTCGGCCTATGTGGACCTGCTTCAGGATATTCCTTATGGTGGATTGGTAGATGGCCCGATCTATAAACACATCTATGAAAGTCTGCGGGGAATCCGGTTGGTCTATGACGATGCCTATGCCCCCTTCCAGTCCGGAGCAGCAGTCTATCATGATGATCCCGGAGACTACTCTTCCAACGAGCCTACGATGGACGGGACTGCCAGCCTTAGTTTCTATCTCGCTACGATGGAACAAGAGGGAAGGGAACAATCCGGCACCGGAACGGTGTTAGATAGTCAGGGAGCCAGTATTAAAAAAAAGTAGTGAAAGAATAGTATACCTGATCTTTTCCGCAGATTCCCTGTTTGAAGGCGCCTTTCCTGTGTTGGATATCCTGGCACCGGAACAGGGGAAAGCCTCTTTCCGGATAGGAGCAATTACCGTTCATCCCGGGGACTGATAGACCCGTTAGTCGCTTTTGAAAAAGAGGATACACTGCAAGGCGCCATGCTGTTGATCCATCCCGGTACACAGGATACAAGGACTGATCAGCTATACCTCAGGTTAAGGGAGATCATTCCATTCCTGAGAGAAAAAGGATAGGATTTTGCCGGAATAGATGACTAATAAAATACGATATATACGATGATGAAAGGATTAAAACAAATCAGGTAGTGGCTCCTGTTCGCAGGATGGTTTCCTGTGAGTCTGTTCGCACAACAACTACCTCTGGAAGTACAATCCGGTATAGAAGAATACCTGACACAGGTAGTCAATCGCCATACTTATGCACCTCCTGTCCGGATAGACTCCATTGCTCCGGATAAAAAAACCTGCAACTTTTTGCCAATGTCCATCTTTCTTATATGCCTTTCAGGAAAGAGGAAGTAGAAGAGATTTATAAACAGGTAAAAGAACGCTTACCAGAAACGTACCGCAGACATACGATCCAGATCTACACAGATGGCTATAAAATAGAAGACTATATCCCTTTTAACCGGAAAGACCGGATACGGAATAAAGTGGACCGGCCATTGGTTGTCCGTTCCTCCCGTCCCTATGGGATAGCAAAAGGGTTGGAAAATCACCATATTGCTTTGTGGCAGAGCCATGGATGGTATTATGAACAGAAACTGAGCCGCTGGGAATGGCAGCGTGCCCGTATTTTTCAGACAGTGGAAGACCTGTACACCCAAAGCTACGTCTTACCCTATCTGGTGCCCATGCTGGAAAATGCCGGAGCCAATGTGTTATTACCCCGTGAACGAGACATCCAGCGCCATGAAGTGATCGTGGATAATGACCGGAGTACAGGACGTTCACTATATGAAGAATCAGCCGGGAAAGAGCGTTGGCACACGGCAGATTGGCCCGGTTTTGCCCATACCCGGGAATGGTATGCCGATGGAGAAAATCCTTTTATGGCAGGGACCTATCGCCAGATTAGCACCGTGACCCGGCAGGAAGAAAGTACCTGTAGCTGGATACCGGATATCCCGGAAAAAGGAACTTACGGAGTATATGTTTCCTATCAGACAGTGGCGAACAGTACGGATGATGCCCGGTACACCGTTTATCATGCAGGAGGAGAAACCCACTTTTCCGTAAACCAGCAGATGGGAGGGGGAACCTGGATATTCTTAGGCTACTTTGAATTTGAACAAGGAAGACAGGGCAAAGTGATGCTGACTAATCAAAGCCGCAGAGCAGGAAGAACTGTGACGGCAGATGCCGTTAAAATAGGCGGAGGAATGGGAAATATCGCCCGGCAGCCTCATCCGGATGGCGAATTGACCGGGAACCTGAAAAGCTCAGAAGAGGGAGCACTACAACCTGTCACCCGGCTACCGGAAATCCGGTATGAACTGGAAACCAGCCGGTATCCCCGCTATACGGAGGCAGCCCGTTACTGGTTGCAATGGGCAGGAGCACCAGACAGTATTTACAATCATTCAGAGGGGAAAAATGATTATATGGATGATTATCAAAGCCGGGAATTCTGGGTGAATTACATCGCCGGAGGTTCTTCCGTACTGCCTCAGCAAGCAGGGTTACATATCCCGGTAGACCTCGCTTTTGCCTTTCATACCGATGCCGGGACCACAGAGACGGATTCCATTATCGGAACCCTGGGGATCTGCATGACCCATACGAACGGGGAAGTGTTTGAAAATGGAAAATCCCGGCTGGCCTCCAGGGATCTGACCAACCTCATTATGGAAGAGATCGTGCAGGATATCCGGGAAAAGTATGAGCTGGACTGGACGCGTCGTCCCATCTGGAACCGGTCTTACAGTGAAGCCCGTACGCCGGAAGTGTCTACTATGTTACTGGAATTATTATCCCATCAGAACCTGGCAGATATGCGGTATGGATTAGATCCCCGTTTTCGTTTTACGGTCAGCCGCTCTATTTATAAAGGCATGTTGAAATGTATGGCCCGGCAATATGGAACCCCCTACGTAGTCCAACCGCTGCCTGTCACAGCGTTCAGCGCATTATTTACCGGAGAAGAAGAGGTGGAATTAACCTGGCAACCGGTAGAAGATGACCGGAAACCTACGGCAAAACTGGAACAATATGTGGTGTATACCCGCATAGGAGCGGGCGGGTTTGATAATGGATATTTAGTACAAAGTAATTCAGTCCACTTACCTATCCAACCGGATCAGATCTACAGTTATAAAGTAACTGCCGTGAATGAAGGAGGAGAAAGTTTTCCTTTTGAGATCCTTTCTGTCTGCCGGGTAAGCCAGGAGAAAGGACAAGTCCTTATCGTAAACGGATTTGACCGGCTGTCTGCTCCTTTCAGCTTTGTTACCCGGGATAGTATCGGAGGATTTGTGGATGCTATCGACCATGGAGTTCCGGACCGGGTGGAATATCATTACATAGGCAGCCAATATGAATTCCGCCGCCAGATCCCCTGGATGGATGACGATGCTCCCGGATTCGGTGCCAGCCAGGGCAATTATGAAAGTACCGTTTTGGCCGGAAATACCTTTGATTATCCTTATATGCATGGAAAGGCTATGCAACCCCATGGCTACTCTTTTGCTTCCTGTAGCCGGGATGCCTGGACCACAGGAAACATCGATGTCCGGCCCTATCCGTTAATAGACCTGATCTTAGGAAAACAGAAGCAAACCTCTATCGGAAGAGGTCATCACCAGCCAGCCTTTAAAACCTTTCCGGTTCCTCTGCAGGAAAAAATTACGGAGTATTGCCAACAAGGCGGACATCTTTTTGTCAGTGGAGCCTATGTTGCCTCTGATTTATGGGATACTCCCGATCCGGTTGAAGCCGATCAGGATTTTGCCCGGAACCTGCTACGCTATACCTGGCGGGTAGACCGTGCCGCAGTGGAAGGAAAGGTAAAAAGCGTGACTTCTCCTTTCCCGGTCCTGTCAGGCAACTATACGTACCACAGCAGGTTAAATCCAGAATCCTATGCCGTAGAAGCTCCGGATGCCATTGAACCGGCATCGGAAAAATAGTTTCACAGTCTTCTGTTACAGTGAGAACAATATCAGTGCCGGCGTGGCATCTGTGGGTGATTACAACACACTGATCCTGGGCTTTCCGTTTGAAACCATTCAGGAAGCAAGTGCCCGGAATGCCCTGATGAAAAATATCCTGCAGTTTATATTCCCGGATTGATCCGCAAATTACCAGGTAGGCCGCACTTCCCTATCTGCAAACAAGACGGATTTAATGGGAAAGGTAAAGAACCATAAGTGATTGAACCCAGGTGCAATAGTTATTTAACCATGGTTAAATACTAATTCAACCCAGGTTAAATAGTTATTCAACCATGGTTCAATATATATTACACCATGGTTAAATGACTTATCATCCTGTAGGAAATGAGTTAGGGAAGCCGGCTTTCGGAGTAATTCATTAGAAGAGGGGAGATAAAAAGTAGGAGGTAGAACCTTCATTTTTCCGGATCCTCTGTAGTAAGTCTCCTTCTCTCTTTTCGCAAAGGGAGAAGGAGGAAGAAGAGTCATAAGTATGGAATTGTCTTAGGTGTTATCTATTTATGAGAACTCCTTCTGGAGCCTGTACTTCTTCTTTTACTACATCCTGTTTTAAAATAAGGGGCGGTATCCGGATATGGTTTCGGTTATTTCCCCTGTTACCGCCCCTACGGAATCTGTCTTTTCATGGTAAGTATCAGATTTACCCTGACGGGCGCGTTTCTCATTGGTATTAGTATTTATATTTTAAAGAGGAAGGGAAAGGAGTTGGCTGACTCCTTCCCTTTCCTCTGTCCTTTCCAGCGTTTCTCTATGGGTCCGGTTGAAAAGGAATAGCAGAGTTTGTTACTTATTCATATAAGAGAGCGATATCCAATTAGTTACATACCTTGTTTTCCGAAGGGCGTAAGGTGAAAATAAATTCTTTATCCATTTCATTGATCTGTAAATCACAATCCATCAGATTCCAGATATCTACCAGATCTTTATATGGAAATTCGGAAGTACAGAAATCTATATAATCATAGAGTTCGGTTGGGCTGTCCAGAAAAATATACGATTCTTCGCACAACTTACCCTGTCTGAATGCGCAGCTCAACGTAGCTTTATCCAGTCGGATTTCCATAAGTTTTTCTTTGGAAACCTTCTTGATCTCATTAATTACACGTATGTCTTTATTAGGGAAAAGTTTTCTGATCTCTAATTCATCACGGTTTAACACAGTATTGGCTAAGCTGAATAATCCGGTTAAGTAAGAGTGATGAGACGGAAATTGTTTTAGCATAATTAATCTTAATTTGCATCTGCCGTCCCGAACAAACAAAGTTGTAATATTATTGTAAAAAAGAAGCGTGGGACGTTCACTTTATCCTTACCGGAGGCACTGGCATACCTGTATCCTGGATAAGTTAACCCCACGCTTTTTATCTTAGGTATGGTCCTTACTCTACTTTGGTTACAAAGTAAAACAATTCTCCATACATAAAATGCAAAGCGTATCAGTTAATCTAAAAATTCCTGAGGATACGTAGTAGAAAAGTGCCAGTTTTCCGGTATCAAGAATAATAGCTTAACGCTACTTTTTGTATGTTTGTTATTAAATCAAGTTTGTTATATATTCATCTTTGATTTATCTTATACACAAATGTAATCATAAAAAATGACATGACAATCCCCTCTTAATCTTCTTTATTGTTTTGTAATACTTTAAGTTAACGTCACGGTTAAGATCCTTAAAACCCTTTCGTTTATATAAAAAATGTTTCATTTCTGACATAAATTTATAGTGAAACCATCTTTTTTCGGATCAGGACCGGAAAAAGGCTCTTTTTTATTCTTTGTAGGTACGGGTCCAAACTTTTACCTCCTATGCTTAGTTGTCCGGAAGACAGAAATAAGGTATCTTTGAACTTTCTTTTACTAATCGATTATTACTATGTTAGATATACAGTCCATCCGGGAAGATTTCCCGATCCTTGCCAGCCAGGTACACGGTAAGCCGCTTATCTACCTGGATAATGCAGCTACTACCCAGAAACCGCGTAGTGTAGTGGAACGGATAGAAAACGGATATTATCATGTAAATGCAAATATCCATAGAGGTGTACATTTTTTAAGCCAGGCGGCTACGGAAGCGCATGAAGAGGCACGGAAAACGGTTCAGCGCTTCATTCATGCATATTCTTCCAATGAAATTATTTTTACCCGTGGAACTACGGAAGCGATTAATCTAGTGGCTTCCAGTTTTACAGAAGCATGCCTTTGTGAAGGGGATGAAATTATTCTTTCCGAGATGGAGCATCATTCCAATATTGTGCCCTGGCAAATGCAGGCTGCCCGGAAAGGGATTACTATCAAGTTCATTCCGGTTACTGAAACAGGAGAGTTATGTATGGATACTTACCGTAGCCTGTTCTCAGAAAGAACCCGGTTAGTGTCCGTAACCCATGTGTCGAATGTCTTAGGGACAGTCAATCCTGTCAGGGAGATGATAGACTTTGCCCATTCCAGGGAGGTTCCCATCTTGTTGGATGGGGCACAGGCTGTTTCCCACATACCGGTAGATGTGCAGGAACTGGATGTAGAGTTCTATGTGTTTTCTGCTCATAAACTCTACGGACCTACCGGAATTGGGGTGTTATATGGTAAAGAAGACTGGCTTGACCGGCTGCCTCCTTATCAGGGTGGTGGAGAAATGATCGCTACTGTCTCTTTTGAGAAAACGACATTTAATGAATTACCTTTCAAGTTTGAAGCCGGTACTCCTGATTATATCGGAAGTACTGCTTTTGCAGCAGCTATCGAATATGTAGAAAAACTGGGACTGTCTCATATCGCTGCATATGAACAGGAGCTGCTTACTTATGCAACTGAACAGTTATCTGCTTTTGAAGGCCTCCGTATTTTCGGGCAGGCTCCTGACAAAAGTGCCGTGCTCTCTTTTTTGTTAAGGGATATTCATCCGTATGATATGGGGATGCTTTTAGACCGTTTAGGGATTGCCGTCCGTACAGGGCACCATTGCGCCCAGCCGTTAATGAAAGCGTTGGGTATAGAGGGCACAGTGCGGGCCTCTTTTGCTGTCTATAATACGAAAGAAGAGATTGATCGTTTGATAGAAGGAGTGGACAGGGTGGCAGGTATGTTTTAATCTTTTCATTTTTATCCAGATTCCCTATGTTACTATCCTATATAGATCCTGACCGGTTGGAAGCCGGATGTGATGAGGCCGGCAGAGGTTGTCTGGCAGGGTCTGTCTTTGCGGCGGCTGTTATCCTGCCGAAAGATTTTACCCATGAAGTCCTGACGGATAGTAAGCAGCTCAGTGAAAAGAAAAGATATGCTTTACGTCCTGTGATTGAGCAGGCGGCAGTGGCCTGGGCGGTGGGAGTCGTTACACCGGAGGAAATTGATCAAATCAATATTCTGAATGCTTCCTTTCTGGCTATGCACCGGGCAATCGGGCAGTTAGCCGTCCGCCCGGACCATCTGTTGATTGATGGAAACCGGTTTACTGCCTATGAGGATATTCCCCATACTACGATCGTGAAAGGAGATAGTAAATACCTGAATATAGCGGCTGCCTCTGTTCTGGCTAAAACTTACCGGGATGATTATATGCATGAACTGGCGCTATTGCATCCGGAATATGACTGGAGCCGGAATAAAGGCTATCCAACCAAAGCCCACCGGGAAGCGATCCGTAGGGTAGGTATTACTCCCTATCACCGCAAAACGTTCACACTCCTACCGGAACAACTCACTCTTGACTTCCCCTCTTGAGAGGGGTTAGGGGTGTGTTACAAACCCAAACAAGGATCAATTACAAATGTCGGTTTTAAAATTTGTTCATTGATCTTTCAAGGGGCATTTATTCAACTTGGACAGTTGTAATTCATATGTCTTTGTTTTCATAACACACCCCCTGCCCCCCTCGAGAGGGGAGAAAAAATCCCGGCTGTTTAGGGAGCCGGGATCTTATATTCTTAACTGTTTTCTTTCGTCTTAAAGGCAAGGGCGTACATCCGCATCTGTTTAACCATGGACACTAAGCCATTGGAGCGGGTAGGGGACAGATGTTCTTTCAATCCGATCCGGTCAATAAAATAGAGGTCGGCATCCAGAATCTCCTGTGGTGTATGCCCGGACAGTACCTGGATAAGCAGGGAGACGATCCCTTTTACGATTACGGCATCACTTTCTCCCTGGAAGGTAATCTTTCCATCTTTATAGTCTGCATGTAGCCAGACACGGCTCTGGCATCCTTCAATCAGGTTACTTTCCGTTTTGTATTTCTCATCCAATGGTTCTAATAAATTACCCAGATCAATAAGCAGGGCATATTTATCCATCCAGTCGTCGAAAACGAAGAATTCTTCTATAATGTTGTCTTGTAGCTCGTTTATAGTCATTTTATATGCGTTTAATAGGTATAAATTACTTCCAATACGGTTTGTCCTACGGCTTTCAGGGTCGCCGGATCTATATTGTCCATGTTATCTTTTACTGTATGCCAGTAGTGACCGAAACCTACCGGTGTTTCCGGATCATAGTTGATGATATCTATACAGGGAATATTCCGTCCTTTGATCACATATTCATGATCGTCTGTGATCGCACCTCCGGTCGCATGGATGAAATATTTTCCATATCCCAGGGCTCGCGCCGTACTCCACACTTTTTCTACAATGGGGGCGGCATATTTCATAGAGGTACTTTCTTTGTAGAAAGTTGCATTCTTGGCTCCTACCATATCCAACAGGATACCAAAATCGGCTTTATAGTTTGGTACATGTGGATTCTTTCCCCAGAATTGGGAACCCAGGCACCAGCTATCCGGTACATACCGGGTTTCAAAGGCAGGGGTGCCATAATCTTCCGCATCGAAAAAGATGATATCAATCCCGATCCCCGGATCTTTTATTTGTAGCTGCCGCGCTATTTCCAGGAGGACTCCTACGCCACTGGCTCCGTCATCTGCCCCGTCAATAGGGGTGTGATGATTCTTTGGATCGTGATCATGATCTGCAAACGGACGGCTGTCCCAATGGGCAAAAAGCAGGATCCTTTTGGGCAGTTCCGGATTATAGGAACCTATGATGTTGAAAGCCTGTAATTGGGTCCCATCATAGGCTGTTAACCGGGCTTCCTGCACATATAGCTTTGCCCCGAACCGTTTTAATTCCGATACCAGGTAATCTGCACAGGCTTTGTGGGCGGCTGTGTTGGGCACTCTCAGACCAAAACTCACCTGTTTTTCTACATACCGGTATGCGCTGTCTGCATGGAAGTCCGATGTGTTAGTCCCGATGCCGGTTGATGGAGTATCCACGGCGGCGGTTGTTTGCTTTGCCTCCTGATTCCCGCAGGAGAGGAAGGCGCAGGTGAACAGCATCATACATGTTTTTGTCATCTTCATACGGATTATATGTTTTTGGAGGCTGCTGCCTGTACCTCGGTCAGCACACGCATCAGGTTTTTACCCCATATTTTTTTTATCTCTTCTTCCTGGTATCCTTCTTCAAACAGGCGAACTGTGATGTTAATCAGTTCATTACCTGCCCGGCAACCTATGACTTCCCCATCTCCGTCAAAGTCCGACCCGATCCCAACATGATCGATACCGGCTATCCGGACGATATGGTTGATATGTTGTATGATATTTGTCAGAGAGGCTTTGTCTTCTTCCGGATTCAGGAACCCTTTGTATATACACACCTGAACGACACCGTCTTTTTCTGCGATGGCCTTTAACTGCTCATCAGACAGGTTACGGGGATGATCACACAAAGCCCGTGCGGAAGAGTGGGAAGCAATCACTGGCACCTGGCTTTCCCGGAGTACATCATAAAACGTACTTTCGGCTGCATGTGACAGATCAATCATGATCCCTAAACGGTTCATCTCCCGGATGACTTCTTTACCAAACGGGCTTAATCCTCCCCATTCGTGTTTCCCTCTGGCTGAATCACAGATATCATTATCTCCGTTATGACAAAGGGTGATGTAGGAAACACCTGTTTGTTGGAAAAGGGACAGATTCTGAAGCTCTTTTCCGATGGCATATCCGTTTTCAATCCCTAAAAAAATGGCTTTTTTCCCTTCTTTTTTCAGGGAGTACAAATCCTGTGGGGTATAGGCAATTTTCATTCTTGCCAGGTTCAGCTCTTCCTGCTTTTTGACCTGACTGAGCCGTTCCATGGCCATGGCTGTTGCCTGCCGGAGGGATTCATCATCTCGTGCTCCCTGGGGAATATAGGCCACCATAAAACAGGCGTCTATCTGTCCTTCTTCCATAAAAGGCAGGTTTACTTTTCCTCCCTCTTTCCTGCCTATATTGAATTCTCCCGGAAAGATCATCGGTGTATCTGTATGAGAATCAATGGTCAGGATCCGCTGGTGGATTTCTTTGGCTTTTTGAAAGGTCCGGGCCGTATGAATATGGTATCTGAATAATTCTGACATCAATGGATTCCCATGGGCTGCCATAGCTTCCGGATGCCATTGTACACTAAAGATCTCTTTTTCCGGATGTTCCATTCCTTCATTGATCCCATCAGAGGCATAGGCAGTGGAGATAAATTCCGGTGCCGGTTCTTGAATTGCCTGATGATGAAAGGAGTTGACGAAAACCGTTTCCTGTTGTTGCAGAATTTTATAGAGTTTAGAATGTGGAGAGGATAAGGTCACTGCGTGTGAAGCTTCTTCCCGGGGGGACTGTTGGCTGTGTTTGATCGTTGTTTGTGTATGTTGGACATGGATATCCTGATACACACTTCCTCCAAAAGCTACATTCATGATCTGGTGGCCCCGGCAGATACCCATGAGCGGAATCTGGTGGTTCATGGCCAACCGGAGCAGGATCAGATCGAATTCATCCCGGTAGGTATCTACGTCCTGTAGTTGTGGAATAGGGTCTTCCTGGAGGTAAAGTGGATTGATGTCACCCCCACCGCTCATGATGATGCCATCTAAAGAAGAAATGATCACTGATAAGGCTTTTATATCAGTGATCACTGGAATAATTACCGGGGCTCCTCCGGCTTGTAGTACGGATTGTATATAGGTTTCTGCCAGGCAGGATAGTCCGTCTTTCCGGTTAGCAGAAATCCCGATCCGGGGAGGCCGTGCTGTTTCCGTTGCCGGAATGTAATGGTCGACCTCCCTGAACAGGGATTCTATATTCGGAATACGGATCTGGTTATCCATATGTATTATGCATCGATATTTGCGTAGGTTGCGTTTTCTTCGATAAATTCGCGGCGTGGACCTACTTCTTCTCCCATTAACATAGCAAAGATCTGGTCTGCTTCCGCTGCATTATCAATCGTAATCTGTTTCAATGTACGGTTTTCCGGATTCATGGTTGTATCCCATAACTGGTGGTCGTTCATTTCTCCCAAACCTTTGTAACGTTGAGTATGCACCTGGTTTTCATTTCCGGCCGCATATCTGTCAATAAATGACTGACGTTGTTGTTCTGTCCAGCAATATTCCTCCGCTTTTTCTTTTTTACAAAGGTATAAAGGAGGTGTGGCCAGGTATACATATCCGTTTTCTATCAGTGCACGCATCCGTCGGAAAAAGAAGGTCAGGATCAGCGAGGCAATGTGGCTACCATCTACGTCGGCATCGGTCATAATAATGATCTTATGATAACGTAGTTTGGATAGGTTCAGCTCTTTTGGATCTTCTTCTGCTCCGATGGTTACTCCCATGGCACGGAAGATGTTCTGGATCTCATCACTTTCGAATATCTTATGATCCATCGCTTTTTCCACATTCAGGATTTTACCTCTTAACGGAAGGATAGCCTGGAACAAACGGTCACGGCCCTGTTTGGCAGTACCACCTGCTGAGTCTCCTTCGACGAGGAATAATTCACAGATACTGGCATCTTTGGAAGAACAGTCTGCCAGTTTACCCGGTAGTCCCCCTCCTGTCATCGGAGATTTACGTTGAACTAATTCTCTGGCTTTACGGGCTGCCTGGCGTGCCTGGGCGGCCAGGATCACTTTATCTACAATGATCTTGGCTTCTTTGGGATGCTCTTCGAGATAGTATCCTAACGCTTCTCTAACTGCCTGGTCTACTGCTCCGGTCACTTCACTGTTTCCTAATTTGGTTTTTGTCTGTCCTTCAAACTGAGGTTCTGCTACTTTGATAGAAATAACAGCTGTCAGCCCTTCCCGGAAGTCATCTCCCTGAATCTCTACTTTCGCTTTTTCAAGCAATTTAGAGTCTTCTGCATATTTTTTCAGTGTACGTGTCAAGCCCCGGCGGAAGCCTGCTAAATGAGTTCCTCCTTCGATAGTATTGATATCATTTACATAAGAGAACACACTTTCGTTATAAGAGGTATTATAAGTCATAGCTACCTCTACAGGAATTCCTTGCTTCTCGGTAACAATATGGATTACGTCATGGATCAACTTTTCTTTTGAGCGGTCGATGTAACGAACAAATTCTTTCAGACCTTCTTCCGAACGGAATATTTCAGATTTGAAACTTCCGTCTTCCCGGATCTCCCGTCTGTCTGTTAACCGTAGCGTCACTCCGGCATTCAGGAAGGCCAGTTCACGCAGACGGGCAGCTAATATGTCATATTTATATTCAGATACGGTAAAGACAGAACGGTCCGGCGTAAAAGAAATGGTCGTTCCGGTTTTATCGGTTTTACCCACAATGGTTAGTTCATGCAGCGGTTTTCCACAGCAGAAATCCATCATATAAATATTCCCATCCCGGTGTACTTCCGCTTTCAAATAAGTAGAGAGTGCATTGACACAGGATACCCCTACTCCGTGAAGACCTCCAGATACTTTGTAAGTTCCTTTATCAAATTTACCTCCGGCATGCAGAACGGTCAATACAACCTCCAGGGCTGATTTTCCTTCTTTCTCGTGATGGTCTACAGGAATACCACGACCATTGTCTACTACGGTAATAGAATTATCTTCGTTGATTGTTACGTCAATGTTTGTACAGAATCCGGCAAGGGCTTCATCAATTGAGTTGTCAACCACTTCATATACCAGATGGTGAAGACCTTTCTCACTTATATCACCAATATACATGGCTGGTCTTTTACGTACCGCTTCCAAGCCTTCAAGTACCTGAATACTATCTGCAGAATATTCTGCTGCAGTATTCTTATTTTCTTCAATCATGAGTTTAAATCGTTTAAAAACAGTAATAATAAGTCTCTTCAAAAATCTAACAAATATAGTCAATTTTATTGAAATAGAGAAATCTGTATTGTGAAAATAGTGTAAAGTCTATACCCAAAAATGTGGGAAGGAGATCATAAACAGGTTTATGGGAAGTTTCTCTTTAGACATACGGGAAAAGGATCTATCAGGTCCTGTTAAATAGTGGTGCAAACCTTGAGAGTGGATCAGGGAAGAGAGTTTTATTTAATAAAAAAAGACTAAACTTATATAAGTTCAGTCTTCGTTAGCTGGGTAGCCCATAGGAAAGTCGAACCCCTCTTTCAAGAATGAAAATCTTGCGTCCTAACCGATAGACGAATGGGCCATTGGAGGCAAAAAACCGGGCTTATCAGTCCGGTTTACTATATATAGTATTACCTTCTTTGCTTATCCCAGTTTATTCACATGCTTAGCCAACTTGGATTTCAGGTTGCCGGCTTTATTTTTGTGAATAACATTTTTCTTTGCAAGTTTATCCAACATAGAGCATATTTTGGGATATAGTGCCTGTGCTTCTTCTTTATCCTGAGTAGCGCGCAATACTCTAACCGCATTTCTTGCAGTCTTTGCATAGTATCTGTTATGCAAACGTCTTGCGTTTGTTTGTCTGATTCTCTTGATAGATGATTGATGATTTGCCATTTCTTAGCTATCCTCTTAATTTATAATTTTGTTTATTGTAGCCCATAGGGGAGTCGAACCCCTCTTTCAAGAATGAAAATCTTGCGTCCTAACCGATAGACGAATGGGCCAGCATATCAAAGTTCTTAACTTTTAGCACGTTGGGAAATGAATTCCCGAATGCGAGTGCAAAGATAGACCATCTCTGGAAATTACCAAAAGATTTCAACAGAAAAATTAAAAGAATTTTGCGATTTAACTTCTATTTAGAACCAATATCCTGTAAGTGTATCTCGAGGGCTTTAACAGAAATATTTATTTCCCAGATACATACACAGAGTGAAGCTGCCAGTAATACTAAAGCCATCCCAAAGATCCAGGCGGCCGGTATCTGCCAGGAAATATAAATAAAGAACATGGAAATCACACAAAACAGCAGGCTCATAATGCCTAATATCTGCATAGAACGTATTAAGTAGAGTCTGGTACGGAGGTTACTGATCTGCTGGAGGTTTCTGGGGTCCGGGTTTTTCTGATGGCTTTCTTTCAGTGCCCGTACTACTTCGGCATACGAAACAAACCGGTTGGTATAAGCGAGTAAGATTAAAGAAATCGCGGAAAACAGTAACGATGGTGTGGTAAGATCTAACATATGTTTCTCTTGTTTTATATGAAATACAAATTTACATCTTTTATTATAGATATTATCTATATAACTGTCCTGATGGCAAAGAGGTTGCTGATTTATTTCGTATCTTTGTTTATAAAGAAAAGTGGTATGTTGTATAAGACGCGTGGAATAGTATTGCATTCTATTCCTTATAATGATAAGTATTATATTATTTATATGTATACGGAAGCATTTGGCCGTGCATCTTATCTGGTTTCCCGTTCCCGGGGTAAGAAGAGTACGGTTTCAAATGCGTTATTTATGCCTTTGTCTATTTTAGATATGGAAGTAGACCATAAAAACAAAAGGGATCTCCACCGGATTCGTGAAACTAAACTTTGTTTTCCGTTTACGGAAATATTTACAGATCCTGTCAGGAATGTAGTTGCTCTTTTTTTAGCTGAAGTCATTCTGCGTGTGGTGAAGGAAACCAAGCCGGATCCGCGTTTATTTGATTATTTGTACCGTTCGATTGAATTGTTAGAGATATCAGAAAAAGGAATTGCTAATTTCCATCTGGTATTTTTATTGCAGTTATTAAGTTATATGGGAGTATTTCCTAATATAGAAGCATATCAGGAAGGTGCTTATTTTGATATGCAGAATGGTGTTTTCCTGGATCATATCCCTACTCACCGGCATTATTTGAACAGGGAAGAAAGCCAGGTTTTTGCCCGGTTGTTCCGGATCAGTTATGAAAATATGTCTTTGTATACTTTTTCCCGCCAGGAACGGGTGGACATTATCAATCGTATCCTTGAATATTACCGTTTGCATTTACCGGAAGTCGGCGAATTAAAGTCCGTTTCAATTATGCAGAGTTTATTTGATTAGTGATATTCATATCGTTTTTTGCTGGTCTGCTTAAAAGATTATACTTTTGCGCCCGGAGAAGAAAATTCTCTACGATTTGGAGCAAATATATTAAAAATAATAAGAGGTCTTGTAGTTCAATGGATAGAATAGCGGTTTCCTAAACCGTAGATCCGGGTTCGATTCCCGGCGGGACTACGAAAAACCGGTCAGTTTATTCTGGCTGGTTTTTTTGTTTTTGTTCTTGTAAATAGAAAAATACTCCTTGATATAGGCTATCTGTTAGTAAATTCTTTAATTATAAAAAAGTGATCTGGAGTCAGCCAATAAAAAATGACAGGAAAGAGCGTAGAATTGTTGCAACTAATACTCTGTAATTTTTCGGAAAAAGGAGAACATTAGTGCAGCAATTCCATGCTCTTCAGGAGGTTCTATCGGTATGGCTATTGCACAACCATATAGAATTGGTCTTCTATTTATTACCTGGCTTGGCTGACTTTTGGAATTTTAATCTGTAATTTCGTTCTCTATATCTTCTTCCCAGTCTTCATCTATTTCCAGATCTATCTGGAAATCTCCATCGGAAATAGCTGGATGGTAAAGCGTCGTGGTATAACGGGTAATCTGGTTTTCATAAATAGGAATCTGATGGATTTCCCGGAGACGGATTATTTCATTCATATCATTATAAGTATTTAGGTTTACCTGATTAATTTTATTTTGGTCTGCCTGAGGCACAAATGTGAAAAATCCGTGACTTTGCTTTGGACTGGTTGATTCGGCTGCTTTTGATAACTGGTAGGTTTTATCAAAGGGTACAGTCGATAGCTCTGTTATTCCTGTATACATATTCAGGGTATTATAGATCCCATCAGCTATAATCCTGATAGTTCCTATATCTTCAGGAAGCGTGTCTTTAGGTACAAACTCAACCCGGCTAACTTTTCGTTTAAGCAGAATCTCAACGGGTGTATCCCTGATATATTCATCTACTGAAATATTTTTGAACGTGTAGAAAGAATCTCCCGGTTCGGGAAAAGTAACCATCCTTTCCTCCGTAAACGTTCGTTCCTATACGGAATGGGCAAGAAAACATAAACGATATTCTCCGGTTTGTAAGGTGTCATACAGATGTACTCCAAATTTACTGTCTTCCGAATTTTCTTTGTTTAAAGAAAAATGATGTACTAAGGTATCGGCTTTCAGATCATATACCACATATTCTATGATAGAAAATGGGAGGGAGCTTTCCTCTTCTCCGGAGTCTTTGGTGGTTGGTTCACCTGGAATACCATCCGGTATACTTTTGGTTTCGGGAAAAGATTCAATATCCGCCTGTGGTTGGATATGGATCCGAATTGCATAACTGGTAAATTCAGGGATTTTCTCTTCAGGAGAAGGATCATTTTCACAACTAATAAAACAAAATACCAGCGCATAGGCGCATACGATTAATTTTTCATACGGGTTTAATTGGTTAAGGTTTGACATACATGGATTTTTATCTATCCATTTCTTCGCTACAAAGAAAATATAAAGTAAATGATTTAGAAAATATTAAGAGGGAAACTTTTCCTTTGAGGACATATTTTTTTAGTTTTATCATATATACAATTAATCTCTATTTAAATTAAACCACTTATAAATTAAAAACAATGGGACGATTAGTAACTTTGTATACCTTACAATGGGGTGATTTACCACTGGAAACAGTTTGTCAGAAAGCAAAAGCCTTTGGCTATGATGGCGTTGAGCTGGGCTTACCGGATCATTTGGATGTACGCCAGACTGACCCCGCCTATTACCAGGGAATAAAAGATCTGTTAGCTGCTTATGACCTGGAGTTGAAAACGATTTCCACCCACCTGGTCGGACAGGCTGTATGTGATAATATAGATTTCAGGCATCAGTCTATTCTTCCGGATTATATCTGGGGAGATGGGGATCCGGAAGGTGTATCTCAGCGTGCATCTGAAGAGTTAATTCGTACGGCATATGCAGCAAAAGCTTTGGGTGTGGATACGGTAGTAGGTTTTACAGGAAGTTCTATCTGGCACTACCTTTATTCTTTTCCTCCTGTTCCGGAAACATTGATTGAGAAAGGGTATGAGGATTTTGCCCGCCGTTTCATTCCTATTCTGAATGAATATGAAAAGTTAGGTATCCGGTATGCACTGGAAGTACATCCTACAGAAATTGCGTTTGATACTTTCTCTGCCCGTCGTACTTTGGAAGCCCTGGATTATCATCCGGCTTTTGGATTCAATTATGATCCCAGTCATTTAGGATACCAGGGTGTTGATTATGTTGATTTTATCTATAAATTCCCGGAACGGATCTTTCATGTCCATATGAAGGATGTGTACTGGAGTGATATTCCAAAAGAGGTGGGAGTATTCGGAGGACATGTAACTTTTGGTGATCCCCGAAGATACTGGAACTTCCGGAGTCTGGGACGTGGCCGTATTAATTTTGAAGAAATTATCCGTGCGCTGAACTCTATCGGTTATCAGGGGCCACTTTCTGTGGAATGGGAAGACAGTGCTATGGACCGTGAGCATGGTGCCCGCGAATCCTGTGAACTGGTTAAGCGAGTAGACTTCCAGCCTTCGGCACATGCATTTGATGCATTTTTTGAAAAAAAATAAGAAACAGAGCAAGCTATTTTCCAGTAGTTGGTAGTGGATAGCCGGTAATTAGTAGAGTCAGAAGAAAAACCCGTTTTTGAAAGGGTTAACATATTGTATGTTTGAATTTTAGACGTTTTTAAAAATCTACTACTTACCAACTAACCACTACTAACTACTTTTTTATACCTTTGTAGCTGGTTGAAAAAAATAAGAATAAATATATGAAAAAGATCAGAGCTGCCATCGTTGGGTATGGCAATATTGGAAAGTATGTATTGGAAGCTATTTTAGCAGCTTCGGATTTTGAAGTTGCAGGAATTGTGCGTCGTGATTCGACTCATATTCCGGAAGAATTGAAATCTTATCCGGTGACTGACAGCGTGGCAAAATTAAAGAATGTAGACGTTGCCGTGTTGGCTACTCCAACCCGGAGTGTTGAAAAATTTGCTAAAGAGATTCTGGCGATGGGTATTCATACGGTCGATAGCTTTGATATACATGGTGGTATTGTAGAGCTTCGCCGTTCACTGGATGAAGTAGCCAAAGCAAATAATTCAGTAGCAGTTATTTCCGCAGGCTGGAATCCGGGAAGTGACTCTATAGTTCGTGCTCTGTTGGAGGCGATGGTTCCGAAAGGTATTACCTATACGAACTTTGGCCCGGGAATGAGTATGGGCCATACAGTTGCCGTAAAAGCTATTGAAGGAGTGAAAGCAGCTCTAAGTATGACTATTCCGGTAGGTACAGGAATCCATCGCCGGATGGTTTATATAGAAGTAAAAGATGGATATGAATTTGAGAAAGTGGCTGCTGCTATCAAAGCGGATGATTATTTTGTACATGATGATACCCATGTAATTCAGGTAGATTGTGTGGACAACCTGTTAGATATGGGACATGGTGTGAATCTGGTTCGCAAAGGTGTATCAGGCCAGACTCAAAATTAGTTGATCGAGTTTGATATGAAAATCAATAATCCGGCATTGACTGCACAAATACTGATTGCTGTTGCCCGTGCAAGTTTCAAACAAAAGCCGGGAGCCTACACGATGATCGAACTTCCTATGATCGATATGTTGTACGGTGATAAAGAAGATCTGATCAGAAGACTTGTATAATAAAAATGGACAACTGAAAACGGATATCCTGGGTTATACGAATATCTCTGATCCATTTTTCAATTGTCCATTCTTAATTTAAAATAGTATGTTGAATTTTGTAACCTGGACAGCTGATCCGGCCATATTTACCATAGGTCCCCGTGAAATCCGCTGGTATGGATTAGCTTTTGCTATCGGTTTTGCAATTGGCTATATGATTGTAGCCAGAATGTGGAAAAAAGAGAATCTGAATCCGGAATGGATAGACTCTCTTTTAATGTACACGGTGTTAGGTACTATTATTGGCGCCAGGTTAGGACATTGCTTGTTCTATGCTCCGGAATATTATCTGGCTCATCCGCTGGAAATATTAAAAGTCTGGGAAGGAGGATTGGCAAGCCACGGAGGTACCTTAGGTATTATTGTGGCTATTTATTTTTATTCCAAACGGGCCACACATAAAAGCATGCTGTGGACGTTTGATAAACTGGTTGTTCCGACCGGGCTGGTTGCGGCTATGATTCGTTTAGGGAATCTCATGAATCATGAGATTTACGGACATCCGACAGATCTTCCCTGGAGTTTCCGTTTTATTGAAAATCTACATGCCTGGAGAATGGGAGCTGAGCCTATCTTTTCTCCACCGAGCCATCCGACTCAATTGTATGAAGCCGGCGTGTATTTGTTTACCTTCTTCCTTTGCATGTGGCTCTATTTTAAGAAGGAGACCTATAAAAAAGAGGGATTTATTTTTGGTATATTTATGATCCTCGTATTTGGTTCCCGTATCCTTATTGAACTGCTTAAAAATAATCAGGAAGAATTTGAAGACGGAATGATCTTAAATATGGGGCAGTGGCTGAGCATTCCATTTGTTATATTAGGCATATGGTGTGTATGGCGTGCATTAAAAAGATCAAAAGATTGTAAGTGATTATGTATAAGTTAAAAGAAATTGCTGAGAAGGTTTTTTATGTAGGAGTAAATGACCGGCAAAAGCCCTTATTTGAAAATATGTGGCCTTTACCGTATGGCGTATCTTATAATTCTTATTTGATTGTAGATGAGAAAACCGTTTTAGTAGATACGGTAGATGTCTGTTACTCTGATATTTTTCTGAAAAAAATAGAAGATGCCCTGGAGGGTCGTACCTTAGACTATCTGATCGTAGATCATATGGAACCTGACCATGCCGGAAGTATTCGTCTCCTGAGACAACAATACCCGAATGTACAGATCATAGGAAATGCCCGTACCTTTGGTATGTTGCAGGGGTATCACGGTATTACAACCGGACTTCATGAAGTGAAAGAAGGAGATACTCTCTCTCTTGGACGTTGTGAGCTTACTTTCTATATGGCTCCTATGGTTCACTGGCCGGAAGTCATGGTCACTTATGATTCTACAGATAAAATTCTTTTCTCTGCCGATGCTTTTGGCACCTTTGGAACACTGGATGGAGGAATCATAGACGAAGAAATGAATGTAGACCATTTCTGGGAAGAGATGATTCGTTACTACTCAAATATTGTGGGTAAATATGGAAATCCGGTACAGAAAGCTTTACAAAAGTTAGCCTCACTTGAAATTAAAACTATTTGTTCTACACATGGGCCGGTGTGGCGTGAGAATATCACTAAAACCATCTCTATCTATGACCGGTTAAGCCGGTATGAGGGAGAAAAAGGTGTGGTTATTATTTATGGTAGTATGTATGGTCATACCGAGCAGATGGCGGAAGCCATTGCTTCTTCTTTAGCTGTGAATGGAGTTAAGAATATAATAATGCATAACGTAAGCAAAACCCATGCTTCTGTTATTCTGAAAGATGTATTTAAATATAAAGGTATTATTGTAGGTTCTCCTACTTATAGTAATCAATTATATCCGGAAGTAGAGTCTGTTTTAAATAAAATTGAAACCCGGGAGGTAAAAAATCGTTTGTATGGTTATTTTGGTTCATTTACCTGGGCTGGTGCTGCTGTAAAACATTTAGCTGCTTTTGGAGAAAAAATGAAATGGGAAGTGATTGCTGAACCTGTCGAACAGAAACAGGGATTGATTGTTAATACTTATGAAGAGTGTCTGTCTTTGGGAGAAGCTATGGCAAACAAACTGAAAAACGTATAAATCCACCTATAAATAAGTACATATGAGATTAATTATTGAACCAAATTATGAGCAACTCTCCAAATGGGCTGCCAATTATGTTGCTGCGAAGATCAGAAATGCCAATCCTTCCGCAGAAAAACCTTTTATTTTAGGCTTACCAACCGGCTCTTCTCCGCTTGGTATGTATAAAAACCTGATAGATCTGAATAAAAAAGGACTGGTTTCTTTCCGGCATGTAATTACCTTTAATATGGATGAATATGTCGGATTGCCACAGAATCATCCTGAAAGTTATCATTCATTTATGTGGAATAACTTTTTCAGCCATGTAGATATTCAACCGGAGAATGTCAATATCCTGAATGGAAATGCAGTAGATCTGGAAGCAGAATGTGCTGCTTATGAAGCAAAGATGAAAGCATTAGGTGGAGTGGATCTGTTCCTGGGGGGTATCGGTCCGGACGGACATATCGCCTTCAATGAACCAGGTTCTTCCTTAGCATCACGTACCCGGATAAAAACATTGACAGCAGATACTATTATCGCAAACTCGCGTTTCTTTGACAATGATGTGACAAAAGTACCTAAAACATCTGTTACGGTAGGAGTCGGAACCGTGCTGGATGCCAAGGAAGTTTTGATCATGGTAAATGGTCATAACAAAGCCAGGGCATTACAACAAGTAGTAGAAGGGTCTGTCAATCAGATGTGGACAATCACAGCCCTGCAATTGCATCCGAAAGGTATCATCGTTTGTGATGAAGCTGCCTGTGCTGAAATCAAAGTAGGTACTTACAACTATTTTAAAGACATAGAAAAAGAGCATCTTTGTCCGGATAGCCTTCTCAAATAAGATAAGAAAAATAAAATTAAAAGAAGAGGCTGTCCCAAAAGTCTATATGCTCTTTGACAAAGTTACAGCTTGTAAGCCCAAAGGGCTTGAATATAAATAACCGCGGGTGAAACCCGTGGCGGAAAGCAGCCACACGCTATGAACCCCGAAGCGGATTCAACCCTTTCAGGGTTGTTGTGGAGAGGGTTTCGCCTACACCCCGGGTTCCACCCGGGGTTATTCACATGTTACCCCTTTTGGGGTAACTACTTATAAATCGTAACTTTTTAATTTTCTTGTTTTACTTTTAGGACACCTTCTTCTTTTATAAACCATGTTCTTTTCAAAGAGTGATCGGTATTCCGTTATAGAAGTCTAATATCTTAGCACAGAAAATAAAGTTGTATTTCGCCTGAGCAAGTTCCGAAAGACTTTTTGCGTAATTGGTCTTTGCTTCATTGAATTCATAAGCTGTACTCTTTCCAGCACTGTAGCGTTCTTCGGCATACTTAAAAGCCTCTTGTGTGGCCTCTACAGATTTCTCAGAAGCTATGTATTTTTCCTGTGCTGCTGTCGCATTAAAGTAAGCCGTCTGAATTTCTTTGTATAATGTCTTTTTAGTTTTATCTATTTCCAATTCCTGATTCAAAATTCCTAAGCGGGCTCTTCTGACACTATTACGGACCTGGAAACGATTGAAGATAGGGATGCTCAGGCTTAAACTGATCCCTTTGCTTTCATTGTTTTTAATGGAGTTCCCAAAGCTTTCATTTGGATATTCATCTCCATAAGCATGATAATAACGGCTTCCCCAGGAAGCATTCAGGCTTAGCTGTGGATAATAAGATGACTGCGCAATTTTCAGATTTTTTTCTGCCCTTCCAACAGATATTCCTGTGCTTTAATTTGTGGTTTAAAAGTAACAGCATAATCAAATATATCATCCGGAGGCAAAAGACTTCCCATGTATTTTTCAATCACATTCTCCGTAGAAGGTTCTATTATATTGAAATTACCCCCACTTCATTCTAACTCTAATGCTTGAACAAGATCCAGTAAAGAGAGGCTGATGTTGTTTCTTGCTTCCGCTAAAGTCACTTCATTATCTGCCAACTGGGCTTTTATATCATATAATTGTGAAAGAGGCACTTTGCCGGTATTGACTAAGACTTCTGTCCGTTCTACCTGTTCCTGACTCAGGATCACCTGCAGTTCTGCAATGTGCAGGATCTCCTTATTAAATAAGACAGTTACATAATAAGACGTGACATTCATGGCCAGATCTTCTTTTGCTTTGTTGAGATTTTCAATGGATGCAAGTAGATCTAATTTACGTGCGGCAATATCATTCTGAATTTTAAAACCATCAAAGACAGGCATATTCAGTAATAAATAAGCTTGTGTTGAAGCTGTATTGATGTTATCATAGGTATTGTCTTCAGTAATGGTGCGCCCGAAATTAAAATCCTGTCCGACATTGGCATTCAGGTTCGGAAGCCAACTGTTCCTGCTCGTATTTAGTAGCACTTCCTGATCTTGTTGCTCCAGTTCAATTTGCTTCAGAGTGATATTATTTTCAATGACATAATTGATACACTCTTCTAATGTCCATGCCTGTTTCTGAGTTTTTGACTGCAAAGGGAATAGTAACAGAAAGGCAGGTATATATAGTAAGATCTTTTTCATATATGGTTCTTTGCTAAGAGTAATTAATTCTTTTTATCTGTAGGTGCACCACGAACTCTATCTGTCGTGGATAATCCTTCAGTGATCTCAATCTTGATACCGTCGGAAAGTCCTACTTTCACCGGGTGTCTCTCGAATTTTTGTTCCGGTTCGATCTGTGTGGCTAACTGAACGAAAGCAGAATCCCCCTGAAACTCGATTGTACTTTCCGGAATAGCCAACACCTGTTCCGCCCGTTTCAACACGATCTCTGCGTTCGCACTATATCCGGCCCGTATAAATGCGTCATCCTGAATGGAAACAGCCGCTTTTACTTCAAACTGGATCGCTCCGTTTTTTCCACTCCTTTAGGAGATACATATTCCAGCAATGCATCGAAAGTCCGGTCTTCAATCGCACCAATGGTTAATTTAATAGGCATCCCTTCATGGATACGTCCGATCTCTGTCTCATCGACATTTCCGATAAAGATCATATCTCCCATATTCGCTACCGTAGCAATGGTAGTACCATCATTGAAATTATTGGATTGGATCACAGAGTTTCCTACTTTCACCGGCACGTCCAGAATCATACCGCTAATCGTACTGCGGATCTGGGTGGTACTGGCTACATTAGAGTTTTTAGCGATACCATCCCGTATGATCTCTAACGCACTTTGTGCATTTTCCTTTTCTTCTACAGCCTTCAGATAGTTTGCCCGTGAAATATCATAATCTTCCCGTGCAATTACGCTCTGATTGAATAAGGTCTCATCTCGTTTGTACGTTTCTTCGATCTGTTTTAAAGAAATATCTGCTACGTTCACCCGGGATTCCGCACTATTTAATTGTACCATTTCAGGAATCACCTTGATACGGGCAATAATCTCGCCTTCCTTCACCATTTGGCCGGCCTTTTTGTACAGGTCAGAAATAATCCCGGAAATCTGTGGTTTGATCAATACTTCATACCGGGGTTCTACATTTCCTGTTGCCACAGTCTTCGTTTCCACATCGGTTATTTCAGGAGTGACAATTTCATAAACGATCACTTCCGGCTGAGCTTTTTTTCATAAAAAATAGAATGTTCCAATGACTGCTCCTCCAACTACAATGAGAAGAAGAATGCGTAGAATCTTTTTTACAATACGATTTTTCATAATCTATATCTATAGTGTTTTTATTATTATTCTTCACGAATGGCATCGATGGCCTTGATTTGTAATGCTCTCCAGGCAGGGATCAACCCTGCAAAAAGTCCGCTGATCAACAGGACAATAGTGGCAGCAACTGCTGTTTGTATGCTAACCTCGGGATGTTCAAAGAAAGTGCCGTTACTGGCTGGTTGGCTGGAAAGTAATTTATCCACTACATCCAGCAGGAAAACCCCTAATGTTAAACCGATCAGATCGGCAAGAGCAGTCAGTACCAGACTTTCACTCATGACCTGGCTAAGTATATTGAACGGTTTGGCTCCTAAAGCACGGCGTACTCCAATTTCCCGGGTTCGCTCTTTCACAGTCACCATCATGATATTACTGATCCCAATGATCCCGGCCAGTAAACTTCCCAGGCCTACGAGCCATACCAGAATATCAATCCCTATAAATAGTCTGTCATAGGTTCCAAACATCACTGCCAGATTTTCTACACCTACCGCTTGTGGATCTGTTGGTGAGATCTCATTCTGAGTTTTCAGGATGGTGCTAATCTCATCCAGTACTTTTTCTACCGCTACATTTCTATCTACTACAACCCCTAAAAAGTTAACACGGTCCGCCTGATTGGTAGTTTGTTGCATGGTCATGTAAGGAATAAACACACTTTCTGCTGCACGTCCTCCGATATTTACATTGTTCGTGCGTTGCTCCACTACCCCGACTATCTGGTAGTAGATCCCGTTGACACGCACATATTTACCACAGGGATCCTGATCATTAAACAGTGTCTCCCGTATCTGTTTCCCGATCAGGCAGACTTTTCTTTTCTCCCGGATATCTATCTCATTCAGTAATCTTCCGTTATGAAGTTTCTGTGCTTCCAGTTTAAAATAGTCAGCAGCTACCCCTTTGACATTATAAGTACCGGTTAATTGTCCGTACACAATATTTTTATCCGAGCGGCTTCCCCAGATCACTGGAGAAATTGCTTCCACACCCTGTACATTTTGTGTGATCGTCTCCACATCCCGGTTACGCATACTCCAGTATCTTCCTTTGTTGAATCCTTTGTAGGGTTCACTGGTCCAGTCACTATAAAAGAATAAAGAGTTGGTGGCAAAACCGTCTAATCCGCCCATTACTCCATTTTTAAACCCTCTTCCAGAACCTAAAAGAATGATCAGCATTAATATTCCCCAAAAAACACCAAAGCAGGTTAACAGGCTACGTGTTTTATTGCGGGTAATGGTAACCCATATTTCTGTCCATTTATCTAAGTCAAACATATAGCTGATTTTTTATTCTGTTCTCATGGCTTCCACAGCCGATATCTTCGTTGCTTTACGTGCAGGAAAATATCCTGCTAAAACACCTGCAAAATAATGAGTAGTGTAGCAGAGATCGCAATTGTCATATTAACAGTCGGATTCCGGAATACACTTTCTTCAGACCCATTTGCACCGCCGTTACTTGCTTCTGCCATTTCCATCCCATAATTGATCACTTCGGTCAAACCGATCCCGGCAACCATACCGATATATCCGAATACTGCTGTTACTAATACGGATTCGATAATGATCAGTCCTAAGATGGAAGAGGGTTTTGCTCCGATCGCTTTCTGGATCCCAAACTCTTTGGTCCGCTCCCGGACAGTGATCAACATAATGTTACTAACCCCCACTATTCCAGCCATCAGGGTTCCAATCCCAATGATCCAGATAAAAAGGGAAATGCCATTCGTCATTCCTCTCAACATCCGGAAGTTTTGCCCGGTATCCCACATGCCGATCGCATTTCTGTCTGCCGGGTCAAATTGATGGCGCTTTGCCATCCGTTGCCGGAAACGTTCATAGAATGCCTCACTTTCTTCTTCGGTATTGATCCCCTGAAGAGTAAACATAATGTTATGCATACTATATCCATTATCGTATAATAATTGACCGGTGGTAAAAGGAATGTAAGCCGGTGCATTATTTTTATTATTCGGATCATCATATACGCCTACTACCTGAAACATCAGATTCCCAATCTTTACATATTCTCCCAATGGATCCGTATCCCGGAAGAGGATCTCTCCCATACGCGGACTAATGACGATCACTTTTCTCCTGTTTTTCATGTCTAATTGGTTAATGAATCGTCCATAACCGGATTTGACGATCACATAATCTATCATGGCATAGTCCGGATGTACTGCCACAATATCACTGGTGACATATTCCTTATCTACTGAAATCGTGTCGTTGTGATAATTAGCACCGGAGATAAGTGCTACTTCTGGATGTTCCCGGGGAATTGCATAGTAGTCTTTCTCCGTGAATTCGATTCTCCGGTTAGGCTGCATTCCTTTATAAGGAAGGGTCGTGTAGCGGGTCCACGTATAGACTGTATTCTCAGCGATATCCCGGAAATTGTAAGCGATCCCATTGGCTAACCCGTTTCCGGCTCCCAATAATACGATCAACATAAAAATTCCCCAGGCTACGGAAAAGCCGGTCAGGAATGTGCGGAGTTTATTTTTTTGATCGTACTCCATATCTCCCGGAAATTATCAAAATCGAACATGGCCGGATCCTTTATCCATACATTCAATAATACCATCTTTTACACGGATAATCCGGTCGGTAGCTTCAGCAACGGATGGCTCATGAGTCACGATTACCATTGTCATGCCTTCTTTGTTTACTTTCCGCAGAAGTTCCATCACCTCTACGGTGGTTTTACTGTCTAATGCTCCGGTGGGTTCGTCAGCCAGGATCATCTTGGGTTTAGCGATCAGTGCCCGTGCAATGGCTACCCTCTGTTTTTGTCCTCCCGATAGTTCATTCGGCATGTGTTCCGCCTAGTCCGCTAATCCGACCATGTCTAAATACTCCATGGCCATGGCATTCCTTATTTTTCTCTTTACTCCCTGATAGTAGAGAGGAAGAGCCACGTTTTCAACTGCATTTTTAAACGTAATAAGATTGAAGGACTGGAAAATAAATCCGATCATCCGGTTGCGTAATTCAGCAGCCCGGCTTTCACTCAGATTTTGTATGAGTTGGCCGTCCAGAGTATATGTGCCGGTATCATAGGTGTCCAGAATGCCCAATATATTCAATAAGGTAGATTTTCCGGAACCGGAAGCTCCCATAATGGACACCATCTCTCCCTCCTGAATATCCAGGTCTATTCCTTTTAAAACATGGAGTGGAGCTCCATTATAGTACGTTTTGTTTATCCCTCTAAGCTCGATGATCATATCGTGGTGGTTATTTATACTATATAAGACGTATGAATAAATAAAAAGTTACAGTCTAAGATTAATTTCTTTTCTTCGGGACAAATATATGTTTTGCATAAATACCTTGTATCGCAAGGTACCAATAATTATGATATATTAACTTCCGGGAAAATATTCATTCTATCTCTTTCATTCTCTGTTTTATCCAATACTACTTTTTAATTATAGAAATAAAAGTACAAACATTTAAATGGTAAATCTTAATAAATATACAATCCACTGTTTTTCTCTGATGAAACACTTGCTGCTCCCGATGAAAAAGAAATAAGAATCAGTAGAGTCATGGACCAGGTACTTTTATCCGAATCATTAGGTACTTTTTGTAAAGATATTACAATGATGGGATTTTTCTATGGAGAATAGTAAATTTTAATTCTTTAGGGTTGTAGGCTGTAAAAGTATGGCCTGATAATAGAACTAAAGGAACTTCTAAACATATTTTTTGCTTATTAAGAATATATAAATTAAATTTATCACAAAAATAAACTTTAGTGAAACTGTTAATGTGAAAAAATGATTTCCCCACTATACCCAACTGGATGTAATGGATTGCGGGCCGACCTGCCTGCGGATGATCGCTAAATATTATGGAAGAAGTTATTCTTTACAGACGCTCCGGGAAAGAGCATTCATCACCCGAGAAGGGGTTTCTATGCTCGGGATTAGTGAGGCGGCTGAGACTATCGGTTTCCGTACTTCCGGAGTAAAGGTAACCTTGAAACAGTTAGCAGAGGAGCTCCCTTTACCTTGTGTGCTACACTGGAATCAAAGCCATTTTGTGGTTTGCTATAAAATTAAAAATGGTAAATATTATATTGCGGATCCGGCAGCAGGTTTAGTGGTTTATAATGAAGAAGAGATAAAAAATGTTGGTGCAGTACTACGGTCGAAGGTAAGGATTGTGGTACGGCTCTTTTATTGGAGCCAGGTCCGGAATTTTATGACCTGGAAGATGAAAAGGAAAAAAGAAGCCGGGGGCTTTCTTATTTTTTCCGATATGTCAGGCCTTATAAAAGAGAGATGATCCAGTTAATTCTGGGAATGATCACGGCCAGCATACTCCAACTGATTTTACCTTTCCTGGCACAGGCCATGGTGGATACGGGGATCTGGGATAGTAACCTGAGTTTTATTACCCTAATCCTGATCGCCCAATTGATCATTTTTGTAGCCCGCCTGTCTGTGGATTTTATTCGTAGCTGGATCCTGCTGCATGTAAATACCCGGATCAATATTGCACTGATCTCTGATTTTTTAGCGAAACTGATGCGCTTACCTCTTCATTTTTTTGATACGAAGATGGTCGGTAACATCATACAGCGTATCGGAGATCATAGTCGTATTGAATCATTTATGACAGGTTCTTCCATCAATACTCTTTTTTCCTTTGTTAATTTTATTGTTTTTGGCTTTGTCCTGGCTTATTATGATCTGACAATATTAGGGATTTTTCTGTTAGGTAATACTTTATATGTGGTCTGGATATTAGCCTTTATGAAATATCGCCGGGAATTAGATATTAAACGTTTTGCCCAGGCAGCCGGAGAACAAAGTAACCTGTTTCAATTAATCACCGGTATGCAGGAAATCAAGCTGAACAACTGCGAAACAGAAAAACGCTGGCAATGGGAACGTATTCAGGTGAAACTATTTAAAATCAGTATTAAAGGGTTAGCTTTGGGGCAATATCAACAAATGGGATCTGTGTTTTTTAACCAGACAACCAATATTATTATTTCTTTTTTAGCCGCCCGGGCGGTGGTGACCGGAGATATGACGCTGGGGATGATGACTTCACTTACCTATATTGTCGGTCAGTTAACTTCTCCTATTGAGCAGTTTATTGACTTTGCCCGTTCTTTTCAGGACGCAAAGATCAGTCTGGAGCGTTTAAGTGAGATCCATCAGAAAGAAGATGAGGAGGACACGCTTTCTATGAAACTGAATGTGTTGCCGGAAAACAAAACGTTAACCCTGGAGAATATAAAATTCAGTTATGATGGGGCAGACCGGGATTATGTGCTGGAAGATATTAATCTGGTGATCCCCCAGAAAAAGGTAACAGCTATTATGGGGGCAAGCGGTAGTGGTAAAACAACCTTAATTAAATTGCTCCTGGGTTTTTATGAACCCAATCAGGGAACAGTCAAAGTAGGAGAGGTACCTCTTAAGAATATGAACCATCATGTCTGGCGTGCACGGACGGGTTCTGTGATGCAGGATGGATTTATTTTCTCTGACACGATTGCCCGGAATATTGCTGTAGGAGTGGAGGTGATCGATAAAGAACGGCTGCTACATGCAGTAACAGTGGCTAATATCCAGGATTTTATAGATTCTTTGCCATTGGGATACAATACCAAAATAGGTATGGAAGGGAATGGAGTTAGTCAGGGACAGCGGCAACGGATTCTTATTGCACGTGCGGTGTATAAGAATCCGAAATTTATTTTCCTGGACGAAGCGACCAATGCATTAGATGCTAATAATGAAAAGGAGATCATGGAACATCTCCATAAGTTTTATGAAGGAAAAACAGTGGTGGTGGCCCACCGGCTGAGCACTGTGAAAGATGCAGATAATATTATCGTACTGGACAAGGGACATATTGCGGAAGAAGGAACTCATCAGGAGTTGACAGCCCGCCAGGGAATCTATTATCAATTAGTTAAGAATCAGTTGGAATTAGGAAACTAATATGAGCGAAGCAGAACATAAGGAAATTGAATTAAGGAGTGAAGAGGTTCAGGAGGTAATGGATCAGATACCTCCCTGGATTCTGAGATGGGGAATTACCGTTTTGTTTCTGGTTATCCTTTCTATCCTGATCGGTAGTTTCTTTTTTAAATATCCGGATGTCATCTCTACCCAGATGACACTGACCAGCCAGAAACTGGTAGCTTCTATTGTGGCCCGGAGTAGTGGACGTTTGAGTAAAGTTTATGCAAAGGATGGACAACAGGTCCGGATGAATGATCCGTTGGCGATCATCGAGGATCCAGCCATAACAGAGGATGTGGAATTCCTGGAAAAATTATTGATTCATTCCGGATTTTCACCGGAAGAGGCTGTAACCCATATTTGCCGGCCAAAGATCTCTCCTTAGGTGATATCCAGGGAGATTATACAAACTACCTGAAAAGCCTGCATGATTATTTAAACTATCAGTCATTGGAATATTATCCTAAAAAAATAGCTTCTGTCAAGGGACAAATTGACCGTTACCGGGTATATTACCAGAATCAGGCCAGACAACATGCAGTGATCGAATCTCAATATGAGATTGCTTATCAACAATACCACCGGGATTCTTTGTTATTTGTACGGCAGGTGATCTCTCCTTCCAAACATGAAAGTGCAAAGAATGAATTGCTTCAAAGCCGCTACTCCTTAGAGGGTTCATTTGCTACACTGGAAAATCTGAACATCCAGATCGCACAACTGGAAGAGAGTTTATTAGATCTGGAACTACAACAGGTGGAGAGAGAAACTGTGATCATGCAGGAGTACCGGACGGCAATGGATCAATTGCACAATAGTATGAATAGCTGGAGATTGAACTATTGCCTCATTTCCCCGATTGAAGGAGTGGTTACTTTTACCAAATACTGGAATGAAAATCAAACGATTACTGCGGGAGAATCTGTCTTTTCCGTTGTCCCGGATAAAGAAGTAGAGATGATAGGAGTCTCTATGTTACCGTTGGCCCGTTCGGGAAAAGTAAAGTCAGGACAGCGGGTATTGATCCGCTTTGCTAATTATCCGGATCAGGAGTTTGGGCTGGTGAATGGCCGGGTTGCTGGTATTTCCCTGGTGCTGGCTGAGGACAACTACCGGGTAGAAATTGAATTACCTGATGGGTTAAGAACAAACTATGGAAAAGAACTGCCTGTATCCCAGGAGATGCAGGCAACAGCTGAAATTGTCACCGAAGATTTGCGTTTAATTGAAAGATTTTTTCCAACCTTTGAAGAAGATATTGAAAGAAGGTTTTCAGGAACCATGACATCTGCCTGGAAAAGAGTAAAGATTGAAGGTTATATATAATAAATTAGGTATAGGTAAATGAAACTGACATATATTTTTCATAGTGGATTTGCTATTGAAACAGATGACTGCACAATTCTGATTGATTATTTTAAAGATTCAGGAGTGAACCCGGATGAGGGATATGTGCATGATGTGTTACTTAAAAAAGAGGGACCTCTCTATATTTTATCTTCTCATTTTCATGCAGATCATTTCAATCCGGAAATATTGAAATGGAAAGAGGTAAAACAGGATATTACTTATCTCTTTTCCAAAGATATTTTAAAAAGGAAACGAGCGTCCAAACAGGATGCAGTCTATCTGAAGAAACTCGAAACCTATCAGGATGATCACCTCTATGTTAAAGCATTCGGTTCTACGGATGTAGGAGTTTCGTTTCTTCTTGAAATAGCCGGAAAGAAAATCTTTCATGCCGGGGATTTGAATAACTGGCACTGGAAGGATGAATCCACAGAAGAGGAGGTGACTGAAGCCGAACAAAACTATTTAACAGAACTAAAACTGATCGCAGATGCAGTAGACCGGAAACTGGATGTGGCCATGTTTCCGGTAGACCCCCGGATGGGCACAGATTATATGCGTGGAGCGGAACAGTTTGTTGATGAGATCCGGACTTCGGTTTTTGCTCCGATGCACTTTGAGCCCGCCATAGATCAGGCATTAGCTTTTGAATCCTATGCCCGGTCCAAAGGATGTTGTTTTTTTGAAATTACTTATTCCGGAGAATCTATAATTATATAAAAAATATATTGAGATGGAAATAAAAGGAAGATTTGATCATTTTAATATCAATGTTCTCGATCTTGAGAAAAGTATAGATTTTTATAAAAAAGCGTTAGGGTTGTCAGAACATCATCGTAAAGTAGCGGAGGATGGTTCTTTTATTCTTGTCTATATGACGGATAAGACAACAGGATTTTTACTGGAGCTTACCTGGCTGAAAGACCGGCAAGAAGTGTATGAGTTGGGTGATAATGAAAGTCATCTTTGTTTTAAAGTGGATGGGAATTATGATGAAGTCCGTAAGTTTCATAAAGACATGGACTGTGTTTGTTATGAAAATACAGAGATGGGACTTTACTTTATCCACGATCCGGATGATTACTGGATTGAGATTTTACCTCTTAGCTATCCATAAAAAGACGGTTGTTCCCGGATTAAATCCGGGAGCAGCCGGGACGATAATAATACATTTTATTTTTTACCCTTCTTTGAAAGGGATCACTACTTTGATCAGTTGGTCATAGCCGGGATAGGTAAATCCGTTGAAATAATATTCATAGGAAGGACCTTGGGGCTCATATCCTTTTTCCATAATCCAGGTGGTCATTTCTCCGTATAAGGGTGAGGTGTCTGTATACGAACCTTTATGCATACTGAAGATAATCTTACTGGGAGGAATGATTTTGGATATGATCTCGTTTTTAGAGGGTAGTGACCGGGAAACAGGATAGCATATTTCAATATCCACCTGTTCCATATCCATAGAAAGATAGTCATAATAGATCACAAAAGGTACATCTGTCAACTCTTCTCCGAATTGTTTGACATAGGAGGATACTCGGGCAGAATATTCTTCAAACAGATCCGGAAGTTCTTCCATTGGAAGGTACACACGTACTAATAACACAGGTTGCGCAGTTTGGTAGCGTTCAATAATATTGGTTAGTTTAGGCATTTTTTCTCCTTTTGCTGATTAATGGGTTATGGGTTAATTCAAAATTACAATTAATAATTTGGATGAAATACCTTTTATGTAGGTATTTACCGATTGAATCTGTTTACCTGTTTACGAAAAATATGAAAAAAACAGGTGTTTGGACCAACCGGTACAATTTTCGTAATAATCTATCCGTTTGTTATCCGGGAATTATACGGTTAAGTTCTGTTATTTTCCGGTAAGATAATCGGTTACAAGAGGTAACCTGGCTTTACTTAATGTGTTTCTGTTTTTTTAGAATAAAAAATGTGGAAACTTATTAGATTCCTGTTATATTTGCTTTTTGGTTTATACGAGCATTATTAATCCTAAATATAAAATCATGGAGAAACCTTATGTTGTCGGTATCGATATAGGCGGTACTAATTCGGTGTTTGGTGTAGTAGACGCAAGAGGTACAATCTTGTATAGTGGTTCAATCAAGACTGGCAAATATGCTGATGTAAATGACTATGTTGCAGATTTGGCTAAAGCTCTGGAACTGGTAATTGATCAGGCTGGTGGTCTGGATAAGATCAAAGGTATTGGTGTAGGGGCTCCGAATGGTAACTACTTTAACGGTTGTATTGAATTTGCTCCAAACCTGCCATGGAAAGGAAAAATTCCTTTGGCACAACTGATCAGTGAAAAACTGGATAATATTCCTGTTACTTTGACCAATGATGCCAATGCTGCAGCTATTGGGGAAATGACGTATGGTGCTGCACGTGGTCTGAAAGACTTTATTGTAATTACTTTAGGTACAGGTGTAGGTAGTGGTATTGTGATCGGTGGAAACTTGGTGTATGGACACGATGGTTTTGCCGGTGAGCTGGGCCACGTAATTATTCGCCGGAACAATGGCCGCGTTTGCGGTTGTGGTCGTCAGGGCTGTCTGGAAGCATACGCTTCTGCAACAGGTGTGGCACGTACGGCACGCGAATATCTGGAAATCCGTCACGACGAAAGTGTGTTACGTGATCTGGATCCGGATGAGATCACATCCAAAGATGTGTTTGATGCAGCTATGAAGAATGACAAGATCGCCTTGGAAATTTTTGAAGCAACCGGACATATGCTGGGTGAAGCTTTTGCTGATTTCATTGCTTTCTCAAGTCCTGAAGCTATTATCTTGTTCGGAGGTCTGACAAAAGCCGGAGATCTGATCATGAATCCAATCCGGGAAGCTCTGGATAAAAACATTCTGAAAGTATTTGCCGGTAAAACTAAATTATTATTCTCTCAACTGAAAGAAAGTGACGCTGCTGTTTTAGGAGCCAGTGCTTTGGGTTGGGAAGTAAAAGAGGTGTAAACTGAATTTTTCCAATGGTATAGAAGGGTGGCTTTCAGGTCACCCTTTTCTATTCAAATCCAGATCCGATGAACCATCCTTTAGATCAGTTCAGATATTGCCCCTCCTGTGGCGATACTCATTTTGAAATACGTAATGAAAAAGCAAAACAATGTTCTGCCTGCGGGTTTGTCTACTATTTTAATCCTTCTGCCTCAACAGCCTGTTTCCTGAAGAACCGCAAAGGAGAATTGTTAGTCGTGAGAAGAGCTAAAGATCTGGCTATCGGTACACTGGATCTTCCCGGAGGATTTGCGGATAGGTATGAAACTGCAGAAGAATCCGTGGTCCGGGAGATAAAAGAGGAGACCGGATTGGTACCGGTTTCATGCCGTTATCTTTTTTCTTTACCTAATATATACCTTTTTATGGGTTTTTCCGTTCATACCTTAGATCTCTTTTTTGAATGTGTAGTCGATGAATTTGACCATGCGGTTGCCTGTGATGATGCGGCTGAGATCCTGATCCTCCGGCTGGAAGAGCTGGACCCGCAAAAGTTTGGGCTTGACTCCATCAAAAAAGCAGTTGATCTGTACAGGACTAAATATTAAGTCTTTTTGGAAATTACTTTACCTCTATATTAAGGGGTATTCTTTATATTTGTAACATTCAACAAACATGTATTTTAAAATACTTGTATAAAAAATACATAAGGATGAAAAGAGTACTTATTCCGCTATGTCTTGTAATAGGCAGTTTAACAACCAATGCGCAACGGACTCACCGTTTTGAAACACCTGAACGCCTTTTTATAGAAGGGAAAGAGATGTTTAGCCTTAAAAACTATGCAGGCTGTATGGATAAGCTGGAGGCATACAAATTGCAGGCCAAAGATGCAGACCTGATCCAGGAGGCGGATTATATGCTGGTATATGCTGCCTATGAGCAAGGACGGGAAAATGCTCCTGAGCTGTTGAAGGAGTATCTGGAAACCTATCCGGATTCCCGCCATGAAGATGAGATCAGTTTCTTAATTGGTTCCGCACACTTTGCTAAGGAAGAATATCAGAAGGCTATTTACTGGCTGTCGGAAGCGGATATCGATTTGCTGGGAACGGAACAACAGGAAGCCTGTAGTTTCAGATTGGCTTATTCTTTGCTTCAGACGGGCGAGATGGATCGTTCCTGTTCCTATTTCACACGGATTTCCCAGATCGGTACGACCTACCGGAATCCTTCTGTTTACTATGTTGCTTATATCGATTATGCGACCGGAGATTATAGCAATGCATTAGTTGAGTTTACCCGGTTGAAAGAATATCCAGATTACCGGGAACAATCCATGTACTATATCACCCAGATCTATTTTATTCAGAATAAATATGACCGAGTTATTTCAGATGGAGAAGAATTATTGGTGGCTTTTTCCCATAGTAAAAATAACAGTGAAGTGTACCGGATCGTCGGAAATGCTTATTACCACACCGGTAATCAGGACAAAGCCATTGACTATCTGAGCAGATATGTGTCATCCACAGATACGCCTCTCAGGGGAGACCTGTATATTTTAGGTGTTTCCTATTTCAACAAAGGAGATTACAATAAGGCCATTCAGTCTTTGGGACAAACCGTTCGCGAGCAGGATGCTCTTACGCAGAATGCCTACCTGTTTTTAGGGCAGAGTTATCTGAAGATCCATGATAAGAATAATGCCCGTATGGCTTTTCAGGCAGCAGCCAACTCCTCTTATGACAGGCAGGTGAAAGAGATTGCTACCTATAATTATGCTCTCCTGATCCACGAAACTTCATTTACCGGTTTTGGGGAGTCAGTGACTATCTTTGAGAACTTCCTCAATGACTTTCCACAATCAACATATGCAGATAAAGTAAATGATTATCTGGTAGAGGTCTATCTGACCACGAAGAATTACCAGTCTGCGCTGAGATCCATTGAAAAGATCCAGCGTCCGAGTACGAAAATCCTTGAAGCCAAGCAGGATATTCTTTTCCAGTTGGGTACTCAGTCTTTTGCCAATGTACATATGAATGAGGCGATAGACTATTTCAGCCGGGTGATCTCTGCTGGTAATTATAACCTGCAGGCATGGAATGACGCCTATTTCTGGCGTGGGGAATCGTACTACCGGAAAGGGGAGTATGCCAAAGCTGTGACGGACTATCAGGCCTATCTGAATAATACCCGCCAGCGAAATACGGATATGTATGCTTTGGCCTACTATAATCTGGGGTACAGCTATTTCAAGATGCAACGATATAATGAGGCCCTGAGCCGGTTCAGACAATATCTCCAACAGGAAACCAACGAAAAAGCGCTCTCATATGCGGATGCTCATAACCGGATCGGTGACTGTCTGTTCCACAGCCGCCAGTTTGCCCAGGCAGAAGAAAACTACACCAAAGCAGCTTCTCTGCAACCCGAAGCCGGAGATTATGCGATGTTCCAGAAAGGATATGTCTTAGGGCTGCAAAAAGATTACCGGGGAAAGATCAGTACCATGGACCGGTTGATTCAGGAGTACCCGGAATCCCAGTATGTGGATGATGCCCTGTTTGAAAAAGGGCGTTCCTATGTATTATTAGAGAATTATCCTTCTGCTGCGGAAGCATTTGAGAGACTGATCCGCCAGTTCCCGCAAAGTAGTCTTGCCCGTAAAGCAGGTATTCAGTTAGGACTATTATATTTTAATGATAATCAGCCTCAGAAATCAGTAGAAGCCTATAAGCGGGTAATCAGTAATTATCCGGGAAGTGAAGAGGCGAAAGTGGCTGTTCAGGACCTGAAGTCCGTGTATATTGAGCTGAACGATATTAACTCATATGCCAACTATGTGAATTCGTTGGGAGGCAGTGTCCGTTTTGAAGTTTCGGAACAGGACTCCCTGACCTATCTGGCAGCAGAAAAATTATTTATGCGGGGCGATAACGACGGAGCCCGCCAGAGTCTGGTGAATTATTTGCAGACATTCCCCCAGGGGGCGTTTGGTGCAAATGCGAATTATTATCTGGCAAGTATTGCTTTCAACCGGAAAGACTATAACGAGGCTAAACGTTTATACACGGTAGTTACTAAAAGTGGGGATCCGAAATTCCTCGAAGAAGCAGTGGCCCGTAAAGCAGAAATAGAATATCTTGAAAAAGACTATGAGGCAGCCCTGGAAAGCTTTAAACGGCTGGAATTAGTGGCAGAAAATCCGGAAAACCGGGAAGCCGCTAAGTTAGGGGTGATGCGCAGTGCACAGCTGACAGGCCGTTCCCAGGATGCGTTGATTGCTGCAGATGCGATCCTGAAAGCACAGAAGCTTTCACCGGAAGTCATAGCGGAAGCCCGTTATACCAGGGCTAAGGCTTACATTTCTCAGCATCAGGCTAACAGTGCGTTGCCTGATTTACAGGAGTTGAATAAGGATACCCGTACGGTCTATGGTGCGGAAGCGACTTATCTGCTGTCCCAGATCTATTACGATACGAATGAGGATGAAAAAGCGGAGAAGATATTGATGAACTTTATCGAAAATGGTACTCCTTACCCATATTGGTTAGCCCGCGGATTTATTTTGCTGGCAGATATTTATATACGTCAGGGAGATGACTTCCAGGCCCGTCAATATCTGACAAGTTTACAAAATAACTATCAGGGAAGCGATGATATCGCAGCGATGATCGAAGACAGATTAAGTAAACTTAAGTAATAACAGAAGAGATGAAAACAATATATAACATAAAAGCTTTTTGCCTGATCCTTTTGGGAGCCACCTCTCTGACAGTGAATGCACAGGAAAATACAGACAATCTGAACCGGGAAATGACGCTGGAGCGTGAATATGATCCTTCTGTTCAGGATGCGAATAAAGTAAATACGCTGCCGGTTGTCAAAGAACCGGAAGTAAGAAAAATGCCGATTGACTATGCAAACTATTCGGTGGCTGCTGATCCTGAAAAGGAGATAAACCTGCTTCCTTCCGGAAAAGTGATGACCGATATGCTGTATAATAAACGCCGGGGGTATTTTAACTTCGGAGGAGGTACCTATCTGAACCTCAATGGAGATCTGGGCTATCATATCCTGAATACAGAGAAAGACCAGCTAAATCTTTTCTTTTCCCACCGTTCCACCAGCGGAAATGTAAAATATCTCCAGGGAGAGGAAGAGAAAGTAAAAGCGAAATTGAATGACAATCTGGGAGGTCTTTCTTTTGCCCATACTTTTAGTAAGGCTAAATTAGATCTGGGAGTTAAATATGGATATACGGGATTCAACTATTATGGCTACGACCTGAATGATCCCTGGCTGTCCTCTTTCTATCCTGCATCCGGTACTCCGGATATGGATACCAATCAATCCAGCCAGTTGATTAATATACATGCGGGCATTTACTCTTCCGAAGAGGTCTCTCTGGGATATTTATTGGATATTGATTTTAAGAATTTCTCTTATAAATATGCTTACAGTCCGGATTATGATGAAGTGACAGAGAATGCTTTCAGGGCGAAAGTGGGATTGTTCTCAGCCTTTGGGGGAAACCAGATGGTCGGCGTAAATGGTATGCTCCATTATTTTAATTATAGTGAACCTGAACTTTTCAGTCCGGTCACTTCTTTTGCTCCTCTTTTTGAAAATTATGCAGAAGTTACGCTGACTCCTTATTATAAAATTACCGGTGATAACTGGAAGGTGAAGTTAGGAGCTAATATCATGTTTACGACAGGTGACTATAGCAAGTTCTTTGTTTCTCCTGATATTGCGGCAGATGTGGAAGTAGTAGATAAAACAGTGTTGTATTTAACAGCAGATGGACGTATCCAGTCTAACAGTGCCTATGATATTTCGCGGATAAACCGCTATATAGACCCTTCTTATGGTGTCATCCCTTCCAGAACCTGGCTGGATGCAACCATAGGATTAAAGAGTGGAGTCGCACCTGGTTTCTGGTTTACTATTTTTGCCGGTTATAAAATAACGGATGATGATCTTTTCTTTAATCAGTCCAATTCGTACGGTGTAAATCAATCTTACTGGGGAAATATAAGCCAGGCTCTTTTATTAAACTCTAAGGTGTTCCGTGGTGGGGCAGAACTGAAATATGCATATCAGAATTTACTGGATGTTTCCTTGAAAGGAGTATACAATAGCTGGAGTGTAAATGAGGATTTTGAAGCCTATGGAAAGCCGGATCTGGAAATTAACGCAGGTATGGAGATTCGTCCGGTAGATAAAGTTTCCGTCCTGTTAGACTACTATCTGGCGACCGGAAGAGAAGCCCTTGTGCAAGGCAGAGAGGTAAAGATGAAAAATATCAGTGAGTTGAATCTGACAGGTACCTATACTTTTAATGATACCTTCGGGGCCTATATTAAATTAAATAATATATTATTCCAGAAATACGAATATATTTACGGCTATCCCATGCAGGGATTCAGTGCCATGGTTGGCGTAAATATTAATTTCTGATCTGTAGGAGATGAATAGCAGTATTTGTTGATTCCCATTAGTTTGTATTCTTCTACTAATCATTTTATGTTTTTTTCAGTCACAGTCACTTTTTCATCTGTAAAAGACTTATTATTAGATAAATAACATGCAAAAATCAGGTGACTGAGAAAGTGACTGAAAAATCTTAGTCACTTTCCGGTCACTTTTGCCGATACTCCTGAAGAGCAGGAGAGAATAATTCTATGATACAGAGCGGATATCCTTCTATTTATTACCCACTATCTGCCTGATACCGAACCGGTAGGTTGAACCCCAGGAGGTACAGGGTTAAAGGTCATGAGGTTAAACCTTAAACATCAGGACCTTCAGGGTTGAACCCCCTGCTGTTCAACCTACGAGGTCGTACATAAATGGCCAGCAGGTCATCATCTTCCGGATAAGAGCTCGTTACCCTTTCTGTTGGGTATGACGGTCTCATCCTCCATGGGAAAAAGACAGGGGAACAAAAAAGACAGAATTGGCTTTTGTCAATTCTGTCTTTTTTGTGAAATCAATCATAGGTCTCCTTATCTATTGGAAGACCTACAATTTATGAATGACATTCATCATCTGTTCTCCTAATCCGATGGTGTAGCCCTGGGATACAAATACGATGCGACCGAACGTATCGGCGATGACAAAGATGGGGAGTGTGTTTCCATTTGGAAGGTTCATTGCTTTCACTAACATATTTGTGATGGTGTTGTCTTTGTCAATACCATAGGTAATAGTAGCCGGAAGTGTTCCGAATTCTTTGGCGTCAAAGTTATTCCACCCTTGTTCATCTTTGAACAACAGGACCATGCTGCGTCCCCATTCTTCGAACTCTTTATTCAGCCGTGCAATGTCACGCATGGCATGATTGGTCGGTTCCTGACGTGCTCCTAATACTGCTACAATAAAGTAGCCGCGTCCGGTAGTGGCTAAAATACTGGTTTCAGCTCCGTTTTCTGCCAACATAAATTTTGCTTCTGCGTCCAGACTACCAATCACCTGAATATCGTCACTGCTTTCACGCATGACCAGATCTATCTGAGTGGTTTTGCCTGCTTCAATGTTGAAGAACGTAACGTTACTGAGTACACCGCCGCTTGCCAGACGGGTACCGGTCACTAACAGGTAATTTCCTTCATCCAGATCTAACGGTTGTCTGAGAAGCGTACTCCATGTATTACCTAATCCCATATCCACATTGCTGTTTGCACGGAAGTTCAGGGTTTGAAGTTTCCCTGTCGGAAGGATTTTGGAGATCGTGAAGTGACTGTAATACTTAGGGTCTTCCAGCGATTGGATCGCCTGGTAAGAGGCAGTTAATTTTCCCTGTTTAGTCAGGGTCTCCTGAGTTGCCTCAAAATTCACATCTTTCCATCCGTCAGCAAAATATTGAATCTTTCCTGCCACTGGTTCAATGCGTGCCGGTATCCCTAAGCTGCGTGCAACTGAAATAAAGAATATATTGCGGGAGTGCGCGTCGGCTACACGGGCTTTCCATACACCTACCGGCATTATAGGAATCCGTTGCGGGTTCAGGTGATCCTCTACCCGGATATTGTTTTTTACCCACTGCACTAACTCCGCCGGGTTCTCTTTGGCTTTGGTCGTTAACTCCGGATCTATATTTTTTTGGAAGAATCCTTTATATGGTGTCAGGAATTCATTGCTTACACGAGGATTCAGAATATATTTTTCAAACAATTCCGGATGGGTGTTTTCCGAATAGTCCAGATGATCTGAAAGGACAGAAGCCGGTGTATCTCTCAGGTCTTTGGCCGAAATTACCTGCAATAGCTCCATCGCTTCCTGTTTGTTCTCCGCCTGACGCAGGAACATTTCAATCTCTCTCCAGTTTCCCCTGCTACCTATCAGGTAATTTTGCGTCCGGACCGGATCAATTCCTAACTCTTTGGCTAACTGCTGCGCTTTTTCTTCTGTATAAAAAGTAGCTACATACGCATTCCGGATGTCATCTTCCTCTAAGAGACGTTTGGCATTCCTGGCGATCTGTTCTTCTGTTACTTCCGCAGGGATGGCACCATCCACCGGAGGTACAATGTCCAGTTCAATTGTTTCCATATCCCCCGGGGTTTTAGATAAACGGATCGTGACCTCGTTGTCTTTTCCAAAGGATACTTTCCTATATCCGAATTTATTATTTTTCGTTGCCCATACCAACATATCTCCTTTACCGGCAGAGAGGAAACAGGTTCCGTCTTTTCCGGTGACCTTGTTTGCCACTGTGTTGAATTCCGCATAATTATATAGTTTGAACTCCACAGCAGCACCTTCAACCGGTTGATTGTTTTCATCGGTAATCGTGACCACTACTTTGACAGTGGGGGCATAGTTGTCAATTACATTGATTTCCGTGTACCCATCGGTCACTTCCATGATCTCTTCCGGACCATTGTACTTGCCGAATACTTTGGTGTGCATCAGCATACCCCGGTAGGCCGGACCGTTGAACCAGCCCAGGTTAAGTACCGGTTCCGGTTCACAGGCACCTAAAAACATCCATTCACCATTTACCCATGCCTCTACCCATGCGTGATTGTCATCGGTATGTGCCCAGCGGGGAGTATATACCTGACGGGCCGGAATCCCTACGGCACGTAAGGCGGCAACGGTGAATGTGGATTCTTCCCCACATCTGCCATACGCTGTTCTTACAGATGCCAGAGGCGAATTGGTGCGGGAGTCGGAAGGAGTATAGATCACTTTCTCATGACACCAATGGTTCACTTCGAGCACGGCATCATATAAAGCAAGGTTTTTCACCCGGTCTTTCAACTCTTCATAGAAGACCATCCGGCTTTCGTCTAAGTTCTCATTGTTCACCCGGACCGGCAGGACAAAATGACGGAATATATGTTCCGGAATTTTCCTGCCCCAGGGCATTTCCTGTTGAACCTGTAAGGAGGATTGAATGTTTTCCAGATAGAATTCTCCTTCATAGTCTGTAATATCTCCGATAGGCATGTAAGCATACAGGAACATCAGGGCTTCTTTTTCGATTGGATCCAGGTTTTGGTCAAAGATACGAAAAAGATCTCCCTTTGGCAGGGCAGATTGTTTGTTTTGGAAATCTTTCTCCACTTCGGTCCGGACTGCTTCGTCGGAAATGAAGTGCGTTTGTTTGTTGCATCCTGTGATCATCCCGGATAGGAGCAGGATGAGAAGTAATAGATTTTTGTTCATAGCGTAAATATTTGTTCCATACAAAGGTACGCTTTAATCTTTTAAAATAGAAAAATAAAATATGGATAGGAAAATCTTTTTTACCGGAGGCTGTGAATATTAAATTTCAACCAGGACAGACGTGTTTTCACCATTTGATGTTACATTATTTTTTGTTAACTTTGCTAACAATAATATTTAAGTTAAAAATAAACCAACCTGCGTATGTTCCAAGATCCTGAAGGATTCCTGTTATTAGGTTCCATCATTCTCTTTTTTAGTATTATTGCCGGGAAAGCCGGTTACCGTTTTGAACTTCCTGCATTACTCCTGTTCCTGGGAGTCGGTATGCTTTTTGGTAGTGATGGACTGAAGTTAGTTAATTTCAGTAATTTCCCATTGACACAGTTTATAGGGATGCTGGCGCTGACCATTATTCTTTTCTCCGGTGGTATGGATACAAAATACTTCGAGGTAAAGCCCATTATGGGACAAGGGGTGATTCTGGCTACTGTCGGGGTGCTTGCCACTACTTTTATCACGGGAGGTTTCATCTACTGGATCTGTAATTATGTCCTGAGTTATGATATGATTACTTTTCCTTTGGCCTTATTGATGGCAGCGGTGATGTCTTCTACGGATTCTGCTTCGGTGTTTTCTATTTTGAGAAGTAAAGGAGTTTGCCTGAAGCAACGGTTACGTCCTACATTGGAGCTAGAAAGTGGTAGTAATGACCCGATGGCCTATATGCTGACTTTGTTGTTGATCTCTTATATCCAGATGGGAGGGATGAATCTGGGAGAAGCTGCTCTTTCTTTTCTTTTGCAATTATCTATCGGAGCAGCCGGAGGTTATTTGTTAGGTAAGCTTTCCGTTTTTATTATTAATCATATTGATATTGATAATGAGTCTTTATATCCGATTCTTTTACTGGCTACTGCTTTTTTCATTTTTGCTTTTGTGACTATTTGTAAAGGTAATGGCTATCTGGCTATTTATATTGCCGGATTAGTTTTAGGAAATGGTAAGATTGTGCACAAAAAAAAGTATTGCTACATTTTTTGATGGATTCGCCTGGTTATGGCAAATTGTCATGTTCCTTGCATTAGGTCTGTTAGTAAATCCGAGAGAATTGTTTCCGGTAGCGGTTATTGGGCTTTCCGTAGGGATTTTTATGATATTGTTTGCTCGTCCTATCAGTGTTTTTTATGTCTTCTTCCGTTTAAAAATTTTGATACAAAAGGAAAACTTTATATTTCCTGGGTAGGGTTACGTGGGGCAGTCCCTATTATTTTTGCCACCTATCCCATTATTGCCGGGATTGAAAATGCTAATATGATCTTTAATATTGTGTTTTTTATTACTATATTATCTTTGTTGATTCAGGGTACTACTGTTACATTAGCGGCTAAATGGTTGGATCAGATTGACGTGCCGGAACGGAAAGATGTGTTTGGCATTGAATTACCGGAAGGTATCAAAAGTGCGATGAGTAAAATTGACATTACTCCGGAAGTTTTAACCCATGGCAACAAATTGATGGAGCTTACCTTACCTGACCATACATTGGCTGTAATGGTGATGCGTGATGGCCAGTATTTTATCCCTAAGGGGAATACCATATTGAAAGAGAATGATAAACTTTTGATGATCTCTGATAATGATGAGGCCTTATTGCAGGCTTACGAAGTTTTGGGAATAACAGATTATACCATGACAAAAAACTAATTTTATTGTAGCTTGTTCTTGTACAAAAGAATCCGAAAAACTGCGAAGAATATACAAATATACGATTCACTTCGTTATAATATAAAATGGATCATGTACTTTTGTAAATAAACAGCTAAGATATGGCAATAAAGAAAGATAAAATTCTTTGGGCAGATGATGAAATTGATTTGCTGAAACCTCATATTCTATTTTTACAGGAAAAAGAATATGAAATTATTCCTGTAATTAGTGGACAGGATGCCATTGATTGTTGTAAGGAACAGGTTTTTGACATTATTTTTTTAGATGAAAATATGCCCGGATTAAGTGGGTTGGAGACTCTTGCCCAGATTAAGGAAATTGATCCGAATGTTCCGGTTGTGATGGTCACTAAAAGTGAAGAAGAAAGTATTATGAACCAGGCAATCGGGAATAAAATAGCTGATTATCTTATTAAGCCTGTAAATCCTAATCAGCTTTTACTTTCTATTAAAAAAAATGTTCATAAAAACACCTTTATTTCTGAAACTACCACAGTGGGTTATCAACAGGAATTTGCCCGGATAGGTATGCAGATTAATGATTCATTTACAGCAAATGACTGGATAGAGGTGTATAAGAAGTTAGTATACTGGGAACTGGAACTGGAAAGTAACCAAGTGCAAATGTTAGATATGCTTCGTATGCAGAAGCGGGAAGCTAATTATTCATTTGGTAAGTTTGTAAAGAAGAATTATACGAGTTGGATCCAGAATCCGGACGATCGTCCATTAATGAGTCCTGACCTGTTTAAAAAGAAAATATTCCCTTTACTGGATGATGAAGAAAAAGTATTTGTCATCCTGATTGATAACTTCCGGCTGGATCAGTGGAGAGTTGTAAAAGATCTTCTTGCGGAATATTTTACTTTTGAGGAAAGTCTCTATTATAGTATTTTGCCTACTGCAACCCAATATGCCAGAAATTCAATTTTCTCCGGGCTGATGCCTTTACAAATAGAGAAGATGTTCCCGGATCTTTGGGTGGATGAAGAAAGTGAAGAGGGAAAGAATTTAAGTGAAGCTCCTTTAATTCAGACTCAGATTGATCGTTTTCGTAAAAAATATACTTTTAGTTATCATAAAGTAAATGATTCCCAGTATGGGAAAAAGTTATTACATAATATCCCTTCTTTGGTCCATAATCAATTAAATATAATTGTTTTGAATTTTGTGGATATGCTTTCGCATGCAAGGACAGAAAGTAAAATGATCCGTGAACTGGCACAAAGTGAGACAGCTTACCGGAGTCTTACCCGTTCCTGGTTCCAGCATTCTACTACGTTAGAGTTATTTTGGAAAATTGCGGAACGGGGAGGTAAAGTGATCCTTACGACCGACCATGGTACGATCCGGGTCCATGATCCTATTAAAGTAGTGGGAGATAGGAATACCAATACAAACCTGCGGCATAAAGTCGGTAAGAACCTGAATTATAATCCTCGTGAAGTTTTTGAGATACGGCATCCGGATTCTGTAGGACTACCTTCACCTAACTTAAGCAGTAAATATGTTTTTGCCATGAATGAAGATTTCTTTGCATATCCTAATAATTATAACTACTATGTCTCTTATTATAAAAATACATTCCAGCATGGAGGTATTTCCATGGAAGAGATGTTGGTGCCTTTTATCACTATGAATCCTAAACTATAATTGTACGAAAATAAACGCTAAATATATTATGCATGCCATTACTATCCATAATTTGCAGACCATCCATGAAGCCGCCAAAGATTTTCTGGCCCATATAGGAGATCGGACTGTATTTGCTTTTCATGGCCAGATGGGAGCCGGGAAGACTACGTTTATTAAAGCTATTTGTAAAGAGTTAGGGGTTGAAGACGTGATCAATAGTCCTACTTTTGCAATTATTAATGAATACCGTAGTACAACTACCAGAGAATTGGTCTATCATTTTGATTTTTATCGGATTAATAGATTAAGTGAAGCAGAAGATATTGGAACTTCAGATTATTTTTATAGTGGAGCCTTATGTTTTATTGAATGGCCTGAGAAAATAGCAGCATTATTACCAGGAAATGTTGTTCAGGTAAATATACAGGAAAATCCGGATGGAACAAGAAGTGCTGAAATGAAATGACCATGCAGTTTTCCGAATACTTTATTCTTTTTTTGTTTATATTAATGGGAACCATTTCTTTGTGTGCCTCCCTTTTTAATGCTGATTGGTTTTTAAATAGCAGGCAGGCAGCCACTTTTGTTCATTGGTTAGGTCGTCCGGGTGCACGTATTTTTTATTCCCTGTTAGGATTGGCTCTGATAGCATGTGGCATAACCGGATTTTTGACCTGGAAATAAAATATTTATCTGAAGTTTTTATTCTGTCTTTCGCTGGTTAATAAGGGGTAAAATCACTGACCTACAAAACAAAACAGCAAGTTCAATTGTACAATAATTAATATATAGCGTATTTGTGAAGAGTTAAGAAAGAGGTAATAAGGTTGTTATATATCCCGTTAATTCTTTACATTTGTTGCTAAATTTTGCAGAAATGGCAGAAAGCGAAAATAGTAACATATTAGCAAGCATTAACTATCCGGAAGATTTACGGAATTTATCTACAGATAAACTCGAAGAGGTCTGTTCAGGCCTGCGACAGCATATTATTGACGTTTTGTCTGAAAATCCTGGCCATTTAGGAGCCAGTTTAGGGACAGTAGAACTTACGGTTGCTCTTCATTATGTATTTAATACTCCGGATGACCGTATTGTCTGGGATGTCGGTCATCAGGCTTATGGACATAAAATTCTGACCGGACGGCGGGATGCTTTTCATACATTACGTAAGTTTAAAGGAATTAGTGGTTTTCCGAATCCTGCGGAAAGTAAATATGATTCATTTATAGCCGGACATGCTTCTAATTCCATTTCTGCTGCTTTAGGGATGTCAGTTGCCTCTTTTTTGAAAAATGAAGAAGACCGGCATGTGATAACAGTAATCGGAGATGGAGCTATGACCGGGGGGCTGGCATTTGAAGGTCTAAATAATGCTTCTGCCAATAGAAATAATTTGTTGATTATTCTGAATGATAATAATATGGCTATCGATAACAATGTAGGTGGCCTTAGTCAGTATCTGGTTAATATTACAACCAGCCAGACTTATAATAAAATGCGTTATGATGTCTACCGGGGACTGCGAAAGATCAATCTTATTACAGAAGACCGTCGGGGAAGTATTTTACGTTTTAATAATAGCCTGAAAGCCTTACTTACACAGCAACATAACTTGTTTGAAGGTTTTAGTATACGCTATTTTGGACCTGTAGATGGTCATGATGTGAAGTATCTGGTAAAGGTACTGAATGATATAAAGGATTTGAAAGGACCGAAATTATTACATATTAAAACTCAAAAAGGTAAAGGGTTCAAACCTGCAGAAGAATTTGCTACTGAATGGCATGCGCCTGGAAGATTTAATAAAGAGACCGGAAAGAGGATCTTACCTCAGAATCTGAATGAACCTCAACTTTACCAGGATGTCTTTGGCCATACCCTGGTGGAGCTGGCAGAAAAAGATACCCGGGTAGTAGGAGTAACTCCTGCTATGCCTACCGGATGCTCTATGACCTATCTGATGAAAGCTTTCCCGGAACGGGCATTTGATGTAGGAATTGCAGAAGCACATGCTGTTACTTTTTCTGCCGGATTAGCAAAAGAAGGACTAATTCCTTTCTGTAATATCTATTCTTCTTTTATGCAACGGGCTTATGACCAGGTGATCCATGATGTGGCCTTGCAGAAACTCCATATGGTAATTTGTCTCGATAGAGGAGGTTTGGTAGGAGAGGATGGAGTTACTCATCATGGCGTATTTGATCTGGCTTCTTTCCGGCCTGTTTCAAACCTGACGATTGCTTCTCCTTTGAATGAACATGATCTCCGAAATCTGATGTATACAGGATATAAAACGGAAGATCGTACTTTTATTATTCGTTATCCTCGTGGAAAAGGAGAAAAAAAAGATTGGAGGAACCCGATGGAGATACTGCCTATCGGAAAAGGACGTAAGCTTCGTACAGGAAAAGATATGGCAGTATTATCTTTTGGCTCTATAGGAAATGAAGCTATTAAGGCAATTAATGAAGTGGAAAAAGAGGGACTTTCTGTCGCTCATTATGATATGATCTATTTAAAACCGATAGATGAGGATTTATTGCATGAAATCGGAAAAACATATAATTATATTATTACACTGGAAAATGGTGTGATTACAGGTGGACTTGGAAGTGCAGTGCTTGAATTTATGGCAGACCACGGGTATACACCACGGATTAAACGTTTAGGTGTCCCTGATATGTTTATAGAGCATGGCTCTATTCCTGAATTATATCGTTTATGTGGTATGGATGCCGAAGGAATTATTCGGGCTATCCATACTTTTAAATGAATACAATGTAAACTATGAAACTACTTATAGTAACTTAGAGGGTTTTATAAAATGAAAATTATTATTGCCGGAGCAGGGGAAGTTGGAACATATCTTGCAAAGATGCTGGCTCAGGAAAGACAGGATATTGTGTTGATGGATACCAACGAAGATCGGTTACATTTCCCTAATTCGAATGCGGAGATCCTTTCGGTGGTAGGTAATCCAACTTCTTTAAAAGATCTGCAGGAAGCCAGAGTTAGAAAAGCAGATCTGTTTATTAGTGTAACCCCTGAAGAAACAACCAATATTACAGCCTGTATTTTAGCTTCCAATTTGGGTGCGCATAAAACATTGGCACGTATTAATAATTATGAATATCTTCTCCCTAAGAATAAAGAATTATTTAATAAATTAGGGATAGGATCGATGATCTATCCGGAGATGTTGGCTGCTAAAGAAATTGTTACAGCAGTGAAAAGACCCTGGGCCCGGCAATACTGGGAATTGTTTGGAGGTGCTTTGATTCTGATCGGTGTCAAAATTTGGGAAAATTCTCAGTTAGTTAATCTGCAATTAGCAGATCTTCTCAGTGATCAGAAGTTATATCATATTGTAGCGATTAAACGTAGGAATGAAACTATTATCCCGAGAGGGGTAGACCGTATCAAAGCGGGGGATCTTGTTTTCTTCACAACTACCAGGGCCCATGTCAAGGATGTACAGCAACATGCAGGAAAAAAAGATCCTGAGGTTAAAAAGGTCATTATTATGGGAGGAAGCCAGATTTCCATACGCGCCTGTCAATATTTACCTACCAATATCCGGGTAAAGGTGATTGAAATGGATAAAGAAAAAAGTCATCGGATTGCAGAAGTCGTACCGGAAAATGTCCTGATTATTAATGGTGATGGTAGAGATACAGACCTGCTCATGCAGGAGGGAATTCAGGATGCCCAGGCATTTGTGGCACTGACTGATAATTCCAGTATGAATATTCTGGCTTGTCTGGCAGCCAAACGGTTTGGTGTGGTTAAAACCATAGCTAAAATAGAAAATCTGGATTATATTCCTTTGGCAGAAAGTATGGATATTGGTTCGGTAATTAATAAGAAATTGATAGCAGCCAGCCATATTTATCAGTTTCTTTTGGATGCAGATGTCTCGAATGTAAAAAGTCTTACGTTCGCAAATGCAGATGTGGCAGAATTAGTTGCCCGTCCCAATTCTAAAATCACCCGTAAACAAGTAAAAGATCTACGGTTGCCCCGGGATATGACTTTAGGAGGCCTGATCCGTGACGGGGAACCCATGATGATTAAAGGAGATACACAGATCCAGGCCTATGATCATGTAGTAGTGTTCTGTCTGGATACAGCTATGCGGAAACTGGAAGATTACTTTAACTGATAACCAATGTATAAAACTAAGGCGTTAATTATCCATATAAGATGCTGAATATTCGTTTTATTATAAAAATGTTGGGAAGAATGTTTCTGTTGGAAACATTCCTTATGCTTTTGGCAGCTTTAGTTGCACTTCTGTATAGAGAAAATGATCTCTATCCTTTACTGGTATCAAGCGGTATTATGTTTACTGCCGGACTGGTTTTCTATTTTATTGGTTTTCGTGCGAATGAATATAATGCAGGCAGAAGAGAAGGTATGTTAGTGGTTACTCTCACCTGGATCTTTCTTTCTTTAGTAGGCATGCTTCCATTTTATTTAGGAGGATATATTGATACTATAACAGATGCATTTTTTGAGACTATGTCCGGATTCACCAGTACCGGAGCAACTATTTTGGATGATATAGAAGCACTCCCCCACGGGATCCTGTTCTGGCGTAGTCTGACCCAATGGCAGGGAGGGATTGGTATAGTTGTTTTTACAGTAGCGTTAATTCCGATTCTGGGAGGAGGTGCTTCTCAGATGTACGATGCGGAAACACCTGGAACAGGGATTATACACGAACGATTTCGGCCCCGTATTACTCAGGTTGCTAAGCGTTTATGGGGAGTCTATATAGTCCTAACTATTTTTCTGATAGGATTGTTATGGGTAGGGCCTATGAATATGTTTGATGCTATTAACCATGCATTAACTACTATATCTACCGGAGGATATTCTACTAAAAATGACAGTATTGCTTACTGGGATTCTGCTTATATTGAATATGTGGTTATGATTTTTATGATGGTCGGTGCCACGAATATGACATTAATCTATTTTTGTTTTAATGGAAATCCCTCTAAACTTTTAACCAATGAAGAGTTCCGTTGGTTTGTTTATTTTGTTTTAATTACAATCTGTATAGTGACAGCCTGGTTACTTTATAATGGATATGTGTCAGGATTTGAAGAAGGATGGCGAAAATCATCTTTTCAGGTGATTACCCTGATCTCTTCCTGTGGATTTGTTACAGAAAATTATATTAACTGGGGACCTTTTTTCTGGATCATAGCTCTTACTCTGATGTTTATTGGAGGTTGTGCCGGTTCTACTTGTGGAGGTTTAAAAATGGCCCGTTTTGTTGTCTTATCCAAAAACCTTTCCAATGAATTAAAAAAACAAACCCATCTTCGCGCTGTATTGCCTGTACGGATGAATGGAACGGTTGTTTCCGGTCATATAGTTCATCGTATATTAGCTTTTGCTTTTGTTTATATGTGACTTATTATTATAAGTGCCACATTGCTGATGTTGGATGGTCTGGCTTTTGACGAGGGTCTGGGAGTAGCCGTATCTGCAGTTAGTAATATTGGACCTGCATTAGGGGAGATCGGAGCAGCCAGAAATTTTTCAGAAGTATCAGATTTAACTAAATGGTTTCTTTCTTTCCTGATGATGATAGGACGTCTGGAAATTTTTACTGTAATTACAATCTTACTTCCAGGCTTTTGGAAACAATAATAACCCGTTGAATAAACTCTTATGAAAAAAATATAGACTACTTATTATAGGACTTGTATATGTTTGCGTTGGAATATTTGTCCTATCGGCTAAATCCGGCAAAGTACGTGAAACACAAGATCTGTTACCGGAAGGAACTTTTACAGCAGGAATAGAAGGCCCGGCTACTGATAAACAGGGAAATCTGTATGCTGTAAATTATGGTACAGAAGGAACCATAGGGATTGTTAGACCGGATGGTACTCATGGCTGTTTTGTCCGTTTACCGGAAGGTTCTATAGGAAATGGTATTCGTTTTGATCAGGCAGGTGATATGCTGGTTGCAGATTATACCGGACATAATATTCTGAAAATAGATATGAAGACCAGAATTGTTTCTGTACTAGCCCATGAATCTAACATGAATCAACCCAATGATATTGCTTTGGCTCCCACTGGTAATATATATGCAAGTGATCCTGACTGGTCTGGTGACAGTGGACAACTCTGGTTAATCACTCCTTCAGGAGAAGTTTCTTTATTAGCATCCAATATGGGCACGACCAATGGAGTTGAGGTAAGTCCGGATGAAAAAACACTGTATGTCAATGAATCTGTGCAGTTGAAAGTTTGGGCATATGACATAGATGAACAGGGGAAGATAACTAATAAACGGCTTTTCCATTCTTTTGAAGGATATGGTATGGATGGAATGCGTTGTGATATAGCAGGTAATTTATATATTGTCGCTATGGAAAAGGAATAGTGGCTGTTTTAAATCCTGAAGGTGAATTGATCCGTGAAGTTCAATTAAAAGGTGAGAAACCTACTAATATTACATTTGGTGGTGAAGGAAATAAAATCTGTTTTGTGACTTTACAGGACAGAGGCTGTTTTGAATATTTTGAAGCTATTTATCTGGGAAGAGAATAAATCCTCCGGATTCATTAAATGAGGGAAATCCCACCCGGTGATTTTTCTTCTAAAAAAGTGAATATTCTTTCTGATCTATATACGCTTTTATCAATTTTCCCGTTATAATAATTGCGAATAACTTAATTTGACTTGAATGATAGAATACATAAAAGGGGAAATTGTTGAACTGACTCCTGCACATATGATTATGGAATGTGCCAGAATAGGATATGAACTAAATATTTCCCTGAACACCTATAGCTTTTATAACGGAAAAACAACAGGCAAAATATATGTCTATGAAATGATCCGTGAAGATGCCCATCTGCTTTTTGGTTTTGCAGATAAGGCGGAAAGAGAATTGTTTCTTCTGCTTATTTCTGTTTCCGGCGTCGGATCCAATACGGCAAGAATGATCCTCTCTTCTTTTCCACCGGCAGAATTGATCCAGGTAATTGCCGCCAAAGACGAAACTTCCCTGACAGCAGTCAAAGGTATTGGTTTGAAAACAGCCCAGCGTATATTGGTGGATCTCAAAAATAAAGTGAAACCCATTGGACGTATGGAAAACTCTTCTTCGGGTATATCCGGAGGAGCCATTGCCGAGGAAGCTGTTGCTGCTCTGATCATGTTAGGATTCCAGAAAGCTCCTTCACAAAAAGCAGTTAATTCTATTCTGAAAGCATCTCCTGCACTGAGTGTAGAGCAGGTTATTAAGTCAGCACTCCGAATACTTTAATTTCCCGGGTTATTATGGGTGATCAGTTGTAGAAATGAGAAGGAAAATCCTGAAATATACTCTATATATTATTCTTTTGTTATTTGGAGTGGGCCTATACTCTCTGAATGCGGATTTTCTTGTCTTTACTGCTACGTTGCCGGAAGTAGAACTAATTGAAGAATTTCAGGTGGGGGATACTATTCCTCCCCGTTATCCGGTAGCCAAAACCTTTCCGGAAGAATATGAAGATATAGTCAGACAATCTCCAGCAGATTTACGGGATCCCGAAAATGTAAAAACAACCATAGAATATGATTTAAAATCCGGAGCTTATATTATCCGTACACGAATCGGAGAAATGGAGATCGGTACGCCCATGACTTTAACTCCGGAACAATATCAGGATTACCAGATGCAGCAATCCCTTCGTTCGTATTTCCGGCAGAAAAATGAAGAAGAATATCAAAAAGAGATCAATAAGCAATTCAATATTGCGGACATGCAATTTGATCTGGGACTCGCAGAAAGGGTTTTCGGGCCTGGTGGAGTTCGGGTAAGAACACAGGGAAGTGCCCAGATTACTATGGGATTGAAAAATTCCACCACTAAAAATCCGACTTTGGCAGAACGGTCCCGTTCCCGGACCTACTTCAATTTTGATGAGAGTGTACAATTAAATGTACAGGCAAATGTGGGAAGTAAAGTGGATTTTGGAATGAATTATAATACTGAATCTTCTTTTGATTTTGATTCCAAAAGATTAAAGTTGTCTTATACAGGAGACGAGGATGAAATCATTAAATCTTTAGAAGCCGGAAATGTAAGTATGACAACCAGTAACTCCCTGATTAACGGAGGGGCTGCTCTATTTGGGATTAAAGCAGATCTGCAGTTTGGGAAATTACGGTTGAATACACTGTTTGCCCAGCAAAATTCCGAATCCAGAACTGTTAATTCAAAAGGTGGGGTTCAGGCCAAATCTTTTGAAATAACAGCAGATGATTATGATGAAAACCGCCACTTTTTTCTGGCTTACCATTTTCGTGACAATTATGATGCCTGGTTGAAAGATCCCATCTATATAAATTCCGGAGTTGAACTTCAGCGGATAGAAGTCTGGATTACTAATAAAAGGGGTAATTATGATCAGTCCCGGAATATTGTGGCATTTTCAGACTTAGGAGAAAACAGTAAAGTGAGTAATTCGCAATTTACTCTTACCGGAAGTAGTGTCCCTGCTAATAGGGCTAATACTTTATACCAGACTTTCTCATCGGATGAAGATGTCCGGAATATTAGCCGGGTAAATCAGGTGTTGGGAGGTTATAATCTTGAAGGGGGTAAAGACTATGAAAAAGTGGAAAGTGCCCGGTTACTGGATGCGTCTGAATATACCATTAATAAACAGTTAGGTTATATCTCTTTAAAAAGTCAGTTACAGGCTGATGAAGTATTGGGAGTTGCCTATGAATATAAATATAGAAATGAGACTTATCAGGTCGGGGAGTTTACTACGGACCAGATAGGAGATGATGAGAGCAGTTTGTCGACCAGCCTTTTTGTCAAATTATTAAAAGGTACAACGATGTCACCTGGCATGCCGTTTTGGGACTTAATGATGAAAAATGTGTATTCTTTAGGGGCTTATTCTGTGCAAAAGGATAAATTCCGGCTAAATGTAATGTATCAGAGTGATACTGTAGGTACTTATCTGAACTATATTACAGAAGGAAATATAGCCAATACGATTTTGTTGAGAGTGATGAACCTGGATAATATAGATAGCAATAATAATCCTAATCCGGACGGCTTTTTCGATTTTATAGAGGGCGTCACTATCCTGGCAGAGAATGGACGGGTTATCTTTCCAGTAGTGGAACCTTTTGGTTCTCATCTTAGAAGTAAGATCGGGAATCAGGCAATTGCAGAAAAATATGTTTATCAGGAACTATATGATTCCACGTTAACCATAGCCCGGCAAATCGCAGAAAAAAATAAATTTATTCTTCGGGGAGAATACAGGGCATCCTCCGCTTCTGAAATTCAGTTAGGTGCAACCAATGTGGCCAGGGGATCTGTACGGGTAACCGCAGGGGGAGTGGAATTGGCGGAAAACGTAGATTATATTGTAGATTATACCTCGGGAGTGGTAACTATTATCAATGAGGATATAATTTCAAGTAACAGCTCCATATCAGTCAATCTGGAAAATCAGTCTGTTTATAGTATGCAACGGAAAACCATGGTAGGACTGGATATGAATTACGAGGTAAATCCGAATCTGACATTAGGGGCCACAATTATGCACTTGTCAGAGATGCCGTTAACCACGAAAACCACGATGGGAGATGAAGCATTGAAAAATACGTTATGGGGTCTTAACCTGAACTACCGGGGAGAAAGTCAATGGTTAACCAACATGGTGACTAAATTACCGATGCTTAATCTAACTCAACCCAGCCAGATCGCATTTAATGCAGAGTTTGCTCACTTGATAGCCGGGCATTATGAAAATGAATATACCGGAAAATATTCTTATCTGGATGATTTTGAGTCTAGTCAGAGTACGATAGATCTTTCTAATCCTTATTCCTGGTTTTTAGCCAGTACTCCTTACCAGGATGGAAAGAATGGTACAAAGATCCTGTTTCCGGAAGCCAGTCTGGTAAATAATATAGATTACGGTAAAAACAGAGCTCTTTTAGCCTGGTATTATATTGATGGCATTTTTACCCGTAAAAACTCCAGCCAGCTACCCAAGCATATTACCAAGGAAGATCTGTCAGATCCTTATGTCCGTGCTGTAACTTATGATGAATTGTATCCGAACCGGGAACAGACTTATAATGAATCCAGTACATTACAGGTATTGAATATGGCTTATTATCCAAATGAACGTGGCCCCTATAACCTGGATACGGAAAACCTGAATTCGGATGGTTCATTAGCTAATCCGGAAACACGGTGGGGGGGGATGATGCGCAAAATTGATCAAACTGATTTTGAGACTGCTAATATCGAATATATAGAATTCTGGATGTTAGACCCTTTTATTAATGATCCTACTTCTTTAGGCGGAGATCTGTACATCAATTTGGGAGAGATATCTGAAGATATTCTGAAAGATGAAAAGAAGTTTTTTGAGAATGGTCTCCCTATAGATGGGGATACCACACAAGTAGAAAGAACGGTCTGGGGATACGTCCCTAAACAACAAAGTACGGTGTATGCGTTTGATAACACTTCCGGAAGCCGTAAATATCAGGATGTCGGATTAGATGGTTTATCCAATGAAGCGGAATTTGAGTTTGATACCTATAAAAACTATTTGGATAGATTAAAGCAGATCCTTCCGGCAGAAACCCAGCAGAAAATGCAGGAAGATCCATTTTCTCCATTGAATGACCCGGCGGGAGATAATTTTCATCATTATCGTGGTTCTGACTATGACCGGAATGAAGTGGATATCCTAACCCGTTATAAACGGTATAACGGAACGGAAGGAAACTCACCGGATACCAGTGAATCTACAGAATCTTACAGCACCTCTGCCAGGACCTTACCGGACGTGGAAGATATTAACCAGGATAATACAATGAATGAAAATGAAAAGTATTATGAGTATAGGGTTTCTATCCGTCCTCAGTATCTGGAAGTTGGACAAAACTACATTGTAAATATCCGGGAGGCAAATGTAACACTGGCTGATGGAAGTAAAACTACTCAAAACTGGTACCAGTTTAAGGTTCCGGTGAAAAGCTATGATGGTGTAGTCGGGAATATCAATGACTTTAAAACGATTCGTTTCATGCGTATGTATATGACTGATTTCTGGGAGAGTACCGTCCTGCGTTTTGGAACACTTCAGTTAGTCCGGGGAGAATGGCGTACCTACGAACAGGATCTTTCCCAACCTAATACGATACCTGCTATTAACGGAACTCTGGAAGTATCTTCTGTGAATATTGAAGAGAATGGAGATCGTACTCCTGTCAACTATGTGCTACCTCCGGGAGTGACCCGTATGTTAGATCCAAGTCAACCCCAGCTGCGTCAGGAAAATGAACAGGCCCTTTCTTTAAAAATTACGAACCTGGCCTCACAGGATGCACGGGCAATTTACAAGACCACTTCCTATGACCTGCGCCAGTATAAACGTTTGCAGTTGTTTACCCATGCAGAATCCTTTATTGATGATGTTACCCAGTTAAGGGATAATGAACTTTCCGTGTTTATCCGTTTAGGGTCTGACTACAGGAACAATTATTATGAATATGAGATCCCGTTGACTCTGACTCCTCATAATGATAAATACAATACCTATAATATTGAACACCAACGGTTAGTCTGGCCGGAATCCAATATGTTTGATTTCCGCTTTGAAGTATTAACGGATCTGAAACTGGCCCGGAACCGGATTGTACGAAATGGAGGTAGTGGGGTTTCCTATCAGACTGCTTATTCGGAATATGATCCGGATAATACCCTAAATAAGGTCAGTATCGTAGGTAATCCAAGTCTTTCAGACGTTCGGGTGATGATGATCGGGGTCCGGAACAATTCGTCCAATACAAAAAGTGCGGAAATCTGGATTAACGAATTGAGATTAACGGATTTTGACGAAGAAGGGGGTTGGGCTGTGAATGCAAACCTGAATGTCACTTTATCAGATCTGGGAACAGTAAATGTCGGAGGACGACATGAAACAGCCGGATTCGGAGGTTTGGACCAGTCATTGAACGAACGTAGGTTGGAAGACTACTCACAATATAATATTTCTACCAGTCTGGAGTTGGGAAAATTCTTCCCGGAAAGAGCGAATGTCAGCCTGCCTTTCTATTATGCCTATTCCAAGGAGGTTTATACTCCTAAATATGATCCCCTGAATCAGGATATCAAACTGAAAGATGCCCTGAAAGAATATGATACCAAACGGGAAAAAGATTCTATCAAAAGTTTGTCATTAGATAAAAGTATCGTAAAAAGCATAGCCTTCAATAATGTGCGGGTGAATATTAAAAGTAAAACCCCGATGCCTTATGATCCTGCTAATTTCTCTTTTAGTTATTCTTATAGTGAGATGAATAATTATAATCCGGAAACGGAATATGAAACTACAAAAGATTATCGGGGAAATCTAGCCTATAGTTACACTCCGTACGTAACTCCCTACCGTCCGTTCAAAAATATAAAGAATTCCAACTCTACGCGGTACTTTAGGCAGTTAGGGTTAAATTATGTACCGTCCAATATCAGTTTTCAGACTGCTATGACCAGGAATTATTATGAAATTCAGTTGAGGGAACTGGAAAATACAACCGGTGAAAACAACATACCGGTCTCCTTTAGCCAGAATTTTTACTGGGATCGGGCCTTCAGCCTGCGCTGGGCATTGACCAGCAACCTGATTGCCAACTTTACCTCTGGAACGAATGCCCGCATAGAAGAACCTTATGTGCAGGTAAATAAAAAACTAAATCCGGATGAATATCAGGTCTGGAAAGATTCGGTTAAACAAAGCATTAAAGACCTGGGTACTCCGATGGCCTATGATCAGACTTTCTCGGTAACTTACAGTTTACCTCTCCAATACTTTCCTGCTTTGGATTGGGCGAATGCTGCAGTCTCCTATAATGCAAGTTACAACTGGGACCGGGGAGCCACTACGCTCAGTACGGATTATGAGATTGGAAACACAATAAAGAATCAACGATTAGTCAACATACAGACCGGATTTAATTTATTAACTCTGTATAATAAAAACAAGTTCCTCAAAGATGTTAACCAGAAGTATGGCGGTATGAACAGGAGAAACGAACAGAAGAAACCCAAGAGAGATGTCCGGCTTGAGAAAGAAGTGACTTTAAGTCCGGATAGTGCTACTGTGTTCAGGCATAACATGCTAACCAAAAAACTACGGGTAACTGCCCGGGGAGCAGATGGGAAAGTATACTCTGTTAAATTCAGGCCGCTTAATTATAGTGAAATAGAAATCCTGAATAAAGATTCGGTGACCCTTCAGTTAACTCTTGTTCCGGGTCCTCCGAAGACCGAAGAATTCTGGTATAAAGCCGCAGAATATTCTTCCCGTTTTCTGATGATGATCCGGCGGGTAAATGTGCAGTATGGGATGACAGATGGGATGATGATCTCAGGCTTCCGTCCGGAGATCGGAGATATTTTCGGACAACAGCGTTCTGCTGTCGGATTATCGCCGGGACTTAAATTTGCTTTTGGGTCGGTAAGGAGAAGTTATCTGGATGAGGCATCCGACAAAGGCTGGTTGATAAAGGACGAAGATAATGTAACTCCGGCAGTGATCAATAATGCAAAAACACTTACAATCAATACCAATCTGGAGCCTATCCCGGGACTTAAGATTGATTTAAATGCTAACCGGGTAGATACCCGTAGTACGGATGTATACTTTATGTATGACGGCATGCCAGAAAAGATAGGAGGAAGCTTCACGATGACTACCATATCATTAGGCTCAGCTTTCGGTGGTATAGGAAATGCCTCTAACGGGTATGCCTCCAAATCATTTGATAAATTCCTGAAAAACCGGGATATTCTTGCCCAGCGGCTAGAAAATAGTTATGCCTCTACTACCTATCCGAACAGTGGCTTTTTAGCCGGAACCTCGCTGGCGGGTGAAAAGTATGATCCGTCCGTGGGTAATGTGGATAAGAATTCTGCAGATGTACTGATCCCTGCTTTTTTAGCTGCTTATACCGGAAAAGATCCGAACAAGATCTCTTATACCGCTTTTCCTTCTCTTTCCAGTTTATTACCGAACTGGCGGATCACGTACGAAGGACTGGTCAAGATCCCGGCTATTAATAAGTATTTTAAAAGTCTTTTATTAAGCCACCAATACCGTTCTTCTTACTCAGTGGGTTCTTTCACCACTTTTGAAAACTGGGTTTCAGCCGGAGGAGATGGTTTAGGATTTACCAAGAATGCTTTGTCAGAAGGAACGGTTCCATTGCCCTCATCCCAATATTCGATTGCTACCGTAAGTATTACAGAAGGATTTACCCCACTGTTTGGAGTAGATGGAACCTTATTAAATAACATTACCATGAGTACCCAATATCGTACTACACGGAATTTAAATCTGAATATCTCATCTTACCAGTTAGTGGAATCTGTTTCTAAAGAATATGTAATAGGAATGGGCTATAAACTGACAGAATTTAATAAGGTATTAAAGATGAAAGCTACCCGGGATTTTAGTAATGACCTGAATGTAAGAATGGATTTCTCTTTGCGCAGAACCCAGGCTCTAATCCGTAAAATAGAAGAAAACTATACCCAGGCAACCAGTGGGAATATCGCGAAAACCATTCAGATTACAGCAGACTATGGGTTAAGCAGAGCTTTGACCTTACAGGCGTTTTATGATTTGCAGATCAATACTCCATTAGTCTCCAGCACCTCTTATCCCACGTCTAATTCCAGTTATGGAGTTACGGTCCGTTTTTCGCTGGCTCAATAATATCAGAACCCAAACCCTAATTCAAACATAAACCGGACGGTATCCGAAGAACCGAATAAGGAATATTTGGTGATAATTTTATTGATAAATATCAGCCATATTCCTCCTCCATACGACGAGTGCCATTTATGGGAGTCTTCTCCCGGATACCAGACCCGGCCATAGTCTGCCCCTACAAACAAACCATATTTAGTTGGTATGAAAGGATTCCACAGGTTTCCCATATCCATTCTTAAATCCGAAGATTGATAAAAAGACTGTTTTCCGAGAAAGCGGTTACTTCTGAATCCTCGTAGTTCTGTGGTAGCAGCCTGATAAAATTCATATTTATCCGTAAACAACACTTTGCCTTTTACCAATGTAGTCCAGGTAAATCGTTTGGAAAAAGCAAGATCCAGTTCCGCCTGGACTTCCGTATAAGGAAAATTCCTTCCTAAATCTTTTCAGTTAAATTTCCATCCTCCGGTCACATCCAGTTCCAGGTGGGACACAAAAGAAGGTTTGTCTTTTTTGAACTGGTAGGTAACCGCCACTTCTGAAAAATAATTAGTTTTAAAGATTCGGTCCTCATCCTCATAGATCTGGTTGATAAACTTATCGCCCGAATGCCGGACTTTAAAAAGTTCAAAAGAGGTTTTAAAAATAAGTTTATTCCTATTATCCAACTCTACCTGGTAAGAAGAAATAATATCTAATTCCTGGATATTATTCCGGTTATAGCTCCTTTTTTCATCTTTATAGCCATCGGTATCGTTTCCGAAACCAAAGAAGTTATAATTGTTTTTAGGAAATCCGAAATCAATATCCAGATGGATACTTTTACGTGCATCATACCGGGGAAAGATCCCTCTGTACATAAACCCTCTCAGATAACTGTATCCGATACGGTGCTGGTAAGTAAAAGGACTACGCTTGAAACCATATTGGGTATATGTATAAAACATTCCCAGATTAATTCCCAGATCGGAATCATAATATTCCCAGGGAGTAAAAGAGGTCTGATGGTATTTGGTTTTATTATAATCATAAGCCAGTTGGGACTCGGTATCAGTCAGGATCACTTTTGCCTGGGTAATTGAATCCGTAGCCTCCTTTTTCGAAGGATAACCATAGACCCTGACCTTTTTTCCCGTTTCAATCTGATACCTATTATCCCCTTTTCCTCCTATCAGATAAACCGGTTTGGTTTTTCCGGAAGATTTCCCTTTAACAATAAATTCATCATTTCCGTCCAGTCCATACACCCATAATTCATTGCCTGCTGTTTCACCATATCTTTTTTCAAAAACAGGTGACTGTTCCCCCGGGTTATAAATGCTGATCTCTACACTGTCAGAAGGAAGATGAGAGATAATGATCCGGTCATCCTTCATCGTCCCGGTCACTATCGGTGTTTTTTGTAATTCCTCATAATATCTGATCGCTATTTTGTCCAGCATGCCCCTACGTTTTTTCAGGGTATGCTTGATCTTCTCTATACTTTTCCCCTGAATCTCTTTCAGCAAGGCATTGAATGCATTTTCAATATCCTGGTCTGTGATGACAGCTTTCAGATAATTAGCCTGTTCGATCCAGATGGCTTCCGTACTTTGGGCCGTGATGGCTTCATCCAATGCATAGCCCAGTTTATTGAATTTTTTGATCTTTTTGATCTGGCTGTTATAATCAAAAATAAAACCAAGTGTGAGCACATTCAATAGTTGTTTAAACATGACTCCATCTACTTTGGTGAAAGCATGGCTTCTGTCTATCACTAAAGGAGTAAAAATAATACTGTCATTCTCTTGTTTAGCCAACCAGTTCCAGTTTTCCGGTATTTTATTCCAATCCCCGATCAATATATCAAAAATCCGTTCCCGGATATAGAGTTCCTGATCCACTATATAGGATTTATCCTTCTGTAGCATCTCTATCATTTCCTGGGTGGTCAGGAGATTTTCCTGGTTGTTCAGGTTGGGTACATCTATTACTACTATTAATTTATCATTAATACTGCTGCCTGTTGCGATAGTATCCGGTGTACTGTTTTCAGGCAGGCAGAATATACGGGAGTGATTCGCATGTAATCCGGCAGACTCTGCCAGAAGATCTGCAGAAATAAAAGTATAAGGATTAATAATCGTATATGAGTCTCCAATAAATTTATCCAGATAGGTTCCCCGGAAACTGCTTTTAGTGTACATTTCCTGAAAGAAATCCGATTCCAGAAAGGTCGTGGATCCACCTAATGGTTTCAGCATATACAGATTATCCTGTTTATCTTCCAGATATAACCCATGAAACTTATCGGCCTGTCTGACCACTTTAACACCCCCTGCTAAAGATTCAAGAGTCGTAGCCGGTACAGCAATGGGTGTCGTATATAACACCCGGTAATGTTTTCCCCACAACCAGTTGTAGAGCCTGCTTTTATTTCTCATGTCAGCCGGATAAATCGCTTTGTATACTGTGCTGTCACTCACCGTACGTACAGGCACAATCTGATTCTGCGCGGCCGTCTCTCCTGCCATCCAGGACAGGAAGAGAACGAACGCAAAGAAAAAGTGTAGTTTCGGTTTTATTTTTGAATGAAACATTTCTCCATATATTCGTTAATTACTACCCGGATCACTATTTCTTTCCATCTATTTTTCCTACCATTTTAGAAGGTACCACCCAGGCATCAAATTCTTCGGCAGTAACAAAACCTGTTTCTATGGCCGCCTCTTTTAATGTTTTATTTTCTTTATAAGCACGTTGAGCGATGGTCGCAGCTTTATAATAACCGATTTTCGGGTTTAACGCTGTTACTAACATCAGCGAGTCATCCAGATGTTTCCGGATAGTCTCTTTTACGGGAACGATCCCGCTTACACAATGTTCGTTGAAACTGTCACAGCCCTCCTCTATGATACGGGCACTTTGAAGGAAATTAGCAATAATCATCGGTTTGAAGACATTCAGTTCAAAATGTCCGTTAGAACCTCCTACCGATATGGCTACATCATTGCCCATCACCTGTGCGGAGATCATAGTCATGGCCTCACATTGAGTGGGGTTTACCTTGCCTGGCATAATAGAAGAACCCGGTTCATTTTCCGGTAGATGGATCTCACCAATCCCGGCACGAGGCCCGGAGCCCAGCAGGCGGATATCATTGGCTACTTTCATCAGGCTTACTGCCACTCCTTTTAAAGTGCCATGTGCTTCCACTAAAGCATCATTAGACGCTAACGCCTCAAATTTATTGGGAGCAGTAACAAACGGGAACTCGGTCAACTCCGCTATTTTTTTGGCTACATTTTTAGCGAAGTTATCCGGTGTATTGATCCCGGTGCCGACCGCCGTGGCCCCTAATGCCAGTTCAGCCAGCCGGTTCAGAGAATTTTGTACGGCACGTAGCCCATATTGGATCTGTGCCATATAGCCACTGAATTCCTGCCCAAGAGTCAGTGGAGTTGCATCCATCAGGTGAGTACGGCCGATCTTAACGATGGGCATGAAAGCCAGGCTTTTTTGAGCAAGGGTGTTCCGTAATCTTAGAATACCGGGGATGGTGGTTTCCGACAGCACTTTATAAGCTGCGATATGCATGGCTGTTGGGAAAGTATCGTTTGAAGATTGGGATTTATTGACATCATCATTCGGTTGAAGAATCTTTTCTTTGTCTGTCAGTTTACCTCCGGCCAGCACCTGGGCCCGGTTGGCAATCACTTCATTGACATTCATATTGGTTTGTGTACCACTCCCCGTTTGCCATACGACCAGGGGAAAAGAATCATCCAGTTTCCCGGCAATGATCTCATCACACACCTTTTCAATCAGCTCACATTTTTCCGGTGATAGGATCCCTGCTTCTTTATTGACCTGGGCAGCCGCTTTTTTCAGGTATCCGAATGCATGAATCACCTCTTTGGGAATGCGGTTAATATCCTGTGCGATTTTAAAATTGTTGATGCTCCTTTGTGTCTGCGCTCCGTAGTAGGCATCCACAGGAACCTTCACTTCTCCCATAGTATCTTTTTCTAAACGATATTCCATAAAAAGTATAATATTAAGATTTTGATTTCTAAAGTAACTCCGGCTGAAAAACGTATTCGTACAACTAATAAACCGTATGCCAACATAAAAAGTTTATGTCTGAAATGTTAAGACTTTTCCGGCTCTTTTTCCCTCGTTCCGGGTTGGATTTCAGCCTGTTTGCAAACGTATGGGGTTGATAATAAAAAGAATACTGTCCGGGTGCTATAAAGTGGAATAGCGTTTCAATTCTTTTCTTAAAACTTTTGCTTTCTTCGCTGTCACCTGATCCATCAGTGACCAGAAGCGTTCACTGTGATTCATCTTCAGGGTATGGCACAATTCATGCAGTAACACATAGTCAACCAGGTGAGGAGGCAACAGCATAAGAGATAAAGATAAGTTGATATTTTTTCCCCCGCTGCAACTTCCCCAACGGGTCTTGCTGTTATTGATCTTTACTGTGGAATAGCTGAAATGATACTGTTCTGCAAGGGCTTTTAATCTGACAGGCAGTACTCTTTTGGCTTCATGCCGCAGGGCTCGTTCGAGAAGACCCCGGAGAGTTGCCTGTACTTTTTCATCATTAAACCGGGTCTGTTGCGGACAGGCAATATGAAGCATCCCTTTTTCTAATTTCATATAATAATTGCTCCGGTCAGAACAGAAAATATGCAGTTTAAATGTAGTGGCCTGGAGATCTGTCTGTTCATTTAACAGCCGGGTTACCGGTGTTTCCCTGGAAAGGAAGCGGAGAAGTTGCGGACGTTTTTTCTGAATAAAAGAACGTAATTTCTGTTCATCCCCATGTTCCGGCATGGTGGCAATAACCATACCCTCTTTTACCCGCAGGTTATAGTGTCTGGCATGGGCGCTGGTCCGGATTAAGATGGTTCCTAATTGGCTATTCTGTAACTTCTTTTCCATTTGGTTTACAAAAGTAATACTTTGCAGCTAACAAATAATACAGTAGAATTAGTTATCTTTGCACCGGATTGGAAGAAACAAGTACTAACTATATAAATATGGAATCATGAGCAAAAAAGCGTTGTTAATTATTTGCGACGGATGGGGTATCGGAAGTAAAGGCAAAAATGATGTGATATATAACACACCAACTCCTTATTGGGATGAATTAATTAAAACCTATCCCAACTCCCAGTTGCAGGCTTCAGGAGAAAACGTAGGTTTGCCAGATGGACAGATGGGGAACTCAGAGGTAGGTCACCTGAATATTGGTGCCGGACGTGTCGTTTATCAGGACCTGGTAAAGATCAATATTGCCTGTCGGGACAATACGATCTTAGATAACCCAGAAATCAAAAAAGCTTATGGTTATGCAAAAGAAAATAATAAACAGATCCATTTTTTAGGCCTGGTTTCTGACGGAGGAGTACATAGTTCGCTGGAACACCTGATGAAATTAACAGATATCGCGAATGAATACGGAATTTCTAAATCCTATGTCCACTGCTTTATGGATGGCCGCGACACCGACCCGAAAAGTGGAAAAGGCTTTATAGAACAATTGGAAAATCACCTGCAGACCACAGGAGGTAAGATCGCTTCTATTATCGGCCGTTATTATGCTATGGACCGTGACAAACGCTGGGAGCGTGTCAAAGAAGCATATGACCTGTTAGTGAACGGAGTGGGAAAACCTTCGGAAAATATGGTTCAGGCCATGGAAGAATCCTATGCTGAAGGAGTGACTGATGAATTTATCCGTCCTATTGTCCATGTAGCAAACGGCCAGCCGGTAGCAGTGATCGAAGAAGGGGATGTGGTGATCTTCTTTAACTACCGGAATGACCGCGCCAAAGAACTAACTATGGTGCTGACTCAGCAGGATATGCCGGAAGCCGGTATGCAAACGATCCCGGGATTGCAGTTCTACTGTATGACTCCTTATGATGCCAGCTTTACAGGCGTAAACATCCTGTTTGATAAAGATAATGTAACCAACACATTAGGTGAATACCTGGCTGAGTCCAGTAAGCAACAGTTACATATTGCAGAAACTGAAAAGTATGCACACGTAACCTTCTTCTTCAACGGTGGACGTGAAACACCCTTTGATGGAGAGGAGCGGATTCTGGTTCCGTCACCTAAAGTGGCTACTTACGACCTGAAACCGGAAATGAGTGCCTATGAAGTGAAAGATAAACTCGTGGGTGCAATCAACGAAAATAAATATGACTTTATCGTGTGTAACTATGCAAACGGTGATATGGTAGGACACACAGGAGTGTATGAAGCGATTGAAAAAGCGGTGGTTGCAGTAGACGAATGTTTACGGGACACCGTAGAAGCTGCCAAAGCCAACGGATATGAAGCGATTATTATCGCAGACCACGGAAATGCAGATAATGCACTGAATGAAGATGGTTCACCCAACACGGCTCACTCATTGAATCCGGTTCCTTTTGTGTATGTAACAGAAAACAAAGAGGCCAAAGTGGAGGATGGTATTCTGGCAGATGTAGCCCCTTCTGTACTACAGATCCTGGGATTACCTCAGCCTGCTGAAATGACCGGAAAATCATTGATTAAATAAAAATTGGCGGTTGCCAATTTCTGGTAGATAGTAGTTGGTAGTTAGTAGCGGGTAGAGAAAATAATTCTCCCGGAGCTATTAATTACCAACTGCTTTTATCAGACTTACCAGCCTGCTAATTACCAACTACTATCTATCAACTACCAACTATATGATCCAAATAGATGATGCCTTAGTCGGGTTAGATATCATAGAACGCTGTTTTATTTGTGATATATCACAATGCAAAGGTGCCTGCTGTATTGAAGGAGATTCGGGAGCACCGCTTGAAGAAGAAGAATTGGAAGAATTACAGAAAGTGTTACCGAAAATATGGGACGACCTGTTACCGGAAGCACAGGAAATTATCCGGAAACAGGGCGTGGCTTATATTGATTCGGATGGGGATATTGTCACTTCTATCGTGCAGGGCAAGAACTGTGTGTTTACCTGTTATGACGAGGCAGGGGTGTGTAAATGTGCCATTGAAAAGGCTTATTGTGAAGGACGGGTTTCTTTTTATAAACCTGTTTCCTGCCATTTATATCCTATCCGTATCACTCAGTACAGAGATTACCGGGCCGTGAATTATGACCGCTGGAAAATCTGTAAATGTGCAGAAGCATTAGGAACCAATGAAGGAGTACCCGTATATCGGTTTTTAAAAGAACCTTTGATCCGTAAATTCGGAGAAGCCTGGTACAATGAATTAGAACAGTGCGCCGAAGAATGGCGCAGGCAACAAAAAAATTCCTTCCGGATGTAATCTCCGGAGAGAGGTCTCCTTTTTAATTCCTGTGCCGTCTCTCCGATCAGTCCGCTTTGCGGATCAGGGTGGCTGACTGGCATTTCTCTTTCAGATAGGTCTCAATGTGCCGTTTCTTTTTTTCTTCCAGGATCTCGTTGATTGCAATCAATATGCCGGTTTCTTCCACTTTGCCGAATTCATGGTTGACAGTGGTGCCAAAGACTCTCATTTTAGGAGACAGGCTCATATAAGCACTGACCAGGGGAGGAACATTAATACCGAATTTCCGTACCTCCGTATTCAGTATTTTATAATTTTCTTTGAAGTTCTCTCCCTGGAAAAGTTCTTTCATTTTCTTAAGATCGGTATGGGTCTGTAAGGGATAGATTGGAGTGATCAGGTTTTTTGTATCCGGAAAATGCTGGTTCAGGAAATAAAGGAGCATATTCCGGGCTTTCGTATTATACGTATTGTACATGGTTACCTTACCGAAATAATATTTTAAGGTAGGGTCAATCACAGATAAGGCCCCTAATCCATCCCATAAATTATCCAGAACAAACAATCCTTTTACACTGCCTGCACGTGTAGACTGGTACTCCAGGGTGACAAAAGACCGTCCTAACTCTACCGTATAAGGTAAATAGTCCCGGATGAAAGTTTCGGAAAAGTTAAACAGGTGGGAAGTCGCTAACATCGGTTTGCCGTTTGAGTCAAACTCCACATCTGCCCCACATAAGAAACGATAGCCTCCTAAGATCTGCTCATCTTCCGCATCCCACACAATCAACTGGCGGTATGCTTTTTCCATAGTATCAAATTCATCAATGTCTACCGGTTTGCCAGTTCCTCCACCATAATGGCGGAAGGCAATTTCCCGTAATCTTCCGATCTCCTGCATCACATTCGGAGAATCATGTGCCGTAATAATATAAATTTCGTTGTTGGATTTATTAGTCTTTCTGAGCAGTTTCTCTTTTGTTAGCTCAGCTTTCAGAACTGATTTATCTATGGGGTTAATAATATCTTGCATATAGTAAGATTAACAGTTATTTGTTGAGTTTGTAAACTAAATCTTTTACCAATTGCGCCCATTCCGTACTTTTTCTTGTCCTGTCGAACGTTTTCCAGGGTATAGGTTTTCCGAAATGGATACGTAAGGTTTTTCCTTTACTTCTGAACATTTCGTTCGGAAGATACAGCATTTCATAATTCATTTGGATCCCTAAGGTTTTCCGGATGTGGGCCAGGCGATAGAAAAAAGAGGAATTGCGGCCTTCAAAATAGATCGGTACGATGTCCCGTTTATATTCAACCGCTTTCCGGATAAATGACTTTTTCCATTCCGGATCTTCTATTTTACCACCCTGTTTACGGGAACACAGTCCGGCGGGAAAAGTGATGATCTGGTTGTCAGATGCATGGGCTTCTTCCATGCGTTGTGCGGCATTTTTTCCCTGCTTCCCATGTTTATTGATCGGAATGAAAATAGATTGTAAATTGGGGATATATAATAAGAGGTCATTGACCAGGTACCGGATTTTTCCCAGGTAATGCTTTCCCAGCACAGCAGAAAGACAAATCCCATCCAATCCACCTAACGGATGGTTGGAGGCAAAAATATACCGTCCGCCCGCAGGTAAATGCTCTTCGCCGACCAATTCTAAGTTCAGTCCGAAGTACTTCACCAGTTCCTGCATAAAATCCACACCTTTTTTATCATGGTACCGGGACAGGATCTCATTTAGTTCATCCTGATGGATGGTCCGGATCAGATAATTGACAATAAATTTCGGTATTCTGGGAGCTATTGACGGGGCTTTCTGCTTCAATACCTGTCTAACATCTAACCGGATAATCTCTTGTTGAGTCATTTATGTACTATCATTGTCCATGACAAAGATAAAGGTTATAATTAAAAATGGATGGCATCCATACATTTTTTGTCATTTATAACCAAATCACCGCCATTTTCCCTTTTCCTTTTCTTTTTCATTCTTTCTACATGGTGATTTGCAATAGGATAGCCTGTGTTTACCTGTGGGATCGTAAGCAAAACTCCCCGGGAGCTAAGCCTGACTCCTTACTCAGGTAAGACATCGGTATAAGACAACTAAGTCATTTAACCATGGTTAAATATCTATTCAACCATGGTTAAATAGTAATTGCACCCGGGTTGAATAAGTATTGCACCATGGTTAAATAAGTTAGTTCTCTCAAAGAAATGGCTAAGTACTCTCCGGAAAACAGATAATCTCTTTGGAGTTCTTCTCTTATAGCCTTTGGGACAGGCCATTTTCCTGCCTGTAGAGAAGACAGGAAATAATGTAAAACTATTGGTTTAAATCGGGTTATGCATCTGTCAGATTATAAGTGAATTACTTTTTTGAAAAATATTTCCGGATTTTTGTCTACCTGTTGAAAACTTTTTGTATTTTTCCGTCGGATTTATTGGGGGAAATGTATGGAATTGTTTAATTTTACCCTTCAATGGGTAGGGTCTTTGTATTAAATGGTTTTATAGCCCTGTTAATAAGAGTTTTAGTTGTATTCAAATGTGGAAGATGGAAGGGATGGAAATCAATTATCACGTACCGGTCATGTTAGCAGAAAGCCTGGAAGGGTTGGCCCTACAGGCTGACGGGGTTTATGTGGATGTCACATTCGGAGGTGGAGGTCATTCCCGTGAAATACTGAAACAATTGGGTACGGATGGTCGGTTGTATGGGTTTGACCAGGATGCAGATGCTGAACACAATATACCGGAAGATCCGCGATTTGTATTTGTCCGGAGTAATTTCCGCTATCTCTATAATTTTATGCGCTATCACGATGAAGTGGGGCAGGTAGATAGCATTTTAGCAGACCTGGGTGTTTCTTCCCACCATTTTGATGATAAAGACCGGGGTTTTTCATTCCGGTTCGATGGTCAATTAGATATGCGGATGAACACGCGTGCAGGTCAGACTGCAGCAGATGTACTGAGTTCTTATACGGAAGAAAAGCTGGCAGATATATTTTATTTTTACGGAGAATTAAAAACAGCCCGGAAAATTGCCGCTGCTATAGTGCATGCAAGGGAAACAAAGAGCATAGGGATGATTGAAGAGTTTCTGGAGATTATCAGGCCGTTCGGAGGAAAGGATAAAGAAAAAAAATTTTTAACGCAGGTTTTTCAGGCATTACGGATAGAAGTGAATAATGAGATGGTTGCCCTGAAGGATATGTTGCAACAGGCCCTGATGGTGTTAAAACCGGGTGGGCGCCTGGTGGTCATTACGTATCATTCGCTGGAAGACCGCCTAGTGAAGAATTTTCTGAAAACCGGGAACTTTGAAGGAAAGACGGAGCAGGATTTTTTCGGAAATGTACAGACTCCTTTCCGGTTGGTGAACCATAAAGTCATTGTTCCATCCGATAAGGAAATTCAGGAAAATCCCCGTTCCCGTAGTGCAAAGCTGAGGATCGCAGAAAAACGGTAACAACTAATATAGGTATGGAAGAGACCAGGCAACGTAAAAAATCAAAGAAAAAAGAAAAAAGACTTTCGTTGTTGTATGTGTTGGGAGGTGGAATCCTGACCGAGGATTTTATTATCCGTCATACAAAGATGATCGTGTTGATTGTGGTACTGGTTTTTTTCTTTATTGGTAACCGGTACACCTGTATGCAAAAGCTACGGGAAATAGACCGGTTGCAGCAGCAGTTAAGGGATGTCCGTTTTGAAGCGTTATCTATTTCTTCGGAACTGACCGGGAATAGCCGGCAATCGCAGATCGAATTGCTGGTAGAAGAACAAGGTATTGAACTGGAAGGGGCAAAAACTCCCCCTTATGAATTATATAAATAAAACATGTCTGAGGAGATCAAGGCAAATGATATGGCTCCTAAAGATAGCCGTATATTGGTTAGCTATTTTGTGGTCGTACTGGTACTGGGATTAGTCGCAGTCGGGATCCTGTTTCGTGCTTTTGAAACTGCTTTTGTGGAGAAAGAGACGTGGATGCAGATCTCGGAAAAGCAGAAGCGTCCCGACCGGCTCGTTTTACCGGGGAGAGGAAATATTTATTCCTCGGATGGTAAATTGATGGCTATCAGTGTGCCTAAATATTATATGTATATTGATTTCAAAGCAGATGGTTTTGCTGCGGATACTTTTCTGCATTCCAAAACCCAGGGAGTGGATTCTCTGGCATATTATCTTTCCCGTAAGTTTAAGAACCGGACACCGGCGGCCTATAAGGATTATTTGCTGAAAGGCTGGAAAAGCAAAAGCCGGCAATATCCTGTTTATGAAAAGCAAGTCTCTTATTCGGATCTGAAAGAGATAAAAAAATATCCCTTTTTAAATCAAAGCCGGTACAGAAGTGGTTTTTATACCAAAGAAATGGTACAGCGGTCCAAACCGTTTGGCTCTTTAGCTTCCCGGACAATTGGTGATATTTACGGAGAAATTGAAGCGTCTGGTATTACCAAAGGTAAAAACGGATTGGAGTTACAGTATGATTCGCTCCTGCGGGGACAGTCGGGGCTGAGTTCTGTACGTCGTGTGGGAGGGGCATGGACCAATGTAACGGAAATTGAACCGGTGGACGGGATGGATATCCGTACTACTATTGATATAGACATTCAGGATATTACGGAAAAATCTTTGGTTGATATGCTGAAGTCAATTGATGCGGAGTCTGGTACGGCGGTAGTCATGGAGGTATCCACCGGAGAGATCAAAGCGATCACCAATATGGGACATATCCGGGAAGGTGTGTATGCAGAAACCAAGAACCATGCGGTGGCTGATGAGATCGAACCGGGTTCTACCTTTAAAGTTGCCTCTATGATGGTGGCGCTGGAAGATGGGATCTGCCAGCCGGATGATACGGTCGATGTCGGGAATGGGATCTATATGTATAAAGGAGCCCGTATGACTGACCATAATATGAACCGGGGTGGCTATGGAAAGATTACGGCTGCCCAGTCTATCTGGTACTCTTCTAATATCGGAGTGGCTAAAATTATCCTGAAAGGGTATGAAAATAATCCGGCTAAGTTTGTGGAAGGACTTTACCGGGTAGGCATGAATGCGGAACTTAATCTGGAGATCCCGGGAGCCGGACGTTCCAAGATCCGTATGCCGGATGATACGGTACTTTACTGGTCTAAGACCACCCTTCCCTGGATGTCTTTCGGGTATGAAACCCAGGTGCCGCCTATTTATACACTGACTTTCTTCAATGCTATTGCCAATAATGGTAAGATGATGCGTCCGATGTTTACCAAAGAGATTCTGGAAAACGGCAAGACGGTGCAAAGTTTTTCTTCAGAAGTGATCAAACCTTCTATTTGTTCTAAAAAGACATTGGATATCATTAAAGAGATGCTGATTGGAGTGGTGGAAGAAGGCATCGGAAGCGCTGTCCGGTCGGATGCTATCCGTATTGCCGGAAAGACCGGAACGGCACAGATTGCCAGTGGAGGTGTGTACCGGACCAGTGGACACCAGGTTTCCTTTTGTGGATATTTTCCGGCTGATGAACCTCAATATTCCTGTATAGTGGTTATCCGCAGACCCCGGATCGGTTATCCGTCAGGGGGGACTATGTCGGGTGTGGTAGTGAAAAATATCGCTGAAAAGGTCTATTCGAATCATATGGCATTTGATATACGGAAACTTCCTGTTGATTCTACTGCTGTCTTACAGCCTGTTCCCAAGGCCGGAGACCTGGAGGCATTGGATAAGGTGTTGAGTAAATTCCGTTTGAAAACGGACAGGGATATTGTGGAGACAAACTGGGTACTGGCTGAATCCGGGGCAGGTACATTAAAATTGAAAGATATCCCTCAGCAGGAAGGACTTGTTCCCCGTGTGATTGGTATGGGTGCAAAGGATGCTGTCTTTCTTATGGAAAGTGCAGGATTACAGGTTTCCCTTCGTGGGATGGGAAGGGTGACTTCGCAATCTATCTCTCCGGGGCAACGTGCTACGAAGGGACAAACAGTTAATCTGGTATTGAAATAAAATAAAAGGTATGGAACTGAAAAAATTAATCCGGGAAATAGGGGTTGCGGAGGTAACTGGAAGCGATAATCCGGATATCCAACATATTCAATCGGATTCCCGGAAAGTGGGAGCCGGCTCTCTGTTTGTTGCTGTGAAGGGCGTTCAGGTGGATGGACACCAGTATATAGCCAGCGCTTTGGAGAAAGGGGCTGTGGCTGTGGTTTGTGAAAAGATCCCGGACGGTCTGGAAGGAAAAGCCATTTTTTTAGTGGTGAAGGACCCGGCTGAGGTGCTGGGTAGGCTTCTTTCTGCCTGGTATGGCCATCCTTCTGAAAAGTTGAAATTAGTGGGGGTAACCGGGACCAATGGTAAAACAACGATTGCTACCTTATTATATGAAATGTTCAGGAAAATGGGACATAAGGCAGGGTTGCTTTCTACCGTATGTAATTATATTGATGGGGAAGCTTTGCCTACGGAATATACGACTCCGGACCCGGTCACTTTGCACAGTTTACTGGCCCGCATGGTGGAGGTGGGTTGTGAATATGTTTTTATGGAGGTTAGTTCCCATGCTGTGGGCCAGAAACGGATCAGCGGACTTTCTTTTGATGGAGGGATTTTTACTAACCTGACGCGTGATCATCTGGATTATCACCAAACAGTAGAGAACTATCTGAAAGCGAAGAAAACGTTTTTTGATAACCTTCCTGTATCAGCATTTGCCCTGACTAATCCAGATAATAAAAACGGGTTAGTCATGTTGCAGAATACGGTAGCAGAAAAGTTGACCTATTCGCTTCGTACGATGGCGGATTTTAAAGGAAAGATACTGGAATCTCATTTTGACGGGACGGAGCTGGTGATCAATGGGCGTGAAGTGCTGGTGCATTTTGTCGGACGGTTTAATGCCTACAACCTGTTAGCCGTGTATGGGGCGGCTGTGGCTTTAGGTAAAGAACCGGAGGAGGTGCTGATCGTGTTGAGTACGTTGCGGCCGGTTTCCGGCCGGTTTGAAACTATTCCTTCTCCGAAAGGATATACGGCTATAGTGGATTATGCCCATACTCCGGATGCTTTAGTGAATGTGTTGAAGGGTATTCATGAAGTACTGGAGGGAAAAGGACGTATTATTACTGTGGTAGGTGCTGGAGGTAACCGGGATAAGGGAAAACGACCCATCATGGCGAAAGAGGCAGCCAGGTTAAGTGATCAGGTGATCCTGACTTCGGATAATCCGAGGAATGAAGATCCGGACATGATCATTCAGGATATGGTGGCTGGGTTGTCTAAAGATGATCTGGAGCGTATGTTGTGCATTACGGATCGCACGCAGGCTATAAAAACGGCTACTATGCTGGCTAAAAAAGGAGATGTGATTTTAGTTGCCGGTAAAGGGCATGAGGATTATCAGGAGATCAAAGGGGTAAAGCACCATTTTGATGACAGGGAGAAATTAAGGGAAATTTTTGCAACTCAATAACGACTACTGCGATATGTTGTACTATTTATTTAATTATCTGGATCAGATCGATCTGCCGGGTGCCGGAGTCTTTAAGTATGTCTCCTTCCGTTCCAGTCTGGCCTTTCTTTTTTCACTGATCATTTCGACCACTATCGGTAGGCGTATTATTGATAAACTGCAGCAGCTTCAGGTAGGGGAGGTGGTCCGGAACCTGGGTCTGGAGGGACAGATGAAAAAGACCGGGACACCTACGATGGGAGGAATTATCATTATTATTGCCATTCTGGTTCCTACTCTTTTATGTGCTAAGCTGGATAACATTTATGTATGGCTTATGCTGATCACTACTGTGTGGTTAGGGAGTCTTGGTTTTGCTGATGACTATATTAAGGTTTTTAAAAAGAATAAGGAGGGATTGCACGGACGGTTTAAGATCATTGCCCAGGTTGGATTAGGATTTATAGTGGGTATGGTGCTTTTTCTGAGTCCGGATGTGGTGATCCGTGAAAATACAGAGGTGAAAGGTGCGCAGGATCGTGTTGAAAGTGTAAATTTTAATCCGGATAAAACTAAATCCACTAAAACAACTATCCCGTTTCTAAAGAATAATAATTTTGACTATGCTTCGCTGGTGAAATGGGCCGGGAATTATCAAACGGAAGCGACCTGGATCGTGTTTGTTCTGATGACTATTTTAGTGGTGACGGCTGTTTCCAATGGAGCTAACCTGACAGATGGGCTGGATGGGCTGGCCGCCGGAAGTTCTGCCATTATCGGGGTGGCTCTTGGCATATTGGCTTATATGTCTTCCCATGCGGAGTTTGCCTCTTTTTTAAATATTATGTTTATTCCCGGTGCAGAGGAACTGGTGATTTTTATGGCTGCTTTTATTGGTGCCACTGTCGGGTTCCTGTGGTATAATGCTTTTCCTGCACAGGTATTTATGGGAGATACCGGAAGTCTGACTTTAGGAGGAATTATTGCCATCTTTGCGATTATTATACGGAAGGAGTTGTTAATCCCTATTTTGTGTGGGATCTTTCTCGTGGAGAGTGTGTCTGTCATGATGCAGGTGGCTTACTTTAAATATACCAAAAGGAAATATGGAGAAGGGAAAAGGATTTTTAAAATGACTCCGCTTCACCATTATTTTCAGAAAACCGGCCGGCCCGGAGGTGATGCCTGGCTGCAGAAACCATATAACATCGTGCCTGAATCCAAGATTGTGGTTCGTTTCTGGCTGATCGGGATCATTCTGGCAGTCATTACAATCGTTACGTTAAAAGTGAGGTAATGAGTAGGAAAATAGTCATATTAGGTGGAGGAGAAAGTGGAGCGGGAGCGGCTGTGCTGGCTAAAAAGCAGGGCTTTGATGTGTTCCTGTCGGATGCTTCCGCTATTAAACCTCACTATCGGGAACTGCTGGATTCCCATGGGATTTCCTGGGAGGAGAATCAGCATACGGAAGACATTATTCTGGCGGCTGGGGAGGTGATTAAGAGTCCGGGTATACCGGATAAAGCGCCTATTGTCCGGAAACTGCTGAAAAGACATATACCGGTTATTTCTGAAATCGAATTTGCCGGTCGTTACACAGATGCCCGGATGATTTGTATTACGGGTAGTAACGGGAAGACTACTACTACCATGCTGACGTATCATCTCCTGAAAGAGGCCGGACTGGATGTCGGACTGGCCGGGAATGTAGGGAAGAGCCTTGCTTTGCAGGTAGCTGAAGAGCCGCATGCTCTCTATGTTATTGAGTTGAGCAGTTTTCAGTTAGACAATATGTATGAGTTTAAGGTGGATGTGGCTATTCTGCTTAATATTACACCGGATCATCTGGACCGGTATGACTATGATATGCAAAAGTATGTGGATGCTAAGTTCCGTATTTTACAGAATCAGATGGAAAAGGATGCTTTTATTTTCTGGAATGATGATCCTGTCATTGCCCGTGAAGTGGCCATCCGGAAACCGGCAGCTACTCTTTATCCTTTTGCGGAATCCTACCGGGAGGGTGTGAAGGGATATGTGGAGAAGAGAGAGATTATATTAGAAACTTTGAATGGGAGATTTACTATGGATCAGGATTTACTGGCTTTGACCGGGACACACAATTTATATAATTCCTTAGCTTCTGCGATTGCTGCCAAGGTAGTAGATATTCATGATGAAAATATCCGGGCTTCTTTGAGTGACTTCACAGGAGTGGAACATCGTCTGGAGCATGTGGCCCGGGTGCGGGGAGTAGATTATATCAACGACTCTAAAGCTACGAATGTCAATTCCTGCTGGTATGCTTTGCAAAGTATGGTGACGAAAGTGGTACTTATCCTGGGGGGAACGGATAAAGGAAACGATTATACGGAAATAGAAGAGCTGGTCCGGCAGAAAGCCCGTGCCCTGATCTTTTTGGGAGTGGATAACCGGAAGTTGCATCAGTTCTTTGATGGGAAAGTAGAATGGATAGAAGAGGCAGGCTCTATGGAGGAGGCTGTGGCGAAAGCGTATCAGGTGGCACAGAAAGGTGATACGGTGCTGCTGTCTCCCTGCTGTGCCAGTTTTGACCTGTTCAAAAGCTATGAGGACAGGGGCACGCAGTTTAAAACATGTGTACGAAATTTATAAAATAGGAAGATTATTATATGGATCTGGCTAATAAATTATTTAAAGGAGACCGGGTGATCTGGATCATTTTTATGTTTCTGTGTCTTATTTCGGTTGTGGAAGTATTCAGTGCGACCAGTACGATTGCTTATAAGAATGCGAATTATTGGGCACCGATTGTTCGTCATGCCTCTTTCCTGTTGGGAGGGTTTGTCCTTATTTTACTGATCCATAATATTCCTATTCGTTTTTTTTCTGTGTTGATCCTGTTGCTTCCGGTGTCTATGGTGCTGCTGTTAATCACCCCTTTTATCGGGGTCCGAACGAATGATGCACACCGGTGGCTGGAGATCCTGGGTATACAATTCCAGCCTTCGGAAATCGCCAAACTGGCGTGTATTGTGTTTGTCGCTTTTATGCTGAGCAGGCGCGGTAAATTTACAGAGAAACAGATTTTTACTTATATTCTGGTGGGAGTGGGCCTTACCTGTGTCCTGATTCTTCCGGAGAACTTTTCTACTGCGATTATGTTGTTTGCGGTCTGTTGCCTGATGATGTTTATTGGTCAGTTACCTTTTAAGAATTTAGCTATGCTGGCTGGTGTCCTGGCATTGGGATTAGGGTTATTTATCCTGACTTTGACCATTACTCCCAGGGAGTACCTGTCAGTAATTCCCCGGGCTGCTACGTGGAAAGAGCGTATCTCTGATTTTAAAAGTAAAGAGAAACGACTGGATGCCGCTACCTATGAGATCAATGATGATAACTATCAGGTTTCGCATGCCAAGATCGCAATCGCACGGGGAGGGCTCTTCGGGCAGATGCCGGGACATGGGCAGCAAAGGGATTTTCTGCCTCAGGCTTATTCTGATTTTATTTATGCGATCATTATAGAGGAATTGGGAATTATCGGAGGGGTATTTGTCCTTCTGCTATATATTATGTTATTGGTCCGGGTTGGAATGATTGCCCGGAAATGTGATAAATTATTTCCTAAGTTTCTGGTTTTGGGCTGCGGTTTGTTGTTGGTTGTGCAGGCGCTGGCTAACATGGCGGTGGCAGTAAACCTGATCCCTGTCACAGGCCAACCGATGCCGCTGGTCAGCCGTGGAGGTACTTCTACGGTGATCTCCTGCATTTATTTCGGTGTGATATTGAGTGTCAGCCGGTTTGGAGCCCATATGGGGAATGAAGAGGATGAACCGGAAATTACAGAGACTGGGGATGAAACCCTGAAGGAGTTACCGGAAGATGGGGAGAATCCTCCGATGGTTGCTTTGGAAACACAAACGGAATTAGCATGAGACCGTATCGTATTATTATCAGTGGAGGAGGTACCGGGGGGCATATTTTTCCGGCTATCTCAATTGCAAATACCATTAAAAAACGGTTTCCGGATGCGGAAATTCTTTTTGTGGGAGCAGAAGACCGGATGGAAATGGAGCGTGTCCCGGCTGCCGGCTATACGATTGTTGGTTTGCCTGTCAGTGGTTTTGACCGTGCCCATCTTTTCCGGAATGTGAAGGTATTGGCTAAATTGGCCAAGAGCCTCCGGATGGCCAGGAAGATTATTCGGGAGTTTAATCCGGATATTGCTGTCGGGGTCGGTGGATATGCCAGTGGTCCCACTTTGTGGATGGCCTCATCGCTGGGAGTACCGACTGTGATCCAGGAGCAGAATTCCTATGCCGGGGTGACAAATAAATTATTGGCTAAGCGGGCTACTAAGATATGTGTGGCTTATCAGGAGATGGAACGGTTTTTTCCTGCAGACCGAATTGTGTTGACGGGGAATCCGGTCCAGTTAGACCTGGAGGCGGCGGTTGCTAAAAAAGAGGAGGCATTGGCTTTCTTTGGCCTGGCTTCCGGAAAGAAAACCGTGTTGGTGGTTGGGGGAAGTCTGGGGGCCCGTACTATTAACAGGAGTATTGAAAAAGGTCTGGCTGTTTTATTGCAAGAAGGCATACAATTAATCTGGCAGACCGGACGTTATTATTATTCTGAAGCTCAAAAGTATATGGAGTCCTATAAAGGTCTGCCTGTCTGGTATTCGGATTTTATTTCCCGTATGGATTATGCGTATGCTGCAGCAGATCTGGTGATTTCCCGGGCAGGAGCCAGTTCTATTTCGGAATTATGTATTTTGGCTAAGCCGGTGATTCTGGTTCCTTCTCCTAATGTTTCGGAGGATCATCAGACAAAAAATGCACTGGCGTTGGTGAACAAAGAGGCTGCGGTGATGGTAACAGACGGAGAAGCAGAGGGAAAATTGGTTAGTCAGGCGATCGAATTAGTCAAAGATGATGCCAGGCTTTCGGTATTAAGTAAAAATATAGCTACTTTAGCGTTCCGGGGGAGTGCGGAAGTGATTGTGGATGAGATCGTAAAAATTATAGACAAAAAATAGGGAAGTTTTTGCTGGTGTCGCAGGATATGGAGCAAACTTGCTGATGTGAAAAACAGATATGGATATAACACAGGTACAAGCCATTTATTTTATAGGAGCCGGGGGGATCGGTATGAGTGCATTGATCCGTTACTTTTTATCTAAAGGTAAACGGGTGGGTGGCTATGATAAAACTCCTTCTGAATTAACAGAACAGTTGAACAAAGAAGGTGCGGAGATCCATTATGAAGATTCTATGGCTTGTGTCCCGGATATCTATCAGGATCCGGCGAATACTTTGATTGTGTATACTCCTGCTGTTCCTGATTCCCATTCGGAACTCACCTATTTCCGGACGCATGGTTTTGAAATTATGAAACGTGCCCGGGTGTTGGGTGAACTGACTCGTGCTTCCAGGGGGTTGTGTATTGCCGGGACGCATGGGAAAACCACTACTTCCTCTATGGTTGCTCACCTTTTGAAACAGTCGCAGGTAGATTGTAATGCTTTCTTAGGTGGGGTCCTGAAGAATTATGACAGTAATCTGATGTTATCGGATACCAGTGACCTGACTGTGATTGAGGCGGATGAGTTTGACCGTTCCTTTCACTGGTTAACTCCTTATATGGCGGTGATCATGTCTGCGGATCCGGATCATCTGGATATTTATGGTACCCCTGAGGCTTACCGGGAAAGTTTTGAGAAGTTTACTTCTCTCATACGGCCGGATGGGGTTCTGATCCTGAAAAAAGGGATTGCTATTACGCCCCGGCTGCAATCCGGAGTAAAACTCTATACTTATTCTGCTACGGAAGGAGGAGATTTTTATGCTGAGAATATTCGGGTCGGAAATGGAGAGCTCTGTTTTGATTTTGTCGGGCCGGATATTCGTATACCGGATATCTGTCCGGGGGTTCCGGTAAAGATTAACATAGAAAATGGGGTGGCTGCTATGGCTCTTGTCTGGTTAAATGGTGCCACTCCGGAAGAGATCCGGACAGGGATGGCCTCGTTTGCCGGTCCTAAAAGACGGTTTGATTTTCATTTGAAAAAGAAACATATTGTCCTGATCGATGATTATGCACATCATCCGGCAGAATTAAGGGAAAGTATCCTCTCTGTTAAGGAGTTGTATAAAGGAAAGAGAGTGACAGGTATTTTTCAGCCTCATCTGTATTCCCGGACCCGGGACTTTGCGGATGAATTTGCTGCCAGTTTGTCTTTATTGGATGAACTGATCCTGCTGGATATTTATCCTGCGAGGGAAGAACCTATTCCCGGGATTACTTCGCAGACTATTTTTGATCAAGTGTCTATCCCGGATAAAATACTATGCACTAAAGAAGAGTTGACAGATCTGATAAAGGATCGTCGGTTTGAAGTGGTACTGATGGTAGGAGCCGGAGATATTGACCGGTTAGTTGAACCTGTTAAAAATATATTGGATAAGTGGTAATTCGGATTGTTTTCATATTTGTGGCTTTATTATTATTTTGTTACCTTGTGTTCGTTTCTTTCTTTTTCAGGGAAACGAGGCAGGATGATCTGTGCCACGATTTGATTGTGGTGGTAAAAGATAGTCTGGATAAACATTTTGTTACGGAGGCGGATCTGACCTCTTATTTAAAACGGGTGGATCTGGACCCGGTGGGTAAACCCATTCATTCAATTAATACGGAATTGATTGAGACAGAGTTGTTGAAGAATGAAATGATTGCCAATGTGGAAGCTTATAAGACTCCTTCCGGTGCCATCAAACTGGAAGTGGTTCAGAAAATGCCTGTTCTCAGGGTATTAGGTCAGACAGGTAATTTTTATATTGATAATGATGGTGGGATGATGCCGGTGAGTCGTCGATATGTAGCCCATGTGCCTATTGCCACGGGATATGTTGAAAAAGAGCTGGCAGTAACCGACTTATATAAATTTGCATTATTTTTGCATGATAATGAGTTCTGGAATAACCAGATTGAACAGATCTATATACATCCCAACGGTGAGGTAGATTTGATCCCACGGGTGGGAAGTCACCGGATTATGTTGGGTACATTCGAGGATTTCAGGGATAAACTGGATAATTTACAACTTTTCTATGAACAGGCTATTCCAAAAGTGGGCTGGGAAAAGTATAGTATTATAAATTTGAAGTATAAAGGACAGATAGTTTGCACTAAAAAATAGCAAATATGGCATACACGGACTTTATAGCGGCCATTGATTTGGGGACATCCCATTTGGTGGGTATGGTGGGGGTGAAAAGTGAGAGTGGCGCACTTTCTATCATAGCCCATGAGGTTGAAAATTCAGCTACCTGTATACGGAGAGGATGTGTATATAATGTAGAAGAAACAGCAAATAAGATAAAACGGTTGATCCTGAAACTTGAAAATAAGCTGCAGGGTGCCAAAATTGGGAAAGTATATGTGGGGATAGGGGGGCAATCTCTCCGGACCATTGATCATACGGTTCCTAAAATATTAGGTGTGGATGGTGTAGTTACTGAAGAGGTTATTGATTCTCTGTATCAGGAATGTGCCAGTTATCGTCCGGATATGATGGATGTACTTTCTATTACTTCCCCTGCCTATTATCTGGATGGTAAACATGAAGTGAATCCGGTAGGTATTCCCTGTAACCGGATTGAGGCCCGCTACAAGCTGGTCGTTGGTCGTCCTTCTCTCAGAAGATATGTAACCAATAGTATTGCGGAAAGGGCTAAGATTGAAATTGCAGATATTATTGTCTCTCCTCTTGCTCTGGCTGATATGGTCTTGAGTGAAGATGAAAAAGATTTGGGATGTGCTTTAATCGGATTTGGGGCTGGTGTGACCAGTCTGACTGTGTATAAGAGTGGCCAGTTAGTCAGCCTTTGTGTGATTCCTTTTGGAGGCAACATGATCACAAAAGATATTACCAGTCTGAATCTGGTGGAAGCAGAAGCAGAACGGATTAAAAAGACATATGGAAGCGCTATTCAGGACAAAGACAGTGATGCGGCGATTCAGGTAAGTTCGGCAGATGGAATGGGACTGCGTGAAGTAAAACTGGCGGACCTGAATAATGTAGTGGAAGCTCGTTTACAGGAGATACTTGAAAATGTCTACGCCCGTTTGGAGGCAACCGGACTGATGGACGGCCTGGGTGCGGGCATTATTATTACCGGTGGGGCTTCTGCGTTGAAAAACCTTCCGGATGCTATCCAGAACAGATTAAAAATAGATGTACGGTATGCAGCTGTAAGAAAAAATATCATTCAGCGGAATGACCTGGTAGCCGCTGATCCGGAATATGCTGTTGCTGTAGGGCTGCTGGCTAAGGGAACTAAAAACTGTGCAGCTTATATACCGCCCCCTCCTAAACCAACTCCTAAACCGGAAGAAGAGGAAGAGGCGACTAAAGTGACTCCTCCGGAGCCTCCGAAAAAGAAAGCGGAGAAAAAAGGCCCCAGTCTATTCAGTCGTCTTACTAAAAATATTGATAATATGGGTAAGATGCTTTTTGATGACGATGATGACAGGTAATCAGCAAACGCATAAAAAACGGGAAGACAATGGACAACACGATATTAGAATTTAATTATCCTACGGATACTCCAAAGATCATCAAAGTGATCGGTGTAGGGGGTGGTGGCGGAAATGCGGTAACCCACATGTATAAGGAAGGTATACATGATGTGACGTTTGTGCTGTGTAATACGGATAACCAGGCGTTAAACCGGTCAGATGTACCTTTGAAGCTTTCTCTGGGATGTGAAATTACACAGGGCTTAGGAGCCGGGAATAAGCCGGAGCGTGCTATGATGGCTGCGGAGGAGAGTTTGAATGATATCCGTAAAATGTTGAGTGATGGGACTAAGATGGTCTTTATTACAGCGGGTATGGGTGGTGGAACCGGAACCGGTGCTGCGCCTGTGATTGCCCGGATTGCTAAAGATATGGGGATCCTGACAGTAGGTATTGTGACTATTCCTTTTGTCTTTGAAGGTGAGCGTAAGATTATTCAGGCTTTAAATGGGGTAGAGGAAATCAGTAAAAATGTGGATGCTTTACTGGTCATCAATAATGAGCGCCTGCGGGAGATTTATTCTGACCTTACAATGACCAATGCGTTTGGTAAGGCGGATGATACATTGACGACAGCGGCTAAAAGTATTGCTGAAATTATTACTGTTCCCGGTATTATCAACTTGGACTTTGCTGATGTCAATACAACCATGAAAGATGGTGGGGTTGCTTTGATGAGTAATGGGTATGGGACAGGAGAAGGCCGGGTGAGACAAGCGATTGAAGATGCTCTGAATTCCCCGTTACTGAATAATAATGATATTTTTAATGCGAAGAAAATATTATTCAATGTCTCTTTCAGTCAGGAAGCTGAACTGTTGATGGAAGAGATGAATGATGTGCATGATTTTATGTCCCGTTTTGGCCGGGATATAGAGGTGATCTGGGGTACGGCTATTGATAACACGCTGGGGGATCAGGTCAAAATGACCATTCTGGCTACTGGATTTGGTATGGAAGATATTCCACAGATTGCAGACAGGCGTCGTGCGGAAACTGCCCGGATGACGGAAGAGGAGTTACGACTGGAAGAAGAAAGACTTAAAAAAGAGCAACAGGAAAAGATTCTGATCGATAAATATTATGGTAGCTCCGGTCAGCGGATGAGGCGGGTTTCTGCCCGTGCTAAAGCTGTTGTGCTGACTCCGGAGGAAATGGATGATGATGCTTTAATTGCTATTATGGAGGAAAACCCTACTTATAACCGGGATCCTAAGTTGATTGCCCGTGCCCGTGCCAAATCTTCGGGGAGTGATCATCCGGAGAATCCGGATTCTTCCAGCCCGACCATGCCTCAGAATCCTGTCTCCGGAGGTGGTCCTGTAATTAGTTTCAGATAATTTAATGATAGTATAGTATGAGTTTATTTGACAAAGTAAGTGAGGATATAAAAGCTGCTATGTTGGCGAAAGATAAAGTATGTCTGCAGGCTTTGCGTGGTGTTAAGAAAGAATTCCTGGAGGCTAAAACTGCTAAAGGCGGTGATGGGGAATTATCCGATGAGGTGGCTACCAGGATTCTGCAGAAAATGGTGAAGCAACGGAAAGAAAGTGCTGAGATCTATGTATTCCAGGGACGTTCGGAGTTGGCAGAAAGCGAACTGGAAGAAGTCGCTGCTATTGAAGTTTATTTACCTAAACAGATGTCTGCCGGGGAACTGGAAGGGGAACTGAAAAAGATTATCGCTGAAGTTGGGGCAGCAGGTCCGAAGGATATGGGTAAAGTCATGGGAGCTGCCAATAAGGCACTTGCCGGAAAAGCGGAAGGCCGTATGATCTCAGAAATTGTAAAGCAATTATTGAACTCTTAAAGATATTTTTGAAAAGGTCTGACAGTGTCAGACCTTTTCCTGTCTTCTACATGTTATAGGTTCTGTACTATATATGAAAACTCCTTTCATTCTCTGTATTCTTTTCAGAGATACTGAATTTTGCCTACTCTAAATATTATGATGCCATGATCTCATTTATTCTATGCTTTGTTATTCTTCTGGCCGGTTATTTCTTTTACGGGGCTTTTGTAGAACGTGTGTTTGATATAAATAAAAATCGCCAGACTCCAGCGTATGCCTGCCAGGATGGGGTAGACTATCTCCCGCTGTCTACCTGGAAAGTATTCATGATCCAGTTTCTGAATATTGCTGGTCTGGGTCCGATCTTCGGTGCCATCATGGGCGCTAAATTTGGTATGGCTTCCTTTATCTGGATTGTTGTGGGAAGCATATTTGCCGGAGCAACTCATGATTTTCTGGCTGGTATGCTATCTTTAAGGAATAACGGAGAGAGTTTACCGGAATTGATCGGTTACTATCTGGGACCATCTGTTAAACAGTTTATGCGGGGTTTGACTGTCCTGTTAATGGTGTTGGTTGGGGCTGTGTTTGTGGCTGGTCCGGCGAAATTATTGGCTACTCTTACACCGGAGACTTTTACTCTTACTTTTTGGGCTTGTGTTGTTTTTGTATATTATATTTTGGCTACTCTTTTACCAGTAGATAAAATTATTGGAAAAGTATATCCCTTGTTTGCTATTGTTCTCTTGTTTATGGCAGCCGGTATTTTTATTATGCTTTTATACCACCATCCTCCTTTACCGGAATTTACAGATGGTTTACAAAATATACATCCGGGCGGTTTACCTATATTTCCCATGATGTTTGTTTCTATTGCCTGTGGGGCTATTTCCGGGTTTCATGCTACACAAAGCCCTTTAATGGCAAGATGCCTGATTAACGAGAAGTATGGTCGTCCTGTATTCTATGGCGCGATGATCGTGGAAGGGATGGTTGCTTTAATCTGGGCTGCGGCTGCTACCTATTTTTTCCATACGGAGGAGGGAATTGCCTTATTTGCTGCCGGATCGGGAAATGATAATGCTGCGGTTATTGTAGATCGTATTACGAAGGAATGGCTGGGGACAGTCGGTGGTTTTTTGGCTATTCTGGGCATGATTGCTGCCCCTATTACTTCCGGAGACACGGCTTTTCGTTCTGCCCGTTTGATTGTTGCTGACTTTTTAAAGTTAGATCAGAAACTTGTTTTGAAAAGACTGATAATTTCTATCCCTCTTTTTGTCGGTGGTTTTTTGCTTTTGCAGATGGATTTTTCTATTATTTGGCGTTATTTTGCCTGGTTGAATCAGACACTGGCTGTTTTTACCTTATGGGCCCTAACCGTTTATCTTGTAGTGTCCGGAAAATTCTATATAATTACTTTAATCCCCGCTATATTTATGACAGCAGTTTGTGCCACTTATATTTTTATTGCTCCGGAAGGATTGGGATTACCTGAAAGGATCTCACAGGTCATAGGAGTTACGATCACTGCATTAGTTGTTATTATTTTCCTACTATGGAAAAAAAGATTATAAAAAAGGGGTTTTAAAAACCCCTTTTTTTATTATTTATAGTACCTGAATTCCTTCTTCTCTTGCCTGTTCTTCTCCCGATGGAGTGATCAATTTGTAACCTTTTCCATGGATATTGATAATTTCAATTCCCGGATCGTCTTTTAACAATTTTCGAAGTTTGGTAATATATACATCCATACTGCGGGCATTGAAATAATTGTCGTCTACCCAGATCATTTTTAACGCATAATTACGTTCCAGTATTTCATTTGCATGTGCACACAGGAGACTTAATAATTCACATTCTTTAGTGGTCAGTTTAGTAACTTTATCACCAATAGATAGGGTTTGTTTTTGTGTATCAAACAAGAAATTCCCTAATTTATAGAATGGAATATTTTTCAGCTTTTTACCTTTCACACGGCGAAGGATAGCTTCGATACGAAGCAGTAGCTCTTCCATGCTGAAAGGTTTGGTCAGATAATCATCAGCTCCGATTTTAAAACCTTCCAGAATATCTTCCTTCATAGTTTTAGCAGTAAGGAAAATAATAGGTATATCCGGATTGATAAAACGGATTTCCTGGGCTAATGTGAATCCATCTTTTTTAGGCATCATCACATCTAATACGCACAGATCATACTGTCCTTTTGTAAATCCTTTATATCCAGCTTCTCCGTCGAAGAAAAGATCGGTTACATGCCCTTTTGCTTGTAAGTATTCTCTTAAAAGCATACCGAGGTTTTCATCGTCCTCACAAAACAAGATTTTCGGTTTTTCTTTCATGACTAACTTTTTATAAGAGGCAAAGTAATAATAAATTTTGTTCCAATATTTCCGGCTCCATTTTCCGCACGGATTGTTCCGTTATGGTCTTCCACGATCTTCCGTACATAAGCAAGTCCGAGGCCAAAGCCTTTAACATTATGTACGTTGCCGGTTGGTACGCGAAAGAAGCGATCGAATACTTTTTTAAGGTATTCCTTTTTAATCCCTATACCATTATCTTCGATAGAGGTCAAAAGTTTTCCATTTTCATTCCAGGTACGCGCTACTAAGTTTAGCGGTGCATCCGGTCTGCGATATTTAACAGCATTATCCATTAAATTGAATAATACATTTGTTATATGCATTTCATCTGCATAGATGGTTGAGTCAATAGCCTGCAAATCTATATCCATAGTCCCCTCGTATTTCTCTACTTTCAGGACAAAGGTATTAGCTACATTTGCTATCAGGTCATTGGCATCTATCTCTTTTAATTTAAGTGCTGCTTTCTGTCTTTCAAAAAGAGACATTTGCAATACTTTTTCTACCAGGAATCCCAAACGTTTAGTTTCATCATTGATTACTCCGGAAATGTGTTTAAATACATCCGGACTTTTGGTAATATCCGAATCTTTTAGCATCTGTGCTGCCAACGAAATTGTTGAGACAGGTGTTTTTAATTCATGCGTCATATTGTTGATAAAGTCATTCTTCATTTCTGATAGTTTCTTTTGACGGAATACTATATATATAGTAAAGGTAAACGTTACCAACAATAATAAAGAAAAGATCACCGACGGTATTAAAAAGGTAGCAATTGAACTGAAAATATAATCTTCTTTGGTGGGAAAATACACTTTCAGATAATTCTGCCTTGACGGTGGATCATTCGGGAATAATACCTGTGTAATCACTTTAGAAGCTACCGATTGCCATTGTACATCACCGCTTTGATAGGCTACATTCCCATCTTTGTTTATAACAAAGAAAACAAATGGCAAGTTCAAACCATTGTTAATAAATTCTGTTTTTAAATAATTGTTGAGCTTTTTAAAATCTATTCGTTCTTCAATGGGTTGTAAAGGTGCTGTATCCAGCATACTTAATATAACCTCATTCACTAACGTGCTGTTATATAAATAGCGTCGTTTATAGATATCATATAGGTCTTTTGAGGTGCTTACGATACCGCTGTTGGATTGTCTTTTATATAAAGAAGAATAGGTATCTGATTGTGTATTACTGAAACTGTGAAGTTTCAGTCTGATGCTACCTTCTGAATCATTGATCTGAAACTGAAATTTTTCCTGAGAGCTCATTCCCCCATATCCCGGAATTTCTGTAGATGAAGTGGGATTCTGATAGCGATAACTATTTAATTCCCGGTTAATATCTTCATCCAGATAGGTACGGGCCTCTTCTAATTCCAATCGTTTGAATACCTGATGTAAGCTTTTCTTTACAGTCTCATTAAACTGTTCACTTCGTGTTTTAAGTAAACTGTTTACATAGATTACCTGTAAATACAGTAATCCTGCAAATGCAAAAAGCATTACTACTGCCAGTAACCATATTGTCGACTTCCTCATATTAACTCATCCTCCTAATAGTGGAAACAAATAAAGCGTATTTTAGTTTAATATTTACATAAAAAAAGTAAAAATGGATTGTTCTAAATGTTAAAAATGGCTTATGTTTTCAGTTGTTTTGTTTTGTAAAAGTTTGATAAATAGATGATTAAAGAGTGGTATTTATTCTTAAGCAATTTGCAGATGAAATTTATATAATAGATCTAATTTGTAAAGGCTTACCGGATAGCAACTTTTCGTACGGTTTCTCCTATACGGATGATATAATATCCTTTTGCTATATTAACAACATATTCTCCGGAAGAATGTTTTATTTCAAATTCTTTTACTTTAATACCTACTACACTGTAAATTTCCAGTTTACTGCCAATAGGAGCATGATTTACTTGTATCCGATTATCAATTACTGTAATTTCTACAGATGCAGGTTGTTTTTGTCGGGGATAATACATTTCCGATCCCACTCTCTCTGTTTCTATGGAAAATGAGCTGTTAATACAGGTTATTAAAGTTACGAGTACTATAAATGTAATTCTCATATTATATATTACTCCCTAAATTCATACAAATATAGAAATATTTATTCAATTATATGGGATTAATAAGTAATAATTACCTGAAAGAACTATAATTAGTGGATTTTATAAAGAAAGAGTCAGACCTTCTTTTGCCAGAATTGTATCTGGATAAATAGTATCAGCTTCCTCTTTTAATGGCTGGTCGTCTTCATAACGGGCTGAGAAGTGTCCAATCAAAAGCTTTTTTACCTGAGCGGACCGGGCAATTTCTGCTGCCTGTTTGGCTGTAGTATGATAAGTCTTTTTAGCCCGGACTGCATCACATTCTGCAAATGTAGCTTCGTGATAAAGTAGGTCAACTTCTTTGATGATGGGAATGATTGGCGGGTAATATGCAGTATCAGAGCAGTAGGCATACTTCTTGGCAGGCACTGCCGGGCGTGTCAGTCTGCTATTTGGAATAATTTCTCCTTCAGGGGTAATAAAATCTTCTCCTTGTTTAATTCCCTGCAGTAGCTTTGTGGGAATTTGATAGAAATCAGCCATTTCTTTTACCAGGTGATCCTCTTTTTGTTTTTCTTTAAATAAAAAGCCGCAGGTGGGGATTCGGTGGTGTAGGGGAATAGAGTAAACTTCTAATGAGCGATTTTCCATGACCAGTGCATGCTGAGTTGGGTCTATAATATTCAGATGAACCTTATAGGGGAGATATTGATTGAATAATTTCAGGATAGGAAGTAAATAATCTTCAATTTCTTTTGGAGCATGAATATGTAATGTCGCTGTGCGGCCTAACATCCCAAAGGTAGAGATGAGACCTGGAAGTCCAAAACAATGGTCTCCATGTAGATGAGATGTAAAAATGTGATTTAACCTACTGAATTTTATACGCATTTTGCGCATTTGAACCTGGGTTCCTTCTCCGCAATCCATCATATATAATTTATCACGAAGATTAATAATCTGAGAAGTTGTTAAATGTTGGGTAGTAGGAAGGGCCGAACCACATCCTAATATATGAATATCAAAATCAGCCATATATAATTATAAGGTATAACTATTTTTTTCCAAAAGTAATGAAAAAACAGACCCTCTGTCTAAAATGTCAAAAAATCTATGATAGATATTTTGGTGGAAAATAAAATTAACTATCTTTGTCCTAAATACAAACAAATATAAATTAATAAGACTTAATATTATATTTTGTTCTAAACCTTAACTAACTTTTTCTTTTTGTTTAAAACGGTTAAATGTGGAAACGGCCAGGCGTGAGCTTCGCCGTTTCCTTTTTTATATCCGGTTCATTAATAAAAATGGTCTTTTTCTTCCATCTCTTCTTCATTTATTTTTCTTAGGTCCAATGCTCTCCATGCATAAAATATATAAGCTATTACGAATGAAACCAAAATGGAAACATAACTCATTACTTTTAGGGTAAAAAAGCTGGATGAACTATTTTTGATTGTGAGAGAACTTTGCAGATCTGCTATGGAAGGATAATAGGCTGTATTATTCCAACCAGCGCATAATAAAAGTGCCAGTATGGTCAGCACTGTCCCAATACCGGAAAACCAGATACCTTTTCGCCAGTGTACTACCCGCAGAGTATTAAAGATCCCGAAGAGAACTCCTATTACTCCAATCAGTAAAATTGCTGCTATAACTGGCATCTCTACCAGATTAATAAAGTATTTATAGGGCTGCATAAACACTTCCTGTGTCTCCGGATTTACAGCAAACCCATCTTTTAGTAATGTATGGATTAAAAATGCCAGGAAAAATACCAGGAATAAACCTGTTTCAGGAATTAATCTTTTTTTGCCCAGATTTGGATTGTTTCATTATGAATATTATTAATGAAATAAAGGATCGCTAAGATTCGGGAAAGGGGAAATAATGCAAATCCTAAACAAAGATTCCATATAACCAGGACAGCTTCCAGGCCATGCCATGGAGTTGCCCAACTGGAGATAACCGGCATGGATAACTGGGTAAGTTGTTCTTTGTTTACAAAAAATTCTGCTCCATTGAAAAAGGTTCCGACTGCAGTTCCTAATAAAATAGGGCCTAGTACTTCGTTGATTATGAGAAATATCTGATAGGTCCTTTTTCCTAACAAATTTCCTTTTTTAGATCGATATTCATAGGATACAGCCTGAAGGACAAAACAGATCAGGATCAGCATCCATACCCAGTAAGCTCCTCCAAAACTGGTGGAATAGAATAAAGGAAAAGAAGCAAAGAAGGCACCCCCAAAAGTAACCAGTGTAGTAAAGGTGATTTCCCATTTACGTCCTGTGGAATTCAGTAGCATTTTTTGTTGAACTTCGGTTTTACCTAAAGTAAACAAAAGGGATTGACCTCCCTGTACAAATAATAGGAATACTAAGAAAGATCCTAACAGAGGGATGACTAACCACCAATAATGTTGTAATATATTATATGTATTTTCCATAATAGTCAAATTTAATGTAATTCATTAGACATGTCTTTTCCACTTTCCGGTCCCTGTTTGATTACTTTTATCATAATCCCGATTTCTGCGATCAGAAGAAGAGTAAAAATAGTAAGAAATACGAAAAATGTAATCTGCACAGAAGATGTTTGAAGTCTGGAAACGGCAGCTGCCGTAGGAAGAATATCCTGTATAGCCCAGGGCTGGCGTCCTACTTCTGCTACAATCCATCCTGCCTGTCCGGCGATATAAGCCAAAGGAATAGAAAGCAGGCAAACCCATTGCAACCACTTTTGACTTACAAATTTGTTTTTGTAGCTAAGGAAAGAAGTAAGAGCAAACAAAAGAATGAAAAAACTGCCCAGAATAACCATAATATGGAAAGAATAGAATGTTAATCCGATATGAGGAATTAAGTCAGAAGGATCCTGTATGTATCCATATCCAAAATAGCTAAAGTTTTCTTCTAATAATTTTTTATGCTGGCTGGCTGTTATTTCATCTTTGTCCTTTACTGCCTGACGATAATCAGCTAATGCTTTAATTGCGATCTGGCCTTTAGCTATTTTTTCCTGGGCAGAAAGTGCTTTGGTACCGTCTTTAGTCTCATATCCACCTTCCATAAGTTGAGTAATCCCAGGGACAAATCCGTCCATGCTGCGATCTGCTAATAAAGAAAGCACATTGGGGAAACTAATTTTAAAAAGAAAAGGATTTATTCCATCGTCATAACTCTTTTTCTGTGGGTTTAATATTCCTATGCCCACTAAACTAACCCCTTGTCCTCCTTCATATAATCCTTCCATAGCAGCGAGCTTCATAGGCTGTTTCTGGGCTACCTGATATCCTGACCCATCTCCGGTCCATAAGGTTAATAAAGAAGTAATCAATCCGAAAATAGCTCCTACTTTAATACTGGCAAGTGCAAATCTTGTTTCCCGTTTTTTCAATAAAAACCAGCTGGCTATTCCTACTGTAAACATCGCTCCAACAATTCATCCGGAAAGGACTGCATGAAAAAATTTATTTATAGCAACCGGAGATAAAACGACCGCCCAGAAGTCAACCATTTCGTTTCTTACTGTATCCGGGTTAAAGTGCATACCTACAGGATACTGCATCCAGGCATTTGCGATCAATATCCATAAGGCAGATAAGGTTGCTCCGATCATCGTTAACCAGGTAGAGGCCAAATGGAATTCTTTACTAACTTTACTCCATCCAAAAAACATAACTGCGATAAAAGTGACTTCCAGAAAAAAGCCAGAATTCCTTCGATTGCCAGAGGGGCTCCGAATATATCTCCTACAAACCAACTGTAATTAGACCAATTCGTCCCAAATTCAAATTCCAGGATCAAACCAGTTGCAACACCAATAGCAAAATTAATTCCAAATAATTTCATCCAGAATTTCGTAGTGGTTTTCCAGAATTCTTCTCCTGTCTTGTAATAAATAGTTTTCATGATGACCATTATGACTCCAAGACCTAAGGTTAGTGGAACAAAAAGTCAATGATACATGGCTGTAAGAGCAAACTGAGCTCTTGACCAATCAATTAAAGAGGTGTCAATGTTTTCTATCATAACTTTATTGTTTAAGGATTTATAGCACAATGGATGAACTCAGTAGCGATCGGTTTCTGTGTTTCCTGTTTACTATTATGCTGATTTAAGTAATTAGGGAAAAAGCATACTTTTAGTAGGAAAAATATACTAAAAAGTTGAAATAGAATAATCCGCAGTGAGTTTTTCTTTACTATCATGTCACGGAATCTTTGTAAATGGGAATTATATATTCGTCTTATAAGAAGAAGTTTGCTCTTCATATTTTATAATCTATATTTTATAACACTTTTAGGAAAAGATTTGCTCTTTTTTCTTATTACTGACAAATATAAAAATAAAAGTTGAATTCATTTTATGGAAAATTATTTTAAAGAACATATTTTTTCTCATATAATATAGAATTTTTATATAAGGTATATTTATACAATAAAAACAGTTGATTTTTAACTATATATTCTTTTTAATATATAGTTAACATTAGGATTATTTGAAGAAATATGGCCTATAAGAGTAATAATGGACAAGAAGTAGAGGAGTATCCGGAATAATTTTAGTTACTTTTTTCTATATGGATATGCCTTATAAACATTGTTAAAAAAAATTATTTTGCTTAAGAAACAGCTTTTTTTAAATGGATCATATTATAGTATTAGTTATATTTGTGACAATTTGTTTATAGTGGGAGGATTATATACATACAAAGAAGAAATCATTATTAAGTGCTAATCTATAAATTATTGTATTATGTCAAACATTACAAGAAGATCATTTCTTCAAAAGGGAACTGTTGCTGCTGCTGCTTTAACTATTGTTCCTAACATAGTATTAGGAAAAAGCCATGGGCATACTGTTCCGACAGATAAGTTGAATATTGCCGGTATCGGTATTGGTGGTATGGGTAATGCTAACCTAAAAAACATGGAAACAGAGAATATTGTTGCTCTGTGTGATGTGGATTGGAAATATTCAAAACACGTATTTGATGAATATTCTCAAGCTAAAAAATATTGGGACTATCGTAAAATGTATGATGAAATGGGTAGCTCTATTGACGCTGTTATGGTAGCAACTGCTGACCATACACACGCCATTATTACGGCGGATGCGATCACTATGGGAAAACATGCCTATACTCAAAAACCGTTGACTCACTCTGTGTATGAATCCCGCCTGTTGACTAAGTTAGCTGATAAATACCAGGTAGCTACCCAGATGGGTAACCAGGGTTCATCCGGTGAAGGTGTAGACCTTGTTTGTGAGTGGATCTGGAACGGAGAAATTGGTGAAGTGAAAAAAGTAGAAGCATTTACGAACCGTCCGATCTGGCCACAGGGGTTGATGACTCCGGAAAAAGCAGATAAAATCCCTTCTACGCTGAACTGGGATCTGTTTACAGGACCGGCAGAATTGAAACCCTTTAACAACATCTATCATCCATGGAACTGGCGTGGTTGGTGGGCCTATGGTACAGGTGCATTAGGTGATATGGCCTGTCATATCCTTCATCCTGTATTCAAAGGTCTGAAATTAGGTTATCCTACCAAAGTACAAGGTTCTTCAACTTTATTACTAAGAGATTGTGCACCTCAGGCTCAGCACGTGAAATTAGTTTTCCCTGCCCGTGACAATATGCCTAAGGTTTCTATGCCTAAGGTAGAAGTTCATTGGTATGACGGTGGTTTGAGACCCGACCTTCCAAAAGGTTTTCCGGCAGGACGTGATATGGATGATCAAGGTGGTGGTGTAATTTTCCACGGAACGAAAGATACCCTGATCTGTGGTTGCTATGGTGTAAATCCATGGTTGTTATCCGGACGGACTCCAAATGCTCCTAAAGTATGCCGTCGCGTAGACAATGCAATGGGAGGTGGTCATGAACAAGACTGGATACGTGCTTGTAAAGAAAGCCCAGCCAATCGTGTATTACCTAAATCCGACTTCTCAGAAGCAGGTCCATTTAATGAAATGGTAGTGATGGGTGTACTGGCTGTTCGTTTGCAGTCTCTGTTTAAAGAATTGGAATGGGATGGTGAAAACATGCGCTTTACCAATATCGGCGATAATGAAGAACTGAAAATCGTTATCCGTGACGGTTTCACGATCAAAGATGGTAATCCTTCATTTGCTAAAACATGGACAGATCCAATCAATGCAAAGAAATTTGCAGAAGAACTGATTAAACATAATTATCGTGCTGGTTGGAACTTAGTGGATATGCCAAGATAATTTTAAGTATTAACTATAAAATAAGAAATGAAAAAGTCAGTATTATTAGCTAGCGCTGCTGTTATGATGTGTTTTGTATCTTGCGGTGGTGGACAAAAAACAGAAGGAGCTACAGAACAACCTGTAGCTGAGGCTGGTGCTCCGGAATACAAATTATTAGACTTGCCTATGGTAGATTTATCTGCACTCCCAAAAGATGCTGATGGATGGATTACTATTTTTGATGGTAGTTCATTTGAAGGTTGGAGAGGTTATAATCGCACCGATGTTCCTGGTGCATGGGTAATTGAAGATAATTCAATTAAGATCACAGGTTCCGATGCAGGTGAAGCAGGTGCTTCTAACGGTGGAGACCTTGTTTTTGCTCATAAGTTGAAAAACTTTGAGTTAGCCTGGGAATGGAAGGTTGCTAAAGGTTCTAACTCTGGTGTATTTATTTTAGCACAGGAAGTAGAAGGCCAACCTATTTATATTTCTTCTCCTGAGTATCAGATTCTGGATAATGAAAATCATCCGGATGCAAGAATGGGAAAAGATGGTAACCGTATGTCTGCTTCTTTGTATGATATGATTCCGGCTAAACCGCAGAATTCTAAACCTTACGGGGAATGGAATACTTCACGAATCATGTGTTATAAAGGAACTGTTGTTCATTATCAGAATGAAGAACCAGTGGTTGAATATCATTTGTGGACTCAACAGTGGAAAGAAATGTTGAATGCCAGCAAATTTAGTCAGGATAAATGGCCTTTGGCTTATGAGTTATTGTTGAATTGTGGTGGTGAAAACAGAGAAGGACTGATTGGTCTTCAAGACCACGGGGATGATGTTTGGTTCCGTAACATTAAAGTTAAGATCTTAGATTAATCTTAGCTTTTTGTAAAGCAAACAAATTTTTTAAATAAAAATAACCGGGGTTGGAATCAAGGATTCCTACTCCGGGCATTGTGTTTTTACTCTCAATATATATAATAAAGACCGCTATCATGAAAACAGAACAATGTTATACAAAAGCCCAGATTACCTGGCTGGTAATTCTACGGGTTTTTATCGGCTGGCATTTTATGTATGAAGGATTAGTAAAAATCCTGAATCCTAAATGGACTTCCCTCCCTTATCTTTTGGGCTCAAAAGGGCCTGTAGCCGATTTTTTTATTAAGCTAACCCAAAATCCGGAATTGATGAACACCGTCAATTTTCTAAATGAATGGTCACTTTTACTTATCGGATTTGCATTAATTACCGGATGTTTATCCAGAATCGCTTCTGTTGGCGGAATGTGTTTACTCGTAATGTATTCTTTATCCCATCCTTCATTTGTCGGAGCATCTTATATGATGCCTTTTGAAGGTTCGTATTTATGGATTGATAAGAATTTAGTGGAGTTTGCAGCATTAGGAGTACTATGTACATTCCCGACTTCCCGTATTATAGGAATAGACCGATTGCTGATTAAAGTATTACCGGAGAGTTTTCGTAAATATAAATTAATATAAGGATATGGCAACAGAAGATAAAAATAAAACACCGGAGTCTCCCCAACCGGAGTCCCAGGGCAGACGCGAGGCGTTAAAAGCATTAGCGACAGTACCTGTTTTAGGTGCATTAGCATATGGCGTTTATAAAAAACAAAAACTGGAAAATACAAGCCGTAATATTTCTGATGTTTTTCCTGTAAGTAAAGATGGTGCTTACTTTCTTGAACCCCAGGTAGGAGGGAAGCAGATACGGTTAGGGATTATCGGATTTGGTATCCGTGGAAAGCAATTGTTACGTGCCGCCGGATTTGCAGAGCCATCCTGGATCGATACGATGATCGAAGCTAATAAAACCAACAAGAATGACACCCGTTATGAACAGTATCGTCAGCAGGATGACCTGAATATTGTGGTGAATGGAGTTTGTGATATCTTTGATATATATGGAGAAGATGCAGTATTAGCTGGCTCTAATATTAACCGTGAAGGTAGCAATGGAAAATTTGGAAAAGTGCCTAAGCGATACAGACATTATAAAGAATTACTTGCTGCAGATGATATTGATGCTGTGATTATTGCTACTCCTGACCATTGGCATAGTACCATGGCGATGGATGCAGCCAGGGCAGGTAAGCATGTGTATCTGGAAAAACCTTTATCCTGGACAGTTCCTGAAACCTATATGGTGCGTGAAGTAATAAAAGAAACCGGGGTTGTATTTCAGTTAGGCCATCAGGGACGACAAACAGATTGTTATCAGAAGGCTGCTGAAATTATCGGTAACGGACTTTTAGGTCCTGTAAATTTAATAGAAGTTTGTACGAACCGAAACTCGCCTAATGGAGCCTGGGTGTATGATATTATAGAAGGTGCTTCTCCAAAAACTATAGATTGGGAACAATTTGAAGGAGATCCGGAACGTATTAAGGAATATATGGATTATATGACTAAGTATGGTCTGGAGCGTTATGTCGGACCGGAAGAAAGAAGCCAGTTTAGCCTGGAACGTTTCTTTCGTTGGCGTTGTTGGTGGGATTATAGTACGGGGTTGTCCGGGGATTTACTAACGCATGAATATGATGCCGTTAACCAGATTATGAATGTAGGTATTCCACATTCAGCCACTTCTTCCGGAGGAGTTTATTTCTTTAAAGATGGACGTAGTGTACCGGATGTATTACAGACTACTTTTGAGTTTCCGGATCAGAATATGACTATGTTATATAGTGCAACTCTGGCCAGTGCCCGGAATCGTGGTAAGGTATTTATGGGACATGATGCTTCTATGGAAGTGTCTAATATCCTGGAAGTCACTGTGGATCCGGATTCCACACGTTATGCAGAAAAAGTCAGCCAGGGAGTCATTCCTACAGAAGATCCTTTTTATACATATGTCCCAGGTCAGGATAGTTCGGATTCCGTAACTTCTCCTACTGAATTGTATTTTGCCAAACGTGGTTTGCTTTATACATATGTAAATGGAAAACGGTATGATACGACTCATTTACATATCCGTGAATGGCTCGAATGTATCCGGCAAAAGAAAACTCCGAGTTGTAATATTGACCAGGCGTTTGAAGAAGCGATGACCGCTCATATGGGAACACGTGCTTATCTGGAAGGTCGTATGATGTATTGGGATAAGGACAAAGAAGAGATCGTTCGTGGAGAATTTGCCTGAATGACTTTATAATTATTACTTTAAAAAAGAGATACGACTATTTGCCTGTATCTCTTTTTATATTTATAGAATAAAAAGTGATATTTTCTGTAACCACCTTTTATCTTATGTAGTCTTATCCATAAGAAACTAATAAAATTGAAAAGTATGGATCCAATGTTAATACCCCTTTTAGGCATTATATGCATGTTTGGGATGCCTATGTTATTTTTTATTTTGGTAGGAATGAAAAAGGTGCAAACCAAACATGTAGAGCGTATGGCTATGATTGAAAAAGGTTTTGTGTTAGAAGAGCCAAAAATTCAGCCAAATTATTATGCTGCTTTACGAAATGGTTTAGTCATGATTGGATTGGCCTTAGGTGGAGTTTTCGGAGTATATATGAAAATACTTTTATTTACCCATCACTGGGAAATGGATTTACTTATTTGCCTCATGACTTTGTTAGGAGGAGGAATTGGGTTTATTGTTTATTTCTTTATTGCACGTGAGCTATTAAAAAAGGAAAGAGAGTAATTCCGGATTCATAGAGCCATTTATGGAAGAAGAAAGGCAGTGGATTATTAAAATTTTAGCAGGAGATACGGCTTGTTTCTCCTGTTTCGTCACGAAGTACCAGCATATGGCATATATGATTGCTTATCGTATTCTGGAGAATCGTGAAGAATCGGAAGAAGTGGTTCAGGATTCATTTGTCAAGATGTATCATGCTTTACCTGATTTTCAATTTGGCAGTAAATTTTCTACCTGGTTTTATAAAATCATTTATCATACAGCCCTTACAGCTCGACGTCGCCAATCTGTTTTTATAGACTACAAGGAAGTTCAGCCGGAACAAGTATCGGAAGAAGAAGTGAATAGTGCCAGCCGGGCTTTGGAACGGGAAGACCGAAAAGAAATAATAGCCCGGGTACTCAATGAACTTCCTTCGGATGAATCTTTATTACTGACACTTTTTTATCTGGAAGAATGTAGTATAGAAGAAATTTACCAGATAACTGATTTTACGGTTTCTAATATTAAAGTAAAGTTATTCCGGGCACGGAAACACTTTTATGAAAAGCTTAAGTTCTTAATGAAACATGAAATGGAGGAGATATTATGAAAGAATATGATAAAAATATAGACCAGTTAACACATGATCTCTTAAAGTCTGGTATGGAAACTCCTTCTCCGGATTTGAGTGCACGTATCATGCAAAGGATAGCTCAAGAAATCCCTGTATTAAAGAAAACCTATTTGCTTCGTCCTGTATCTTTCCCGAATTTCATGCATTTGTTTAGGTGGGGGGTTGCCGGATATGTTGGAATTGCAGTGTTCATTATTTTCGTTTTATTAAATACTTCTACCTCCGAGACCATGACCTATATTTGGGATAGTTATAAAGAAATGATCATCTTGGTGTTGATCATCGTTAGTATTATATCTTCTATTTTCTTTTACTCAGCTTTAGACCGGATTTTCTTTCCAAACAGAAATTAATGAAATGATACCGGATCTACCGGGCTGTTTTTCTGTACATCCGGTATAGTCTATAATAGACTGCGTAAAACCAACTATCTCTGTTTCAGCGTGGATTGATATGAATGTGGCTATAGCTATTTCCATTAAAATAAATAGTTCCTCCTTTACCTCCATTTGCTATATATTTATAGAATTTCCCTTTTTCTTCGGAAGATTCATGGGTAGTTCTGAATCCATTCATATTAAAACTGCCGTATTTTAGATTTATTCCTTCCACAGTAAAAGAAGCATGGGAAGAAATGGAAATGTTACTGGTACTATAATAAGCATTTATCCGTACTGTTTTAAAATCAGGGGCTAATTCCTGTATATGTAAAGGACCGTAACTGATATCTTTAGCCTGTAACTCCCTTACCAGATAATCGATTTGTACATCACTGTATTTTACCTCTATGGAAACCTGTTCTGCGCTTTTGATTTTTAGCTTTCCATACTTTTTATCTATATCTATGTGCCTGACTTGTTGAAGAGTAATATTTGAATAATTAGATTTTATATCCATTACCTCTCCATTTCCTATGCTTACATCCCCACAGTAATTAACCTTCATATCCAACCGGTTTACATTTTCAAGATCCACATTACTATACTGTGCTTTTACCGTCAGAGGTTTACTGAAACTTCCGGCTTTAATATTGCCATATTGTACTTTTAGCAGCGCCTTTCCTTCATTTTTCTGAGGTAAATTAATATTTCCGTATTGTTGATCCAGATCTATGGATACAACAGCCGGTAAGGTAATAAAATAATCGATGGTTATTTTACTGTTATGATTTGATCTGGAATTTTTTAACTGAGTAATCGCTGAAATTATATTTCCACTTTTATGAGTTTGAATTTCTATCCGGTCTAATTCCTGTTGGGCACGTTGGTCGTTAGCCGCCTGTGTCTCAATAATTACCTGAATACCTACTTCCTGTTTATTCCAGTGGGATATTGTAATATTTCCAAATCTATTCTCTACTTTTAGCAGATCATTACTGTTAACAGGAAAGAATTTATTTATTTCCTTTCGTTTGGTACTTGCTAAACTTTCTGCTTTTATCTCAGATATTCCGTAAAAAAGTGTGAGGCAAACTATGAGATAAGAAAGGATCTTATTGAATGTTGTGCTCATAAAACTTATTTTTGATTAGTATCAATTTCTACGATCTCTGTCATATGCCTGAGCATAAGATTAAGACTTTCCAGGCTATTTCTGTAATGTTGACTCATGGCAAACAGACCTTCATCAGAGCAAGGTAAATCCGGTAATATATTTTCTTCAAATAGCATACTGGCAGTAATTACTTCTTTTGTTTCTTCCAGTATCTCTTTTCTTCCCGGAATATGTTCTTCCTGATAGAGTTTCTCCATTTCAGAAAGAACTTCCTGCATTTGTATATGATAATACATTTTTACCTCCTGAAACTGATCAGAATGTTCACAAAGAGTTTGTTCTGAAGGGTTGAAACCTATACTTTCCTGGTATTGTAAAGTAAAAAGGAAAAGTAACGCTACGGATGCGGCTGCTATTAGGGTATAGAGTGCGATCCGTATGTTGCGTCCAACTGATTCTTTCGGTAATTTCTTTTTAAAGCGTTTAAAGTGACCTGCCGGTAGCAGATCATCTTCAAAAGCTTTCTTGTTTGTGTCTATAAATTTTTTAATTTATCCATGTTTACTTCTTTGCTATAATATCCAACAATTTTCTTTTAGCCCGTAAATATTGGCTACGAACGGTAACCGGCTGTATTTTTAAGATGGAAGAGATCTCCTCCACATCATATCCTTCAAACAGGTAGAGTGAAATGATAATCCTGTACCCATCCGGAAGTTTGTTAACAGCTTCTTTGATCTGTGCAACTGAATATTCATTGGCAGCTTCTTCTGTTTCTTCCCGGACCGGTTCAGCATAATTTTCATGCAGATCATCCCACTCAAATTTTTGTTTTCTGACATAATCAATCGCTATATGAATAGCTATCCGGTGTATCCATGCTTCAAAACATTGCCCATCCTTATACTGATCCATTCGGGTGAATATTTTTAAGAACGAATCCTGCATAACTTCTTCAGCCTCTGCTGAGTTTCCAATAATACGCAGACAGGCTATATATAGCTTTCGTGCATATTTTCGGTAGAGGTCTAACTGTGCAGCACGTTTTCCCCGGCGACAATCCGTTATCAGATGTGTGATTGTTTCATCCATTCATTTATAATAACGACAAAAAAAAGAAGCGTTGCATCCGGTGAATAAAAATAAATAAAAAAAGAAAGGCGTCATCCCGACACCCCTCTTCTCTGAACTAAATGATAAAATAAAAGTTATGTGGGAAGGTGTTATTCTATATTTTTCATATGGATTAAACTTTCTGCAAAAACATTATCTACATATTCCGGCGTTCCGTTCACTTTCCCATTTGAATTATATTTAACCTTAAAAATTTCTTCTCCTTCATATGTGCGGACTTTGATCTTTAATTCAACAATATTTTCTTCCGTATCAGGAAGAGAAGAAAGATCAAAAGCCACTAAGTTGCGTCCGTAAGAGATCTTCGGATCTTCAAAAGAATGATGACGAAATTCCAGTTCATACGATGAATTTCCTTCACTATCTTCAATCAGATTTATAAAATGAGCTTCTTTACCACCCCATTGAGTCCCAAAATATACATTCAGAAATCCGTCACCTACCCAGAGATCCACAATATCTACCGGATCTTTTCCGTATGTATTATCATTTTCTGATCCTAAATTTTCCGCTATGGACTTAGTCAGGAAAGTATCAATCCTATTCACCTTTATAAAATGATCATATCCCTGCATAGCATCCGATAGAACGGTATAATTCACCAGTGCCCGTTGAATTTTCTTCGGTTGAAAGCTGGTATAATTAGAAGCCGCAGGCCATAAAGTGGTACCATCATCCATAACCAGGTAATAACTGTTTTCACCTTGAGGATAAATAGTTAAAGGAGATACCCGGAAACTCTCTAATGAGTAATAATCGTCCTTCAGGCAAGAACTTAATACAAACGAAATAAATATAGAACTAACGATAAACAAAAAAAACTTCAACGTCTTCATAAAGTCAATACCATTCCTTTTATTATTCTGTCTCTCTACATAGATAGAGATGAAGGAATTAGAAGAAATGCTGCAAGTAACTTTATAAAAGATGTTAAGATTGGAGAGATTTATAAATTAGTTGGGCGGTTCGAAGAGATGCTCCGGGTTCTTTTAAGGTCCGGGTTATTTCTTTATAACTTTCAAGCATATGAGTCTTGTAGGCTTTGTTATTCAAAATAAGATTCAATTCCCTGTGAATCTCCTCATTGGAAAAACGTTTGCCAAATAACTCCTTTACAACTTCTTTACCAGCAATTAAATTTACCAGTGAAATAAAGGGGATATGAAAAAAATGTTTGAAAATGAAATTGGTAATTTGTCCGAAAGGAGTATAATAGCAGACCACTTGGGGAACAAAAAATAAAGCAGTTTCTAAAGTAGCGGTTCCGGAAGTTACTAATGCCGCTACACTATGCTCCAATAGTGGATAGGTTTTTTCAAAAACGATGGGTATCTTCCTTGCACCTATATATACTTGATAATAGGATGGTTCAATCCCGGGAGCTCCGGCAATTACTCCCTGGTAGTCCGGAAATTGATCCATAACCTCAAGCATGGCCGGCAGATTGTCTTTTATTTCCTGTTTCCGGCTTCCTGCCAGGAGGGCAACCATCGGTTTTTCAGGAGATAATTTTTCTTCAGTAATAAATATTTCCCTGGTAACAGAATGATCTGTCTTGTATTGTGCCACAGAATCTACTGAAGGATTTCCTACATAGTCTACCTGATAATCTAGTTTCCGGTAAAACTCTTTTTCAAAAGGTAAAATACAATACATTTTATCCACATAGCGGCGGAAATCCTTAATACGGTATTGTTTCCAGGCCCATATTTTAGGGGAGATATAATAATGTACCGGAATACCTAAAGCCGTTTTTACATATTTGGCAATTTTAAGATTAAAACCGGGATAATCGATCAGGATCACTACATCCGGCTGATAGGTTTGTATATCTTGTTTGCATATCTCCATATTACTTAAAATCGTACGTAAATTCAGTAAGACCGGAATAAAACCCATAAAAGCCATCTCACGATAGTGCTTTACTAAACTTCCACCGGCCTGTGACATTAAATCACCTCCTAAAAAATGGAAGTCCGCCTCCTCATCTACTTCTTTCAAGGCTTTCATCAGGTTGGATCCATGTAAGTCCCCGGAAGCCTCACCTGCAATTAAGTAATATTTCATGCTACGATCTTTCTCCCTTGCTCTTTATTCTGTGATTATTGATTTTAATTGTTCGATGTAGTTATAATTCGTCACGTCGATCTTGCAGGGAACTAAGGAAGCATATCCTTCTTCTAATGCTAATGTATCATTTCCCTGATCTTCCGGATATGTATTTTTAAAAGATCCGGTTAACCAATAAACCGGTTCACCTGATGCATTAGCAGAACACATATATTCATTCACCCAACGTCCGTCAGCCTGATGACAGACTTTTATCCCCTTGACCTGAGGTATATCCGGTACATTCAGGTTGAGATAAGTTCCTTTCGGAAGTCCATTTTTCAGAACCAGTGCTGCTAATTGATTACTTAAGCGACAGGCTTCACTAAAATCAGCATGTGCGGAATGATCTGTCAGTGATACTCCTATAGAAGGCACATCAAATATGCATCCTTCTATAGCTGCTCCCAAAGTACCGGAATAATTTACACAGATTGCTACATTCGTCCCATGGTTAATACCGGAAACCAATAGATCCGGCTGCCGGTGAAGTACTTCATTAACAGCTAATTTGACACAATCAACGGGTGTCCCAGTACAACTATATATAGTTAACCCGTTTTCTTTTTTTAATAAGGTATATTTGATTGGTATAGAAGAGGTAATCGCACTCGACATACCGGAACGGGGTCCGTCCGGTGCAAATACCACTACCTCACCCAGTTGTTTTAAACTGTTAGTTAATTCATTTATACCTTTAGCCCAAACACCATCATCGTTGGTGATTAATATCAGCGGTTTCTCAGTCATTTTTATTCTCTGTTTATGATGTAAAGATACATAAAAAATAATAACCCTTTCAGAAAATGAGGCTTCTAAAAGGGTTATGAACAGCAGAGTATATATACTTATTTTTTATTGGCTTCTATCCATTTACGGGCATTTACAAAAGCTTCTATCCATGGAGTGACTTCATCATTTTTTCTGTCATTAGGATAGTATCCACACTGCCAGGGGAAAATGGCACGTTCGGGATGGGGCATCATAGACAGATGACGGCCATCCTGTGAACATATTCCGGCAACAGCCCACGGAGAACCGTTGGGATTAGCAGGATATTCATCATGGTTATATTTAGCAATCACATGATACTCTTTCTCTGCATACGGGAAAGAGAACTTACCTTCTCCATGAGCAACCCAGACCCCTAATTTGGTCCCACTTAAAGAACTTAACATCACGGAGTTGTTTTTAGGAATCTCCAGTGTAACGAACTCTGACTCAAATTTGTGTGAATCATTATGCAACAACTTATGCTTTTCTTCATGCTCCGGATAGAGTAATTCAAGTTCCGCCATCAACTGGCATCCGTTACAGATACCTAAGCTAAGTGTATCTTTACGGGCATAGAAATTATCAATAGCTTGTTTAGCCTTTTCATTAAATAAAATTCCCGCAGCCCATCCTTTAGCTGAGCCTAATACGTCAGAGTCAGAGAACCCTCCGCAGAAAACAATCAAGTTAACATCTTCCAGCGTTTCTCTTCCACTGGCCAGGTCGGTCAGATGGACATCCTTCACATCGAATCCGGCTAAATACAGCGTATAAGCCATTTCGCGTTCTCCATTCGTCCCTTTATTACGTAAAATAGCGGCTTTTACTCCAGTGGGTTGACGGCGGTCTGCCGAAATGCCATATGAAGCAAGTGTGCCGGTAAAATCCTTCCCATATTTAAATTCAAGAGGCTGTACCTTATAATTTTCAAAGCGATTTCCTGCGCAGATACTACCACTTTGCCGGATATCTAATTTATAAGAGGATTCATACCACACATCACGCATATAGTCAATACCCAAATGGTATTGGATACCGTTTTGTGATACTAATATATGTCGTTCATCAGTTGGTTTAGCGATCATTGCGAACCCTACTCCATTTTCCTTCAACAGTTTTTCGAAGGTTTTTTTATCTTTTACCTGTACCAGAATTCCCGGATTTTCAGCAAAAAGGATCCGGATCATATCTTCTGTTCCGATTGGATCCAGATCTACTTCCAGACCACCCTGCACATTCGCAAAACACATTTCTAATAAAGCAGTAATCATACCACCTGCAGAAATATCATGTCCTGCCAGGATTAAATCATTTTCTATAGCTTCCTGGACCGTATTGAATGCATCGCGGAAATATTTGACATCTTTTACGGTAGGAGCTTCCTCTCCTAATCTGTTAAGACTTTGCGCAAAAGCAGAACCTCCCAGTTTTAAGGTGTCAAAAGAGAAATCAATATAATAGATAGCTGTGTTTTTATCCTTCACCAGTACCGGAGAAACAATTTTCCTAACATTGCTTACCTCTGCTCCGGCAGATATGATCACTGTTCCAGGTGCGATTACTTTTTTATCGCCATATTTTTGGGTCATAGAGAGGGAGTCTTTTCCTGTCGGAATATTAATTCCCAGGCCGATTGCAAACTCAGAAGCAGCTTCTACAGCCGTATATAAACGGGCATCTTCTCCTTCATTCCTGCAAGGCCACATCCAGTTTGCACTCAGGGATACGCCGTCCAGTTTATCAGTCAAAGGCGCAAATACAAGATTGGTTAATGATTCAGCTATTGCCATAACGGAACCGGCAGCAGCATCTATCATCGCTACCTGTGGTGCATGCCCGATAGAAGTAGCTATACCGGCTTTGCCACGATAATCCAATGCTACTGCTCCCAGGTCACTTAGTGGTAACTGAATCTCTCCCTGGCATTGCTGACGGGCAATTTTCCCTGTTACGGAACGGTCTACTTTATTGGTTAACCAATCCTTGCAGGCCACAGCTTCTAATTGTAGGACATTTTCCAGATAGTGATGCAATTCGGATTCTTTATAAACCACCGGTTGATAGTTTTCTTTGATGGTATGGTCAGTCATCACCGTTTTAGGTGGTTTACCAAACATATATTCAAGTTTGATATCGATCGGTTTCTTCCCGTCTGCCTGCTCAAAAACAAATTCCATGTCACCGGTTGTTTCTCCGACCACATACATCGGAGCCCGTTCCCGTTCTGCAATCCGTTGAATCCTTTCTACATCTTTTTCTTCTATCAGCAAGCCCATACGTTCCTGGCTTTCGTTACCGATAATCTCTTTGGCAGAAAGAGTTGGGTCTCCAACAGGCAGTTTACTCATATGAATGTGCCCTCCCGTTGCTTCTACTAATTCAGACAGGCAGTTCAGATGTCCTCCTGCACCATGGTCATGAATAGAAACGATCGGATTTTCGTCGGATTCTGCAATAGTACGGATCACATTGGCTGCACGTTTCTGCATTTCCGGATTGGCTCTCTGAACGGCATTTAACTCTATACCGCTTGTATATTGTCCGGTATCCACAGAAGAGACTGCTCCTCCACCCATACCAATCCGATAGTTATCCCCACCGATCACTACCACTTTTTCTCCCGGTTTTGGATCTCCTTTCAATGCATCCCGCATATTGGCATAACCTACTCCTCCGGCTAACATGATTACTTTATCATACCCATATTGTTTGCCGTTTTCTTCATGTTCAAACGTGAGGAGTGAACCACAAATAAGGGGCTGTCCGTATTTATTTCCGAAGTCAGATGCACCATTAGATGCTTTGATCAGGATCTGTTCCGGAGTCTGGTATAGCCAGGGACGGGGATCCAGGATCTTTTCCCATTCCCGCGCACCTTCTGTCCGGGGATAAGAAGTCATATAAACAGCGGTTCCGGCAATAGGTAAAGAGGCTTTTCCTCCGCCCAACCGGTCACGGATCTCCCCTCCTGTTCCGGTTGCTGCCCCGTTGAACGGTTCCACAGTGGTCGGGAAGTTATGTGTCTCTGCTTTTAGAGAGATCGCAGTTTTAATATCTTTAATAGCAAAGTAGTCAGGTTTATCCCCACTCAGAGGAGCAAACTGCTCTACTACCGGGCCTTCATTAAAAGCTACATTATCTTTATAGGCAGAAACTAATTTGTTTGGATTCTCGGCGGAAGTCTTTTTGATCAGATTGAACAGAGAGCTTTCTTTTTCTTCTCCGTCAATGATGAAAGTATCTCCGAATATTTTATGACGGCAATGTTCTGAATTTACCTGGGCAAATCCATAGACCTCACTATCGGTAAGTTTACGATTCAGTTTTTCACTGATCTCATTCAGGTAATCTACCTCATCTTCACTTAAGGCAAGACCCTCCTGATCATTGTAAGCTGCAATATCCTCAATATAGAGGATAGGGTCCGGTTCTTTGTGAATAGTAAATATAGATTGATCCAGTCCCTGATAGATCCGTTGCAGCATTGGATCATGTTCTGCTTCTGCTGAAGCGACAGAAAAATATTCTTCGATCCGTGAAATTCCTGTCAGACCCATGTTCTGGGTAATTTCCACGGCATTGGTACTCCAGGGTGTAATCATTTTCCGGCGTGGGCCTACAAACCATCCTTCCAGTTTTTCCGACTCTACAAGTGTGGCGTTACTAAATAACCAGATCAATTTTTGGATCTCTTCCGGAGAAAAAGATTGAGCAGCCTCCACTGCAAGTACGGTTTTCGTTGAGGATTTGAAAAATAGAATCATATTGTTGATTTATTGATAGATTTCAAAAAGTTATGGGATACCCCTCAAATTGAGTTACAAAGATAGCCACAACTCCTTAATTAAACTTCAAATTATTGGTACAAAATCATAATTCTTCCTTTTTCCCGTAGAGTCTGTTTCGGATAGGTAAAAAAATAGGGAGAAAGATTTATAAAAAATGTAGTGGAGCGTATTCAGGGTGTGAAAATAAGACTTAAAAAAGTAAAAAAAGTTTGGGAAAATGAGAATTTAAAAGAAAAGTCCGGACTGGTAAGCAAGTGATTTTTTAATGATTTTAATGAAAAAACGGTTCTTTTGATCGGATTAGGGGCTTTTATTAGAGAGATTTAAGTGCATTTTTAGTTTTCTGCATTTTTTATATATATTTGAGTGTATCTTTGTGCAGGAATTTTAAGTGCAGGGATAAAATTGATGCTGGAATTGTTTAGTAAAGGACTTATTATTGGCATACTTGTGTCCGCCCCGATGGGCCCGATAGGTATGCTCTGTATACAAAGAACGTTAAATAAAGGTCGCTGGCATGGTTTTATTACCGGTTTAGGAGCAACTCTGTCTGATATAATATATGCAGCTTTGACTTGCCTTGGTATTGGGGTAGTAGTAAATTTTGTAGAAGCTAACCAGGCCCCCCTCCAGCTAATGGGAAGCATTCTGTTAGGTTTTTTCGGATTTTATATTTTTAATATCAATCCGGTAAAAATACTGAAGAAGCAAAGGGAAAACAAATTGTCATATACGCAGGATTTTATTACAGCATTTCTCCTGACATTTAGTAATATATTAATTGTATTACTATATATTAGTTTATTTGCACGGTTTGGTTTTATTTTACCAGAATATTCAGTTCTTATGTTAGTTGGAGGGATTTTTAGTATCGGACTGGGTGCTTTATCGTGGTGGTTCGGTATTACCTATATAGTTTCAAAAGTTAGACGGTGGTTCAATGTCCGGGGGATATGGATGTTAAATCGAATGGTGGGTTCTATTATTATAATCCTTTCGGTCTTAGGCGCTCTATCAGTGCTTCTTACATTTTACTACCAACTACCATTATTATAAATTTCAAAATAATATGAAGAAGCTCAAAATTCCGTATTTAGTAACCCTGGATGTGTTGGATCTTTCGTCCGTAGGCTATTTATTAGAGAACAGGGCATGTCGGGAGTACATTGAGGCTGTTAATTGGAGTGAATATTCGTATAAGCCTATTGTTGCGTTTGATATTGCCCGTACTGATGTAAATCTGTATATCCGCTATTTTGTCAGAGGTAATTCTTTGAAGGCGGTCTATGATACAGATAATTCACCGGTGCATAATGACAGTTGTGTTGAATTTTTCATGAAAAAGGTAGATGATCCTGAGTACATGAATTTTGAATTCAACTGTATTGGTACCTGTGATGCTGCACACAGACAATCACGTGATATCAAACAGACATTATCGCAGGATGAATACCTGACTATCCGCCGGTATACTACATTAGAGCACAAACCATTTCAGGAAAAACGTGGAGTCTTTTCATGGGAACTGGTCGTTTGTATCCCGTTAGAATTAATGGGATTGGATCCGAAAAATTTACCTGAGAAAATAGTAGGTAATTTTTACAAGTGTGCAGATGATACAGATGCACCTCATTATTTAAGCTGGAGCCCAATCGATCTACCTTCACCTGATTTTCACTGTCCGGAGTTTTTCGGAGAACTTTATTTATAATCTTTACGGGTTATAAAAAAACAAAAGGGGCTATCTTTACGACAGTCCCTTTTGTTATACTCTACTGGATTTAGTTCTGTTGCTCTGCTGAATCCTTATCGGTTTTAGATAATTTCAATTCGATCACAAAAGCAACGATTAATCCTATTCCTCCGAAAAATAATACGGAAGCGCCATAGGCAGTACCTGCCATCTCACTGTGGAACCAGCGATTCCACTCCTGCCCGTATCCGGTACCCCATGAATAGGCAAGAGACGTATTGATAATAAATCCGACCAATAATCCTAACCCTATTCTGGTTAATAAACAACCGGCTTTTAAAGAACTAAAAGAAAACCTGGTTATGTCTTGGGATAAACATGGTTTTCCTTCCGGAAGCAAAGAATGTGATTTGTCACCTGTCTTTTTGATAATTGCCAACCATTCGTTTTTGCGGACAAATAATTCAAAAAGCCCATATATTCCTGCACATATAATCCCTACTATTAAAGGGACGGTAAGAAAATTCAGCATGGTCGTAAACTTTTAAAGATTAATTATTCTGTTTGTCTATTGGACGCAATAGTTTTTCTCAGGTTACAACTTCTACTCAAAAAAATAAATTTATTTTTATTCCGGCAAGTGGTAACCTGTACGGAATTCCTGTGTCCATGAGGTAGTATGGAGTTGCTTTAACTGGGATTGGATTCCATATTCAGGAAAGAAACATCAGGAGGAAATTATATAAAAAACAGGGCTTAAAAACCCTGTTTTTTATGCTAAAACATTTGAAAATCAGAAAAAAGCATTACCTTTGCCTCCGCTTTTTGAGAATGACAATATAATGTCTAACTTATTAATTAAAAGAAATCTTAGTATTAACAATTAAAGAATGGGAAATTTAAAAAACATTGCTCCGGTTGAAGATTTCAACTGGGATTCCTATGAAAAAGGAGATTCTTACAGTGATGTAAGCAAGGACGACCTTGTAAAAACGTATGACGAAACTTTAAATACCGTTAAGGACAAAGAAGTAGTTATGGGAACGGTGACTACAATGAACAAACGTGAGGTTGTGGTAAACATCGGTTTCAAATCAGACGGTATTGTACCTATGTCTGAATTTAGTTACAATCCGGATCTTAAAGTGGGCGACGAAGTAGAAGTATACATCGAAAGCCAGGAAGACAAAAAAGGACAATTAATCCTTTCTCACAAAAAAGCATGTGCTACACGTTCATGGGACCGTGTAAACGAAGCGCTTGAAAAAGACGAAATTATCAAAGGTTACATCAAATGTCGTACGAAGGGTGGTATGATCGTAGACGTATTTGGTATTGAAGCATTCTTACCAGGTTCACAGATCGACATTAAGCCTATCCGGGACTATGATGTGTTTGTAGGTAAGACAATGGAGTTCAAGATTGTAAAAATCAATCAGGAATCCAAAAATGTTGTTGTATCTCACAAAGCGCTTATTGAAGCAGAACTTGAACAACAGAAGAAAGATATTATCTCTAAACTGGAAAAAGGACAGGTATTGGAAGGAACTGTTAAAAACATCACTTCTTACGGTGTATTCATCGACCTGGGTGGTGTAGATGGTTTGATCCACATCACAGACCTTTCATGGGGACGTGTTTCTCATCCGGAAGAGATCGTTCAACTGGATCAGAAGATCAATGTGGTTATTCTGGACTTTGACGATGAAAAGAAACGGATCGCTTTAGGGCTGAAGCAATTAACTCCACATCCATGGGGTGTTTTGGATGCTGAACTGAAAGTGGGCGACAAAGTAAAAGGGAAAGTTGTGGTAATGGCTGACTACGGTGCATTTATTGAAATTACTTCGGGTGTTGAAGGGTTGGTCCATGTTTCTGAAATGTCCTGGACTCAGCACTTACGCAGTGCACAGGATTTCATGAAAGTAGGAGATGAAATCGAAGCGGTGATCCTGACTTTGGACCGTGACGAACGTAAGATGTCATTAGGTATCAAACAATTGAAAGCTGATCCATGGGAAGATATTGAATCCCGTTTCCCTGTAGGTTCTAAACATACCGCTAAGGTACGTAACTTCACGAACTTTGGTGTATTCGTAGAAATCGAAGAAGGAGTGGATGGGCTGATCCACATTTCTGACCTGTCATGGACTAAAAAGATCAAACACCCAAATGAATTCACTCAGATCGGTGCAGAGATTGAAGTTCAGGTGCTGGAAATCGATAAAGAAAACCGTCATTTGAGCTTAGGCCACAAACAATTGGAAGAAAATCCATGGGATGTATTCGAAACGATCTTTACCGTAGGATCTATCTATGAAGGAACGATCATTGAAGTATTGGATAAAGGTGCAGTAATCTCTTTACCGTATGGTGTGGAAGGTTTCGCAACTCCGAAACATTTGATAAAAGAAGATGGATCACAAGCTGTTGTTGATGAAAAATTGCAGTTCAAAATAATTGAATTCAACAAAGAGGCAAAACGCATTATTCTTTCTCATAGCCGCATCCATGAAGATGAACAAAAGAGTGCTAAGAAAGAGGCTGCAGGTAAAAAGAAAGCTTCTTCCAAACGTAAAAAAGAAGATAAAGGCTCTTCTATGGTATCAGGATCAGTAGAAAAAACTACTTTAGGTGATATCGAAGAACTGGCAGCTTTGAAAGAAAAACTTTCAGGTAAATAATAATAGTATTTACTCATAGAGAAGGCCGGCTCGAAAAAGCCAGCCTTTTTTTGTGTATGCTACTGGATTCAGGTGTATGTATTACCTCTTTTAATCCTAATAAACCATCTGAATGATCTTTTAATTCATTTAAATGGTTTGCTGTTTTTATTTAGATAAAAGAATCTTTTTACCGGAATAGCATTCGAAACGTATTTTATTACTTTTATCAGAAATAGAACTGGTTGTCTGTATTATTTTCTATCTCTGCATTTTCTGTCTGGCATTCGCATCCTTCCTCAGCATAATATTCCACATCCTGGGGTATGTTTAACAATTCATTTATCTCATGCCTTTTATCCAGATCTGTAAAATAACTTTCGACCACTTTATATATGTCAAATCCGTCTGTCGAACCAGCGGCTACATGCAATGTATCGATCATCTGAGTAATGGCTTTATGAATTTCTTCCCGGTTAATTAAATGAACCTCATTGCTATGAATTAAATAGTCGTGTGCCATGTCTTTAAATTTTAAAGTTACTATTCATATAACTTTTTCTCAGGGTAGCAGGTTTAAGAATTTAACTTTTAATCTCTTTTAGAACCGACAGAAGTTTGAAGAACTCACCTCAGCTAACACTTTTATATATCCTTAAAGATTTTCTTATGGGCCTATACACTATACATAAGAAAATAGAAGAATATACCTTAAAAAAGGATGCATCCTTTTCCTAAAAAAGGTGCGTCAATTCTATGGAAAGGGTACACCCTTTTACTACAAACGATGGATGGATTTCGGATGCAGCGGAAAAACCTCTTACGGAAAGAGGATAGGGATAGAAAAAGAATAGGATATTTCCGGGTTTATATACATACAAAAGCCGGCTTATTTCTAAACTGGCTTTTGTATCTGTCAGAGAGCGAAAGACGGGATTCGAACCCGCGACCCTAACCTTGGCAAGGTTATGCTCT
>JAJQFE010000057.1 GCA_021201295.1 Tannerellaceae bacterium | reverse complement strand
CACTCTGAAATTCAGCTATTTAACGACATGGTAAATCTTCCGAACATGACTGGGTGTAACCCGGGGTTATTCACATGTTACCCCTTTTGGGGTAACTACTCAGAAATCGTAACTTTTTAATTTTCTTGTTTTACTTTTGGGACACCTCCGTGAAATATTTAAAAATGGACTTATTAGTCAACGCCGGGAATCTTTTATCGTATTTCCTTATAAAACGCTTTCAATGCCTGCAGGCGGGTTGTTTGGTTGGCTTCAATTCCTTTAGGGGATTTGCCGCTTAGTTGTTGCCATTGTTTGAGGGTTTCGTGATCTACCGGGGCAATCAGGTTTGCTTCCCAGGTTGGCAGATAGCCTCTTAATCCCATGTATTGCAGTATTGCGAAATCCAGATGATCGTAGGTCACATCTTTCATATAGAATAAGGTCGCTTTTTGGGCCACTAATTTATCCTGAAGTTCTTCTACCGGAACATGGCTCATTTTGAGTTGTTTGTCAATTGCTATGGCGGAGGCAATACCGGCTGCCTGGCCGATAGCCATCCAGCAAGGTTCCATGCGCAATGTGGAGAAACCGATATGTAAACCGGAGACAGGGACAGGTAATAACAGGTTATCTACTTCCCTTGTGGTCATCACTCCATAAGGAACGGTATATACTGCCGTTGGGTAGCTGAGAAATCCATCCAGGTGGATTCTTCCTTTTTCTCTTTTGCGGACCGCATGGGAATCGAGGGCATAATGGCTGGATGTAATGCTGCTTTTATGGATAGGAGGGCGGGAACCGGGGAACACCGGAAGGGCATCCTGTGCGGTGAAGAAGTAATCTCCTTCAAATCGTCTTCCTTCCCGGACATACACCTGCCGGGGGAAATGTCCGTTATCTACGTATTCATCTTTCGCTAATCCCCACTCTTTTGCCGCTTTCCTGAAATGGGTGGGCAACTCCGGATCGTTTTGGGCAAACCAGAACAGACCTTCCATATATTCCCGTAGCCGGATCGCATATTGATCCCTCCATTCCCAGGAAGAAGTGGGCCAGGGCCAGTTCTCTTCCGGCAGGTCCGTAGAGATAAATACGGCATGTTGATTGTTTGCATCAGTCTTTTTGTTCGGCACATGCACGATGTTGGTGATTTTGGCAATCCCCCACACATCCCCCGGCAGTTTGCTCGGATTCCCGGCTTGGATGTGTTTTCTGTTTTCTTCCAGCATGGCTTCCATTATTTTTGCCATCTGTACTTGTGTGTGACGCCCTGTCCATACATCTTCGATCAGGGAAATATATTCTTCCCGGTTGTACCAGACCGGTTGTTTGATCTCTATCCGGTTCGTAGGATCGTTTGTCAAGCACAAACGGTAATCATAAGACTGAACGGCATTATCTTCCTGGAAAGTACTTCTGGCTCCTTCGCTCCCTCCCCAGTATTTGTACACCCGTCCGGCTCCCGGTTCATCGAACTCAGCTTTGCCTTCACGTCCTACCCGGAACGGGATGCGGGCGGCAGCACCTAAGTCACCTTCGTAAGTCGCATCTATAAAGACTTTCCCTTCGTATTCCTCGATTTGTCCGGTTGTCCTGTTCAGGATACTTATTTTTTTATCCGGTTGTTATGCAGAAGAATGTTTTCGTCATCTGCATCAAACTGTCTCATTAATTTAACCGTGATCTTACCGGCATGTTCTGCAAGCATATCATCCAATACTTTGGCTCCGACGGAAGGTTCAAAATGATAGCCGTCACTACTGACTTTTACCTGTTCGGAATTTTCCCCATAGGTGAGGATGTAGTGTTGTTTGATCCGGTCCACAAATTCCCAGAACAGTCCGGTCGTCGCATCCCGGGTGGCAATATCGGTAGCCCCCAAACCATTGGCTGGTAGTCCGCCGATATGAGCAGTTCTCTCCAGGATCACGGATGTTTTTCCTAATCTCGCTGCTGCAATGGCTGCGGTGATACCCCCCCCGGATTACCTCCGACGATCACCAGATCATATTTTTCCTGTCCGTTTACTGGAAGGATAAATAAGATGCATATCAATAGCATATGTATGTTTTTTATGTTTGTAAATTATAAGTTTAATATTTCGCTTGCGTAATGGGCATAGTGTCCCTGTAGTCCGCCGGCATATTTCCGGAGGATTGTTTCTCCTGCTTTTTCTTTATCTCCACATACGTATAAAGCCCGTGCCAGATGTAACTCTTTAAGTGCTTTATTACGAATGAATACATCTTCCGGATTGGGTAGTGTCTGGTTCCGGGCATCTTCATAAGAGGTGATTGCATAACTCTGCACACCCGGTGTCATTAACAGGCGGAAGAGCGTTTCAACAGATTCTTTGCTATGAATGGATTCGGTAGCCATGCAGATAGCCCGGAAATGTGAGAAATAATCTTCCAGCTCTAGTAATTCCGCTTTTTGGAGTATGACTGGTAGTGTCGATAAGTCTTTCGCTTTTCCCAGTGCTGTTACCATAGCATCCAGATGGCTTAAATACATCCCAAATTGGTGCATGCCTGTGTAGTGCCATCCCTGGTCCCAGGTTCTCTGTTTCTCTATATGGGAGGACACCATCTGGCTGTATTCTTTTTCTCCCAGCATACAAAGTACGGAAGCATAAATTAACCGCGCATGATCCGAGTGGGTGTTTTTAATTTCCCTGTTTATGAAAGCGGTACATTTGTTTGTGTCTGTCAGCAATATTTCCAGTCCTTTATAATTGTCCGGGAGTGTCTGTGCTGCCTGCCTGAACTCTTTGTCGGAATATCCTTTGAATGCTTTATCCGTCAGGACACGTTCCGGCAAATTCCCGATCTGAACCAGATGCCGCTGGATTTTTTTATGTCCATCTTCCGGATGGGCCTGTTTTCTTTCACCGACAGAGCTGCCAGGTAGCCGACAGCATATCCCTGGTTTTGCAGACAGGGTTGCATCCGGATGACAGGCATCGCATCCCGGTGGGCGCTGGCTCCCAGTCCGGTGGTAATGATCCCGTCTAACCCTTTCGGTAAAAGGCTGCGGAGAAGAACATCAGCATCATAGATTTTATGCCTTTCCATCGGTGGGCTGAGAATAAAATAGGGATCCATGATCATACCATGGGTGTCGAATGAACTTCTATGGTAGGAGATCGTGTCAGCATATCTTCGATGGTTAAGAATATCATACACGGATATGGTATATTCACCGATGACCCGGCGGCGTTCCCGGGTCTGGGGGATTTTTACCATATCATAATGCCCTTTCAATTTCTCTTTTCCCTGAACGAAACTGCGTGTTACGTCCAGTATATCGGAATCATCAATAAAAAGCCAGTCATTATTGTTGTAAAAATCACCCGGGTCCCGTTTACCCATCCCGGCACCCTGCACAGCTAAGGTTTTCTTTCCTATGTAGTCAAAGGATGCTCCGGCTGCAATAGCAATATCGGCACTTCCTGTACTGTCAATAATTACCTTGGAAAGGATAACCCCTCTACATAACGGGGTAGCAACGACAACCCCTTTGACCTGGTTATTTTCTACTACCGCTCCACAACCCATAACACCATACCATAGCTTGCCTTCGGCCTTTTTCAGTTCCCGGCGATACCATTCCATTTTCTAGTCTGCCAGTGTCTCTTCTTCCCAGTCTTTTAATTGCCGTGGATGGTCCGCCGGTGCAATGTCGCGGACACCTTTATCAATCGTAGCGGAATAACCTTCCCGGAATTCATCCCAGTAGCGCCTGATCATTCCCAGTGTAGTCATACCACCTAAGCCATGAAGATAATCCAAGACCAGGGTCCTTGCTCCGTTTTTTGCCGCAGTGATCCCGGCAGCGGCTCCTGCGGTTCCACCTCTCATCACAACTACATCATATGTTCCTAAAACAGGAAGTGTTCCGGAAGGAGAGGATATAAATCCTTTGTTCCAGACTTTCCGGAGTGGCTGCAGCAGTTCACAGACCTGTCCATAGGTTTCACCTTTCCCGGCAGATTGTTTAACAATTCCCAGGGAAGGCGCTGGTATATTTTTCATTCTATGGGACACTGTTTCTCCCAGGATCTCTACTAAGGCGATTGCCGGGACCGGTCGCATGATCTTTTCGGCTGTCTCTCCCGGTATATTAGAACAAGGGCCTAACACCCAGAGGTTTTTTATCCCTTTGGGTTGCATGCATCCGATCGGGATCTGGCGGACAGATACCTGTCCCTGCTTCATGCTTTTTTCACTGATCAGACGTTGTCCGGGAATATACCATAGAAGATCGGAACTATCCACCTGGTCTGCATCCCAGGTACACTTTCTTGCCAATTGCTCCGCTTTCATCTGCGAATCGTAAGAATAGTCACTGGCAGGTATCCGGAAAGTGTACCGGGTAACCGGATAGGTACTGTTTTATAGTTCAAGGGCTGGGAGAATAATTCTGTCCGGATAATCTCCGGAGCTGTTTTTGGTGTATTCCCTACTACCGTGAACTGAAAATCAAATGTCCGGGAGTCCGGTTGGTTGAATGTGGCTCCGAACAGTTTGGCAACCGTACCCTCCTGGGTGGCATCAATCACGGACTTACACCGGACCGCTTGTCTGCCTGACCGGTTGACAATCACCACTCCGGCTATTTCCCCGAATGCGTCTGTGATCCCGTTGGTCACGTAGCTGCTATACAGAAAATCAACCTGGTTGCGGATCAGCTCTTCTTCTAAAATACTTTTAACATGCAGTGGGAGAGGCAGTGCTTTCCCGTGAAATAGCTTTTGGGAAAGAGCCGTGTGCAGTTGTTCATCTGGTTGTCTATCCAGTAAAAAAGATCCACATATATCATCTCCCAGATAGGGCATATAGCCCACCAGAAAAACGCGGCTTCCTGCTGTGGCGGCTGCTACGGCTGCCGCCACAGCCCGGGAACTGCCTCCTACAACTACCAGATCTGTTTCTGCCAGGACTGGTATTTCCCGGGCACTTTCCCTGGCTAAGGAAGTGTCCGGAAGTATGTTTTTTACCGTATGGTGAGCGTCAGCAGTCTGGCCGATAGAGGCTAAAGCACCTCTGGCAGCAGTTATTTTTATAAAATCCCTTCTTGTAATCATGAATTTATGGATTTAAAGGTTATAGGTGGCCGTAGGGTATTCAGATGGTTGGAATACCCTACGACCGAAGATACATTTTTCCTGTAACGAAGAATCTATCAATTACTCATAATTCGGATTTTGAGTTAATTCAGGATTCGTTTGTCTTTCGATGTAAGGAATAGGCCATAAATAGTCTTTGTCCTTATTGAAAGTCCGTCTGTCAACTAAACGCATTTTATAATCGGCAGATTCACCCTGATCAGCGACCGGGATGCCTTCATAAAATGAATTGGCATATTCATCGATGCGGGGAGCTTTGTCCGGATAGGACTTTTTCATACGCCCCAGCAAAGGCTGGTTCATCACGATCTCTGCAATTCTCCACCTGCGGATATCGAACAAGCGGAGTCCTTCTCCTGACAACTCATATTTACGTTCCCTGCATACGGCATAGAACAATTGTTCCGGATCTGTCGTTGTAATGGGCGGCATATTCACGGAAGGTCGCTGGTGAACCTTGTTGATCGCTTCCAGAACGGATGCATCGATCTGCCCTGCTTTGATCTTTGCTTCCGCATAGGTTAACAGTACTTCTGCATATCGGATCACGATTGTGTTCATATCACAGTCGTTCAGCCCATCTTTATCTTCAATGTTAGCATATTTTCTCCAGCAAATTCCGGTGAAGGTGGCATAGGCGTGTATGGCTTCCAGGTTTTCCACCCGGGTTTCTGCCAGATAATTCCAGCATTCCAGACTATCTCCATGTGTTTCAAACTGAAAACCTAAAAATTCGGAACCGGGCACTGCAATGGTGTAGCCTAAACGGGAATCCCTGTTCTCAAATGGATTTTTGGGATCGAATAGCGGCGATTTATCGATTGGCAGGCCATCCGTACATTCCCAACTGTCTGCTAACTGATAGGCTGGTTTTTTGTTCGTATGCCCTAATCCATTTCTGGAGCCAAACACCCGGTAGTTCGCATGTACTTTCGTGCCTAACAGATATTGAATGGAGAAGATCACCTCTTTGGAGGTTTGTCCTTCATATTTAAATAGCTTTGAAAAATCATTTTCCAGCACATATTGTGCTCCTTCCATAGCCATCACTTTAGAGGAGGCATCAATTGCTTCTTCCCAACGTTCATTATAAAGAGCCGTACGGGCTTTGATCGCTAAAGCTGCTCCTTTGGTCGGCCTCCCGGAAATAGGATTATTTTCATCCGTCAGCACTTCTGCCGCTGCTGTGAGTTCTGATAAGATGAAGTCTACTATTTCACTTTTAGCGGTTCTGGGTTGCTGGGATGTTTCCAGTGTCAATACTTCTTTCAATAATGGTACGTCTCCATATAATTCGATCAGGTAAGAATAGTAGAGTGCCCGTAAGAAACGTGCTTCCGCTTCAATTCGTTTGTAAGTTGATGCAGGTACGTTTTCTTCACCCCGTGCCATATACTGCAACAGGTAATTGCATTTGGCGATCCCTTTATAAAAGTTTTCCCAGTAATCCTTTGCAAAGGTATTTTTGGCATCAGCCGCTCCCTGGGTGAGGGTCTGAAGATCTGTCGTGTTACGCTCATAACCGATGTCAGTCGCTTCCTCCCAGGGAAGATAAAAAGACATCGCTTCAAATTGAAACCACAGGGAGTTGTAACATCCTGCCAGTGCCATTTCCATTTCAGTTTCTGTTACCAGAAAAGTCTGGTCGGATGGGTTGTTCAACGGGTCTCTGTCCAGATATCCGGAGCATCCGCTCAGGAATGCCAGTAATATGCTTAGAAATATAATTAATTTTTTCATTGTATTGTCATTTGAGGTTTAACTATTAGAACTTGATATCCAATCCCATACTGATCGTTTTTAATTGAGGGTAATGTCCTCCGTTTTCCACCAGTGATTCCACATCGTATCCATTCCAGAATTTATCGAAGGTCAGCAGATTGTTGCCGCTCACATACAGGCGAAGGTGTGAGATCGGAGTTTTCTTTAAAATATTTAGGGGGAACGTGTAGCCGACCTGAATATTTTTCACTCTCAGATAAGCCGCATTTTTCTTCCAGAAAGTAGATGGTTGTATGTTATTTATTTCATTAAAAGCCAACCGGGGAAAGGCTGCATTCCGGTTTTCCGGTGTCCAGTTATCTTTATGTTGCTCCTGAACGGTTCCCCCTTCAACAAATGTCTGTACACCCTGACCGTAAATATAACTATCGGCTTTTCCTACTCCTTGTAAGAAAATATTCAGGTCAACTCCCTTATAATCTCCATAAAGAGATAGTCCATAGGTGAAGCGAGGGACGGTTGATCCGATCACGATATAGTCAGAGGTGTTGATCACTCCATCCCCATTCTGATCTTTATATTTGATATCACCCGGACCAAAGCTTCCATATTGTTCCGCTCCTAAGTAATTCCCGTTGGCATTGTAATCTTCGGGTTGAATATATCCGATCGCTTCTAATCCGTAAAGTGAATTCATTGCATATCCTTCTCTATTCACTAACAGATTGTTTTCATCAATTCCTCTCATGTCTAATACTTTATTTCTGACATCCGAAAGGTTAAATGCTGCCCGGTAATTAAAATCACCGATCCTATCGGTATAAGACAGGGATAGATCCCATCCCCGGTTTTCTACTTTCCCTGCGTTTTGTGCAGGTGCAGCCATACCTATAATAAGAGGTACGTCCAGGTTGAGAAGAATATCATTGGTTACTTTGTAGAAGTAGTCCGCAGTGAAACTAAGTTTACCAAATAGGTTTATATCTATGCCTATATCTGTAATAGTGGTGGATTCCCAGGTAATGTTTGTGTTGGCCAGACTGGTAATTCCGGCTGCGGAATAGACAGTTTTATCAAATACATATTTCAATCCCAGATCAACATCCGATGAAAAAGGATAGGGATTTATTTCCCGGTTAGAGGATCTGGTATTTATTACATTTTGATTCCCTAATTGCCCCCAGGATGCCCGTACTTTCAAATTGTCTACTATATCTTTTAACGGACTAAAGAATTCCTCTTCTGAAATACGCCAGCCGGCGGATAGGGAAGGAAATCGTCCCCATCTGTTTCCTTTGGCAAAACGGGAAGAACTGTCATAGTGCATATTGGCTTCAAAGAGATATTTACCCTGATAATCGTAATTGATACGGCTAAAGAGGGATTGTAGTGCCCATTCGGATGCCCATCCGTTGGATTTCTGGTTTTCTTCACTTCCTGCACCTAAGACTGGATAATCCGGGAATGCGTAGTTTTCACGTGTACCGCTATGTCCTTCATTCCGGAAATCTTCCTGTTGATAACCTCCTAATACTTTGATATTGTGTGAACCAAATGTTTTGTCAAAAGTAACAGTTGTGGTTAACAGGTTTTTCATGTTTTTATCTGTTCTGTCTTCGAGGGTACTCTTTTGAGGAGAGCGGTAGTAAGGAGTTCCGTCATAGCGGTAGGTTTGTACCAGTTTGTTAAACCTATTCGCATGTGTTTCATAATAATGTGGGGAATAGTTCCCCTGAAATGTTAACCACTCTACTGGTTTCCATGTAAGCACAAAATTGATCAGTGCATTCAGGCTTTTACTTACTTTGGTCCCCCGTCATTTGTGAAAGCAATCGGATTATCTCCATTTCATCCTTCTCCCCACTGTCCGTTAGATAGTACGCCTGCCTGGGTTGCGGGAATACGGCTCATCCAATGGAATGATTCTTCACGGGAAGGTTCAGTAGTGTTCGTAAATCCTACATGTGCATCAATTTTAGCAGAGAAATTTTTGCTGACTTCCATATCTGTGTTTATCCGGAAGGTGTAGCGTTTATAGTTGGAGTTCTCGATGATACCATTCTGGTTCATATATCCGATACTTGCCAGTGTGCGTATTCTTTTGGCTCCTCCGCTTATCGTAATGAAATGGTTTTGTATGACGCCGTTATTTGTAAGGCTTTCTTTGTACCAGTCCGTATCCGGATAGCGATCCGGGTCACTTCCCATATTGGCCCGGTATTTACTGATGTATTCATCCGAATAAAGGGGAGATTTTCCCAGGTTAGTATACGCCTGGTTGGTCATAAGTATATGATCAATCGCCCCTACTTTTTTCGGTAAATTGGTCGCCTTTTGCCAGCCGACATAGGTATTGTAGGAGATAGAAAAATGCTCGGCTTCTGCACGTTTAGTTGTGACAAGGATCACCCCGTTGGCGGCTCTTGATCCGTAGATAGCTGCTGAAGCCGCGTCTTTCAGGATGGAGATCGATTCGATCAGGGATGGATCAACGGTATTCAGATTCATTTCAACTCCGTCTACCAGAACCAAGACCTGTTCACTACCCATTGTCGTTTTTCTACGAATGCTGATATTAATTTGTCTCCGTCACCGGGTTTTCCACTGCGTTGAGTAACTACAACTCCCGGGCTTAATCCCTGTAAGGCAGCAGAGGTTTGTCCTACCTGCCGTTTGTTCATCTCATCCATAGAAACGGCTGTAACAGAACCCGTCAGGTTGGCTTTTTTCTGCGTACCATATTCGACTACTACTACCTTATTCAGGCTCAGATTGTCTTCCTGAAGGATAACAGCAAGGGTTGTCTGGTTCCCGACCAGCACTTCTTTTGTGGTGTAACCGATATAGGATATTTGCAGAATGCTATTGTCATATGCTTCTATACTGAATTTCCCGTTAATGTCAGAAATTACTCCGGAAGTGGTCCCTTTCACCATAATATTGGCCCCGATAATCGTTTCTCCTTTGTTATCAGTGATCGTACCCGTTATTTTCCGGGCAGACTGTTGTTGGGAAGTTGCTTTGCGGATTATATTGATATTACGATTGTAGACCGTGTAGTCCAGCCCGGTTCCTTGCAGAGCCTGGTCCAGCACTTCATGAATGGTTTTATTCCGTACGCTGACATTGACATATATGTCCTGTACATCATCGTCTACATAAAAGAACATAAACTCACTTTGCCGTTCGATCATAGTAAAAAGATCCGTCAACATGGTCTGTTCTGCCCGTAAGGAAACCTTTGCTGTCTGGGAATAGGTTTCCATGGCAAATGCCTCGAACAGAACGACAAATAATAGCATGGTTGTGACTCTTATAATAAGAAAGATTTTTTTGAGGTCTTTAGGCAGGAAAGACCTGTAATACGAAACATTTTCTATATTTTTGTATTGATAAAGGTTAATAATATGCTTTGCCTCTATGTTTGGTCGCGGCGAGGAAAGCAGTCGATTAATTTTTATTACTGACCGGCTGTTTATCAGCCGGTTTTTTATTCATTCAGGTTTTTTCCATAGGCTTAACTGATTTAATTGTTTTTACTGAATATAATAGGTCCCGTTTTTTTCATTCCAGTTCACAGACATACTGCGGGAGATCACTTCTAATATCTCATCGATGGTTTGTTCATCCGTAAATTTTCCCGAAAGTCTGGTCCGGGAATTTAACAGCTTCTGATTATTTACGACAATTTCTACTTCAAACTGTTCACTGAGCAGGTTGATCAAATCCCGGAAAGAGGTAGATCTGTACTTAATGATTCCATCTTTCCAGAGCAGTTCCTCCATGGCATCCACCGTATGGATAGCCATGTGATTTTCACCTCTGCGGTAAGAGATCTGTTGGTTAGGACTAAGAGTAATCTGTTGGTCCGGGCTTTGGAATCGTACGGATCCTGTTAAAAGAGTGGTTGTTATTTCACTATGATCTTCATTCGTTTTTACGCTGAATGAGGTCCCTAATACCTGGACATTTGCCTCTCCTAACCGGACAGTGAAAGGTTTCTGGTTGTCCTTTAACACATCGAAGTAGACTTCCCCTTTTATTTCAACTGTACGGTTCTTGCCTGTATATTTGTTAGTATAGGTAAGGCTACTGTTTTTATTGAGGGTAATTTTTGTACCATCCGGAAGGGTTGCCTGGAAAATATGCTCATCAGACAGGTATGTATAAAAAGTTTCTTTCAGATATAGTTTATGCTTCTGAAAATAGAGCAGAGAGGAAATCCCTATCATTAATAAAAGAGCGGCAGCTATTTTTGTGATCAGTGTGAACCGTTTTTTGTGATCGTCCACTTTTTTCTTTTCCTCCTGTTTCTTCATCATCTTTTCCCATGCATCTATCGGGTTTTGTGAACTTTCATAAGATATGTCCGCATTCCAGTAACTTTTTAATCGTTGGAATTCCTGGAGGTTTTCTTCAGATAGGTTTAACCATTGGCTGAATTCAATGATCTCGTCCGAAGAGGCCTCTTTGTTGAGTATGCGTATGATGATTGAGTTGATATTGTTTTCCATATTTATATGTGTCGTAATGAATATATAGTCGATAATTACAATAAAAACCCTTAGTAGAAAATAAGTTATTTTTTATTTTGTTTCAGGATTTGTCGGAGTTTGCGTATGGCAGTTGCTAAATGAGCTTCCAAGGTTTTGACTGAAATATCCATAATGGTTGCCACTTCCTTATATTTCAGATTATCTTCCCTAACCAGTTTAAAAGCTATTTTACATTTGTTGGGTAGCGAGTTGATCGCTTTATTCAATAGATCTATTTCTTCTTTAGAGATCAGATCATCTTCCGGTGTAGTTTCGGTCTTGTAGTAGAGATCAAATGGCAACTCATTTATTTCCAGGTATTCCATATTTTTATTCCGGTAATAATTGATTGCTTTGTAACGTATGATCGTAAAAATATAAGAATCAAAGTGCCGGACCTCCGCCAGTTGTGCACGATTTTCCCATAAAGAAATGAATGTGTCAGAGACAATCTCTTCGGCAATGACTGAATCGGCAACATAGAAATTAGTAAATCGTATTAATCTTTGGAAATAAGATATATATAGCAATTTAAATGCTGTATGCGAACCGGCTAAAGCTATTTCGCGTACCCATTGCATAGTTTTTTCCTTATTGTCTTTCACCTGATGTAGGTCTTGAACTATTATAGTCGCAATAAAAACAAAAAACCCTTAGTGTGAAGTGCAATTAATTTACTTTATTTATTTACCGGGTGTTTTATAAAGAACCTTAACTGGGGGGGGAGTCATTTATAAAAGTGGTACTATTCGAAACGTTGGCCGTAAGATTTCTGAGTGCTATAGGAACAGCACCCTTTAGCTCGGGGTAGGGGGTCCAGGGTCATCCAGTGAAAAGCATATAGTTTCCCGCATATAGGCCGTCAGCCAATTATTTTCCTTAACTTAATGATATTGGTTGATGCTCTGGAGATCCAGAGATCTCCTTCGGGGAAAGGACTTTTTTGATCATGTGTAAAGAGTCGCTTTTTTGAGAGTTTGACATCCGGTTTTCTCCGGTTAGGGATAGCTATGTGTCTCTTTTCTACTTTGTTTTTGTCTTCGGACTGAGAAAAAATGTTGTGCCATTTCTTTTTTATTCAAATGAAAAGCCCTACCTTTGCAAGCCGATTATTATCAAGTTTTACTAACAGTTTAGTTCTTAGCATATTGTTGTTTCAGTGTCCGTAACAGGAATATGGGAAGAAAATTGTTTTTTTAGTTATTAATTAAATTAAATTTTAAGCAGTGGATACTTTAAGTTTTAAGACCATTTCTGCAAACAAGGTAACTGTAAATAAAGAATGGGTTGTGGTAGACGCAACTGACCAGCATTTGGGACGCCTATGTTCTAAAGTTGCCAAGCTTCTGCGTGGCAAGTACAAACCAAACTTTACCCCACACGTTGATTGTGGTGATAATGTGATCATTATCAATGCAGATAAAGTCGTTCTGACAGGAAATAAATGGAACGACCGTGTTTATTTAAGATACACCGGATATCCGGGTGGTCAGAGAGCCTATACTCCTGCTGTCCTGATGCAGAAAGGGGAAGATCGTCTGTTCAGAAAAGTAGTAAAAGGTATGTTACCTAAAAATCGTCTGGGTGCCAAGTTATTGGGTAATTTGTACGTATATGCAGGTACAGAGCACAAACATGAAGCTCAACAACCTAAATTAATTGATATTAACTCACTTAAATAATAGCAATGGAAGTAATAAATGCAATAGGAAGACGTAAGGCAGCAATTGCTCGCGTATATGTAAGTGAAGGTTCTGGAAAGATCACGATTAACAAACGTGATCTGGAAAATTACTTCCCTTCTTCAATACTTCAGTTCATTGTTAAACAACCCCTTCAGAAATTGGATGTCATTGAAAAATATGATATTAACATCAATCTTGGTGGTGGTGGTTTCAAAGGACAGTCTGAAGCTGCCCGTTTGGCAATTGCCCGTGCATTGATCAAGATCAATCCGGAAGATAAGCCTGCGTTGAGAGCTGAAGGTTTTGTAACCCGTGACCCACGTGCGGTTGAGCGTAAGAAACCAGGACAGCCAAAAGCTCGTAAGAAATTCCAGTTCAGTAAACGTTAATATTATTTGTGAGTTTCTTACAGGTAAAACGAAGCGTTTAGTATCTAAATTATTGGGATTTCTTTTGCATGTTGACATGTCGGAGGACTACCTGATGATTGATTTATAAATAAAGAAAGTAAACGATTAAAAAAAAGAATAATGTCAAGAGTTAATTTTGATCAGTTATTAGAAGCCGGAGTTCACTTCGGACACTTAAAAAGAAAGTGGAACCCCGCAATGGCTCCTTACATTTTCATGGAGCGCAATGGTATTCATATCATTGATTTACATAAAACAGTTGCTAAAGTAGATGAAGCTGCTGAAGTATTGAAAAATCTGGCCAGATCAGGAAAGAAAATACTTTTTGTAGCTACTAAAAAACAAGCTAAACAAATTGTCGCTGATAATGCATCTTCGGTTGGTATGCCTTACGTAATTGAGCGTTGGCCAGGTGGTATGTTGACTAACTTCCCGACTATCCGCAAAGCTATCAAGAAGATGAATACGATCGACAAAATGGCAAAAGACGGTACATTTGATAATCTATCGAAAAGAGAAAAACTTCAGATCACCCGCCAACGGGCTAAACTGGAAAAGACATTAGGTTCTATTGTAGACCTGACCCGTCTTCCTTCCGCTTTATTCGTCGTTGACGTGATGAAAGAACATATTGCAGTGCGTGAAGCCAACCGTTTAGAGATTCCTGTATTCGGTATGGTAGATACAAACTCCAACCCGAACAATATTAATTTCGTAATTCCTGCTAATGATGATGCTACTAAATCAGTAGAGGTTATTTTAGGTGCGGTTTGCGAAGCGATCAATGAAGGCCTGCAGGAACGTAAAGCTGAGAAAATCGATTCAGAAGCTGCCGGTGAAGGTGAAGCTCCAAGAAGAGAACGCAGAGCTAAAGCTACCGTTAAAAAAGATCGTCCTGCCAAGGAAGAAGCAGTGGTAGAAGAAGCCCCGGCTGCAACTGAAGATGTTAAAGAAGAAACAGCTGAATAATTATTTGGCTTTCGCCGGATTTTAGTAGTCAAAGGAGTTAAAGTAGTTAGAGGAGCCAAGTAGAAAGTCTACTTACTACTATGAAGCAAAGCGACAGATAACTCCTTAACTCCTTTGACTACTTTTCCATTAACAAAAAGTAAAACAATAAAATAGATAAAATATTATGGCAGTTACAATGGCTGATATTTCCAAACTTCGCAAAATGAGCGGAGCGGGAGTGATGGATTGCAAAAACGCTTTACAGGAAGCAGAAGGTGATTTCGACAAAGCAATGGAGATCATCCGTAAAAAATGTCAGGCTGTTGCCGCAAAACGTTCGGATCGTGAAGCATCTGAAGGTTGTGTGTTAGCTACTCAGGCTGGTGAATTTGCTGCTATCGTAGCATTGAAATGTGAAACTGATTTTGTGGCTAAAAACGAACAGTTTGTTGCCTTAACTAAAGATATCCTGGATATTGCAGTGGCAAACAAACCGGCAACTTTAGCAGATCTTTTGGCTGCTCCTATGTCAGATGGATGTCCGGTTGAAAATCATATTACTGACCGTGTAGGAGTAACCGGTGAGAAAATGGAATTAGGATTCTATGAATTCCTGACAGGTGCTACTACCGTTTCATATATCCACCCGGGAAATAAACTGGCTACTATTGTTGCTTTCAATCAGCCGGATGTAGATCCTCAGGTTGCCCGCGACGTAGCTATGCAGGTAGCAGCTATGAACCCTGTTGCTGTAAACCCGAATGAAGTTCCTCAGAATGTTATTGATCAGAAAATGGAAATTGCCCGTGATAAAGCTCGTCAGGCAGGTAAACCGGAAAATCTGTTAGATCGTATTGCTGAAGGTGCGCTGCAGAAATATTACAAAGAAAATACCTTGTTGCAACAGGAATTTGTAAAAGATTCCAAATTAACTATTGCTCAGTATCTGCAACAGCAAAACAAAGAACTCACCGTTACCGCTTTCAAACGTGTAACTTTGAATGTTGAGTAAGATTGATTGATATATAAATATAACTAAAAGCCGTTCCTGTTTCAGGAGCGGCTTTTTTATTTTCAGATCAATTTACGATCTAACGCATAAAAGACTGCTTCAGTAATATTTTCTACATTCAATTTTGTATATATAGATTTTCGGTATGATTTTATTGTATCAATGGATTTACACATTCTATTCGCAATATCATGTATGGTAAGTCCTTCTGAGGCGAGTATGATCATTTCTTTTTCTGTATCTTTTAATTTGATCCCATTGTTTTCAATCCATTTTTTGTATTGATATTGTAACTCCAATAATTGGGGTGATTAATTTTGTATATTTCAATATTTCTGTAATTATGTAATGAACCTAATGAGATCATACATAATGCTAATTTTATTTTCCCATCGGCAGAAAAACTCAGGGGTATTAATTTATGATTAGTAAGAAGCTTTTTTCCGGTAATAGTGTGATTAAGATGAAATTATGTGATATGATATAATTTGCTCTTTCTGATAAAGGTGTTTTTTCAAGAAAATTTAAACTTGCTTCCTTCGCTTCTATTAATAATAATGGTAGGTCTTCTTCTACAACATGCTGCGAATAAAAATCAAATCCTAAATTTTTAATTTCATCAATGGTAACTCCACATGAAAAAAAGGATTATTTGAAATATATATAAAATTACGTTCGTAAAAATTAACAATAGTTATGCTTTTATAAGTTAACTGTGAAATAGAATTCAGCATATTTACAGGAATTTTCAAATTCGATTCTTTGGGATCTGTCTTCATATTTAAGTTGTTGTCTTTTATTAGACAAAAATTGTCTTCTATCATAAAGTTGTTTTTTACTAGTTTATTTAATGCCAAATATACATTGAATTAATTAAATCTATTTCATTTTGATACACTTTTGTGTATAAAAAAAGTATTTTTTATTTTTCCCACTTTTGTGTATGTAAAAAAAGAAATATTAAAATACCTTTGTTTCAAAATAATTACAATCTATTCTTATTGTAATATTTAGTTAAAATATAAGTAAAGATAACATAAATGATAAAAGATTTATTAAATAGAAAATGGTATGTGTTAGTTATCTTTATTAATCTTTTATTTACTCAACAACTGTACTCTACAGAAATTAAAGGATTTGTTAAAGATAAAAGTGGATCTCCCATATCATATGCTACGGTAATGGTGCTACAATTACCAGATTCAGCTTTTATTACGGGAGGGATTACTGATGACGAAGGTTACTTTTTAATTAAGGATAAAGAATATAATAGTAATAAGATTTTACAAATTTCCTGTATAGGATATTTATCTTATTCCTCGGTTATCGAAATACCCTATGAAGGAATTATAATATTGGAAGAGTCTACGGAAATGATTGATGAGATTACGATAAGTGCTCAAAAAAGAATTATTAAACCGTCGAAAGGAGGTTTCATTGCTAATATAGAGAATAGTGTTCTTTCAGAATTAGGTAATGTAAAAGATGCCTTAAGTCAGTTGCCTTTTGTCCTGGAGATGAATGATCAGATAAGTATATTAGGAAAAGGGGAAGCTTTAATTTATATAGATAATAGGAAAGTAAACAATGAATCTGAGTTAAGTTCTCTCAAATCCTATGAAATTAAAAATATCGAGGTTGTAATGTCGCCCGGAGTTGAATATGAAGCATCTGCAAATGCAGTAATAAAAATTACTACTTTGAAAAAAAGAGAAAATGGAATAGGAGGAAATATTACTTCTGAAATTTCATTTAAAGAAAGATTATCTGAGTTTGGTGATTTGGCTTTGAAATATAATAAAGATCAAATAGAACTATTTACTGAATTCCAAATTAATGATAACAGAAAAGACTATAAAAGAATATATGAATATGACATTTATACGAATGATGTGAAATTCTTTGAGACCTGGAATGAGGGGAAAGTAAAAGAAAATATGTTGAAAACTTATTTCGTTTTAGGAATGAATTGGGATATTGACGAAAAAAATAGTTTAGGAATAAAATATACTTATGATAAAAACCTTTTAATGATATTTATCAAACTTCATAAATTAACACTTCCTTTTTGGATGATAGTAATAAAGAAACTTTTTTTTCAGATTATCAGAATTTTAATAATGCAGTTCATCATTATCTAAATGCATACTATGGAGGCAAAATTCGTTCTACAAATTTAGTTCTCAATGTTGACTATTCAAAAGGAGAAAGTACAAACAACATCTTATCAGATGAATTATTTACTTATGACCAGGTGAAAAAAGTTTCTTATACATTGGGTGATGATTATAAGCTATTGGCTTTGAAAATTATTTTAACGACTCCATTATGGAAAGGATTTATTAATTATGGAGGAGAGTATAGTCATACACAACGTGAGAATTATTCTTTAATGCATACTATTGAATATGAAGAGGAATTACCCTCTTTTGATAACAAAATGATTCAACAGTTTGCAGCAGGATTTTTAGATTATAATTTAAAAATGCATGATTTGTCTGTAAAGGCTGGGATTCGATTTGAGGAAGTTGACTTCAACTATTATATAAACGGAGAAAAGAAGCAAAATCAATCAAAAAATTATCAGAACTTACTGCCTCAGTTGTTAATTAACTATGAAATAAATCAAGGGCAGCTAGAGTTAGCATTTACAAAATATTTATCACGTCCCAGTTACGAAATGCTTTCAAGTAATGTTAATTATATAACCAATTATACACGTTGGGGAGGAAATCCATTTCTTGTACCAGCCTCAAAGTCGGAAGTAAGTTTTACATTTTCCAAAAGAACCTTTTATTTCACGAGCTCGTACATAAGGAATAAAAATCAAATTTTTGAAATAAATGAGTTATACCATAATGATAATGTAACTGTGTTAACAAAACCTATAAACTTACCTGACTATAATAGCTTTTTTATTGCTTCTTCTTATGAATATACTAAAAATATATGGACTACAACCATTGAAGGAGGAATACAATTTCAAGATTTAAAGTATGGTTTACCTCAAAAAAATATAATAAACCGTTTGGACAAATAGGGATATCAAATAGATTCAGGTTTGTGAAAATTATATGGGGCTTTTATCTTTCCAGTATAGATCGAAAGGACATTATGCCACAGGTTACACAGAAGGATTTTATAATCTTTCAGCCGGATTACAGAAATCTTTTCTTAATGATAAACTATTAGTTAAAGTGAATGCCACTGATATCCTTAACAAGGGGAGAGAAGCGATTCGTTTGTATACAAACGGGATCGATAATATGGATCGATCTAAGGGTAATACAAGAATGATAAAAGTAACATTCTCTTATATTTTTAATAAAACAAAAAGTCGTTATAAAGGAGAAGGAGCGGCAAATGATGAAAGAGAACGATTATTATAAATATAAAAACTCCGGAGAAATAATTATTAATCTTTAAAATTTAGAAAAATGAAAAAGTCTTTAAAATCATTGAAGCCTGTAAAAGGAATGAATGAGAATGCATTAGCAAAGTTAGTAGGTGGCGCTCAAAATCAGGATTGGTCATTTACAAAATCAATGATGAATACCGAAGCATCCACAGAACTTACTGTTGCCGGGGATGACAAAGATTCCGATGCATAAAGTTTTAGAGAGGGATTATTTATAGTCCCTCTCTCTTATTAACTCATTTATATGACTAATGATACTTATTATTTCCAGATTAGATGACCCTTCTACCTCTTTGGTTATAGATTGGCTTAATTATTATAATAAAAAATATATCCGTTTAAATGGAGATTCAACGCGCGCTTATTTTAAAAAGATTGATGATCAAAATATAATTCTAAAAGATAATTCTCTTAATAAAGAAGTTAATCTTCTGGAATGTAATAAAGTTTGGTATAGACGTGGTGGAATCTCAAAAGATAATTTGAATTTTTTAAATGAAGAGAAAGCTATATTAAAGCTTGGTGAAGAAAATAAATATATTGAAGAAATTCTACAAAGTGAATTTAAAGTTTTGAAAGAATATATTTATAGTCTTTTAGAGAGTAAAATAACACACCATATGGGAAGCTATTTTAACAGATCTTTAAATAAACTGACTACATTATATTTTGCAAAACAAATAGGATTATGCATACCCAAAACGGAAATTGTCTATTCTAAAAAAGAATTAGATAAAATTCTAAAGGATAGTCGATTAATAATAAAATCTCTTGATGACGGGATTTATCATAAAACAAAAGATAAGTTTTATATTTCATATACAGAGAGTCTTACAAGAGAATTTTTAAATGTACATACAGACACTTTTCTTCCTTCACTTATTCAATATGAAATCCAAAAAGATTACGAGTTAAGAATATTTTATTTTTTCGGGAATTTCTTCGCATCAGCAATATTTACTCAATCCAATGAAGAAACAAGAATTGATAGTAGAAGGAGCTCTGGAAAAGATGTTCGTACTATTCCTTATTCTTTACCTCATCATATTAAATTAAAACTGACCTCACTAATGAATAAAATAGAACTTGATATGGGGTCAATTGATATGATAGTAAGTGAACAGAATGAATATATTTTTCTTGAAGTTAATCCGTTAGGACAATTTTCTGCTTATGGGGATGAATGTAATTATTATCTTGAACGTGAGTTAGCATTAAAAATGTAAGTGAATGAAGACTACTGTAGAATTATCTGAAGAAGAAAAGAAATCTTCTCCTCTTTTTTTTAATTTTATAAATGCTATAGAATTAAAAAGCAGAAAAGAACTTAAAGCAAAGTTGAAATTTTCTGAAAAATATAATGGGTATGCACGTATTCATCCGCCCTCTACATTAATTTCTAAAATTATTGATTTTTCCCTTATAGAAGAATGAAAAGAGAATCTTTATACACAATGGAGAAATACTTATTAGTTTTTTCTGACGTATTCTTTGTAAACGGTTATACAAGAACGATGATCTGTGATGTAAAAAAAGAATATTGGAATTTTATTGGTAATGAGTATTATGAGTTACTCCCGCTCTTTAAAAAAAAGAAAATTGCAAATATTATTAAAGAAGATATAGAAGAAGATTCAGTTTCCTTTTTTATAGACTTCATTGAGTTTTTAATTGAAAATAATTATGTAACATTAGTATATGATCTTTCTTTATTCCCTGATATTAAGATGGAATGGGATTCTCCCCGTCATATACAAAATGCGATTATTGATGTAGATGAGCAAAGTTTACATAATTTTTCACTGATAGCAGAGGAGTTGGAAAAGCTTTTATGCAAAAACGTTCAGTTTCGTTTTTTCTGTGATTTGACAATCCATAGTCTCCTTTCAATTATATCACTTTTTATCGATAGAGATTTTGAATCTATGGATTTTCTATTAAAGTATAATGCAAGTATTGATAAAGATTTTTATTTAGAAACAGCTGGTAAATATCCATCGGTGTCTTTTATCATTTATAATTCACCGATTAATGAATTTCATGAAAGTCATTTGAAAGAAATATATCTGAAAGTTGGGTATGTTCAATATATTAAGCAAAATATTATTTCGTCTTGTAATTGCGGTATTATTAATCCATCAACATTTCTTCTAAATAATAATCTGAAAGATTTTTTAGAGGGAGTTCTTAGAAACAAATGTCTTAATCGTAAGATTGCTGTAGATTGTGAAGGAAATATTAAGAATTGTCCTTCTTTGACTAAAAGTTACGGTAATATCAATAAAGGAGATTCTCTATTAAAAGTAATAAAAGAGGATTCATTTAAAGAATATTGGTACATTACGAAGGATCAGATCGTAGTTTGCAAGGATTGTGAATTTCGTTATGTATGTAGTGATTGTAGGGCTTTTATCTCTGAAAAATTAGATAAACCTTTAAAATGTAAATATGATCCCTATAAAGGGATCTGGGAAGTATGAAATATGAGATTCAGGAGAGGCTTTAAATGCTACATGCAATCGGACTCAATGAATTGTGGACCCGCATGTTTAAAAATGATTGCCTATTTTTATGGTCGACGATTTAGCCTGAAAAGACTCGCAAAAGAATGTCTGATTGGAAAAGAGGGTGTTTCTTTATTAGGAATTAGTCATGCGGCAGAACGGATGGGTTTCCGGGCTGTTGGTGGGAAACTTACTTTTAATTCATTGGTGGATGAAGCATTATTACCTTGTATAATTTATTGGGAGCAAAAACATTTTGTTGTTTTGTATAAGGAAAAAAAGCAAAAGAATGAATATAAATTATTTATTGCTGATCCGGGGAAAGGACTTTTATCTTATAGTGAAAAAGAATTTTGTAAACATTGGTTAGGTAGTAAGGATGAAGGATTTGCTTTGCTTTTAGAGCCTACAGAACAATTTTATGAACAAAAAGATGATAAACCTCGTATTAATAAGTTTTCTTTTTTATATAGATATCTATTAAATTATAAAAAGTCCTTTATTTCATTAATAATAGGGATATTAATGGGAAACTTAATCCAGCTTCTTTTCCCCTTTTTAACACAGGCAATTGTCGATATTGGCATTCAGGATAAAAGTATAAGTTTTATTTGGCTCATTTTACTGGGGCAGTTTGTTTTATTACTAAGTCGTACAATTATTACATTTATAAGAAATAAGATATTACTCCATATTAGTGCAAGAATTAATATTTCTCTTATTTCTGATTTTTTTATAAAGTTAATGAGGTTACCAATGAAGTTCTTCAATACGAAGTTGTTAGGAGACTTATTGCAACGTATAGAAGATCATCAACGTATAGAAGACTTTCTTACCAATCAACTACTGAATTTTATTTTTTCATTATTCACATTTATCATTTTTAGTTTGGTGCTTTATATCTATAATGTTCCGATATTTTTCGTTTTTCTTTTAGGTAGTGTTCTGTATGGAGTTTGGATATTTATTTTTTTAGAAAAAAGAAGATCTTTAGATTATATGTACTTCAGCCAACAAGGTGCCAATCGAAATTTGGTTCTACAATTAGTAAATGGAATGCAGGAATTAAATTGCAGGGATGTGAACGTAAAAAAAGATGGAAATGGGAAGACTCAAAAGCGGATTTGTTTGAGACAAATTTAAGGTTACTTTCTTTAAAGCAGGTACAAGATGCAGGCTGTATTTTTATAAATGAATTGAAGAATATGTTGATTACGGTAATGTCGGCATCTTTAGTAATGAACGGGCAATTAACATTAGGGGGAATGTTAGCTATACAATATATCATAGGTCAACTCAATTCCCCTATAGAGCAAATCATGAGTATTATTTATAAATGGCAAGATGTTAGTATAAGTTTAGATAGGATGAATGAGATACATTCTAAACCAGATGAAGAAAATGAAAAAAGATTAATTCCTTATAGAGAACCGGAAGCAAAATCAATTAGAATTAAAGATCTTTATTTTAAATATGATGGGGCTAATAATCCTTATGTTCTTAAAAATATAAATCTTATTCTTCCCGAAGGGAAATTAACAGCTATAGTGGGTGCCAGCGGGAGTGGCAAAACCACATTAATTAAATTATTATTGGGATATTATTCACCTACTTCAGGTTCTATACATATAGGGAGTAATAGTTTAGAAAATTATAATTTAGTTAATTGGAGAAAAGAGTGTGGGGTTGTTATGCAGAAAGGATATTTATTTTCTGATAGTATTGCAAATAATATTTCCATTTCAGAAGAAACAGTTGATATGGAGCGTTTAAAATATGCTACTGATATTGCGAATATTACAAATTTTATAGACTCTTTACCCTTAGGATATGATACACTTATAGGGGATGATGGTACAGGCGTAAGTCAAGGTCAGCGACAACGTATTTTAATATCCAGAGTTGTATATAAAAATCCACAGTTTGTATTTCTTGATGAAGCAACCAACGCATTGGATGCAAATAATGAAAAGATAATTGTTCGTAATCTGAAAACATTTTATAAAAATAAGACTGTTGTTATTGTGGCACATCGTTTGAGTACTGTACAAAATGCGGATCAGGTTGTAGTGCTGGATAATGGAGAACTTGTGGAGATTGGTACTCCTCATGAATTAACTATGCAGAGGGGAAAATATTATCAGCTTATTAAAAATCAGTTAGAATTGGGAAGTTAATTATGATACAAAATTCTTTTGATAGTAAAAACAATGACTTGCATAGTGAAAAAGTGAGATTGATTATTCAACAGATTCCTGTAGGTTTACAAAGATTTTGCGATTTTTTATATTGATTACTATCCTAATTGTTAGTATGGTATGCTATTTTTGCCTTATAAAAGGTATATTCCTATTGATATCAGAATATTTACTTTGCCGGAAATTATTAATATTTATGCCCCAAATAATGGAATTGTTTCAGTGAAATGCTGCGATATAACAGATGTAAGAGATTCTCTATTGCTTGGATATTTTGTAGATAAAGAAAATATAACCCCCATTTTAGCTAATTCTCAAGGAAGGTTATTAAGGAATGTCACAAATGAAGAATATGTTTTTTCAGCAGACTTACTTTTTTCTATCATACCAGATATTGAATGTGTTTATGGAAAGTTTAAAATTGTATCTCATGATTATTTGTCTCTTGATCCAGGTAAAAAAATACGGATAAAGAGTAATGCCGGTAAAATGTATACAGGCGAAATATGCAATATATCTGTCATTGAGGATGCTGATCAGATTTCTATTACTGTCAAGTTAGATGATCTTGTGGAAAAGGAGCTTTTAAATTCTTATTTTTCAGCCTTCCTGCTTTTAGAAGAAATTAATTTGTTGAAGAAGTTACTTGTTTTTTGTCTGATTAATATATGTATTATTTGGATTGAAATTTGTTTAATTCGATACAATTCTTCATAGTTTAATTTTAATAAATACAATTTCTCCTATATTTGTTGGTAAGATAAAATATTCAAAATTATGAGACAGATTTCTTTTGGCCAGGTAAATGATCATATGGTGGATGTGATAAGTAAGGAGTGGATGCTTATCACAGCCGGAAATAAGGAGAAGTTTAATACAATGACTGCCAATTGGGGTGGAGTAGGATATATCTGGCACCAGCCGGTGGTGTTTGTATTTGTCCGTCCGGAGCGTTATACATATGAATTTATGGAGACGAATGACTATTTTACAATTTCCTTTTTAGGAGAAGAAAATAAGGATATTCATAAACTGTGTGGTTCTAAATCCGGCAGAGATATTAATAAAGTAAAAGAGACGGGATTGATCCCGGTTTTTACGAATCTGGGAAATGTCACTTTTAAACAGGCAAGGCTGACCTTGGAATGTCGCAAGTTATATACCGATATGATTAAAGAAGGAAACTTTGCTGATCCATCTCTTTTTAATAAATGGTATAGTGATCATGGGCATCCTCATAAAATGTATGTAGCGGAAATCGTCCATGCCTTTACGAAAGATTAAAGAAGGGTCTATTTGAAATAATAATCCCCGGTAATTAACTCTATTACCGGGGATTATTTATGCTAAAGAAAATAGTTCTCTTTATTTCAAAGCTGCCAACGCATTTTTAATACGGTTCATTGCTTCCACGATATTCTCATCCGAAGTGGCATAACTCATACGAATACACTCAGGTGCTCCAAAGGCTGCACCGCCTACACACGCTACGTGTCCTTCTTCTAATAAATACATGGCCAGATCCGCTGCATTTTCAATTTTATGGTCGCCAGCTGATTTGCCATAGAAAGAATCACATTTAGGGAACAGATAGAATGCCCCCTGTGGATTGTTCACTTCCAATCCCGGGATCTCTTTTGCTAATTGAACAATCAGGTTACGGCGGCGTTCAAAAGCTTCGCGCATCTCTTTTACCGGTTTCTGCGTTCCTGTATAGGCCGCTTCTGCTGCCATCTGAGAAACAGAGCACGGACCGGAAGTATATTGTCCCTGTAGTTTGTTACATGCAGAAACGATCCATTGAGGGCCTGCAATAAAACCAATTCTCCAGCCGGTCATTGCATAGGCTTTGGAAACGCCGTTTACGATCACTACCCGGTCTTTCACTTCCGGAAACTGTGCAATACTTTCGTGTTTGCCAATGTAATTAATATGTTCGTAGATCTCGTCCGCAATGATTATGATATTAGGATATTTCGCTAATACCTGGGCCAGACCTGCTAATTCTTCTTTTGAATATACGGAACCAGTTGGATTGGAAGGGGAGCATAAGATCAACGCCTTTGTTTTAGGAGTGATTGCTGCTTCCAGTTGTTCCGGTGTAATTTTAAAATCCTGTTCGATACCTGCGTAAACAAAAACATTGGTTCCTTCTGCCAGCTTCACCATTTCTGGATAGCTAACCCAATAAGGAGCAGGGATGATCACTTCATCGCCGGCGCCGATAATGGCCATGATCACATTACAAACCGATTGTTTAGCTCCATTTGAACAAAGAATCTGGGCTGCCGTATAGTTCAGGCCGTTTTCTTTTTTCAGCTTCTCAACAATAGCGTTTCTCAAACCTGGATATCCGGGAACCGGAGAATACCGGGAATAATTGTCCTCCACTGCTTTTTTGGCTGCTTCTTTGATATGGTCAGGTGTATTAAAGTCAGGTTCTCCTACGCTTAAGTTAATAACGTCAATACCTTGAGCTTTCAACTCGTTACTTTTCTGTGACATCGCCAGAGTTTCTGAAGGCAATAAACTTGCTAAACGTTCTGAAACTTGTGTCATGTGACTGAATTTGATGGTTTGTGTTATGTTGATGCGACAAAAATAAGTAATAATTAGTAAATATAAAACAATTTGGTAGTGAATGAGACTGCTTTAAACAACTATTATGGTTAATTCTGCTAAAGGCAGTTTTTCAGTGATCTTTTTTAGCTTTTTCATCTTACAGGTAAAGCCGGAATAATCGCTGATGTTCTCTTATTTAATGTTATGAAGAATATGTCCCATCCGTTCTTTTTTAGTCCTCATATAGAATTCATTATGAGGGTTTGGTTCTATTTCCATGGGAATATTTTCTTCAACAGTCAGCCCATATGCTTTCAATCCGACCCGTTTAACCGGGTTGTTAGTAATCAGGCGCATTTTGGTGACTCCTAAATGACGCAGAATTTGGGCGCCGACCCCATAGTCTCGTTCATCTGCATTATGTCCCAGATGAAGGTTGGCGTCCACCGTATCTAATCCTTCCTCCTGGAGTTTATAGGCTTTCATTTTTTCTATAAGGCCTATGCCACGCCCTTCCTGGTTCAGATATACCACTACACCACGCCCTTCTTTTTCGATCATTTCCATGGATTTCCGTAATTGTTCCCCACATTCGCATCGTAGAGATCCGAATATATCCCCTGTGGCACAGGAAGAATGCATACGGACTAACACAGGATCACTACTGGAGACGTTTCCTTTAAAGAGAGCAATATGTTCCTGTCCGTTACTTTTTTGAAGAAAGGGAATCAGACGGAAGTTCCCGTATTGAGTGGGCATATTTACTTCAACTCCTTTTTCTACAATGGATTCTGTTTTCAGACGGTACGCAATCAGATCACGGATAGAAATGATTTTTATAGTATGTTTTTCTGCTACTTTAATTAATTGAGGTAGCCGGGCCATAGAGCCATCTTCATTTAGAATTTCAATCAACGCTCCTGCTGGCAATAAACCTGCTAATCTGGCTAAATCTACAGTTGCTTCCGTATGGCCGGCACGGCGTAAGACGCCCCTTGACCGGGCACGTAAAGGATTAATATGTCCTGGACGTCCAAAATCCGTAGGTTTACTTTTCGGATCTGCTAATGCCAGGATTGTTTTGGCACGGTCATGGATGGATACTCCGGTGGTACAACCGTCACCCAGTTTATCGACTGTTACCGTAAAAGGGGTTTTCAGAATAGAGGTATTAGCAGAAACCTGCATTTCTAATTCTAATTCCTGGCAACGTTCTTCTGTAATTGGAGCGCATAACAGACCACGCCCGTGGGTAAGCATAAAATTAACTTTCTCCGGGGTTATTTTTTCTGCAGCAATAATAAAATCACCTTCATTCTCTCTGTCTTCATCATCTACTACAATGAGGAACTTTCCTTCACGGAAGTCTTTGATAGCCTCTTCGATCGTGTTCAGTTTGATTTCGCTCATATACTTATTGTTTCCTAATTTTACACGACAAAGGTAGTGTAAATATCCATATACATTTTCTTTATGAGTGTGAAACAACTATAAAGAGAAAGGAAGTACTTCGCAGGACATTAATCTGCTATCTTTTGTGTGTCACGAATCATGCTTACAAGTTCCTGACTGATCTTTTTAACCGTTTGTATGTCCTGTCTTAATAGTTTTCTCCGGTAGGTAGCGATAAAGTATACAGGTAGTCCTATAGGAATAAACATTTCTAAAAGTATTCCGGTCTGGGGATTGATTTTGACTTTGCTCTGATTATATCCCCCGATCAGCGGATAATCCATCAGTTTATTTAATATAAGGATCTGGTCTGAATTAGTAAGCTCTTCTATAATTTTCTCCATTTCCGTAGCAATATGTCCTGCCGTATGGTCTTTTGCTCCCTGTTTCCAGAAATTGAAATAATTGAGCCAGCGTTTGTGACCATCCAGATAGATCTGACACTCAGTGGCCAGTTTTTCTAGTTTTGGAATAAGATTTTTATAATCAGGTGTGAACATGATCACTTCCTTCTTTTCTATTTTCCGTCCGGAACGTTTTCCTGTCAGGTTTTTAAGTGCATTTAAATAAGTGTCTGCATCTAGAATAACCGAATCATTGACCGCTTTATAAGTCAAAAATACACCTAATGGAGTCAGTGCAAAGGAACTTAGCCACATCCCCTGCCAGGCTTCCCATATGCCATCTCTTGCCATTTTAAAGCCTATATTATCTACAATATAGTAGAAGATGAAGAGAACTACGGATATAATGACCGGCATCCCAAGTCCCCCTTTACGGATAATTGCTCCTAAAGGGGCGCCGATAAAGAAAAAGACCAGACAAGCAAATGATAGGGTAAATTTCTTATGCCATTCTGTCAGGTGGCGCCTTAGTTTATAAGCTTCATCCCCGACAGTAGCCGCTTTGAAAAAATATTCTGTTTTCACATTATCGACAGAAGTTTTGGCTCTGTTTAAAATCGTGGCCTTGCTGCTGGGTTCTGTAGCCCGGTAGATGCTGTCATAGTTTAAGACGATAACGGGCTCTTGAATTTCATTTTTGTCTACCGGTTTTATTTCTTGTATCTCCTCTTCCTCAGATTTTTTAGGTCTGTTGGTATTAGTAGTGAGAGATTTTTTATAGGAATTCGTATAGATTCCCTGGGAATTAATATTTTTAATACTATCCAGATGGACACTCATGGAATCAATCGATACCTGCAGATCTGTAATATCTTTTCCTATGTATTGATTTTGAAGGAATGTTTCATCTGTACGGGTAAAATTAGCATCAAATTCAATCAGGATATCTTTTGTTTTAAAAGTTTCTCTCCGGTAAGGGACTGCTTCCTTAACACGTGTAGCCCCTCCCCCGGATTGATTTTTAATATTTTCAAAAGATTCACCGTCAAACATAGAAAGAACAAGGAACAGTTTGTCTTCTGATGTTTTTAAACGTCCGGAATCTGCTACGATCACCCGTGCATTATTAAAGCCTTCGGAATAATCATAGATCATCATGTCCTTTAAAAGCCCGGTTTTGTTGTCTTTATCTTTTACATATACACTGTATCCGATAATATCCGAATAGAATACTCCTTCCGGAATATCCAGTTCCGGCGATTTCTGACGCATAGAATATAGTAAAGAAAATAATTTGACCTGTGCGACTGGCATTACGTTATTTTGAAAATAGAAGGCTCCGATACTTACTATACATAAAGTTACAATTAAAGGGCGCATAATACGTAACAGGGAGACTCCGGCTGATTTCATCGCCAGTAGTTCCAGCCGTTCTCCCAGATTTCCGAAAGTCATCAGGGAGGCTAATAATATGGCTAAGGGAAGTGCCATAGGCACTAAGGAGAGTGCTGCATAAAAGAACATTTCTGCCAGAATGGACATTTCCAGTCCTTTTCCCACCATGTCGTCTATGTATTTCCACAAAAACTGCATTAATACAATAAACAAACATATGCCGAAGGTCATAAAGAACAACGGCAGGAAAGTTTGCAGCATAAATGTATATAATCGTTTAATTTTCAACATTACCTATTCCGGTTAAGAGAACAAAAGTAGTGGAAAAAACGATAGCAACCTCTTCTCTTGGGTAAAACAAATCTAAATGCCTAATGTGCGTTTTAATTCTTCTACTTGTGTATCCCACAATTCAATGGAATCCTGCTTCTCGTCAGGCTCGGCAAAATCGGTTATTTCAAGTGCAGTCGCACCGGTTAATTCCACAGTATGTATCCTGAATTCAAAATAAGCCTCTTCATCCTCTTCATCTGTCCAGCGGTAGCGTATACTCATCTCTGGTTTTATGGATAATAGTTCTGCCTCTTGCTCATCCTTATTCCACTTGAAAGTATAAATATTATTATTAATAAAAACATCATCTGAAAACCAGGCAGATAATCCGGGAGGAGTGGTTAAATGGTTCCATAAACTCCGGCGGAAAACTTTATCAAAAACGTATTCGATATGAAATTTCTCTTTTTTCATTCATCCAAAATATTATTTGCGCGGCAAGGTACATAAAAGATTCGGAAACAGCCAATTTATCCTGTGAAAAACCTTTTACAAGATACCTATTTGCGCCAAATATGTTACAAAATGACCAATTTTTTTCTTTAAAAGAGTTGCATAATATAAAAATAACTTCTACTTTTGCAGCGTTCTTTCCGAAAGGAGATGGCGAGATAGCTCAGCTGGTTAGAGCGCATGATTCATAATCATGAGGTCCCCGGTTCAATCCCGGGTCTCGCTACCCCAAAAGAGGCTGTCCGTTTGAACAGCCTCTTTTTATTTCACTCTTTCCCGGTAGTTCTCATAGGAAGTTTTTTCCGGTTCAATACTCCATCCGGAGATCACCCCGCCATAGAAATAGAAATTCACTTTAAAGGTAATCTGGTTATTTACATCTGTTACTTCGTAGCATTTGGTGGCTCCGTATTCGTCCACTAACTTGTATTCGAGCAAATTCAGCTTATTGATATGATTGTTTTTACTGAAATGGTCAGCCACCGCATCTGCTACCGGTTGAAGAGTTGCGTCTCCTTTAGGGGCATTCTTGACCAGTCCGACATATTCATCAGATGTATGGGCAGACAGTAATGCATTCGTTGTTAATTGTTCCAGGGTCTCCCAGGAGGTCTTTCTCATTTCCGGTAATCCCACTGCTCTTCCGAGACTGACATATGCGAGCATCCGGGTATGGATTGCATTCATAATGCCCCGGTTTTCAAAAGGATTTGTATTTACTGTTTTTCCGGAGTGGACTGGGAATACATGATTAGCCCGTCTTTCCCGGGCGTTGTCAGTGTATGCTTTGAACCTGCTGCGAATTTCAGGTGAACGTAGACTGTTTACAGTAAAAATAGCAATTCCTTCTGCTCCGTTGTTCAGGGCTACATCCATGCAGTCAAACATCTCATCCCCATCTGTTGCCATCATGCCACAATAGAGGGTGGTATTCGGATTTTTATCCCTGACATTGTCAATCGTACAGTCTGAAATAAAGCTGACATCCCCTGTATAGAAGTTATGATACACCATCGGAAATACAATATCCAGGTCCCATTTACCCCAGTCCTGGCGAACCATTTTCCGGGACATGGCCGGTGTAGGGAAAGGCGAGGCAGCCATCACTTTTCCATACGAATGGACTACTTCGGCAATTTCATTCGCCACTTCTGTAATCTGGTCACACCGAAATTGTAACCAGATTTCATCCGTAGAAGGATCTTCTTGTTCACGGGGATCATATCCATGTTTTGCCTGGAACAGTTCAATCATCGCCGGATGGTAACCGTAATCCCATTCCGGATACTCCCTGTCCTGTACAATCCCATATGTAGGCCATAAAGTAGTAGGTAGGATAACATCTACGAAGCAATGATAATCAATCGCAATCCCATTCAAACCTTCTACTTCACAATATGCCTTAATTTTTTCTTTAATATATTCTCTCACTTCCGGTAAGGCAGGACACATGAATTTATAGTAATTCACATAGGCTTTTGTCTCTGCCAGACTTTCTCCATTCCGGTTCATACTGAACCACTCCAGATGCTCTTTCAGAATTTTTTCACGATCATGCTCCAGATTCATGGTCCATAACCAGGCATATACTTCAATATCATGTTGGTGGGCAACAGGGATAGCTGCCCGATAGTCATCCGGTGTCGCAGCATTTAGTATAAGACCATCGATACCTGTTTCCTGTAATATGAAGCAAACCAAATCAAAATTCATCCCCGGACGATAATCCAGCCAGGTCCAGAACATCGGGTAGTTTTTATCTTTGGGTTTATTTTCTGAACAGGCAAGCATACCTATGGCCAGGATCACTACTAAAATAGGGAATTTGAGATTTTTCATGGATCTTTATTTTAATAATTCTATGTACGAATGTAAAATATAAAGTTACAAAAATAACTTTTTCCCTGTATGCTGGCTATCTTCCTTTTTATTAATTCATTTATTTCCGGAATAGAAAGAGGATTTTTTATTCCTTTTATTTATCTTTATCCACTACTCACCAGATATGGAATAGTACTATTAACAACTAATATTTTTGAATATGAAAAAACTAATCTTTACTCTTTTGTTGTTAACCATTCTTCTTCCGGTAGCCTGGAGCCAGGGAAGCCAGGTGTATGAAACCCTGAGTGTAAAAAGCGGGATCCTGAACATGGATCGTAAATATGCCATCTATCTGCCGGAAGGATATGACCAGACAGATCGTAGTTATCCGGTCCTTTATCTTTTACATGGAGGAGGGGATGACCAAACCGGTTGGGTACAATTCGGACAGGTACAACACATTGCTGATAAAGCCATCCGGGAAGGGACAGCCGCACCTATGATTATAGTCATGCCTGATGCGAATACCGGAGTAAGAGGGTATTTCAATGCAGTTGATGGCTCTTTTGAATATGAAGACTTTTTCTTCCAGGAACTGATTCCCCATATAGAAAAGACCTACCGGGTACGGAGTGAAAGACGATACCGTGCAGTAGCTGGGTTGTCCATGGGAGGTGGCGGAACGATCTTTTATGCGCTCCATCAACCGGATCTGTTTGCTGCAGCCGCTCCGTTAAGCGCAGCTACCGGAAACTGGGATCCGGAACAACTGAAAAAACGGTTGAAAGATTCCGGTTCAAAAGCTACCGATCAACAGATGGAGACCTATTATCAACGACATAATATAGAAAGTATGATTAAAAATGCGCCCGAAGAGGAACTAAAGAAGATCAAACAGATCCGCTGGTATATCAGTTGTGGAGATGATGACTTTCTGTATGAAGGAAATAGCTTGATGCATATCCTTTTCCATAAAAATGAGATCCCTCATGAATACCGTGTAAAAGATGGAGCTCATACCTGGTCCTACTGGCGGAATGAATTACCCATCGTACTGGAATTTGTCTCCGGCTCATTCACCCAACTCTGATATTTCCATTCCCTCCTTTTTTCGTAAAGAACGGGATGTTTATATTATATAAAAATGTCCCCTTCTTTGTAGGAAAAGCCCTTGGGAGCCCGGCAAATCTTCCGGTTATGACTGCTCGCAAAATTTCATAGAAGACAGGATTTGTTTCTTTTCAAAACCTTTAAAAAAGAATGTTTGTTACCATTTATACCAAAACATATTTTATCCAAAATCGGTAACAACATGAAAAAATCCTTTCTTTCTTTTTGTTTGTATTGTATGTATCCTGTGAAAAAGAACCACCACGGGATTGGCTATCCGGATATGCCGGACAACAGGAAGAGGAAGCCCGTGAATACGAACTTCCTCCTCTGATCATTAGTATAGATACAGGAGCGGTTTCTACTTCTGATACGATTAAAATATATCTATGATCAGAAACTGATCTTTATCCCTGCAAAATAACTCCGGGGAGTCGATGTACCGTAAATATAGGAAGCATCCCGGTCGGGACCTTTATCAAAATCTTTCTGATAGGCATTAAAGATATTCTGTATACCGGCATTGAATTCCATTTACTCTCTTTATACAAATCAATTTCATAGGCCAGTTTGATATTCATATCAAAGAATTCCGGTGTTTTGACTGCTATATCCTGAGGAATATATCCAGCCAGGTGTTGTACTAACATACTTCCCGTGTAAGTGCCTGATAAAGCAGCAGAAAAATGCTTATAAGGAGTCAGTGTCGCTGTGAAATAGCCGTATGTATCCTGAGTTCGGAACATTTTCTTTTCTTCCGGTACCTCGTCATCCGAACTCCATTTCTCCGGTTCTTTATAGCGGCTGCGTTGCAGGGTGGCACCTGCCTAGAGTTGTAACCAGGAGGTCAGGATCGCACGCGCTTCCAGAGTCAATCCCATCACTGTGGCTCCGGATCCGTTTCTTCTTTCTTTGATCAGGTTTCCCTGGAGATCGTATCCGATGTCTTCCAGGATAAATACATCACTTAAGTTGGTATAGAATCCTTCCACTAAGAAGTTTAACTGGATACCCCCGAACCGTTGGTAGAAGTCTACAGAGGTGCTGATACTTTGTGACTTTTCTTCTTTCAGGTCCGGTGACCGTTCGATCAGGGCTACTTCACCTCCGACAGCAGAGATATGCAAGTCTTCATCAAATGCCTGGGGAGCACGGAATCCACTGGAATAGCTGGCACGGATGTTAATGTCCGGTGTCGGATTATACCGGATATTGGCCCGTGGACTGAACACCGCGTTACTGATCATATTATGTTTATCCAGACGTTCGCCGATCAGAAAACTCCAACGGGCATTTTTCCATTCATTCTGGAAAAAGAAACTTTCCACATGGACAGTCTGGTCTGTCAAACGGTTATATCCTAACATTTCATCTTTCAGACGGTCATAACTGTATTCAAGACCAGCCGTGAAGTCGGCCGGCATGAAAAGGAGTCCATCAAAACTATAGATATACTGGGATCCTGCCATCCAGGTCAGGTCTGTTGTTTTTCCATAGGCATTCAGGTCCTGCCCGGTACCATAGTAACTGTTCCGGTCTGTATTCTGGGCGGATGTATAGACACTCACCTTATGTTTGTAATCTTTGGAATACGCATCAAACTTAATCCCTCCGCCATCGATAGAATGTTCCAGTTGTTCCGCTATATCAGCTTCATGAGGAGGACGGTTCAGCATATTTCCTCCGCGGCGGAATTCATTCATATGGTGATACTCAAAGGTCAGTTTACTATAGGTGCTGGTTTTCAGATAGGAACGGAAGCCGACTGTCTGGCTTTGGAGTTTAGGTAGTTCCGTATACCCGTCCCCATCGTCATCATATCCCGAACGATGGCGGTTCTGACCGAAAATATATAAACCCGCTTTGCCATTGTCTGATACTAAAGAGGCATTTAAACTCGTATTGTTATCAAACGAAGAGCTACCTCCAATAGAGGTGATCCCATGTGTCAATTCCCCGAAATTCCGTAAAGGTTCTTTGGTAATAATATTGATTGTTCCGGCAATGGCAGATGAACCGAATAACGCAGATCCTCCTCCACGCATAACCTCTACCCGTTCGATCATATTCGCCGGGATCTGTTCCAGACCATAGACTCCTGACAGGGCGCTGAATATAGGACGGGAGTCGATCAGGATCTGGGTATACGGACCATCTAATCCGTTGATCCGGACCTGTTGGAATCCACAATTCTGGCAGTTCGTTTCTACCCGGACTCCCGGCTGGAAGCCAAGCCCGTCAGCCAGGCTGACAGAATTGGTTTTGGTAAATACCTGTGCATCCAGCACGTTGACTAAAGAAGGAGCTAACCGCCGGGTGGTTTCTCCCCGATTAGCGGACACTACTACGCCATCCAACGCAATCCGGTCCTCTTCTAATTCTACATTGACTTCTAAAGTAACCCCTTTTTTCAAAGTCACTTTTTCCGTAACGGATTTATAGCCCAAAGCCTTAAACTCCAGGACGAAATTTCCTTCTGGTAAATGTTTAAGGAAGTAGTGTCCGGTGTTATCCGTAGTGGTACCGATAGTGGTACCCTGAAGAATTACATTGATGTAGGTCAGGTGTTCACCGGTCTCTTTGTCTAAAACGTGACCGATCACGTTCGCATCCGAATCATTTAAATCGGGATTGCCTGCTGCCCACAATGACGTAGAGGCACAGTACAGGCATATAATAAAAGCAAGGATCTTTTTCATTATAATATGCATTAATAAATAAATGGAATAAGAAATTACAGGAATCCGGGGAATCATCCGTTACCGGTCTTCCACTTAGCAGGTAAGCAGCCAGACGTGGAATGTGAACTATCCATATCCTGGTTTGTCAGATGGCAGGCTGTTACCGGACGAATAACCGGACAGTCGTGCCTACTGTATAGGAGAAGTCCTATACGCTATTTATTTATTATGCAACAGGAGGGGCACGGAGAGAAAGCTTCCCGGTAACGGGAAGAAGATAATCCGGATAAACCGGATGGTAAAGAAGGGTCTGCGTGGCTGCAAGAAGGGCAGCTAACAGGAAAAAGACAAGGGCTGCACCAGCAATTTCAATGACAGAAAGCTGGTGGAGCAACTGAAACTCCGCATAGGTATGCTCGTGTTCCACCGGAGTACCATTGGAGGTATGATTCAGACGATAGGGTAGGAGTGTACGATCGTTACCCCGTTTACTATATGGACGTGAGTAAACGCGATCAGGAATCCCAGATAAGTAATGAATAACAGCGGGAGTCCGAATGTCAGATATTTTTTGACATTTTTCATTTTTCTGCCGGCAAAGATAATCCTTTTTATATAAAAAAGACGGGATTTTGCCAATGTAACGGAAAATTAACATGAAAATACCTATCTGTATTCATTTCAGCCTGTTAAATACATAATTATAGGTATTGCACCCCTGGACACTTTCCGGCAATTTTGCTTCTGGAGCAGACAGAAGCACGACTGGATCCATGGATTTTTCTATTTTATTTACAAACAATCTTTTTCCGGAATGTGTTTCATTGAACCATAGGAATATGGGAGACAGGTTATTAACGCCAAAAAGAATAAAATGAAGAAAATTGTTTGTCTGTTTATAACAGTGATCCTGCTTACAGCGTGTGGAACCCGCCGCTCCCTGGATATTGACCGTCTCCGGACCGGTATGACTAAAGCACAGGTTGAATATATAGCCGGTTCACCGGATCGTTTACTGGCTGTTCGGGAAACGGATGAAGGTTATCAGGAAGTGCTGGGTTACCTGACTTCCGGCGGTGAAATGTATGCACTGGAATTCTGGAATGACTACCTGACCGGATATGAATATTTATACGATGAAGTACAGTATTACCCTTCTCCTTATCCGGCACTTTTCCCGCCTTATGGCCGTCCGATCTATATTTATGCGCGGGATCCACGTCCTCCCTATTATCGCCCAAACTATAATAATCGTTTTAATTATAATAATCCGAATAATAATTATAACCGTCCGGGAACAACCAATCCTCCGGCTAATACTAACCGTCCGGGAACGACTACGCGTCCTCCGGGAAATTCCAATACATCTCCTGATACACGTCCTTCCGTCACACCGGATACCAACCGGACACCAGACCGTTCCACAGTGACTCCGGATAATAGTAATTCAGGGACTAATTTCAATACCTGCACAGGTTCAAACCGGAGTAACAGAAGCCAGTAGACTATAGGCGGATACATTAGGGAGCTGCTTTCCGGTCTGGTTACGACTGGAAAATTTCTTTTACATCTCCGGTGTATACACAGGGATTTTTTGTATATTTACTTTTATCTCTTGCAAACCATCTGTATCCCTTTCTACATGCTGGTTTGCAGCGCTTTAGATGTAGGTTTTTTATCTCCTGCATTTTTTATCTCTTGTAGACTAAACCCTTTTATCAGATAAAATTCCCTTTTTCCCTCTTGAAGGGATACCTGATCAGTCGTAAATAAAATCCTTCTGCTCCGGTGATTTTTCCTGAAAAAGTCGTAGTGTCTGTGCTGTAATGATCCATCCAATGCATAGGAATAAAAGTTTACTGTTTATGAATGCCCCGTCCCGCAACGAAAAAATAACCAAACAAAGATAAGGGGATACCAGGTGGTCATTTCCGGGAACTTCCGGATAGTTCCGGAAACTTCCGTATGTAGATAAAAAAATAATCCACATCCCGAAACACCCTGGCTTATCCGGCATCACACAGCTACTCCATGTCTGCGCTATGGGAACCACAAAAACCTGTGGGAAAGACAGAAACGGAAAAAAGAAGATAAAATATTCCCTTTCCAACCCGTCAACCTCCTGTACCATTTCCGGGGAAAGCCTGGATAATATACTTATTAGCTCCACTTAATATACTTATTAGCGCCGGCTAATATACTTA
>JAJQFE010000049.1 GCA_021201295.1 Tannerellaceae bacterium | reverse complement strand
CTAATAAGTATATTAAGTCCGGCTGATACGTATACTATCCAGGCTCTCCACCGGAATCCGCAGGGCAAGCCATCCGTTTCCGCAGGGAGCGTTGTGAATGTCCGCAGAGCTAAGTCCGACTATCCCTGCGGAGGAGCATGACTCCCCCTGCGGGCGTTGACAACCGGCCCTGCGGAAAACGACAGCTATTCCTGCCGGCTATTGAAAGGATTCCTGTCCATGAACCCCAAAAATAGTTTTTCTTTCTCAGGAGATCCATAAACTCCATATGATTTTTCAATTATTCTGATTAACTTTGCATGTCTTACAGCGGGAATATCACGGGTAGAGATTTTTCCGGTTGCTAATAATGAACAATCTATATGGCTAAAAAAAATAGTACTACGAAAGGAAGTAGTAAGAGCGGGGAGAAGTGGGAAGCGGTGAAAGCATTTTTTTCTAATAAACGCACCCGTTTTATTACCGGGCTGATCATTTCTATCCTCACTTTATATACGGGACTGGCACTGATCTCTTTCTTTTTTACCGGAGGGGCAGACCAGAGTAAGATCGAAAATATTCCCCTGGCGGACCTGGTGACCCGGAGGGGCGTAGTGGCCAACTGGACGGGTGTGCGGGGGGCGTATCTGTCTGACCTGCTGATGAACCGCTGGTTTGGGATTTCTTCGTTTATGATCCTGTTCTTTTTAGGGTCGGTCGGGGTGAAACTGATGAACCTGAAAAGGGTGAACCTGCTGAAACGTTTCCTTTTTTCGGCTTCGATGCTGATCTGGGGGTCGCTGTTTTTTGCGTTTGTATTTATTCATGGCTATGAGGATACGTTCATTTACCTGGGAGGGGAACATGGCTATTACCTTTCGGAAATGATGATCAACAATATAGGGACTCCGGGGATGATCCTGCTGTTGGCCGGATCTTTCCTGATCATTGCCATCTTTTCTTCCCCTAAAACCATTCCTTTCCTGCAGCATCTCCTGACATTTGGCTGGGTGAAAAGGAGCAGAAAAGAGGAAGAGGAAGAAGAGATAACAGATGAGGAGGGGGAGCCGGAGGAGGAAGAGGTTTCTCTCCGAAAAAAGACGAACCGGAAGCAACCGGAGCCGGAGGACTATTTTGATACGGAGAAGGAGCTGGAGAAGGCCGGGATAGCGGATGAACCCTTTTCGGTGGCTTCCATGGGGGAAGACCTCTATGCCACAGCCGGGGAGGATGACGGGTTTGAAGTCACCATTCCGGCGGAAGAAGAAACATATCAGGCTCCTGAGGTGTTAGAAGGAAAAGCGGAAGAGCCGGAAGAGGATGAGCCTGTTTTTACGGTGGAGATTCCACAGGGTGATGATGAAGTGTTTGACGGGTCTGCCCTGGGTGATTATGACCCGAAACTGGATCTGTCCGGATTCCGGAATCCTTCGGTGGACCTGCTTCAGAAATATGATACGGGCGACCATCAGGTGGATATGGATGAACAGACGGCTAACCAGAAGCGGATCAAGCAGACGCTGGAGAACTTCGGGATCGGGATTGCTTCCATCAAAGCCACGGTGGGTCCGACCATTACCTTGTATGAGGTGGTGCCGGATGTAGGGGTCCGGATCTCTAAAATACGGAATCTGGAAGATGACATTGCGTTGAGCCTGTCAGCCCTGGGGATCCGTATTATTGCTCCGATGCCGGGAAAAGGGACGATTGGTATTGAAGTGCCGAACAAGGATGCCCAGATCGTTTCGATGCATTCGGTGATCGGTTCCAGGAAATTCCAGGAGTGTAAGTATGACCTGCCGGTAGCGTTAGGGAAAACGATCACGAATGAGATCTTTATGTTTGACCTGTGTAAAATGCCTCACCTGCTGGTAGCGGGTGCGACCGGGCAGGGGAAATCGGTCGGTTTGAATGCGATCATTACTTCGTTGCTCTATAAGAAGCATCCGTCGGAGCTTAAGTTTGTCCTGGTGGACCCGAAGATGGTGGAGTTCAGTATTTATGCGGATATAGAACGCCATTACCTGGCGATGCTTCCGGATACGGACAAGCCGATCATTACGGACTTTACGAAAGTGATCCAGACGTTGAATTCCCTTTGTAAGGAAATGGATAACCGGTATGACCTGCTGATGAAAGCGCATACCCGTAACATCAAGGAATATAATGCCAAGTTTATCAGCCGGCAGCTGAACCCGGAGAAGGGTCATAAGTTTATGCCGTATATTGTGGTGATCATTGATGAGTTTGGTGACCTGATCATGACAGCCGGCAAAGAGATAGAGTTACCGATTGCTCGTATTGCCCAGAAAGCACGTGCGGTAGGTATCCATATGATCATTGCGACGCAACGTCCGTCGACCAATATCATTACGGGAACGATCAAAGCGAACTTCCCGGCCCGTATGGCTTTCCGGGTCTCTTCTATGATCGACTCACGTACGATCCTGGATTCACCGGGTGCCAACCAGCTGATCGGCCGGGGTGACCTGCTGTTCTCACAGGGCAGTGACATGATCCGGGTGCAATGTGCCTTTGTGGACACGCCGGAGGTGGAACAGGTGGCTGCTTCCATCGGGAAACAGGCCGGCTATCCGACTGCCTTCCAGCTTCCTGAATTTGTGAGAGAAGGGAGTGGTGACAACAGTCCGGGTGCTGTGGACCTGTCTGACTGGGATCCGTTGTTTGATGAGGCTGCCCGCCTGATCGTGATCCAGCAACAGGGTTCCACGTCGCTGATCCAGCGTAAGTTTGCTATCGGTTACAACCGTGCAGGCCGTTTGATGGACCAGCTGGAAGCTGCCGGGATCGTGGGTCCTTTTGAAGGAAGCAAGGCACGCCAGGTGCTGATCCAGGATGAATACAGCCTGGAACAGCTATTGAATTCGTTGAAATAAAAATGGATGTATGACTACAGAACAAAAAGTAAAAATAGTACGGGCCGTGATCTGGATGGTGATCGTCGTGCAGATCCTGTTTTTGGGATACACGGCAGCTAATGCCCAGGATCCTGCCGGTATATTGGATAAAGCGGCTAACGCCTACGAGCATGCCCAGGGGGTAAAGGCGGCTTTTACGATGTACACCCGTTCCCCGCAGCAGGGCTATGCAGAAAGCTTAGAGGGAACGATTGATATAAAGGGGGATAAGTTTACACTGAAAACTCCGGATATGCAGGTCTGGTATGACGGAAAAACGATGTGGACCTATATAGACCGTACGGATGAAGTGAATGTCACGACACCTACCGGGGAAGAACTGCAGTTCACCAATCCGGCTGTTTTACTGGGGAGCTATGCGGATAGCTTTACTCCGGTGTACAAGGGTGAAAGCACTTCGGCTAACAGCCGGGCGGCCTATGATATTGAACTGACTCCTAAAAAGAAGGGAGATATCCTGAACGTGGAGATTCAGGTGGAAAAGATGTCCGGCCTGCCTGTTAAAATAACCGTATTGATGAAAAATGAGGTCAGCAGTACGATCCATATCGGCCGGCTTCAAACCAGTGTCAACCAACCGGATGCTTATTTTGTTTTTAATAAAGCTGACTTTCCCGGTGTGGAGGTCGTAAACCTGAGATAACAGCATAATCTATTTAAAAAAAAGTATGATGAGCGAAATAACAAATGAAAAAGTCCGCTGCCTGATCATTGGTTCGGGTCCGGCGGGATATACGGCGGCTATTTATGCTTCCCGTGCGAACCTGAGTCCGGTCTTGTATGAAGGTATGCAACCTGGCGGGCAATTGACCACTACTACGGATATAGAGAATTTTCCCGGCTACCCGGAAGGGATCGGTGGGTATGAAATGATGGAGGACCTGAAAAAGCAGGCGATGCGTTTCGGTGCGGATATCCGCATCGGGGTGGCTACGGCTGCGGACCTGTCTGCTGCTCCTTACCGGATCACGATTGACGGGGAGAAGGTGATGGAAACGGACACCCTGATCATCTCTACGGGAGCTACGGCTAAATATCTGGGTCTGGCGGATGAACAGAAATATGCAGGGATGGGTGTGTCTGCCTGTGCTACCTGTGACGGTTTCTTCTACCGCAAAAAGACAGTGGCTGTGGTCGGTGGGGGTGACACGGCCTGTGAGGAGGCGCTTTACCTCTCTTCGCTGGCTTCGCTGGTTTACCTGATCGCCCGTAAACCTTACCTGCGTGCTTCGAAGGTGATGCAGGAACGGGTGATGAAAACGCCTAATATCAAAGTGATGTTTGAGCACAATACGCTGGGCCTTTTCGGGGAGAACGGCGTGGAGGGTGCCCACTTAGTCTACCGTATGGGGGAAGAGGATGAACAGCAGGTCGACATCGCGATTGACGGTTTCTTCTTAGCTATCGGACATACGCCTAATTCGGGTATATTCAGTGAATGGGTGAAAACGGACGAAGTAGGGTATATCCTAACGATTCCGGGAACGCCCCGTACGAACGTGCCGGGTGTATTTGCTGCCGGTGATGTGGCTGACCCGCATTACCGCCAGGCGATCACAGCTGCCGGAACCGGTTGTATGGCTGCGATTGAGGCGGAAAGGTACCTGCTTGAAAAAGGGCTTTGATTGATTAACCATCTGATTGATTTTCCATGAAACCAACCATGTCTCTTCTTCTTCTGGTCGGCCTGTTCTTTTCTCTCTCTTTGCCGGCACAGGAAAACATCCCACGGATTATTGCTCACAGGGGCTACTGGCAGACGGAGGGTTCTGCCCAGAACTCTATCCGGGCGCTGAAACTTGCGGATGAAATCCGGGTGTATGGTTCGGAATTTGATGTCCACCTGACTGCAGATGATGTGGCGGTCATCTTTCATGATGATACGATCCGGGGGATAGCGATCCAGTCTACCTTGTATAAAGAAATTAAAGATTTCCGGTTGCCTAACGGGGAAAGGCTGCCTACGCTTGAAGCCTACCTGGAGAAAGGGAAAACGCTGGAGCATACGAAGCTGGTTTTTGAATTAAAACCTCACCAGACACCGGAACGAAACCGGGAAGCAGCCCGCCAGGTGATGGAAACTGTCAACCGGATGGGGTTGGCGGACCGTACGGAGTATATCACGTTTGATATGGATGCGGGGCTGGAGATCATCCGGGTAGCTCCGGACGCGGAAGTGGCTTATTTAAGAGGGAACGTCCCTCCTGCCCGATTAAAGGAATCAGGATATACCGGGCTGGACTATCATCATAGTGTCATGCTTGAAAATCCGGAATGGTTTACGGAAGCTAAAGAACTGGGAATGACTGTGAATGTCTGGACCGTCAATGATCCTGAACTTATTACCCAGATGGCCTCTTTGGAAGCAGATTTTATCACTACGGACATTCCGGCAGAGGCTTTGAAAACTGTAGCAAACCCGGCAAAGGAAAACTAAAAAATGAGGGGGTGCTTTCTTCTGTTAGTGGCTGTTCTATACCATCCGTTTGTATATGCTTCTTCTTTTCCTACCTATGAGATCAGAGGGGTGTGGATTACGACCATCTATGGCCTGGACTGGCCCGGAAAACCTGCTACGACGGAAACAGGCTGGCAACACTAGCAGCAGGAACTGTGCCACTTACTGGATCAACTGAAAGAGGCTCATTTTAATACGGTATTTCTTCAGGTACGCATGCGGGGAGATGTGATCTATCCGTCTGCCATTGAACCGTTCAGCAGTGTATTTTCCGGGACATCCGGGGAGGCACCCGGGTATGACCCGCTTGCTTTTGCTATTGAAGAGTGTCATAAGCGGGGGCTGGAATGCCATGCCTGGTTTGTGACGTTTCCATTAGGTACGAACCGGAATGTCCGGTTGCAGGGGAATGCTTCTGTGATGAAACGCAGGCCGGAACTTTGTAAGCGGCACAACGGGGAATGGTATCTGGACCCGGGCGCTCCCGGAACGGCTGATTACCTGCTTTCTTTAGTGAATGAGCTGGTGGCCGGATACGATCTGGATGGCATTCATCTGGATTACATCCATTATCCGGAACAGGCTTCCCGTTTCCCGGATAAAAGCCTGCATACTACATATGGCAGGCATAAAAAACTGGCTGACTGGAGACGGGAAAATATCAATCAGTTAGTGTACCGGATATATGATGCTGTCAAATCAGCCAAGCCCTGGGTACAGGTAAGCAGTGCTCCTCTGGGGAAATACAACCGGATCGAACAGGTTTCCAATGCCGGCTGGACGGCTTACGAAAGTGTCTTCCAGGACCCGCAGGAATGGATCAGGGCCGGGAAGCATGACCTGGTGGTTCCGATGATGTATTACCAGCATGAGCATTTTTTCCCGTTTGTGGACAACTGGCAGCAGCATAACGGCGGACGGCTGGTCGTACCAGGATTAGGGGCTTACCAGATGCTGGAGAAAGAAGGTAACTGGAGCCTGTCGGACCTGACGGAACAGCTGGATTATCTTCGTGCTGCCGGTACAGCAGGGTTTGCTTTTTCAGGTGTGCACAGGTCACTGATAATATCAAAGGATTGTATGATACCCTATGTTCTGATTATTACAGGTACCCGGCGCTTTTTCCTCCTTTGCACTGGTTAACGGATTCTGTCCCTGCCACTCCGGAAGAGATCTTAGTGGAACAGGTGGATGACTATGTCAGATTAACCTGGGAAAAAACAGCAGGAGCCCATACATATACGATCTATTATGCAGAGGCGGATTCGGTGAACACAGCATGGCCTCAACACATACTGGCTACCGGAGTGCGTGGGACTGCATGGTATTTACCGGTGGATACGACCCGGGAGGCCGGACTTTCTTTTTGTATCACTGCCAACAACCGTTACCATATAGAAAGTGCCCCCTCCCGGCAAATCTATTATTATCTTTCTCCTTATATTAAATAATAAAAATAAATCCATTTTTCTCAAATTGTCACGTTTCGATTAGCCATTATTTAGGAAAATGTGTATCTTTGGGGGTGATGAAGAAGGCATGTACATATGCAATCCTTACTCTACTGGCTTTGCTGATCACCTATGGCGGAGCCGGCGTGAACCTGATATCCTATTGTTGCGATGAATGTCGCTCTGAGGGGATAGAGGTGATTGTGGTGGATAAATGTTGTGAGATCCATGACCATCATCATGCGGATGGACATGACTACCATCGCGCTGCAAATCATATGGATGATTGCACGGAGCATTTCTGTGAAACGGATTGCTGTAATCTGGAACGGATCAGCTTTGAGTGGGATCATACCACTTATCCATGGCAGGATATTCAGCCTGTGATCTGTGATCTGCTTCCGATTGATCTTCCGCTTTCTTCTATTCTTTTAGCCATGGGAGAAACGGCTGTTTCCTCTGTAGAGGAGTATAGTCCGCCCTTGATTCATTGTCCCCGTGGCTACCTGTCTCTCCTTACCACTCTTTTAATTTAAATTGTATTGGCAGAAAATAAAGGTCAACGGAACAATTCCGGCTGACCTGATCATGCATATATACCATTTAAATTCAAAAGTAATGATTAAATATTTATATACTGTAGTCGGACTGATCCTGTTCTCTGCTGCCACCCGGGCCGGGGAGATCATCAAAGGATATGTGTACGATGAAACCAACCAACCCGTTATAGGTGCGAATGTCTACTGGGAAGGGACTCAGCATGGAACGACCACCAATCCGGATGGGTATTTTGAAATAGAGTCTGTGCCTGTGACTCAAAACCTGCTAGTCAGCTACATCAGCTATACTCCGGCTATGACTGTCGTACAGGATTCCCAAACGCTTTTGCGGATCACCATAAAAGGGGAAGTGGAATTAAGTGAAGTGGTGGTAAGTGAACGTAAGATGGGCACGATTGCTTCCCGGACCAATGTCCTGCAAACGTCACGGATCACTTATGATGAATTATGCCGGGCTGCCTGTTGTAACCTGGCAGAAAGTTTTGAGACGAACCCGTCGGTGGATGTATCCTATTCGGATGCTGCCACCGGAGCCCGTCAGATCCGGCTACTGGGTCTATCCGGAACCTATGTGCAGATGCTGACGGAGAACTATCCGAACTTTCGGGGGGCAGCTTCTTTATATGGCCTGGATTATGTTCCGGGGCCCTGGATGGAAAGTATCCAGGTTTCCAAAGGAACCTCTTCCGTAAAAAACGGGTATGAAGCGTTAGCCGGACAGATCAATGTGGAGTTTAAAAAACCGCCTACGGCTGATATCTTTTCTGCGAATGTGTTTGCCAGTGATGCCGGAAGATACGAAGCCAATACGGATGCCTCCTGGCATATCAATGACCGGGTCTCTACCGGGTTACTCCTTCATTATTCCAATGACACCCGGTCCCATGACGGAAACGGGGATGGCTTTCTGGATATTCCTTTAACGGAGCAGTATAACCTGATGAACCGCTGGTATCATCAGGGGAATAATTATATTGCACAATATGGTTTCCGTTACCTGCATGAGAACCGTACGGGAGGACAGGATCTCCATCACCATCACTGGGATGATCCTTACCGGATTCAGCTGAATACCAACCGGGGAGAATTGTTCACCAAGCAAGCTTATATTATGGATCAGGAGAAAGTGGAGAGTGTGGCGCTGATCCTGTCCGGATCTTATCATAACCAACGCTCCATGTATGATAAAACTCCTTATAATATCTACCAGAAAAATGTGTATGCCAGTTTATTGTATGAAAAGGAATTCACGCCTGCCCATAGTCTGAGTACCGGATTAAGCCTGAATTATGACGGGTTCCGTGAAAACCTGACGCTGAACCAGGTCCGGACACCTTTCAACCGGTCGGAAACGGTCTATGGTGCCTATGTACAATATACTTACAACTGGGAGGATAAACTGATTGTACTGGCAGGCATACGCGGAGATTACAGTACGTTGTATGACTTTTTTGTCACTCCCCGGGTACATGTGAAATACAATCCATGGGACTGGTTCCATATCCGGGCATCGGCCGGAAAGGGATTCCGTACGGCGAATGTACTGGCTGAAAACAATTTCCTTTTATCCAGCAGCCGGAAATTATTTATTGCGGATAACCTGGAACAGGAAGAGGCCTGGAATACAGGGTTAAACCTGTCTTTCTATGTGCCGCTTTTCGGGAAGGAATTGAGTATTAACGGAGAATGGTATTACACCAACTTCCTGCACCAGGTGGTAGTGGATATGGATAGTGACGCCCATGGTGTCAGTTTTTATAATCTGGATGGCAGCTCTTATTCCAGCAGTTACCAGGTGGAGCTCTCCTACCCTTTCTTCCGGGGATTTACCCTGACGGCAGCTTACCGGTATACGGATGCTAAAACGGATTATACAAATGCAGCAGGTGAAACCCGGCGGTTAAAGAAACCGTTGATGAATGATTATAAAGGACTGGTCACCGCTTCTTACCAGACTCCGCTAAAAAAATGGCAGTTTGACCTGACCTCCCAGTTTAACGGGGGCGGACGCATGCCTGCACCGGATCTGGTGAATCCGTTATGGGAACCCGATTTCAATGCCTTTACAGTTGTCAATGCACAGGTTACCAAATATTTCCGTACCTGGTCTGTCTATGTAGGAGCCGAAAACCTGTTTGATTATAAACAACCCCATCCGATCATTGATGCCGGAAATCCCCGGGGGGAGAATTTTGATGGTACGATGGTGTGGGGGCCTGTACACGGCCGGAAGATCTATGCAGGGTTACGCTTTAATATCAGCCGGGATTAAAATATATAAGTATAAACCATTTAAATATAGTATGTTATGAAACGTTTGCTTTTATTTGCCGTATGTACATTATGTATATGGACAACAGCTTTTGCACAGGATGCAAAAAATAAAAAAGAAACAGTAACTTTCTTTGTGGAAGAAATGGACTGTCAGAATTGTATTAAAAAGATCGAAAAAGGGATTGCCTTTGAAAAAGGAGTAACCGACCTGAGGTGTGACCTTTCAACCCGTACAGCGAAAGTGACGTACAAAACTGATAAGACGGATTGTGAGAAACTTTGTTCCGCCTTTAAGAAAATCGGATTGGATGTGGTGCCGCTGGAAGAAAATTCAGACAGACCAACAGAAAAAACATGATCACGGACACGCACATTAACATGATTATTAGTAAAAGTGCCTTATATTTGCAAAGCCTCCTCTGTCGGGAGGCTTTCCTTGTATGGAAAAAGAATATTTTTCTTTTGCTATGCAGCGTTTCAATATAATCTGACATCTAATAAATGCAAGGCTTCGTAAGAGGCTTCAAGGCTTGGCTGATGAATGAAAAACAACTTATAGAAGGTTGTAGGAAAGGAAAGAGACTGGCTCAAAAGGATCTTTACGAAACATATTCCCATAGAATGATGGGGGTTTGCCTGCGCTACGTAAGTGACAGGGAAACAGCCCGGGATATTTTGCAGGATGGTTTTGTGAAAGTGTTTACGGGCATAGAGAGCTTTTCCGGCGTCGGTTCATTTGAAGGCTGGATGCGTAAGATCTTTGTAAATTGTGCGTTGGAACATTTGCGTAAATCGGATGTATTACGGGAATCCACAGATTTGGATAATACGGCAGAGTTAGTTCATTCGGATAGTAATGCTATTTCGGAACTATCCGCTGCAGAATTGATGAAACTCATTCAGGAGCTCCCGGTAGGGTTCAGAGCGATATTCAATATGTTTGCGATAGAAGGCTATTCACATAAAGAGATCAGTGAATTATTGAATATAACAGAAAGCACGTCCCGTTCGCAATATACACGTGCGAAACAGGTATTGCAACGAAAAATCAGTTTATTGTACAAATGAGAGAAAAAGAGAGAGACATATTAGATGACCTATTCCGCTCCAGGCTCAAGAATTTTGAAGCTGACACCCTACCGGAAGACTGGGATGTAATTGCCAGCCGGTTACCGGCAGAACAGGTTTCTCTCCGGAGCTCCCGGCGGAAATGGCCCTACTGGACTGCCACCGCTATGATCGCACTGATAGTAGTGACCGGTACGTTTTATATCTCTTCTATCCGGGAAACAGATCCGCAGATTGCCGGACAGATCCAACAGAAAACGGTTGAGACAGAGCAGCAACTGAAAGAGGAATTCTTTTCCGGAACCACTACTACAGAGGAAACGGTAGTAGCGGATAGTCAACCACTTCCTTCCGGACATAAAGAAAGTCCCCGGAAACCATTCCGGTCCGTACAAACGGTAACCCATCTTACAGGAACAACCGATATACCCATCGTAACACAAACGGAGGACATGTTTCCGGTCACAGAGAAAGACGCGCTGCAGGAAATGGAGGAAACAGAGGTCGATCAACCGGTAGAGGAGATCCGGGAAGAAACAGGAACAGAATCACCTGTCATGCGCTCTCAGGGAGCAGATATACCTACTGCCACTCCTAAAACGAAATCCACCCCTTCCCGTAAATGGGGTTTTGGTATGGGCGGAGGAAGCCTGACTGCAGGTTCGGAAACGACATTTAGTGGGTTAGCTTTCAGGAATACATCTTACGATGATGAAGAACTATTACTGTTAAATGCACCCGTGCCTTCTTATGGGCAACGGACCCATATCAGGCATAAAACGCCGGTTTCTTTCGGTGTAGCCGTAAGTCGGTATATAACCAACCGGTTAGCGATTCAGAGTGGCCTGACTTATTCCATGCTGACTTCTGATTGGGAAACCAATTTGAATTACCATAAAAAGACCCGGCAACGGCTTCATTTGATAGGTATTCCCCTTTCGATCACTTATAGCATAGCCGAATGGAACAGGTTTCAGTTATATGCAACTGCCGGAGCTATGACCGAAGTGAATGTATCCGGTAAGTTACGGGAAAGAATGTATGTAGATGATGAATTGATCCGTACGGAAATGGAAAGTACCCGGATGAAACCGTGGTTATGGTCGGTCAATGGACGGGCAGGGATCAGTTATCCTCTCTTAAAATATGTAAGTGCGTTCGGAGAAGTGGGGGCTGCTTACTATTTTGATAACGGAAGTGAAATAGAAACGATTCATTCAGAGAAACCGTTCAACGTCAGCCTGAACTTCGGTCTGCGCGTTGGATTTTAATACTCATAAAAACAATAATTTAATATAGTAGCAGACAATGAAAATGAAGAAACTAAGTATTTGTGTGATGGTTGCATTCGCAACCTGTGTGATGATGTTAACCTCGTGTTTGGATGGAAATAATAGTTCATTCGCTCAAATAGGCGGTGCCGGAGTCGTAAAATTTAGTAGTAGTTCCATGAGAAGTCTACTCTACTTTAATAATCGGGATCTCCCTCTTTACCATAGTAGTTTAAATAGCATGACTGAAAACACATGTGTTGTATTTTATGCAACCATTGATTCTGACAACGAAGCAAATGAAAATATTGCGACTACCGGATATTATGTTCCCAGTTCCTTCGATTATGTAGAAATCGGATCCTCTTCTTTATCTTCCTATATGACAGATACAACTAAAGTAACAGAAAATGAATTAGCTGTAAAAGACCTGGCAGAGTATGGCTTTATACAGGATTATCTTTTCTTTCTAATAAATTTAAGTGAAAATAAACCTGAACAAAAAAATTATTACTCATTGGAATATGATAAAATTGAACCTGAAGAAATTAATGGTAAACGCATATATAATCTGTATCTCCGTGTAAGAAAAACTGAAGATGGGGTCAATGGAACAGAATCTAATGTAACTTACGGATTCAATTCGTCCTATTTCATTAATAGTGCTCACCAACAGGAAAAATTAGCAGGAGAAAATACTATCAATCTCCGAATTAATTATATCAGTGAAATAGATGATACTGATGAAGACGATATCCAAATAAAAAAATGGTCTTATCTGGATATGGGTTCTATCTATTTCTCCGACGAAAATTAATTGGCTCTATAAAATCATAAAATCCCAACGGCTTTTAATAAGTTAGTTGGGATTTTATGTATAAAAGAACTCACTATTTTTTATTACATTTGTCCCGGTACAAAATATAATTGCATTATGAACAGACAATCCATCGTCTTTTCTTTTCTTTCTTTTCTCCTTATTTTTTCTTCCTGCTTAGGAGATGAAGGACAGCGGATCGGAATCGGTTCCCAGGCTGCTGTCTTAGATCTGGATGGAACCCCGACTATGTATATCGGCGGTAAAGAGATTACCAATCATATCAATAGAGTATATGCTTCTAATTTAGAGTCTATCAGTGGGGAAACAGGAGACTGTTATATCATTGATTTTGTCCTGGATCTCGGGGCGGAAGCAAATAAAGATGTGATCGAAAACCAATATTATACAGTAGAAAATCTGACATATACGTCTGTTAACAGATGGTCCGTACGCTCTGAGTTAACAGATACGGTTAATACCAGGGAGAATGAGATCCTTTTAAGTTCCATACAAAACAGGTATGATTATATCCGTGGGATGTTCTTTTTATATATAGCTCATAGTATTCCTGATAGCATCACGGATGTGATAGATTATGAAATGTCTTTTGCTCCGGATCAGGAACCTACGACCGATCCTCCGGTATATGAATTATTTTTGAGAGCTACCGAAAGGGAAAAAGAATCGGCTGACAATGCCAGAACCAATCCGGATATCAATGCCTATAATCTGAATACGTTTATAAATACTTTCATTAATAAAACGCCGGATGATACTTTACGGTTCACTGTCATGTATCCTAAAAATTTTAATCAGGATACCACCGCTATTTCCAGTTGGACAACATCCGGAACCTACAAATTAATTAAGGCCCAGGAATAATAAAAAGAAATACAGACAATAAGAAAGGGCACTCAACTTTTCTGCTGAGTGCCCTTTGTTTATTCCCTATAATTTATCCCTTATTTAATCTCTAAACGGATACTTTTCAAGGCTTTATTATCAGAAGATCCGCCATATAAAATTTCATACATACCCGGACGTACTTCCATGGTCTGAGTAGCATCATTAAACGACCAGAACGCTTTAGGTTCTAATTCTATCTGTACCTGTTGCTCACTACCAGCCTTCACTCCTACCCGTTTGAATGCTTTCAATGCTTTCAGGGGTCCTTCCGGATCATTTGGATTTCTCACATACACCTGTGCCACTTCCTCTCCATCCACCTTTCCGGTATTGGCAATGTCAAATGCCAGGGTTACAGACTGATCTCTGGCAATCTTATCCTGTGACAATGTTGCATTTTTATATGCATACGTCGTATAGCTTAACCCATGCCCGAACGGATACAGAGGAGCCTGGGTCATATACCGGTAGGTACGTCCTTTCATACTATAATCTTCAAAGTCCGGTAACTGGTCCACCGACTTATAGAAAGTAACAGGCAAACGTCCGGAAGGATTGTAATCCCCAAACAGGATATCTGCGACAGCCGTTCCTGCTTCCTGTCCCCCATACCATGCATTCAGGATCGCATCTACATTTGCATCTTCCCGGTTCAGCGCTAACGCACTACCGGTACATACCACATATACAATCGGTTTACCGGTTGCTTTGAGTGCCTGGATCATCTCCCGCTGAACTTTCGGGATCTCTATATTGGTACGGTCCCCTTTTTTGAATCCATCTGCATCCACCGGCATTTCTTCCCCTTCCAGGCGAGGAGAAATCCCACCTACAAATATGATCACATCTGCATCCTTCACTTTGTCCGCAGTACCTTTATAATCTACCGGAGTCCGTTGTCCCAGATCCAGATTCAGGTCAGCAGTTCCTCCACGTTGCATATATTCCACCATCAGTGGATACTGTTTTCCTTTTTCTGCCTGCAGCGTATAGGTACGTCCGTTGGTATATTCACTTTCCCACATTTCAGCCACTTTTTCCTCTCCTATGAACAAACGGTAACCATCATTCCCGGAAATCTCAAATTCCACCGGGCCATTTACCGGAGATTCAAACACACCCGTAAAGCGGGCAGAGAAATTGGTGAAATTCACATTCGGAGCAAACTGGGTGTTCCCACCGGTGGTATAATGAAGACTTTGTGCCCTTCCTTTATATACAGGGGTACCTTCAAAATCACAGTTATTAAAAAATTCAGAAGCAAAGCCCTGGCCTTCCGGAGAAGAGACATAATTCATAAAATCAATCAGCACAAAAGTATCCGTATGGTTACATCCCAGTTCATAGATCACTTCTGCATCCGGTACTTTGTTCTGTATACCTTCCAGAATAGTCACTGTGTGGGTTGGGAAACCATTGTAGTTAGCCCATAATGTAGTGGAATCCGCCGCATTCGGACCGACTACAGCTATTTTACGTATCTCTTTACTCAAAGGCAGCCGGTTATTCTGATTTTTCAACAATACCATACTCTTACGAGCCATCTCCAACGCCTGGTTAACATGCTTCGGACTCTCCACTACACTATAAGGAATTTGGGCAAACGGAACCCGGTCGTCCGGATCAAACATGCCTAATTCAAAACGGCCTTTCAGCAAACGACGCAATGAAATATCCAGTTCCTCTTCTGTGATCAGTCCATCCTGTACGGCTTTTAACAACGCCTCATAGCTATTTCCACATTCCAGGTCTGTACCGGCTCTCACCGCATCTGCAGAAGCAGTTTCCGCATTTTCATGAGTCTCATGCCGGGGAGTCCGGGGATCCCGCCGCCAGAAATCATCAATGGCCCCACAGTCTGACAAAATAATGTGTTCATATCCCCAGAAATTCCGGAGAATATCAATCAGCAATTTATCACTGCTACAGCAGGGAACTCCTTCAAAGCGGTTATAGGCACACATGACCTCCTGCACATTTCCCTCCTTTACCAAGGCTTCAAAAGCCGGCAGATAGGTAGTCCACAAATCCCGCGGAGAAGATTCTGCATCATATTCATGACGGTTCCATTCCGGACCGCTATGGACTGCATAATGTTTGGCACAGGCATGTGTTTTGAAATAATGGGGATCATTTCCCTGCAGTCCTCTTACTACAGCCAGCCCCATGCGTTCCGTCAGGTAAGGATCTTCCCCATAGGTCTCCATCCCTCTACCCCAGCGCGGGTCACGGAAGATATTGATATTCGGTGTCCAGAAGGTCAACCCTTTGTACCGGTCATATTCTCCGTCTTTCTGATACTGGTGATATTTGGCACGGGCCTCATCACTGATCATATCAAACGTCTCAAACAGCGCCTCTTCATCAAAAGTAGCCGCCATCGCAATCGACTGCGGGAACACAGTGGCCTGTCCGGCACGTGCCACCCCATGCAGGGCTTCATTCCACCAGTCATATTCAGGAATACCCAAGCGCTCTATGGCCGGAGTCTGGTTCATCATCTGCCCAATCTTTTCCTCCAGGGTAAGACGGCTTAGCAGATCATTGATCCGTTCTTCCTGTGGAAGATCCGGATTCCGGAACGGATAGTCCGCTGTGTTATTGTTGCATGACAAAAGAAAGAAAGTAGCTGCAACTGCTACGGATAGACCATTTAATCTCATACTTTTTGCTATTTGTAAATTGATTTATTTATTGTAATTTTTTCACATAAATACCTGTAGTAGTCACTGGTTTACAGCTTGAAGATAGTGGTTTTTTAACAAAACTAAAGCATTTTCCGCCCGGTTTCTACAATAAAAACTTAAAATTTCTTATATCTGAATTTATTCCTGTAATTATCCTAATTTTGTAAAGTCTAATCATAATAGAAAACAAATATGAAAAAATATATACTCCTCTTTACAGTACTCTCTGTGCTTACTATGTCCTGTAATAAAAATGATGATCCGGAAATTACGATCCCTAATAAAATCACCAAAATTACCTGCACTAAAAACGGAGCTACCTATTTCAGTGCAGACATCAGTTATAATGCCATAGATGGTTCGATCAGCCGGGTGGTTACTACAGATGCCACCATACGATATGAATATATAGGAAGTACAATCCTGGAAAGCATTACCCGGAATTTCGAATCTGCCGCCATAAATGTAACTCATACAACTACCCAGGGAGTGATCACGGAAACATCGGAGGATGTGGAGAATCCCTATTATCCCAGTGAAACCTATACGGAAAACCAATATACCTATCACTATGAAAGAAGTCTGTTAAAAAGCATAGACTGGATGTACACATGGCCTAAACAGGATGCCAATGATAAATATGGAGAAGATACCACTGAGAGTATAGACCAGTTTACCTGGGAAAACGGAAACCTGAGCCAGTATAAACGGCTTGCCCAAAGCATTATGGAATATGAATATAAAACTGAAGTACAACCGGAAAATTTTCCGTTCCGTTTGCTGAATACATTTACACCGGTCGAATTTGAGAACTTCACCCCTTTTAATGTTTACTTCGGCATCAATAACCGGAATCTGGTAGGAAGGGCGTACTGGTATCATATTACAACAGCGAACCAGATTGCGGCAGAATATACGTTCAGTTACACAGGTATGGGGGAGTATATTACAGGGATGACTATTGTTGAATCCATTTACGAAACCAATACGAACAATTCAACAGGAACCAATACATACGTATATACGTTTGAATACAATTACAATCCTAACTGATCTGCTACTTCAACAGATCAGGACGTAAACGGGCCGTCCGTTCCTGAGCCTGCTGCAACTGCCACTCATCAATCTTACGTTCATGTCCCGAAAGTAACACTTCCGGAACTTTCCAGCCCTTATAATCAGCCGGCCGGGTATAAACCGGAGGAGCTAACAGGTTATCCTGAAATGAATCCGACAAGGCACTTTGTTCATCCCCTATGGCTCCAGGAATCAGCCGCACTACTGCATCCGTAATAATCGCAGCAGCCAGCTCCCCTCCTGTCAACACATAATCCCCTACAGAGATCTCTTTGGTGATCAGATGCTCCCGGATCCGGTAGTCCACACCTTTATAATGCCCACACAGGATAATGATATTTTCCAGTAAAGACATCCGGTTTGCCATCGGCTGGTTAAAGGTCTCACCATCCGGAGAAGTATAGATCACTTCATCATACACCCGCTCTTTCTTAAGAGCAGCAATCGCCCGGTCAACCGGTTCGATTTGCATGACCATACCCGCCTCTCCGCCGAAAGGATAATCATCCACCCGTCTCCATTTATCAGCCGTATAATCCCGTAAATTATGCAGATGAATCTCTGCCAGCCCTTTATCCTGGGCACGTTTCACTATGGAGCAATTGACCATCCCGTCAATCATTTCAGGGAGTACTGTTAAGATATCTATCCTCATCCGTTCCGATTCATTAATTACCATACTGATTTCAGGCGGGCAAAGATAGTGATTTTAACTCATTTTTATATGGGTTTGAAGAATTCTTCTTACCTTTGGCGGGCGTAAAAAAGTAGTTAAAGGAGTCAGGTAGTCAGAGAAGTGAAGTAGCAAAACATTTCCTACTTACTACTTAACTACTAATGAGCGAAGCGAGTGATAACTACTTTAACTACTATTAAGAATAAAATTAAAAAACGATGAATATATCTTACAACTGGCTTACATCTTACCTTGATTTTAATTTACAGCCCGAAGAGGTGGCTGCAGCATTAACATCCATCGGCCTGGAAACCGGAAGTGTAGAAGAGGTACAAACCATCAAAGGCGGACTGGAAGGAATTGTGATCGGAGAAGTCCTTACCTGTATAGATCATCCGAATTTCAACCACTTACATATCACCACGGTAGACGTAGGAGCAGATGAACCCCTGAAAATTGTCTGCGGAGCACCCAATGTAGCCGCCGGACAAAAAGTAGTGGTTGCCCTGAACGGAACTAAACTATATAAAGGGGATGAGTCCTTTACCATAAAGAAATCCAAAATCAGGGGGGAAGAATCCAACGGAATGATCTGTGCGGAAGATGAAATTGGTATCGGGACAAGCCATGACGGGATTATCGTATTACCGGAAGATGCCGTAACAGGTACTCCGGCCAAAGAGTATTATAACATTAAAAGCGATTATGTGCTGGAAGTGGATATCACTCCTAACCGGGTAGATGCAACTTCCCACTACGGAGTGGCACGGGATCTGGCAGCTTACCTGAAACAGAACGGACTACCAGCCCAATTGAAACGCCCATCCGTAGACGATTTTAAAATAGATGATCCGGCACCGGGCATCCGGGTAACAGTAGAAAACCAGGAAGCCTGTCCCCGTTACTCCGGAGTCACCATCAAAGGAGTCACCGTAAAAGAAAGTCCGGAATGGTTACAGAATTACCTGAATGTAATCGGGCTGCGTCCGATCAATAATGTGGTAGATATAACCAATTTTGTGCTGCATGAACTGGGACAACCCTTGCATGCATTTGATGCCGGAAAGATCAAAGGAGGCCAGGTGATCGTAAAAACCATGCCGTCCGGAACTAAGTTTGTTACCTTAGATGGCATAGAACGTACGCTGACAGACCAGGACCTGATGATCTGCAATACAGAAGAGGCAATGTGTATCGGTGGAGTATTTGGCGGTCTGGATTTAGGAGTTACGGAAAACACTACCGATATCTTCCTGGAATCCGCCAACTTCAATCCGACCTGGATACGGAAAACAGCCCGCCGGTTCGGATTAAACACTGATTCCTCTTTCCATTTTGAAAGAGGGCTGGATCCTAACAACACGGTCTATGTATTGAAACGGGCCGCCCTACTGATCCGGGAACTGGCAGGCGGAACCATTACCGGCGATATCCAGGATATCTATCCTGACCCGGTTCACCCTTATATAGTAGAAGTGACGTTCCGGAAAATCAATACCCTGATCGGCAAAGAAATACCGGTAGAAACAGTGAAAAGTATCCTCGCCAGTCTGGAAATAGAAGTGACTGCTGAAACAGCAGAAGGATTAACCTTACAAGTACCCCGCTACCGGGTGGACGTGCAGAAGGATGTGGATGTGATTGAAGAGATTCTCCGGATTTACGGATATAATAATGTAGAGATCGGAGAAAATGTCAAATCAAACCTGAGTTACGAAACTCCGACCGATAAAAGCTATAAACTACAAAACCTGATTTCTGAACAACTCTCCGGAGGAGGCTTCCATGAGATCATGAATAACTCCCAGACCCGCTCCGCTTATTATGAGGAACTTTCCTCCTATCCGGTAGCTCACTGCGTCATGTTGTTGAATCCGCTAAGTTCGGATCTGAACTGTATGCGCCAGACCTTATTATTCGGAGGGCTGGAAAGTATCGAATATAATATCAAACGGAAAAACAGCAACATCCGTTTTTATGAATTCGGGAATTGTTATCAGTACGATGCCGATAAGAAAAGAGAAGACGATTCCTTAGCCGCCTACAAAGAAGAATATCGCTTAGGTCTCTGGATGACAGGCAACCGGGTGGAAAACAGTTGGGCACATCCTGATGAAAAGACTTCCGTCTATGAACTAAAAGCCTATGTGGAAAATATCCTTACCCGTTTAGGCATCAACAGGAAAACGATCCTCTTCGGAAACCTAAGCAATGACATCTACACAGCAGGATTAAGTATCACAACGATTTCCGGACGCCAGTTAGGCACGTTAGGTATTGTCAATAAAAAGATCTGCCAGGCAGTGGATATCGAAACAGAGGTAGCCTATGCCGAGTTATCCTGGAACCTGTTAATGAAAGAGATCAAAAAGAACAAAGTGAAATTCTCTGAAATCTCTAAATTCCCAGCCGTTAAACGTGACCTGGCACTGTTGTTAGATAAATCCGTACCCTTCTCAGAGATAGAAAAGATTGCCACAGACAGTGACCGGAAACTACTCAAACAGGTAGAACTATTTGACGTATATGAAGGGAAGAATCTGCCACCAGGCAAAAAATCCTATGCAGTCAGTTTCTATCTGCAGGATGAAAGCAAAACATTAAATGACAAACAGATTGATGCCATCATGAAAAAGATCCGGAACAACCTGGAACAAAAGCTGGGAGCACAATTAAGATAAAAGAAACCGGAACGGAAAGGGAAGGATCACAGAATAAAACCTTTCACTTTTCGTTTCACTTTTTAATTCATCCGATTCAATTAAAAAACAATAAAACATGGGAAGAGCGTTTGAATATCGTAAAGCAACGAAACTAAAACGTTGGGGTAATATGGCCAGCGTTTTTACCAAATTAGGAAAACAGATCACCATAGCAGCCAAAGAAGGAGGTCCGGATCCGGATACCAATCCACGTTTACGTGTCCTGTTCCAACAGGCAAAAAAAGAAAACATGCCGAAAGACAATGTGGAACGTGCGATCAAAAAAGCCACTTCAAAAGATTTCACCGACTATAAGGAAATGAACTACGAAGGATACGGCCCGTTCGGTATCGCGATCTTCGTAGAAACAGCCACAGATAATACGACCCGTACCGTAGCCAATGTAAGAAGCTACTTCAATAAACACGGCGGTTCCTTAGGGACAAGCGGTAGCCTGGAATTCCTGTTTGAACACAAATTCATATTCCACATCGTCAAAAGAGAGGATATTTCCCTGGAAGACCTGGAACTGGAATTAATCGACTATGGTGTGGACGAACTGGAAATCGACGAAGATGAGATTATCCTGTACGGAGAATTCTCGCAGAACGCCGCCCTTCAGAAATACCTGGAAGAAAACGGCTATGAAATCAACAAAGTGGAATTCATACGCCTGCCAAACGATCTGAAAGAGGTCACACCGGAACAACGGGAAACCCTCAACAAACTGATCGACAAACTGGAAGAAGATGAAGATGTCCAGAATGTCTTTCACAATATGAAAGAAGAAGAATAAAGAAAAATGCAATATATAAAAAAGGTATCTGTAAATAGATACCTTTTTTTATATAAGATCAACGTATGCTTGTCTACCCTTTCTTTTGAATTTATCTAACTTTTTAAGTTAACAATAAAAATAACTGGTCCCGCAACATCCGGAAATAAGTGTGCGACCTGTTCTGCACTTCTAAAAAAATAATAGCCGTTATTATAAATATCCAGACGTTGCAAATCCGTTATTTTCCCTGTCCTGTAAAAGTTATCCTCCAACCCTTCTGCCAACTGCCAGCATTGATTCTTTTTCAGGTCATAGCAAAATAGGTAATCCGGAAGGTCACTCCCTGGTTCATGTTGAGCAGAAGCCAACCAGAAACGGGTTCCCATACCCAAAGGATACACAGGTAAGAGACCCGGTTGATGCCACTTTTCCGATTGGGAAAGAAGATCTTTTAGGTACAACGTATTCCGCAATAACCACTCCGCCTCCATAGCAGGCTGATAAAGATAGAGCAGTCCACTCTACTTTAGTACAGAGAACATCGGCTTCGTCCAGAAAGGAATCCACTGTTCCCGTCCCAGGTCTCCCTGCACCACCGGGTAAGTATTTATTTTCCGGAAAGAAGTATCATATTCCACCACCTTTCTTTCTACCACATATTCCTGCCGGTCAGCCGACGGCACCCATTCTTCTTCTGCAGACCAGATGCGGCCGTTAAAAAAAGAGAGTGATAAGAGACGGCTATCCTGATACCCTTCATCCAGTTGTTTGACAGCCAGCAATTCTCCGTCCAAAAAATAATAATGAATATCCTGCCTGTTTCCGGCTACGATCAATTGCCCGGCAACAGAATTAATCAGGTACTCTCCCACCTGTATGTCTTCAGGTTGAGTCACCTGGCAGATAAACTGGCCCTGCCGGTCAAACCGGTATAAAACCTGCTCACTCAGCAGGAACAGGTCATTCCCTGATTGCCTCACATTTTTAATATGTTCTATGCTATAGTCTCCTTCTATTTGCAGAGGAATGGCCATCACCTGTTCCGCGATATCCGATAAAGCTCCCATACGGAAAGTTTCCAGAACATCTTCCACCATACACATCCGGTATCCTTCTTTTCCATATACTATAAGCAGAAAGATTAACAAAAAAGATAAGCACGTTTCATCTTATGTATAAAAATATCTTGACTATAAAACGCTAGAAATACACATTTATTGAAAAGAACTTTACTTTTCCATACAACAAATCCGACAGTATACAGGACAGATAATAAATAAATAAACCGGAATAGTAACAAAAATCTATAAACACCCTACTATTTTATACAGGAATGAGGAGAAAAAAGTTGGATCACGTGCGTGATCCCATCGGATCACACGTGAGAGCCATCGGTTCACGTACGTGATCCCATTGGATCTCATATGTGATCCCATAAAAAAGTGCCTATTCCTGCGTAAAAATCCACTTATCTGTGGAAGAAAGAGTCTCATTAAAAGTAAATCCTTCCCAGCTAAACGCTTTCAGAGCCTCCGGGTCCACTATCTGATTTTTAAGTATGTGGCGGGCCATGTCTCCCCGGGCCATTTTCAGATAGATTACAATGGCTTTCAGTTTACCATCTTTCCAGACCTTAAATTCCGGCGTGATGACCCGCACCTCCTGTTGCACCCGCTTCCAGTCAAAAGAGGGCATGACATCCGAAGCCGCCAGATTAACCAAAACTCCTCCGGCAGCTTTCACATCCCAGATCAGCAGATCGGTCTGTCTGCTCCGCCAGTATTCATCTATACGCAAACTGCCTAATTCCGGGAGCCTAACATCATACTCCATCCGGTAAGACCGGATCCGGTCCAATGGACGCAGTGTCCCATACAAACCGGAGCCGATCCGCAAATGATCCTGTGCATACAGGAACTCTTCCGAGGTAAAATCCGCTAACTGAAGGTTACGGAAAACAACCCCCGTATAAGCCAGGATAGCAGGCAAAGCAGGAATATCCTCCGAATGGAAATCCCGGAACCGTTTATAGTTTTCCGCTGCCAGTTTCGGACTAATTCTTAACACCCGGGCCAGTTCTTCCACCGGATATTGTATCATATGCAGCGATAGCCCGGTAGCCTCCGTCCCAAAGCGTGGTTCCGTAGTTTCCGGCACTTTTATTTTTGTAGTGGCAGCCATAGTCTTGGCCGACGCAATCAGGATCAACATATCATTTCTCTTTTTCTTCTTCAAAGATAGGGAAAGACTTCCGAAAAGAAGCCCAAATCAAGGCAACAATATAACTAACTGCAGCGTAGAGATGTCTGCATTATCTCCCCTTATATTAGGTAAACCTCCAGATAAACAGACTTTTACAAAATGGCATATAGCATGTATTCAAAAGAGAGTAGGCACCAGTAACAGTGGAATACGATTTATCTTCCTCAAAATATTTATTTATGGCTGGCCAAATCCTAAAAAGAAATAAATAGGTATCAGCATAAACCCTATCATTATTATATGAGAGTATATCTTTGATATAACCTGCAAACGGGGGATCCACTTACTGTTAGTCATTCCCATGGATTGGAACATACTCCAGAAGCCGTGTGAGATATGGAAATAAAGAGCCAATATCCACACCATATACATGGCAACATACCACCCGTTTGAAAATAATGTTTTTACAAGATCGTAGGGATTATCTCCCTCATGACCCATCCAGTGCTGTAATTGCATCCTTGCCCAGAAGTGACCCAGATGGATAACCAACAGTCCTAAGACGATAAGCCCTAATGCGAACATATTTTTGGATGCCCACGATACCTTTCTGATCTTCCCCTTTACCTGATAACCCTGCGGGCGGGATTTCCGGTTTTGTATGGTAAGGAATATACCCATAAGAATATGTACCATAAAGCCGAGAGCCAGAACCGGAACCATGATCTGAATGAGCGGGTGTTCATCCATAAAACGACAGGCCGCTTCGTAGGCTTCCCGTGAGATTAAGGAGGTAAGGTTGATTGCTAAATGAAGGATTAAAAAGAGAATGAGGAACATTCCGCTTATGCTCATTACTAATTTTCTGCCTATGGATGATGTTTTCACTTATGCTGAATTTTATTGTTATTGTTTGTTATTTTGAGTACCTGGCTTTTTTACTATACAGCATCAAAACCAAACCGGATATTTTCAACAGGATGGCTCCATAAAAAAGAATAGTATGAAGGGCCATTACCGGAAAAATATTTTTAAAAAACATAGATAGCAGTATCATGGCAACACCTGCCAGAATCAGGTAAAGCCCCGGACCCGGTTTAAATCCTTTTTTCCGGAAAACCAATATCAGGAAGATGGATTTAAATGAGATGGCCATACCCAGTAAGATTCTGAAGTAAAAAAGTGGTGCATCTGCCCATTTGGCAACATAGGCAATAAGCAATGTAGCTAATCCTATGAATAAACAAAGTTTTCTATTTACATTCATCACTGATTTCCGTTAATTCCACACGTTGTGCTTCCCACATCTTATGTTATGATCCGAATTTGTCAGAGTCATAAGTTTACGGGATGATTTCCTCTACAAATTTCCGTAATAATTCCAAATCGGATTTATTGGGGCGGCCTCTGTGTAATATTTTGAATTGTCCCCGGCAATGAAACTCCCTTTTATCGACTTTAACCTGTTGCTTTTCCAGAAGCTCCCTGACCTGAACATAGGAAGAAGGCAATATGGCCGCAGAACTGAAACAGACCACATTTTTGACCTTGCTGCCATCCATAGATGCGATATATGCTTTCACTTTACTGTCGACTCCTGCCATATAGACCGCACTACCAAAAAAAAGAATATCCGTATCTTCCGTTATGGGCCTATCTATCGTTTCTGCTTTCACTCCGGTTACTTCTGAAATAACAGCAGCCATTTTCTCCATATGGCCTGTTTTTGAAAAATATCTGATAGCTATTTTCATCGTATTCAATTTATATCCTGTTCAACATCGTTTTTACCTGATCTTCATATTCAAATAGCGTACAACCACCCGTATGTTCTCCGCCAACCAAACCGGAATCCCGGAGCTTTGCAAAGAAAGGGAATTTCAACGTTTCTTTCAGCCCTTTCCGGACGACATTACTATCCGAATAGGGAGAGAACGGACAAGCTTCCGCCCTGCCGTCCGGACCGACATGGAAAAAGCCACGTCCGGCTGCCAGGCATCCACCCATGGCTTTTTCGTCGCCCGGAAAGGATAGGAAAATCACATCGGCAAATTCTTTGCGCAGGTTTTCCAGATTAGCATCCATTTGGGCAATCCCGGTTTCATCCAGGGCCAGATGTTCCGTACCCGCCTCTGAAGGCACGTATTCAATAAAGAAAATGATTTTGCAGCCGAGGTCTTTCAGTAGGGTGATATAAGAAGAAGAAGTGGCAGAAACCAGGTTTTTAGTAGAGACAGTAATAGACGCGCCATAAAATAATCCCCTTTTTTCAGGAGTTTCATCGCATGTATCACTTTGTTGAACACGCCCTGTCCCCGCCTGTCGTCCGTACTTTCTTTACATCCTTCGAGGCTGATGATCGGAATCAGATGAAGATTCTCTGCAAAAAGGTCCAGGTATGAACCGGTAATGACTGTGCCGTTTGTGAAAACCGGGAATATCATCTCTTTGACTTCGGAGGCAGCTTTCAGGATATCTTTTCTCAATAACAGTTCACCGCCAGCCAGAAGATTAAAATTTATGCCCATATCCGCCGCATCCAGGAATATCTATTTCCATTGTTCTGCGGTCAGTTCTTCCATTGGCTCTTTTGCCGCATTTCCGCAAATGTTGTTGGCATGCGCATAACAACCCTTACAGGCGAGGTTGCAATCGGTCGCTATGCTTGATATGAGGAATGGCGGAATATGAAGATTTTCTTTCTTTTTGTAATCACTTCTCTTTTTCTCCGCTTTCCCGAAAACCTTTTGCATCCTGAAAATAAATAAGGCTTCTTTCGGATTACTGAGTGCCGATTTATAAGCATGGGACATCAGGTTTTTTATCCCGTTGTTCAGGTAAGATTCCAGGGGTACGGTGTTTGATCTACTTTGCATAACTGTGAATATTAATTCCTTATTTGTAGTAGGGCAAAGATAAAAAGTTACCAGGAAAACAGACTTAAGATTAACTTAGGATCATCTTAAGATTGACTTAAGACCGTAAAAAAGAAAAAAGGAGGTGTCCCAAAAGTAAAACAAGAAAATTAAAAAGTTACGATTTATAAGTAGTTACCCCAAAAGGGGTAACATGTGAATAACCCCGGGTGGAACCCGGGGTGTAGGCGAAACCCCTCTCCACAACAACCCAGAAAGGGTTGAACCCGCTTTGGGGTTCATAGTGTGTGGCTGCTTTCCGCCACGGGTTTTACCCGCGGTTATTTATATTCAAGCCCTTTGGGCTTACAATCTGTAACTTTGTCAAAGAGCATATACACTTTTGGGACACCGCCTTTTCAGATTACTTATGTCCTATTTTCTGTTTTCAGAGGAATGGTAAGTTGGGCTACGGTTGTTTTATCCGGCACGCTGGTAATTTCAATAGTTATATCCAACAAATCACAGAATCGTTTTACTATCGCAAGCCCTAATCCGAATCCTTTTATCTCCGTTTTTCCGGGGGTATAGGAACGATAGAATTTCTCAAAAATATGCTCCAGTTTTTCGGGAGGAATACCCCCGCTGGTGTTGTGCACCTCTATCCTATATGCCGCATCTTCCTGATAACCTTTAATCTCAAAGAGGCCTCCCTCATTCGCATATTTAACTGCGTTTGAAATAAGATTATTCAACACAGTCGAAAATAAATATTTATCGGAACAGAGAGAGATGTGTTCCGGCTGTATGGAGATTTTACACTCCATTCTCTTCTTAAGAATAGCATCACAATATGGGCCGACACAATCATTGATAAGCGATTCAACCGGCAAAGTTTCACAGTGGAGTGACTGCCTGTTGTCCTCATACCTTGTCAGGATCAATAGCTGTTCCACCATGTCATTGAGCTTATCGACTTCTTTAAGACAGATTCCGATACGTTCCTTATATTCGGCTTCACTCTGTGATTTACGGATAAGGACTTCCATCGTTCCTTTTAATACGGAGAGAAGGGGTACGGAACTCGTGGGAAGCATAGGAAGTAAAATTCCGCTCTCTTTTCACAGCATATTTAATCCTGTCCAGCAGATTATTAATCGTTTCTGACAGTTCGTACAATTCATCTGTATGGCTTGGCAGAGGAATCCTTGCACGTAAGTTATTGTGGGTAATAGCCTCAGCGGTGTGTATGATTTCACGGATGGGTTTTATACTATTCCGCGCTATACGCCGTGAAATGCCGAAAAGTAACATTAAAACCACAAAACACCCCACTCCGCAAACCCGGAGCAGGATGGTGAATAAATTTTCGACATCGGTCAGAGTAATCGCCGCTCCGCTCTCTATTTTGCCTGTATGTACCTTAAAGACTATCAGGATAATTCCACATAAAACTATGGTAAGCACAAGGGTACATACGATAATATTGAACGCTATCCAGCTCTGTAATGATAATCTTTTCATTTCCTTAATCATTTGCGATATAGCCCACACCCCGTACCGTTTTGATCTTGCCATTCTCTTTATCCATGTAAAGCTTCTTACGCAGGGAGTTCATAAAAACATCGATAACGCCGGTATCGTATTCAAATTTTATGTTCCAGACCTTATCTATTATTTCATCCCGTGTACATATCTTTCCTTTGTTCCGGATCAAAAATTCAAGGAGTGCAAACTCCTTCTGTGTGAATGATATTTCTTCATTTTTATATAAAACCTGATAGGAGGATTTATTTAAGGATATATCGCCGAGCGTGAGTATTTCATCTTCAAGTTTGTTCCTGAAATGGATTTTAATACGTTCCAGTAATTCTTCAAAAGAGAATGGCTTTTTGATATAATCATTGGCTCCGGCCCTTAAACCGTCAATCGTTTCCCTGACGGTATCTTTGGCTGTCAGGAACAGGATGGGTATGGTTCTGTCATTTTTGCGTATTTCTTTGCAGACATCAATCCCGTGCATACCCGGAAGCATCCAGTCAAGCAAAACCAAATCTGGTGTTGAATGATGGAACTTTTCTATTCCCTGTATCCCGTCGGAAGCAATGGTAATGTGATACCCTTCTTCCTCCAAACCCGCTTTCAGAAAGTTATAAATGCCCGGTTCATCTTCTATGATAAGAATGTTCATATGATTACTTAAACTTGAAAATTAACTACTTACAAAAGTAGAGAATATTTGAAACATATCCTGGATATTTAACTGTAAGCTTAATCAAGTTCAAAGGTAGAAAGTGTATAACCAAATAACCTTAAGATCAACTTAAAATTTGTCGTCATATAGGGAATACTTACTTTGTCTTTATCATCTACTGCCTAAACTATTCTTTTCAACCATTTGTTCTTTTTCAGTAAAACTCCTGGATCAACATGTGTCATTTTGTCACAATTAGCAAATGGTATCCTATTTGTATATAGCATAACAGGAAATTTATAGAAAAAGAAAATAATAAAAAAGATATCAACATGAATCTGAACAACTTTACAATCAAAGCCCAGGAAGCAGTTCAACAGGCTGTCCAGTTGGTAAGGCAAAACAACCAGCAGGTCATTGAACCTACCCACTTGCTAAAAGCTGTCATCCTGACAGGTGAAAGTGTGGTAAATTTCCTTTTCCAGAAATTAGGAATCAATCTTCAGAATGTAAATATGGTGATAGACCGGGAGATTGAATCCTACCCTAAAGTTTCCGGAGGAGAACCCTACTTATCCAAAGAAAGCAATGCGGTACTACAAAAAGCCATTGACTATTCCGGTAAGATGGGTGACCAGTACGTCTCCCTGGAACCTATCATCCTGGCACTGCTTACAGAGAAAAGCACGGCATCACAGATATTAAAAGATGCAGGGGTTACCGAAAAAGAATTACGGCTGGCCATTGAAGAGTTACGAAAAGGGAATAAAGTGACCAGCCAGTCTGCAGAAGACACCTATGACGCTTTAGGAAAATATGCAGTGAACCTGAATGAACGGGCCCGGAGTGGAAAGTTAGATCCGGTGATTGGCCGGGATGAAGAAATCCGCCGGGTGTTACAGATCCTCAGCCGCCGTACCAAGAACAACCCGGTCCTGATCGGGGAACCGGGTGTGGGTAAAACAGCCATTGCAGAAGGGTTAGCCCATCGTATTATCCGGGGAGATGTACCGGAAAACCTCAAATCCAAGCAAATCTTTTCGCTGGACCTGGGAGCACTGATCGCCGGAGCCAAATACAAGGGAGAATTTGAAGAACGCCTGAAATCTGTGATCAATGAAGTGATCCAGTCAGACGGAGAGATCATTCTGTTTATTGACGAGATCCATACCCTGGTAGGTGCCGGTAAGGGAGAAGGAGCCATGGACGCCGCCAATATCTTAAAACCGGCTTTGGCCCGTGGTGAATTAAGATCTATTGGGGCAACGACGCTCAATGAATACCAGAAATACTTTGAGAAAGACAAAGCACTGGAACGCCGTTTCCAGATTGTTATGGTAGAAGAACCGAATGAACTGGACACCATCTCCATTCTGAGAGGGATCAAAGAAAAATATGAAAACCATCATAAGATCCGTATCAAAGATGAAGCCATCATTTCAGCCGTACAACTCTCCAGCCGTTACATTACCGATCGTTTTCTTCCGGACAAGGCGATTGACCTGATGGATGAAGCGGCTGCCCGTCTACGGATGCAGGTGGATTCCGTCCCTGAATCCTTAGATGAGATCACCCGTCGCATCAAACAGTTGGAGATCGAGCGGGAAGCCATTAAACGGGAAGATGACACGGCCAAACTGGAACAATTGAACAAAGAAATTGCCGATCTCAAAGAAGAGGAGAAAAAGCAGAAAGCCCAGTGGGAAAGTGAGAAAGAGCTGATCAATAAGATCCAGCAGAATAAGATCGACATTGAAGACCTGAAATTCCAGGCAGGCAAAGCGGAACGGGAAGGTGACTACGGATTGGTGGCAGAGATCCGGTATGGTAAGATCAAAGCCAAAGAGGAAGAGATTGCTAACGTACAGGTCAGACTGCATGAGATGCAGGGTACCTCTGCTATGATCAAAGAAGAGGTGACCAGTGATGACATTGCCGATGTGGTGTCCCGCTGGACAGGTATTCCGGTAAACAAGATGATGCAAAGCGAACGCGAGAAACTGTTAAAACTGGAATCTGAATTACATACCCGGGTCATCGGTCAGGAAGAGGCGATCACCGCTATCTCAGATGCCGTACGCCGCAGCCGGGCCGGATTACAGGATCCGAAACGCCCGATTGGTTCATTCATATTCCTGGGAACTACCGGAGTGGGTAAAACCGAGCTGGCAAAAGCGTTGGCTGAATATCTGTTTGATGATGAAAACATGATGACCCGTATTGACATGAGCGAATATCAGGAGAAATTCAGTGCATCCCGGCTGATCGGTGCACCTCCGGGATATGTAGGCTATGATGAAGGCGGACAGCTGACAGAAGCGATCCGCAGGAAACCTTATTCCGTAGTCCTGTTCGATGAGATTGAAAAAGCCCATCCGGACGCGTTCAATATCCTGCTCCAGGTACTGGATGATGGCAGATTGACAGATAACAAGGGCCGTGTGGTAAACTTTAAAAACACGATCATTATCATGACCAGCAATATGGGCTCTAACCTGATCCGGGAAAACTTCGAGAAGATCACTCCGCTGAATCATGATAAAATAGTGGATGAAACCAAAATACAGGTACTGGAATTACTGAAAAACACCATCCGTCCGGAATTCTTGAACCGTATTGACGAGATTATCATGTTCACCCCATTGAACGAACAGGAGATCCGTAAGATCGTAGTCATGCAGTTAGAAGATGTGAAACGGATGCTGGCCCAAAATGGTATCGCACTGAATTTTACAAATGAAGCATTAACCTTCATCGCTGAAGAAGGATTCGACCCGCAGTTCGGGGCAAGACCTGTGAAACGGGTGATTCAGAGATATGTGCTGAATGAACTATCCAAAGCGATCCTCGCCGGAAAAGTAGATCAAAACCATACGATTACGATTGACAGGGAAAATGAAGAGTTAGTCTTTAAAAACGAATAAACCATTTCCGTGACTAAAATATAAAACCGTAACCCCTACCGGAGGCCCATTCTCCGGTAGGGGTTCTTTGTATGTAAAATTTTCTCCTATGGTTATTCATACAGGATCTTACTTATATCCCTGCTGAAAAGACGTGCAACAGTGAAGAGTTGGAGCATTTATCATATTTTATTATTCTTTCCCTTAAATAGGATAATTTGTTATGATTTTAATCATATCTGATTTATCCTATAACATCTTATAGATTAAATAAATTAAATTCCTTCATTCATAAACAACTTAATACACATATTGGTTATACTAAAAACTGTATGAAAATGGAGACTTCAAAGATCATAGAACTATTAGGGCACGAAAATGAATATTATCTCAACCACCGGTGTAAAACCATTGATAAATCATTGATTCATGTACCTACTCCTACCTTTGTAGACGATATTTTTAAAGAATCAGACAGAAATATCCCAACGCTCAGAAACCTGCAGGCTATGTTCAGTCACGGACGGCTGGCCAACACCGGATATTTATCTATCCTTCCTGTAGACCAGGGAGTAGAGCATACAGCCGGAGCTTCTTTTGCTCCCAATCCGATCTATTTTGATCCGGAAAACATCATTAAATTAACCACAGAAGGAGGATGCAATGCAGTTGCTTCTACTTTTGGCGTATTAGGGATTATGGCAAGAAAATATGCCCATAAAATACCCTTCTTAGTAAAGATCAATCACAACGAATTATTAACTTATCCCAATTCCTATAACCAGATCCTGTTTGGTACGGTAAAAGAAGCATGGAATATGGAAGCTGCCGCTATCGGTGCCACCATTTACTTTGGTTCGGCAGAAAGCAGACGGCAGATAATAGAAATAGCAGAAGCCTTTGAATATGCCCACGAGTTAGGCATGGCTACAGTACTCTGGTGTTATCTCAGAAATGACGCCTTCAAAAAAGAGGAGGTGAATTATGACGCCGCTGCTGACCTTACCGGACAGGCAAACCATTTAGGGATTACGATTCAGGCAGATATAGTCAAACAAAAACTTCCTGCCAACAACGGAGGCTTTATGGCAATCAATTTCGAGAAAAAAGATCAACGGATGTACACCGAACTGACCACTGAACATCCCATTGACCTTTGCCGCTATCAGGTGGCCAACGGCTATATGGGATGCATCGGCTTGATTAATTCCGGTGGGGAATCCCACGGTTCTTCCGATCTCAAAGAGGCAATCATCACCGCCATCGTAAATAAAAGAGCCGGCGGTATGGGACTGATCAGTGGAAGAAAAGCATTCCAACGCCCGATGAAAGAAGGTATAGAATTATTGCATGCGATCCAGGATATCTATCTCAATCTGGAGATCAGTATTGCATAATACATGATATAAGATCTATTAATCATAATCAGTTTAGGACCATATTTTTATTATTAATTTCAAAAGACAGAGGGAGGCAGTGATGTTTCCCTCTCTTATTTCCTTATCTTTACCCTCCCAACCAAACACAAGAACAAATGAAAGTAATCAACAGGCAACTATTGGATGCCACTACGGAAAAAGCAAAACAATCTCCCCGCAGACGGATGAACCATAATTTTCATGAAGACCTGAACGATCCGATCAACCGGCTCCTGAATGCCATGGAACCGGACACCTACATCCGTCCGCACCGCCACCTGCAACCGGATAAAGATGAATATTTCTTAGTGTTAAGAGGAAAAGCAGTAGTTTTTATTTTTGATGAAAAGGGATATATCACCGAACAGGTATTACTCGATCCCCTTCAAGGAACGTATGGAGCGGAAATAAAAGCAGGGATCTGGCACGGGCTACTGGTCCTGGAATCCGGTACGGTTTTATATGAGATCAAACCAGGTCCATTTGCTCCGCTATCGGAAGAAAACCTGGCAGCCTGGAGTCCGGACCCGGAAGAGAAAGAAGCAGTAAATACCTACCTGGAACACCTTAGATATGCATACCCCAACACACATATGTAACAGAAATGTCATACCTATGTCATATCCTGTTACGTCCTTTGAAAAAAGAAAAATTGTTCCTATTGACAGAGAAGATAAGATAGGACAGATCCTTTGCAAACAGAAACTAATCTTTCAACCATATGGCAATCAATCCTACAGTAAATAACCGGGATCTGAGCTGGTTATCTTTTAATGACAGAGTATTACAGGAAGCCCAGGACCAGAGTGTCCCGCTGTTACAATGACTTCGTTTCTTAGGTATTTTTTCCAATAACCTCGATGAATTCATCAAAGTACGGGTAGCCAATGTGATCCGGTTCTCCCGGTTAAAAGAACAGAAACCCACCCGCTTTTCAGGAGGATATATCGCAAAAGACCTGCTGCCACTTATCAACGAAAAGGTAGCAGAAGCCCGGCAGAAATTCTCAGCCACTTATCAGGCGATCCTGCAGGAAATGGAAGAAAACAACATCTACCTCCTGAATGAAACCCAGCTTAATGAAGAACAAAAGACCTTCTGCCGTGAATATTTTTCCAATGTGATCAGTCCTCACCTGGTCCCGCTGATGCTAAGGAAATCCATGCATATTCCCTTCCTGAACGATAATAAAATCTATCTTGCCGTACGGATGAGTATGCATAAAAAAGCCGTGCCCGGTATGCGATCCTGCAGATCCCTGTGACCAGCGGTTGCCCGCGCTTTATCGTACTCCCGTCTGCAAACGAACGCAAAGAGATTATCTTTATAGACGATATTATCCGCCTCTGCCTGGACGAAATATTTTTTATGTTCAACTACGAAGAGATCACCGCACACACGTTCAAGATCATGCGGGATGCCCTGCTGACAATCGACGATGATATTTCCAAAAGTGTCATAGAAAAAATGGAAGACGGAATACAAAACCGGGAACATGGTGACCCGGTGCCCCTGATCTACGGCCATCAGATGCCGGAAGACCTGCTCGAAACCTTAGCCGGCAAACTGAAATTAAGGAACCGGGAACTCATCACTCCCGAAGGACGGTATCACCTCTTACGGGACCTGATAAAGTTTCCCTCCATCCGCCGGGAACTGGAAAATGTCAACCACCCTCCTATCAGCCATCCGGCTGTCCAACTCAACTCCAGCATTTTCCAGGTAATCAAAAAACAGGATATTCTACTGAATTACCCCTACCATACGTTCAACCACCTGATCGACTTCCTCAGAGAAGCAGCTATTGACCCACACGTAGAACGTATCTGCATTACCCTCTACCGCACCGCAGACCACTCCAAAGTGATCAATGCCCTGGTCAATGCAGTAAAAAACGGCAAAGAAGTCATTGTGCTACTGGAACTACTGGCCCGCTTCGACGAAGAACAGAATATCGAAAACTCGGAACGGTTACAACGGGAAGAAATCAAAATCGTCCATGGCATACCAGGCATTAAAGTACATAGCAAACTGGTGTTGGTAGAACACCGTGGAAAAGCCAACCAGCAAGGATTCGTATACATCGGAACAGGCAACTTCAACGAGTCCACAGCCCGTATATACGGAGATTTCGGCCTGTTTACCTCACACCCCCAGATTGTAGCCGATACCCGTGCCGTCTTTGATTTCCTGCAAAATACGCACAAACACTTCAAATGCAGGCAACTCTTAGTTTCCCCCTATGATATGCGCGACCAGTTCACTGAACTGATCACCAAAGAAACAGCCCTGGCAGCCAAAGGGAAACCAGCCTTTATCTATGCCAAATTCAATAGCCTGACCGATGAACGAATCATCCAGCTATTATATGAAGCCGGACAAGCCGGAGTAGATATCCGTTTGATTGTCCGGGGCTCCTGCACCCTTCAGGCACAGGTACCGGGACTCAGCGAAAACATCCGGGTAATCAGCATCGTAGATAAATACCTCGAACATGCACGGGTAGTGATCTTCCATCAGGGAGGAAAAAACAAAACCTTTATCGGAAGTGCAGACTGGATGACCCGGAACCTGGACCGCCGGGTAGAAATCATTACCCCGGTATTAGACAAAAAGATAAAAAAGACCTTAATAGACTTCTTCCGTATCCAGTGGGCAGACAATGTAAAAGCACGCATACAGGACAAAGAAGGAACCAACCAGTATGTGGAAGCAGGAAAAAATCCACCCCTGCGATCACAGGAAGCCCTCTATGACTATTATAAAAATATGACACAAGAAACCCAATGAAAATAGATATAGAAACCTACGCTGCCATAGACATCGGTGCCAATGCCATCCGCATGCTGGTCAGTAACGTAGATAAAAAACAAAAATATCCTGATTTTAAGAAAGTAACTTTTATCCGGGTGCCTATCCGGTTAGGGGAAGATGTGTTTACCCATTGGAAAGTCAGCCGGGGGAAAAAAGAACTACTTCTGGAAACCATGGAAGGATTCTCCCATCTCCTTAAAGCCTACCAGATAAAAACCAGCAAAGCATGTGCCACCAGCGCTATGCGGGATGCCGCGAACGGGCCGGAAATCGTCAAAGAAATTGCCGGAACATGCGGGTTGCAGATAGAAATTATCTCCGGTTGCGAAGAGGCAGATATGATATACGAAGCCGGAGGACTGGAAACAGTGATGGATAAAAACCGGAACTACCTCTACATCGACGTAGGAGGTGGAAGCACAGAAATAGTGCTCTACGGAGATAAACACAAAGTCAACTCCAACTCCTTTCAACTCGGGACAGTCCGTCTCCTGACCAACCAGGTCGATAAGGAAGAATGGGAACGATTCAAAGAATGGATAACCGGTATCTATGAAAACCATGCTCCTTTAGGGATCATCGCCTCCGGTGGCAACATCAATAAAATACATAAACTGTTAGGAAAAAGGGAAGGAGAACGGTTAAACTACCCGGAAACCAAAGTGCTCTACGAAACACTCAAAAAAAATGACCTTTGAAGAACGGATACTCAATTATAAACTCAACCCCTACCGTGCGGACGTGATCATCCCTGCCCTGAAGATCTACCTGACCGCCAGCAAACTTTGCAAAACCAACGAAATACACGTTCCGAAGTTAGGACTGGTAGATGGCATTGTGCATCACCTATATATGAAATCCCTGTCCGGAACACCATAGTATATACATACGGTTCTTCTGATACTTCAAAGCGTTGAGGTAGGCTCAGGCTTACGGGACACTTCCGTAAGCCTGTTTTTATAGCTGAATATCCCGGTCAGCCTCTGTGACCGGACGTAAGACCCGGCAGGGATTACCCACTGCCAGCATGCCTGCCGGAATATCTTTCGTGACGACACTACCCGCGCCAATGACACAATTATCCCCGATAGTCGCCCCAGGCAACACCACCACATGTCCTCCGATCCAGACATTGTTTCCTACAGTAACCGGAAAGGCATATTCCAGGCCCTGGTTACGCTGCTCCGCATCTAACGGATGTCCGGCTGTATAAAATCCACAATGGGGCCCAATAAAGACATGATCCCCAAAAGTGACTTTCGCCCCATCCAGGATAATGCAGTTGTGATTGACAAAAAAGTTCTCCCCAATCTCTGTATTATACCCATAATCACAGGCAAAAGGAGGTTCAATCACAAACGTTTCCCCCGTCTTGCCGAATAGTTTCCAGATCAACGCCGTACGTTCCTCCACAGCAGCAGGATGTGTCCGGTTATATGCATAACAGACACATTTAGCGTCTAACCGTTCCCGGAACAGATCCGGATCATGATTTGCATCATACAATACTCCCATAGCCGCCTTTTCTTTCTCCGTCATAGCGATTTTATTTTTTACAGGGGTTTACGAATTATACTGTCCGCATCAAAAATAAAAAAAACTTACACATACTCCATAAAAAACCGGGAACATGTCAGACAGATCCCGGTTTAATTCCTTCTTCCCCGTTATCTTCAGGAAGCCGTATCATGTACACTGGACAAATAAATAAGGTACAAACCTATCAGAATGATCACCATACCGATAATAGTAAAGATTCATTCCTTCCGGCTTTTTTCTCCTTATTAATAAAGACACCCCCCAGGACCGAAACGATCACCGCAGCCTGACTGACCGGATAAGCAACAGCCAACCCGATACGAGCCTGGGAAAGAAGCAGTGCAATATTCCCGACAGCCCAGACCACTCCCACAATTCCGTTTTTCAGAGAAGGCTTATTAAAAGGCTGCATCTTAAAAAAGATCAGAGAAATAAGAAATATCCCTAAAATCTGACCAAAAGACTGGGGCAATATACTCGTCCATTCGCCAATCTTCATATACTTAAGAATCCCTACATACAGGGTAAAACCAATTACCGAAACCAGATTGATCAGTAATCCTTTCCCCCACTGCAAATGTCCCCCCGTACTTTTATCCTTATAAGAAGTAAACACAATACCCACTATGATCAACAGCAACGCAGTGAATGCACTCATTTTGGAAGCTTCAGGTGCCCGCTCTCGCAGCATGTCC
>JAJQFE010000038.1:25026-38876 GCA_021201295.1 Tannerellaceae bacterium | reverse complement strand
TATCCAATTGGAGATTAAATAAATACACACAAAAAGGTGACGGGTGACTGAAAAAATGCGAAAAATAGTATGTATAAACCTATGGAATAGTCCCGGAGATCCAATTAAAATATTCTGGTACGACTCATGGAGAATCCTTATCTACAACAAATGGTTGATATACCAATATGCCTCGCCTATTAATAGCCGATTCCGCTATATGTAAAACCTAAACTTTCCAGTTCTTTTTTATCGTATATATTTCTTCCATCTAAGATTAAAGGGGTATTCATGGTTTTTTTCAATAAATCCCAGTTCGGTAACCGAAACTCTTTCCACTCCGTAACTAACAGAAGCGCATCTGATTCATAAGCTGCTTCATACATATTAGCGGAATACTTAACCCGGTCCCCGGTGATCCGGGTACAGGATGCTATAGCTATGGGATCATAGACATTCACTTTGCCGCCGGCTTTCTGTATGTTATCAATCAGGACTAAAGAGGGGGCTTCCCGCATATCATCCGTTTCAGGCTTAAAGGATAATCCCCAGATCGCTATTTTCCGATGGTTCAGATCCGCTCCTAAATGCTTTAACAGTTTATGGAACAAGATCGTCTTTTGCTTCTCATTGACAGCTTCCACGGCTTTCAATACCTGCATATCATAGCCTTCTTTCTCTGCCGTTTTAATAAGTGCTTTGACATCTTTTGAAAAACAGGAGCCACCATATCCACACCCCGGATATAGGAACTTATTCCCAATACGGCTATCGGAGCCGATCCCCAGCCGTACCATATTCACATCCGCCCCTACTAATTCACACAAATTAGCAATATCATTCATAAAACTGATCCGGGTAGCCAGCATAGCATTGGCAGCATATTTGATCATCTCAGCCGAAGGGATATTCGTAAAGATCAACCGGTAGTTATTCATCATAAAGGGTTTGTACAAACGCTCCATCAATTGCTTGGCCCGGTCTGATTCCACTCCGACCACCACCCGGTCTGGCTTCATAAAATCATTAATTGCATCTCCCTCTTTAAGAAACTCCGGATTGGAAGCCACATCAAACTCCACCGATACCCCACGTTTATCCAATTCTTCCTGAATAGCCGCTTTCACCTTTCGGGCCGTACCTACCGGAACCGTACTTTTGGTCACAACCAACACATACTTATTAATATGCTGCCCAATCGTCCAGGCCACTTCCAACACATATTTCAGGTCGGCACTGCCATCTTCGTTCGGAGGAGTACCCACCGCACTAACGATTACCTCCACATCATCCAGGCATTCCACCAGATCCGTGATAAAACTCAAACGTCCGTTGGCATAATTTTTATAAACTAATTTATCCAGTCCGGGTTCATAAATAGGAATACTTCCCTGCCTGAGTTGATTTATTTTTTCTTCAGCCACATCCACACAGGTCACCTGGACACCCATTTCCGCAAAACAGGCCCCCGTCACCAGACCTACATAGCCAGTTCCAATAACTGCAATTTTCATAGATTATATTTGTTTAATCCAAAAATAGTATACTGCTAACATAAAAATCCGTTCAAAGATACAAAACAGTGTATATTAATAGGGTACATTTAACTATCTAATCGCTCAGAGATGATAATATTCTTTAAACCACTCCACGGTCCGGGTAATACCTGTTTCTAATGAAGTATCAGGTCTAAAGCCAATCGCCTTTTCCAGTAAAGAAGTATCCGCATTGGTTTGGTAGACATCTCCCGGTTGCATAGGAAGATAAATTTTTTCCGCCTCCATGCCAATCACTCTTTCGATGGTTTCAATATAGTCGGATAATTTTACCGGAGAAGAGTTCCCGATATTATAGATTCTGTAAGGAGCCGGCGAAGTAGCAGGATCCGGATGTTCACTGTCCCAAGCATTATCAGGAGTAGCCACTGTAGGAATTATACGTATGATCCCTTCCACAATATCATCAATATAGGTAAAATCCCGTAACATCTTTCCATGATTAAAGATCCGGATAGGATTCCGTCTCAGAATAGCATCAATAAACAGGAAAGGGGACATATCCGGCCGGCCCCACGGACCATATACTGTAAAAAAACGCAGCCCGGTAGTCGGAAGATGATAAATACTGCTATATGAATGAGCCATTAACTCATTCGCTTTTTTAGTAGCAGCATATAAGCTGACCGGATGAGATACTTCATCTTTCTCTGAAAAAGGGACTTTCCCATTTAATCCATACACACTACTGGAACTTGCATAGACCAAATGCTTTACTTTATTTTTTCGGCATCCCTCCAGGATATTCAGGAATCCATCGATATTACTTTGTATATACGCCTGAGGATTCTCTAACGAATACCGAACCCCAGCCTGCGCAGCTAAATGACAAACATAATCAAATTGCTCACAGGCAAAAAGCTCACGGATGGCCTGTTGATCTTCTACATGGGCCTTGATAAAACGGAAATCAGGAAAAGAAGTACTGGTATGAATTTTATTCCCTGACATAGCATCCTGTATGCCTAACTGCCCTAAGCGGTCCAATTTCAGTTGCGTATCATAATAATCATTGATATTATCTATTCCGACAACTTCTATGTTATTTTTTACGAGTGATTTCACTACAAAAGAACCAATAAAACCCGCTACGCCGGTCACTAAAATTTTCATTATAAACGTTTTTTATTATCTGTCTGTAAAAACCATAGTGTCATTTTATATCTATTTATGGATAAGCTACTCCATCAAGTAAAGTCACGCATGTATGTAACCATTCCAATCATCAAAAGGTTTTTTACGGTTTTACTTTACCTATACCAGGTATATCTTTTTCTTTCAAATATAGGAAGTATTCTTATAATCCGGCAGCCTTTCCTATACATTTTCCTATCTTATTTCCAAACCAGCCTCTATTAAAAAGAAAAACGGCAAGCTGAAAATATATACAGCTTGCCGTTCTTTTGGATAAAAGTAATTATCGTTTATCCGTTGTTAAAGATGGCATCTTTAAAAAGAATCCACCCCACAGCTCCAACACCCGCCAGGAACACAAACCCGATAAGGATCAAAAGCTTTTTCGGAGATGAAGCCTTTAAAGGAATCGTGGCAGGTTCAATCACCGTATATACAGGCGTACGCTCCTGTACCCTTAACCAATCCTGTTCCAGTTTCTGAGCCAGTGTATTATAAATATTATACGCCAGATCCATATCATTTTTCAGCCGTTCCTTTTCAGTCCGGTAACTGGCAGAAATAATATTTTTATTTCCATCTTCAAAAGCAGCATATACCTGTTGCGCTTTATAATAAGTTCCTTTCGCTTCTTCATGCACCTGTTTGGTAAACTCATAATCCTGTTTAGCTTTTTGCGTACGGTAATCCGTAATATAGTTCTGAAGTTTTTCCACGACTAACTGAGCAATCTGAGCTGAAATAAGCGGATCCTGCATTTCCACTGAAGCGGTAATTACATATGTCTTTTTATCTACAGAAACAGCAATTCGTTCCCTTAAATCCTTAATAACCATTTCCTGCTCTTGCGTCAGGAAAAAAGGATTTAATGTTCCATCTGAAGGTGGCTCTTCTGGAGTCACCAGTCCTCTGAACCATCCTAATAAATCAAACGGAGCTTTTATAATATATCCCCACCAGGCTCTCTTCTGATGTTCATCCATATATTCAAACAGGGAAACCGTATAGTTCTTCTCCAAATCCGTTACCTCCACCGGAAGTAGCTCTAAAATAAAGGGAGTACTCTGTACCACATCCGGATACAGATCCGGTGAAATCGCATTCGCAGTTGCAGTTGATCCTAAATTGATACCAACCATAGCAGCTAATTCTCCCAAATTTCCCATATTTTTAGAACCATCTGTACTCTCAGGAGCCAATTTCACGACCGTCTGAAATTCCTTAGGAATACTAAAAGCGACAACTAAAGCAACTACAACAGCCACTCCACAGACTTTACAAATCAGTTTCCTCTCCTTCCAGATTTTCTGTGCTAACTCGATTAGATCAATTTTCTGCTCTTCCTGTGCTTTCTGACTATTATTTTCTTCCATGAGGTTCTTAATCTTTAGAAATTGTATTTACAATGGAAATAATCATAGCAGCTAACGAAGCACTGATGCTACTCATACTTAAAACTTCCGCCATACTCATCCGCTGTCCTTTGGTCTTAGTCGGAACCAGGATCTCACACCCAGGTTCTACTTTTGGATATTTTTTAAAGAAAACACCCGTACGTTTAGTAGTAGTCACTTTGCCATTCATATATACCACAATCGGATACTTCCGGGAAAGATCATTATATCCACCCGCCTGAGATAAATAGCCCCGCACCCCTACTCCCTTTGTGTACGTTACACTATTAGGATAGGTCACAGATCCACTAACTTTAACCGTACTTTGCAACTGTGGAATAAACAGTTCATCCCCATCCCGCAACACCACATCATGCGCACTTCCGAGTTTTGCTAATGCCTTTTCCAAATCAATCCCTACCGAATATTCCCTCTCAGGTTGATAGCATCCGGTGCTACAGAATCTCTTCCTTGCGATCCGGTGGACAATTCCAGTAAAGTTTCAATCCGTCGCATTTCATCATCTGTCAACAACCTTTTTAAACTGGCACCTTTTACATATGCATCCGGAGTTACTCCACCTGCTTTCAGAATAATATCACTTAATCGGGCATTTTTCTCAGCCAATACATAATTTCCGGCAAAAGTAACTTCTCCGGAGATCTTCACCACCTGTTGCTCCTGATAACCAGGAGAAAAACGGACATATACTTCATCAAAAGGCTCTAAAGTAAAAATAGTTCCATCCTGACATAACTGAAAATCATCCGTTAACGTAAAGTTAAACTCTTCAGCAATCCGGTTACCTACACTACTGGAAGTAGGATCTTTTATTCTCCGTGCCACCTCCACATTAATAGTTGCTGCAGACTCTTTCAAACCACCCGCCAGTATAATCGCATCTTCAATTGTCATATTATACTGATAAGGAAAGATAGCATCGGGATAATTCACCGCTCCACTGACCTTAATGGTATAGGGTTCTCTCAAATCAAAAAGAGAAGGTATATGAAGTTGATCTTCCGGATGTAACTCGATATCCGGAGAAGTTCCATTTAATATCCCCTTAATATCCACACCGATTAAAGTAGAAGTAAAATCCGGATTTAACCGGGTTAACTGAGCCCGTCCGGTAAATTCATCTCCTTTTACACCAGCCGCCTGGTCAATTAATTGTTTTACCGTATGAACCTGTTCATTTAATTCATATTCACCCGGACGCCAGACGGCCCCGGTAATAATCAACTGATTTTCATAAAAAGGAATAACCGAATCCACTACACATGAATCCCCATCGTGCATCACAAAAGAGCCAAAATCCTTTTCCTTCACCGTGGCAATCTGATACCGCCTGCCGGATTTCCGGTTCACCCGGATATCCTCCCGGTACGCATCCCCGGCAAAACCACCCGCCATTTCCAATAACTGCTTCAACGTTTCACCCTGTCAAAGCTCAAAAATACGTTTCCGTTTTACTTTTCCTGTAATAGTCACTAACTGATCATAGGTATTTACCATGATCATATCATTATCTTCCAGACGAACATTCATCTCAAAACGTCCATTCAGTAAATAATCATATACATCCAGATTCGCAATTTCCTTACTATTCCGGAAAAGTTTAATACTACGGAGAGAACCTATATCATTGACACCACCCGAAGCATACAAAGCATTGAAGAGAGTAGCAAATGAGTTTAAGGTATAAGTACCAGGAGCCATTACCTCTCCGACAATATGCACCTTAATACTCCGAATTTGTCCTAAACTAACCGAAACAAACGTATTAGCAGAAGCACCACTCACAAGATCAGACATGATCCTGCCTAATTCCATTCGGATCTTATTTTCTGCTGCCTCTACCGTTAATCCACTCACCTTAACAGGTTCCAGATTAGGAATAATAATCGTTCCATCCGGCGAAACAATCAACTCCAAATTTAATTCAGAATCCCCCCAGACATTAATCAAAAGCTCATCTCCTGCTGCCAATCGATAATTTTTAGGTGTAGGAGCATTTAAATCCGGAGCAAAAGTTAAATATCTGTTTGAAAAGATTTCTCGTCCAAAAACTGTATATTCTAATTCTTCTTCCGGTTGATTGAGTTCCCGTTGAATTTCTAAAGGTAGAATATCTCCAATAGTCGGAGATATGGTACGACCAGTAACTTTTGTATCTAAAGCAGAAATAGAATCCAATCTTGGCATTCCCATTCCCCGCTTCGCCAATTCCTGTTGAATCTAATCATCCGTAATTCCTGACATTTTTGCTTTATCCAGTAAATCCTGAGGAATTTGAGCTTGCAAATCGATAATTGAAAATAAAAAAACAGTAGTAATATAAACTTCATGAAAGTTTTCATATAAATATTGGGTTAAGAGATCACAAAAGTATAATTCATGTATCAAATCACCAATTAATCCGGTGTTAAAAACAAGATAAACTGTGAATTGCAGTCTTTATTAATATTATTCACTAACAAAAGTAATATCATCTCTTTTATTCGGATTCATAAATTCACAGGTCAAAGTATTTGCTAATCCCTCTTCAAGGGTAAAAGGAGGAATGAAATCCATACTTTGAACTTTAGATGAATCAAATTGTGTAGTTGCACAAAATTTTTTCACCCGGACAGAACTTACTGTTAGTTTTTTTCTTGTAAAGAAGGCTAAACAGTCAAAACAATATCCTCCCAGCATTCCTAACCATAATGAAAAATGAATAGCAGGAATTTTTTTATTTAGAACTTTACTTACATTGTAGACCAAGTCATTCATTGTTAAATCAGGTTTATCTATATAATTATAAACATTATAGCCTTCAGTTTTATTTTCAATCAGGTATTTAATAAAAGCAACCACATTCCCAACATACGCCATGGACTTCTTATTATTTCCATCCCCTACCATAAGAAACTTACCACTGGAAATTTGCTTCAATAAATTATACACATTTCCCCGGTTCCGCTCCCCAAAAATAACAGTAGGACGAATAATATTGATATTCCAATCCGGATGACTTTTGTACCACTCCTGAAGAACCTGCTCTGCTTGCCATTTGCTTTTCCCATAATGATTGAATGGATCAGTAGAATAATTTTCATCCGGATTACTTTTATTTAACCCATATACAGCAACAGAACTTGTGAAAACAATCCTTTTCACGTTATTTATTTCCATTGCCTCTAAAACATTTTTCATTCCTTGTACATTGATATCATAATAAAGGGAAACAGGCGTGACATCATCCCGATGTTCTGCAGCCAACAAAACGACTAAATCAGCAGACTTTAATAAAGAGGCTATCCTTTCTTTATTTAAAATGTTTTCTATTAATGTTATCTCTGGAAAAAAATGACTTTGTTGTTTATCAATGTTTTGTATAAAAAATCACTCTTATTTAACAGCTTTATCAGCCTTGTTCCCACAAAACCTGAAGCACCCACTAATACTATTTTCATTTTTGTTTACTTTTATAATCAAGATCATTTAATAACTTTTTATTTATCTCCCACCTTTCTTTATCAAATACCCAACCCCACTTATTAAAATATTTAATCATATTAGATATATGAATCCAAAGCATCTTTTTACTTTTATAAGATTCTGCAGCATGATTATGAATAATCGTTACATACGGATAAAATAAAGTCTTATAAACCCGATGCATTCTACGAGTTATATCAATATCTTCCGGATACATAAAAAACGTTCATCAAATAATCCAACTTGTTTTAATGCAGAAACCCGGAAGAACATAAAACATCCTGACAAATAAGGAACATTCATAATTTGATCATAACCTGTAAATTTCAACTAAAATTTTGCCATTCTTTTATCCATTAAATTTTGAGGTAAAAATCGTTTACAGATTAAATCTAAAGGAGTAGGTAACATTTTACATAAATACTGTATTTTTCCAGTCGAATAAACTACTTTCGGTAAAAGCTGTCCGACGTCCTTATGGGCTTCCATAAAGTTTAATATAATAGATATTATTTCCGGGCGAAACTCTATATCCGGATTTAAAATAATATGGTAATCAGAATTCTTAATAAAAGCCCTTTTTATAGCAATATTATGAGCTGAGCCATAGCCCAAATTTTTATTATTATATATATAAGAAATCCTCTCTTCTCCTTCAGCAAATAATTTCAAATTATCACTCTCAGAATTATCTACTAAAAATAGATGATCAATTATACTTTTTTTATACAATCTATAATATTGGATAATTCTTTTTTATTCGTACGATATAAAACAATAGAAGATGTTATCATTTTGAGATTATAATTATTTGATTCTCTTATATATATAATACATAGGAGAAATTAAAAACATAAAAACAGGAAATGGAAGTTTTAATAATAAATTATAGAAGTTTTTCTCACTTATTTGAAGAAAAGTTGATTGATTAATTTTCTTATAAAAGAAATTCCTTTCTTTGGGTTTTCCTGAATAATTTAGAAGAAGAAGAGCAGTATTGAACCTCCAAAATGTAATAAACTTTCCAAATTCTTTCTTATATATAATATCTATTTTATTTTTATTCCAATCATTTTTCATTATATCAATAATAGTAATCAAACTCTCTATCTTTTTATAAGAGTTTTTACCTGTCGTTATCGATCCTTCTCTTATTTTATAATAATAAGTTGACTCTTCTATCAGACAAATTTTATTAGCATATAAAGAGATCAAATAACACCATAAAATATCTTCATACAAAAGATCACTTTGAAATTGTAAATTGTTTTGTAATAAAAAATCTCTCGAATACAATTTATTCCATGGACCGACACTCCATCTTCTTTGAAAAAAAGATTTTAAAGGATTATTTTCTATATCCTTTTTTTTATTTTCTGGATATGAATTGATTTTGCTCCTACTAATTTTAAATTACCAATAGAAAAATGTGCTTTTTTTGATAATTGTATTATAATGAATCTCTATACATTTTTCGGATATTTCATCGTCCGAATCCATAAAAAAGATATATTTTCCTGTAGCCTTTGACAAACCGGTATTACGTGCAGCAGATACTCCACGATTATTAATATGTTTATAAACTTTAATATCATTACGCCGAGTAGATTTAGATATTATGTTCTGAACAATTGTCATGATATTATCAGTACAACAATCATCGATCAGTATATATTCAATAGAATCAAAACTTTGATTTAATATAGATAAGAATGTGACCGAGATATATTTTTCAACATTATAAATCGGCATTATAATTGATACTTTATACATAAAAAAGTATGTTAAATCATAATTTAATTTTTTCCACTTTAATGAAAAACGTATTCTTACAAATAAATTTCTATAAAGCCGTCCTAAATATAAAGATTTTTTATGAGTTATAAGCATCAGGCTTCTCCATATAGGCATTTTCTTTAGAACTGAAAATTTGTAGAAACGTTCATATATCACGTAAAATAAATCTCTTTCTTTTACTACATCCCCACCATCCCGCAAATAAGAAAAACATTCTTCCAATACAAACAAAGATAAATTTTTATCGATGGATAAAGAATTGAATTTTTATTGCTAAAATAATTTACTACCCATTTTATATATTTTATTCTAGCAGCCAAGGCTTTAGTATTATTATTTACCATTGAAATCAGATATTGAACATAATGGTATATTGGTTTATTCAATAAAGCAACTTTTACTTCAAAAGTATCCAAGATCAACATATTAGTTATAAAATCTTCACCAACCGTTATATCAATAGGAACAGCTATAGCCTTTAGATATTCGGTTTTTATTAATCTACCACAAAGAGAAGGAACTACTTGCTTTGATAAAAAATTACAATACATTCCCTCATTCCTATTTCCATATCTTAAACAGTTAGAATGTTGAGTATTACTTTTCTGTCCCTGAATATCTTCTATTATAAAATCTCCAATAATAATATCAACATCTTCTGAATAATTGGTCAATAATTCAATAGTATTGTATTCTATATAATCATCAGCATCGACGAAAGAAACATATTTTCCTTTTACATATTGTATAGCAGTTTTTCTTGCAGAAACCAACCCTTCATTTTCTTTATTAAAAAGTTTTATTCTGGAATCATATAGTATATAATTTTTAATTAAATTTTGTGATTTATCAGTACTACCATCATTAATTATTATAATTTCCAGATTTTTATAAGTTTGCTTTATGCAGGAATCTAAACATTTCCCGATTGTTGTTTCTGCATTAAATACTGGAATAATGATTGAAATTAGCTCCATTAGAATTGATTAATTTAATTTACATATAAAGGGGCTCCATCAATATCTACATTCTTATCAATCCATTTTTCTGAATAAGTTGTATTTAAAACAGAGAATGAAGATAAATATAATAATTTACTTTCTTTATTTATAGAAAATTCTCTCCTAAAGAACCACATAGTACAAAGAAAAGATATAGCGACTGAAAAACATAAAACTCTAAGTTGAATTAAATTTTTTCTATCATTTTTATAATTGTAAATAAAAGAAAAAAGAAATAAGAATATAGTACAGGCAACAAACCTATAATAAATTGCAACAAAGGGTGCCAAAAGCAGTAACAATGAGAGCATCATCTGCTGAACAGAAGTCATCTTATTTTTTTTGTAATAGACAATAAAAAATATCAATGCAGGAAATAGCGTCAAATTTCTTAAAAACATTCCCACTTTAAAATTGAAAGATAAGTCTTCTAAGTATTCACCTGCAAAATATCCATCCAGATAATACATGATATGATTTATTACTTCTCCCGGAAAAGGTAAATATTGAATCATAAGTCCAACTGAAGAGGTATCAATTAAAAAGATTAAACATATAATTAATAAAGCTATCCATTTATTAAAATTGAATATATTTAATTTTGCAAGAAATAATAAGGGAAGAAAAATCATATAACTAAAATGATTTACAATAGCGAAAAATAACCAAAACCATCCTCTTTTCCTATTCAAGATAAATAATTCGTATATTGCGTTTAAAAGCAATATGAAAGAAAAATAAAAACGATACGTATAAATTGTGAGACTAAAACAAAAGATAAGCAGTAACAAACATTTGAAACGATCTGGCTTATTACAATCCAATTGTAGATTATTGGATACCATATTATTATACAATTTAAAAATAGTATAATAGGAAAAAGTACTATAAAGGAAACGAGATATATCACAATGAATTTCGAACTTAGCTAAGATAAATAATAGAATCTGAAGTATATAATCCATACTCTGCAACAAATAATATTTATAGAATTGATCAAATGGTAAATCCTTATATAAATAATATTTTGTAGTATAAACATATAAGTCACCGGTTGGCGGATATAAAAGTGATATATAACCTAAAAAAACAGCTAATAATAAAAAAGATAATCTATCTCTTTTATTATAGATATTATAAAATAATAAAGGTAAAGTACTCAACGGATAAATAAGAAATAAAATAAAAAGAATCACCCTATTTCTTCTTATTACTAGTGGCAGTGTTGAACTATCTACTTTTTTCAAAGACCTATACACAATTTATAAATTAATGATCTAACAGATCAATCCATTTTTAAACAATTTGATAACGAAAAAACTTTTTTATGTAGTCTAATCCATTTATGCCCATATTATTTCTTTTTTCTTTATCATTCATTAATTGATATAATGTATCTACAAAAATATCTTCCTCTCTATTTGGGATTATTTTTCCATTATAATCATTAACTATGATGTCATTCAACGCAGAAAAACTATTATAAACAATAGGTACACATGCGAATTGCTGAGCTTCAATTAAGGTAAGGCCGAATCCTTCTGCAGGAGAAGTTACTAATAAAATAGATGATTCTATATAGAATTGTTTTAGATCTAAATGTGCTCCTTGAAAATAAATATCTTTTATTTTATTATCTGTTATAAACTTCTGATATTTCTTTCTGTCTGGTCCATCCCCTACGATTACTAGTTTCCAGTCATTCTTATATTTTTCATTTAATTTTTTCCAGATCTTTAATGGCGCTAAAACTTCTTTATCTTTTTCATGGAGGCGAGCAACAATCAAAACAATCTTTTTTTTGTGGATAAGATATCTGCATTTTTTTCTTCTTCAAATGGAAGAGTATTAGGAATAGCATATAACTTTTCAAAAGAAACATTGATTTTATATTCTTTCTTTAATGTATTAAAATGGGTAGCCGATAACATCACAAATTTATCTGCTAATTTATACATTAAAATAATCTGCATTTTATAAGGATTATAAAATTTATAAACTAAAAATTTTATTAATGATCTTAGAGATATGCTATTCCAAAAGTTCTTAAAGAGAAATTGAAAAGTATAAATTATTGGATCGCCATGAAAGCAATATATTAATTGAATGCAGGTATTTTTCTTTATCTGTTTTAAAATTTCGTATTGTTGAAAAGAATGAATTTGTTGGTTAATAACAACATCTATGTTATTTTTATTTATATATTCTATTATTTGAAAAGCTATACTTTTAGGAGAATCATTAAATATATCTATTTTAAATTTATCCTTAAAAGGAGCTTCCTCATAATCTTCTAATGCAAATATCACATAACAATTATATTCTTTCTTAGATAGTTCGCGTGCAAGAATATGAGTAGTTTTTTCAACCCCCCCCCTCGAAGGGTTTATGGAAGAATTTGATATAAAAAGTACATTCATCTATAAAGGAATATTATTTGCTAAAAATTGAACAGATTTTTTTCTTAAATCATTCAATTTAATTTCTACAGATTTATAATCTATTTCATTTTTCCATTTGTTTGTAGGTCTAAAATCTTCTATTGATTCATAATATCGATCTGTAAGCCCCAGCTTTTCTAACAAATATAGAACTCTCCCCATACGTTGTTTTACTGAAGGAAAAACAGCAAAAGGTTTCCTATATATTATTGCAAAAATCATTGCATGATAAGAATCTGTCAAAACAAAAGCCGATTCTGCTATAGATTTCACCCAAGCAGGAACGCTTATATAACCGCGAAAAGAAGGTAAATATCGAATAGCTTTTTTACGATAAATTCTTTTTATATTCAAATTTAAATCATTAGCAATCAAATATTCCAAGCTTTCCCATTCTTTTTTGTCTGCTAATTTAAAACTAACCAACATATTTTTTAATGTTATATTTCCAGTCAGAGATTCATAACTATCCAACAACAAAGTTGGATCTAATACAACTTCTGCGGATACGTTAAAAGAAGAATTACATATCTTTTTTCCAGAAAATTCTCTCACCGAAATTGCATCAAATTTCTTCAAATATTGTTCAATAACATATCTCATATTTTGATCTTTCCATGTATCCATACCAAAACTAGCAGCATAGGAAATTCTTCTTTTGTCGGCTGGCAAGAATTTGAAAAAATAGTCCAAAGGATATACCACTAGTTCCGGATTCCAAACCTGGTCACTTCCAACTATATAAAGATCAATAGAAGAATCATATTTTTTATTTATAAAGGGAGGTAAATAAGATACCTGAAATTTTCGAAAATTACGTAATGTTATTAAAAACCTTAACTTATATTTTCATCCTCTCTGATCTAATAAATCACTATTTATTAATACTACCTGATGTCCACTATTTTGTAATATTTTACTTAAAGCATAAGCCTGAAGTAAAGCTCCATAATTTGGTGCTTTAGAAAAAGTTAAAATTCCTATTTTCATTATTGAATATCATTTTTTGCAATCGTATCTCTAACAGCTTTACGCATAGGATAAGTATAAAAAATATAAATT
>JAJQFE010000038.1:0-25016 GCA_021201295.1 Tannerellaceae bacterium | reverse complement strand
TAATATGGATGTAATTTGGCTATGCGAAATTTCCCATAAATCATTCGATAGTTATTTGGTAAAAACTTACTCCATGTTGTTTCATAAAAAGTTATATTAGAATCATTTAAAATTTTATATCCTTTATGATCATGAATAATTACTATAGAAAGACCTTTATAATGTTCTTCTATGTATTCTGTATCACCCCAAAAATCACCTACAGTTATATTAGATTTACGTTTTGCATAAGCGAATTTGCAATTAAGACAACTTTTACGATGTAATAATGCAGAAGTAAAAGCACAGCTTATAAGATCTTCTCTCCATTTATTTGATATTACATTACCATCTATTGTTTTTAATTTTATAGATCTACTTTGCTTCCAACCTAATTCTTTATTGGTATAAGTTAATGTTGTTATATTTTTCCTATGATAATTAATTTCCTTTTTTAGAGGCAATAAGGATGAGAAACCACTACATATAAAATTAACTGTAATTAATAGACTAATATCAAATTTTTCTCCTAGAAATAAATATAATCCTGTTATTTGACATCTGGCTCCAGAAAATAAGACTTTGCGCTTTTGTTTTAATAGCTGTTTTACTTTTTGATAAGCTTCACTGCAGTCTCCTTGTTGATATTTACTACCTTGAATTTTATGAATATCTTTCTTATCTTCTATTAATATATGCTTTACATTGAGTCCTTCCATGCAAGCTCCAAATACACATCCACCTTCTTCTATTACTCTATATGCTAATGCCGAAAAAATTCCTCCCGAAGCACTTTTTAAACGTATTTTATCATCATTTGCCCAAGCTGCATATGGTTTTGAATGTTTATCTTTTGCCTCATAACTATAATTATTAATTATAGGACACACTTTTATACATAAACCACACTCATTACAGTTATCTGTATTTTTATCAATGTATAAGTGTCCATCTTTTGATACTTTAGAGAATAAAGCTTTTTTTGAACAAACACTTACACATGCCATACAAGCAGTACAAGTCTTTTTTGATGCTAACTTTATCTTACATTTCATTTACTTTTATTTTTTCTAATAAAAAATTGAAATAATGATATATTCATATATTTCTTTAAATAATTATTAATCCATATACACATACCTACTATAAAAAAACATCCAATTTTTCAAGTGTAATTCCATGGAAGGTAGGTCGTAATTATCCAAGAAATGAATATTATTCCCCAAGAAATGAATAAAATTCTCAACAATAATTTTGAAGTTCTGAAAGAAAACAAAAAATATCCAGAAATAACAACCATACATAAATATCCCAGATATCCTACAAAATAATTTACCCCTAATCCATTAAAACCATATTTATTCGCAAAAAATAACAATAGTAAATATTCTCCAATCCAAAATATTGTTTGTATTGTAATATATAATACTGACTTACCTTTAGCCATTATAACAAACCCAAAAGGAAAAGCTAATACACGCATGCCCACACCTAAGACTTGCCAGCGTATAATATTTGCTCCTGAAAGAAATTCAGAGGAATATAAAATATTCAATATAATTTGAGAAAAGAACAAAATACCTACAACTGCTATGCTAGAAAGTAATACTCCTAATTCCATTTGCTCATTCACTAATGAGTTTATTTTTTGATTATCTTCGGAAATAGTCATAAGTCTTGGCATAAAGTCTACTCCCATAGCATTTAAAATTATTCCAATATATAAATTGGAAATAGTCCAACTAGCCATATATATCCCTACCGTACTTATATCAAACTCATTAGTCAAAAAGACTCTTGAAAAATAAGTCATTATTACTGAAACAACCCCTGCACAAGCAAAAGCCAGTCCTATATTTAACAATTCTTTAACATCAGAAAAAACTTCTTTGAAAGAGGGAATGATTCTCTGTATATTTAACTTTTTTACATACCAATGTGTAGAAATAGATAAAGATACTCCTCCTATAAAAAATGCCCACGGAATAGCATTTTTTCCACTGATTAGAATAATAATGATTGATAATAAAGTTCCGGTTATACTACCTATAATTTGACTCAAAGAAAGACCTTTTAAATCTCTTAAAGCATTCAATATTGAAGTTTGACCCCGAGAAAAACTATTACAAACAATAACAAGTGAAGCAATAATTATACCCTTATGATAAGAATCTGTTCCAAATAAAGAATTACTTATAAATTTTGAGAATAAGATAGAGATAAACAAAAATAATAAGCTTATAAGAAAAATAAAATTTCTAAAAGTCAAAATACATTTAGCCTGACTAACTTTATCATTTGCCTTTTTCGATATTAATCTGACACCACTTTGGTCCATTCCTAATAATGAAAATGTAGAAAACATCTCAATATAAGTTTGAAATAATCCCCAAAGTCCTATTCCATTGGTACCTAATAAAATAGCAATTATCTTATTTCTTAATAACCCAAAAAACATTTGAGCAATTTGAACAATACCTATAATTCCACTACTTTTTAATATATCTTTATAGGAACTCATTCCTTAATATTTATCCTAAAAATTACTCTGAGTATGTAATCCACCTTATTAAAGTCGCACTGACTCCTGGTTCCACTTTATATCTATACTTTTTAGAAACATCTTTCCCCTATACGATAATATTTAAAACCATATTCCTCCAATTCTTTACGATCGTAAATATTACGCCCATCCACAATCAGTAAATTTCTCATCACACGCTGCATAACAGACCAAGCAGGTAGGCGAAATTGTTTCCACTCCGTAAGTAAAGCCAATGCATCCGCATCTATGACAGTTTCGTACATATCACGACAATAAATAACCTTATTGCTAATCTGCTGCTTGGCTTCATCCATTGCAATAGGATCATATACTTTTACCTGGACACCAGCTTCCAGCAGTTTTTTAATTATAACTTGTAAAGGAGCCTCACGCATATCATTTGTCTCCGGTTTAAAAGAAAGCCCCCATATAGCGATTGTTTTTTCTTTCAAATTACCTTGTAAAGCTTTGTGCAGTTTATTAAATACAATATTTTTTTGATCTTCGTTCACAGCCTCAACAGCTTCAATTACATACATTCTATAATTTATCTGATCTCTCATCTGAATTAGAGCTTTCACATCTTTAGGAAAACATGAACCACCATAACCACAGCCAGCGTATAAAAAATGATGACCTATCCGCCGATCTGCTCCCATTCCCTTACGAACATTATCCACATTGGCTCCAACTAATTCACATAAATTTGCTATTTCATTCATAAAACTAATCCGGGTTGTAAGCATTGCATTGGAAGCATATTTAGTCATTTCAGCAGAAGGAATATCCATAAAAATAACCTGGAAGTTATTTAACAGGAAAGGACGATACAAACGAGTCATCAGTTCTTTTACTTTTTCTGATTCAATTCCAACCACCACTCTATCCAGACTCATAAAGTCTTTGATAGCAGCCCCTTCTTTCAAAAACTCAGGATTAGAAGCAACATCAAATTCAACGAGTACGTCTCGTTTGTCAAGCTCTTCCTGAATTACCAGCTTCACTTTTTGAGAAGTGCCAACAGGAACAGTACTTTTTGTTACAAAAACAATATATTTATTCAGACTCTTTCCTACAGTACGAGCCACCTCCAATACATATTTCAAATCCACACTACCATCTTCCTCGGGAGGGGTTCCTACCGCACAGAATACCATTTCAACATCGTTCAAACAAGATACTAAATCTGTTGTAAAATGAAGCTGGTTTGCTTCCACATTTCCTTTCACCCGCTCTTCTAAACCTGGCTCGTAAAGCGGAATAATACCTTTTTTCAGATTTTCAATTTTCTCCCGGTCTATATCTACGCAGGTAACATTGACCCCCATTTCTAAAAAACAGGCACCGGAAACTAAACCGACATAGCCAGTTCCTACAATTCCTATATTTATACTTGTTTTTATATTAAAGTCAATAGAATAAAAATTATCCCCTTAGACGGTTCGCGATGCATATTGTTTCTCGCGGGCAGCTCTTAATTTATTGAACCATAAATTAAGAGAGATCCATATAAGGACATCTCCAATGATCAATATTAACATATTGATCATTGCCGCTAATATAATATTAGCGCAACTGAAGATGCATGCCAGGGATAAGATGCTGATCATCGCTCTTCGTGGGGTGAAACCCATACCCAGGAACTTGTGATGGATATGGTTCATATCGGGTTGAAAGATATTTTTTCCTGTACGTAAACGGTACAAAATGACACGGACTACATCCAGCATGGGAACCAATAAGGTGGAAAATGCTACGATAATGGCACCCTGGGTATAGGGAAGAACAGCTTGGTTATGCATGCTGAATTTAACTGCCAGGAAGGATAATATATATCCTAATGTCAGACTACCGGTGTCTCCCATAAATATTTTTTTGCCTCGTTCGGCCTGTCCGAAAACGTTATAATAGAAGAAAGGTAACAATATGCCTAAGGTAGTATACGCAATCATAGCATACACCCACAAATCACTTAATAAAAACAAAGTACCCAAAATGATCAGTGATACGATGCTTAATCCGGAGGCTAACCCATCTATTCCATCAATCAGATTGATTGCATTCGTCAGGTAAATTACTAAAAGCATCGTAATAGGCATTCCGAGGAACATAGGGATCTCATGGATTCCGAAAATACCATATAAATTATTGATATATAACCCGCTTAACGGAAAAAAAGCAGCACAGATAAACTGAACCACTAATTTTTGACGATACCGTACGCCTACCAGATCATCGGCTATGCCGACAATATACAACAAGGTCAGCCCGCAAACCAAAAAGAGGATTTCGGAAATAAACTGGTTAGTTATCAAAGCAGAAAAATTGGTATGGATAAAACAAAAAATTCCTGTAACCAGACATAAGGTAAATAAGAGGGTGGGGAAAAAACTGACTCCACCTAAACGGGGAATAGCATGGGTATGCACTTTCCGTTCATCAGGAACATCGAAGAGTTTTTTCTGAAAGAAATAATCAGGATGCGAGGAATAATCATTCTCGCTATATACATGGCTATCAGAAAGCTCGCTATGACAAATAAATAATTCATCGAGTAAAGTTTGATTGCTAATTATCTAAAGTAAACTGACAAAATAAATGATCCGAAGGATCTATTACCAGGTTAAAATCCGTTAGTTATCTATTAAGAAAAATGACTAAGGGTTATGAAACCTGTTTACATAATAGTAATCTTCGCTGATCAATAGGGTTATATGTCAATTTTAATTATACTATTTATAAAGATATACATAGTTATCTTATAAATAAACTTTTTAACTTTGCTTAACTTTTATTCACCAAAGCGTAACAAAGTTCGTCACTCCCATAGATTCATAACGTAGAGTAACGGGTTTTAGTATACATAAGCCATAAAATACTACCTGATCAGTACATAAGAAAAATCCTTCCTTATCTTAAAGTTTTCGTAGTATTTCAAGGTGCAAAGGTAAGGATTAATATGTGAAATTAAAGGATAGATTGTGAAATATAGGCAACCATAGTGTTAAAACCTTACTTCTCCTGTCAGGAACGACTAATCTGCAAACCTCTGGTAGAAAGTTTCATATCAACAAAACGGGCATTCGGACAGGAAGTATTCGGGTGTAACAGGGTCCGGATCTTTAAAGCAGCTTCCGGATCTTTGGCTATTATATATAAATATCCGCCTCCACCTGCTCCAGGCAATTTATACCCTAAAGCATACTCTTTTATCCGGGAAATAATCTGTTCAATAGCTGCCGGGTTGGTGCCGCTATCTAATGCTTTGTTCTGTTCCCAGGTTTTTCCGATTGCCTGGCCGTAAGCATTGAAATTCCCCTGTTGAATTACTTCATACAGATGAAGGGTATGCTCTTTCATCTGTTCCAATAAATGCAGATGCTCTCCACTATTCAGGAACATACCGCTCACAATCTCTGCCAGGATAGCTTTAGCGGTACGGGTAATGCCCGTGTAATATAACAAATGACAGGATTGATGAGCCGGATCAGTAAAAATATACTCAGGCAGCCACCGGACAGCGGGATTCTGGTCAAATCCGTCATGCGTCTGTAACAGTTTCAATCCATGGAGAATGCCCCCATACTGATCCTGCCAGCCTCCTCCGGTGGTGAGTAGTTGTTCCAAAATAAGAGTCCGGTTACATATTTCATTTTTATCCCATGCCAAACCACAAAAATCGGAAAGTCCGCCTAAGACTGTCGCCGCTAAAATAGAACTGGTACCCAGACCGGAACCGGCCGGGATAGCCGCTAATAGGGTAATTTCTATTCCGGAACCAAAGGCTTTTAACTGGCTTTCCAGCGAGTTATACATTTTCAGGGAAAAGTCCGGATGGAATCCGGCCAAGGCCAAAGCAGCTTTTGGTATAGAAAAAGGAGAACCTACCTGTGTATAATCCACCAACTCTTCCCAGGTGCGGACCACATCCATAGCTCCCAGGTCAATGGAACGAAGAATAATCTTATAGTCTTTACAAGGCTTTATATAGACCTGTAAAGGAGGTTGCCCGTTCAATTCAATAGCGACATTGACCACATTTCCACCCGCATACATGCAGTAAGGAGGAGTATCCGTCCATCCACCTGCCAGATCTATCCGTACCGGACTCCGCGCCCAGACAATCTGATCCTGATAGATATCCAATACAGGATGTTGTTTCTTTTCCGGCATAGACTGGATTAATCCTGCTCTTAACAATGAAAAAGCCTGTTCCTGTTCTTGCCGGAACTCTTTTCCGGATAATTTAAGTATACGGGCCCGGAACATATGATCATGTATTTTTTTCATAACCGGAGTATCCTCCGGAAGAGATGCCGGAAATGGCAGATTAGCCTGGAGAAATTCTTCAGCCGCATGAGCCAGATCAAGCTGATAAAAAACACTCTTCTCATGGTTAGCAGCTAACAAAGGCCAATTGGTAGCTCTGAACGATTCACGCTGCCGGGTCAGACGGATCAGATTGGCCTGGTCCGCTAATTTCTCCGCTGATAGTCTTTCAGCCGTTTCCCACAGTCTTTTTCCTTCCGATGCAGCGGGATCTGTTACCATCCATTTTACCAGGCTTTCTGCTTCCCGAATAGATCCGGTTACAGGAAATAACGGAAACAACTGGATATCTGTATCTTCCGGAAAAATCAATCCTCTTTCTGTCGCCCACACCGTAAAGCTTTTCCCCATAAAGAGAGTACCTGCACTTTGTACTTTTCCTTTAAAGGGATCCTTAAAACCATAGGGACGAATAGCCCACATCTTCTCTCCTACCGGTGCCATATCTACACATATACCAGCCGGTAGATCCATCTGCCAGTTATTTTCCGGAATGCCTGTAAGAATATGCTGATTTTTTAAACGCCACTTTTCACCGATATAACTATTTTCAATCCACAGGTCAGAATTTTCAGGGGATAAAGGAATGTGTACTACTGCGTTTTTAATAAACATAGCCGGATGCGGTTTCACTTTCCGTTGCATAATGGCCCGCTGGTCCCGGACTAGATTCTGTATAGCTAACGTAGAAGAAATGAGTTCAGGACTGGTACCATAATGATAAAATTCTCCTCCGGGAAGAGGAAGGATAGCCACTGTCAGAGAATTGAGTTCTTTATCACTAATAGCAGGCGCTTTTCCCAATGCCAGACCAAATTCTCCATACAGGTCATATTCCTTTAATTCTTCTTTTCCCGGCTCTGAAGAGCGTTTCACTAATAGCTCTACCGCACGGTCATTTAATAGCCAGATCCCTATATCCATCAGATACAGGTGGGTTCGTGTAATTTCTCCCAATTTTTCCAGAGAAGGTTTCTGCAACATATATTCTAATTGCTCCGGATGCTGGCGGCTGGAGGCAAACACCCCATGCCGGGTAGCTAAAGCCGGGTCCACCCACAGTCCATAACAAACGATATCCGCCTCCGGAACAGGCTGCAGGGGTTCATTGGTTCGTATATAGACATCTCCGCTTGCTATAAGAGTATGAAAAGAATCAGGAGCTTTTTCCATGATCTTTTCATATAAAGGAAGTTGCAGGGAGAGTAAATTTTGTTTAAGTTTTTGTCCTCTTGCCCACCGGAAGACAGGTATAGGAGTCAATATCTTTCCGGAAGGAGCATACGCGGGCAGACGCCTGCTTTGGCCTCCGGCATGTAATAAGATCCTTTTCTCTTTTGCCAGCCACTTTCGCCAGTCACTCTCCGGATCTTCTTTTCTCCGGCAGGCATCTAGTAACCAGGCTGTTCCTCCACCTGAACCCAGTCGTTTCCCTACCGGATCTGATGTACAAAACCATTCATCCGCAGGAACCTGTTCTATTTCATGAAAATAGTTTACTAAATTGGGGGGTAGTGATAACAGCTTTTTCATATTCTCCACATATCTGCCAATTAATTTGTAGCTGTGAAGGTAGAAGTTTTTTATTAGTTATCAAACCACTTCCTTGTCCAAAATCTGATATTCAGATTGCTGGCTCCGGAATTCCGGGATCAGTTTTTTCATTAACCGGACGGTTTCCATTTTATCCACGGAAGCAGCCACTTCCACTAGTTCATCAATAGCATCTGCGATCTCTTTATAAATATATTTCCTGACCGCTGCCCGGTAGATCTTCTTATTAGTGGTGGGTAACGTATTTTCCTTGGTAGCCAGTAATTCTTCAAAAAGTTTTTCCCCGGAACGAAGACCGGTATATTTGATCTCAATATCTTTCCCCGGCTCCAATCCTGCCAACTGGATCATGCGTTTGGCCAGGTCTGCGATCTTTACGGGAGTTCCCATATCAAAGACAAATATCTCATTTCCTTTTCCCATAAAAGCCGCTTCCAATACCAACCGGCATGCTTCCGGGATGGTCATAAAATAACGGATAATATCCGGATGGGTAACGGTAAGTGGCCCTCCTTTAGCCAATTGTTCCCGAAACCGGGAAATCACGGACCCATTACTACCTAAGACATTTCCGAAACGGGTGGTAATAAACACAGTTCTACCGGCATGCTCTCTTTTCCGGATAGCAGACCCCAGACTCTGGACGTACATCTCAGCCAACCGTTTGGAAGCTCCCATGACATTGGTGGGATTTACCGCCTTGTCTGTAGAGATCATCACAAATTTACCGACTCCATATTTAAGAGAGAGATCAGCCACATTCCGGGTCCCTAACACATTGGTATGAATAGATTCACAGGGATTTTCCTCCATCAACGGTACATGTTTATAAGCAGCAGCATGGAAAACCACCTGAGGAAGAAAACGGGTAAATACACTTTCTATTCTGGCCAGCATACGGACATCACCCACTACCGAAGTGAACTCCACTTCCGGGAATTTTTCTTCCAGTTCCAACCGGATATGATGCATGGGCGTTTCCGCGCAGTCAAATAAAATAAGGTGTTTCAGGCCAAACGAACACAACTGGCGACAGATCTCACTTCCGATCGATCCGGCAGCTCCGGTCACTAACACGGTCTGATTATACAGAGCCTGGGCAATCTCTTCCATATTAATCTTAATTTCCTCCCGACCCAGTAAATCTTCAATACGAACCTCCGGCAGATTCCTGAAATTCAGTTTTCCATCTTTAATCTCATCTACAGAAGGCACCACCAGCATACGGACTTTTTTAGCCTCACACATATGCAGCAGCCGCTCACTCTCTTCCTTAACAGAATCATGGTCCGGGAATAAAATAGCCTTGATATCATAGGTATCGATCAATTCATTGAATTCCTGTTTATCACTCACCCGGTAAATTTTGTATTCTCCGATCCTTCCTGCCCGTTTCTTTCCATAGGTAAGATATCCCATCATTCGGTAATTGCCCTGTTTATCAATCAGATGATTGGGTAAACAGGTAGAATGGGAACCAATTTCCCAGATAAGCAGATTCCCATTGCAGGAGGTAAAATTTTCTTTTATATAATTATAACCGATAATCAGAGATACCCGGATCAGCATTAAAGCGGCAAAAGTAAAACACATATCAATCACCGGGTTGTAAAAAAGAAATTTACTATTTAACTGACCTACAAATGTCAAAATGAACAGATACATCAATCCCTCTTTCATAAACACAGCCAAAGCAATCCATCCGGACTCGACAAAAGCAGAATGGCGGATCACACCGACATAGGTCTGGCAAAAGATAAAACCTATCAAACTACAGATAGTCGCAATAAAAAAGAGATCTAATGATATAGGGATAACATAATGAGGGGCTAAAAGATCCGTTACAAATGCAAGGGAAATAGCAGTAGCAAGAATGCTTAATAATAAATCTATTCCTAATACAAACCATCGGTTCAAATATTTGACATGTGCCAGAGAGCCGATTAAACGTTTTATTTTCATAATTTTCCTGAGTTAAACCTTATCAATTCCTTAGATCAGTATTCATCCAAGAGTCTTTCCTCTTATCAATGCACACACGTAGAATCGGTACAGTTTATCCTGAAAAAGAAAACCGTAATTTTCATCTTGTTGTGGTTGGTTATTTTTATAACAAGATTATATAAAGAATGTTCTTTATTCCCTGTTAAAACAAGAGTCTACAAAATCTGTCAGCCATAAAGCAATGACCGAAAGTCAGGAAAACAGGAAATAATTTAGCAATAGCTCTGAAACTATGATTCACCATCAAACCCATTTTGCCCATGACTAAATGACGACACATACGTCATCATATCAATATAGAGTTTTTCCAGAAACTATTTGATAACTTTTCTATTTACTTAAATGACGACTTTTGAGTCATCATTTTGGGTAAGGAAATTATCATAAATGAATAATCAGTAAACCCATAAAAATGAAATAAGAGGTAGCCGCTCATTCTTTCTTCTTCGTAATCAGGAAAAAAGGGAAATAGAATTTTTGAACTATATCTTTCCTATTTTACCTACTAAAAATGATGACTTTTGAGTCATCATTTTTAGTAGGAGATTATCTGTAAAAACACCTACATACTATGTAAAAACATAAATTGCGCTACAATTAATTCTATAATTAACTGTAGTGCAATCCATACAAAATAGATTTCCGGAAAAATAATTTTCCTCTATTTAGTAGTCTGCATAACTTTTATTCCGACTGAATATTAGTAATCGGTTTTTCCCGGGCAATATTCCAGGAACGAACAGAGACAATCAGAATAATAAATAAAAGGATAACGGCCGTCCCTGTCAGGAACATCATAGGGTGCATAGAGATTTTTTCTGCAAAATCCCTTAACCATACGGATCCTGCCAGATAAGCTCCCGTTACACCCAGAATAATACCCGGTAAAGCAACCCAGGAGATATCGGAAGACAACAAATGCAAAATATGAAATGTATCCGCACCATTAATTTCCCGGATGGCAATTTCTTTCCTCCGGCGCAGGATTTCATCTGTAATATATCCCAGTAATCCTATAGCAGTAATAAGTAATATAATGATAAAAGCAGCCGAAATAATATTGCGGAGTTTCCGCTCCGCGGCATATTTTTCCCGGAGCGTCGTTCCCAGACTATAAAATTCAAGATGTTTCTCCGGATACAATCGGTTCAACTGTTCATTTAACTCAGCCAGATAGTCAGTCGTTAACGCATTGATATGTAAAGTAAGATAACCGGGAACTACCTGTTCCGACTGAAAAAAGACAGGATCCTGTTCTGCATACAGAGACCTGACCGGAAAATCTTTTATGACCCCAACAATCTGTCCATAAGTGGTTCCATACCCTTCCAGTACCCGCCCAAGAGGATTCTCTTCCCAGCCGGCTTTCTTTAAAAAGGTTTCATTCACAAGTATCTGTCCTACCCCGGTAAAAGTTTCTCCAGCCACAAATTCCAGTTCCATAACCTCCGGATAATTTAGATCACAGATAGCCGATCGTGTAGTCAGGATTGTATTTCCATCCTTATCAGTAATAGGGTAACCGCCAAACCCCTGCACTGGAAGATCACTGTGAGTGGCAGCCAATCTGACATACGGTAAACGGGAAAATTCATTCTTCAGAACCGTCAGCAAACGGACGGTTTCTTCCGGAGTATCTCCCTGCAAGACCCTGGTTGGTAAATAAACCATATTTTCAGAATCATATCCCAGGTATTTATGAGTAATCATATGATATTGACTGATGACCACAACCAATAATAAAACCACAAATGAAACTCCTGTGATCTGGATGAATAACAAAACCCGTTTCCAATAAGATTGATGAATAGTAGCCGACTGAAAGACCTGAGTAACCGGAACAGCGGCCAGTACCCGGGCCGGAAGAAATCCGGCCATAAAAAAAGATAAGCCCTATAATCATACCCGGCCACAACAGATTAGAAAAGGTAAACAGGGAATAAACGGAAGCTTCCAGCAATCCTTCGATGTGGGTTCTGAAAGCAGAAAGCAATAGAATTCCTACCAATAAAGCAGCCAGAACCAACAAACAGGTTTCCGACAGGAATATCCTGAAAATACTGCCCGCCGAAGCTCCATTACATTTATGGATGCCCACAGATATGGTCCGCAACGGTAAGGAAGATAAAGAAATCAGGATATAATTCATCGCGGCCACCACCAGAATAATTAATCCCAATACAGACAACACTAAAATGACACGGCCCGAACTATCATATTTTAAATGATAAGCAGAAACAGGTTCCAGATAATAGATGATCTGCTCTGTCTCATCCAGGGAAAACTGCTCATCCTGATAAATGGTCAGCAGATCCGGAATCTTTTTTTCCACAACTTCCGGAGTAGACCCTGCTACCAACCGTACATATCCCATATAACTATCATCCCTGTTCCATCCGGCATTACAGCCAAACTGGGTCTTTATATTTTCAAAAGAGGCTACCACATCAAATTGAAGATGACAGTTTTCAGGAATGTCTTTAAATACACCCTGGACAGTGTAAGGATGATTCTTATCAAACTTCAATACTTTTCCAACCGGATTTTCCGCTCCAAACATCCGTTTGGCCAACCATTCGGAAATGAACAACTGATCTGCGATCCCTAACTGTTGACTATGTCCGGACAAAAGCGTAAAACCCAACGTTTCAAAAAAAGAGTTATCCGCCCAGATCGTTCCCGGTTCAAACCGGATATCTTCATAAAAAAAGGTTGTACTCCCCAATCCGCAATCACGGTAGCTGAACAGACTTCTGGAAAAGCTTCCTTCATCGCGGAGGGATGAGGAGCATGTACAACCGGAGATTCATCGACTGTTTCCCCCTTCTAATGTCGAATTAGAAACTATATAAAAAACGGTCCGCCTCCGGATAGAAAGTATCATAACTCAATTCAAAAGCAATTCGTGAGAACAATACGACTCCTACCACTAATCCTAAAGCCAGAGAAAAAATCCGGATCAGACTATTCTCTTTTCCTTTCATAAGGTAACGAATAGAATAAAACAGCGTTCTCATAAGCCTATCATTTTTAATTTTACTCAGATTTCAGACTAAGTACCGGATTCTCCATCGCTACTTTCCAGGAACGCATCACGACACAAACCTGGAGTATAGTCAGGACACTTAAACAGCTTAAACCAAATAGGACAATTCCCAACGGAATCTTTACCATAAATTGTTGTAACCATTCCGTACCTACAAAATAAGAGAAGATCAATCCTAAAATAACAGCAGGAACAGCAATAAAAGCCACATCTCTGGAAAGGAGAATCAGTATATTGAATGCTTCTGCTCCATTTACTTTACGAATAGCAATCTCCTTCTGCCTGCGTCCGACCTCATCCTGTACGAAACCGATCAATCCCAACAGCGTAATGATCAGCATGATTACAGAAGAAATAATGACCGAATTACGGAAAAGTTTTGTATCATAATACCGAAGTTCATATTCATCCTGCAAAACAAAAAATTCACTTTGCTCATTATTCGTATGTTTCCTCAACAGATCATTCAATTTTTCCATCAGAAGAGGAGTAACCGGAACATTCAATTTGGCCACTATGACAGGAAGATATTCAGGAACCAGAATGACGGGAGGGATTTCTTCAAATAAAGACTGATACTGAAAATCCTCCACAACTCCAACGACTGTGTGCTTTCTTCCTTCCGCCCAAAAGAGAAAAGTATATCCAACCGGATCCTCTACGTTCAACATACGTGCACAGGTTTCATTGATCAACACTTCATTATTTGTGAAGGAATGGTCTGATAAATTCCGGCCGTATAATAAACGAAGCCCTAACGTTTCCAGTGTATGTTTATCAGCATACATAGCACGTCCGGTAAAAAGAGCTTCTCCTGTCTCTGCATGAGTGACAGAATTCCCACTCAGAAAACGATGAGGCAGATGACTTTGCGATATATTACTTATTTCCGGTAAATGGAAAAATTCTGTTTTGACAGTCTCCATCTGTTCCTGAAAGATAGTATATAAACCGGATGAAAATACCAGATTATCCATAGAGTACCCTATATTCTGATTCAACACCATCTGATATTGAAAATAGATAATGGCCAGGAAAGTAACCATAAAGGAAACTCCACTAAACTGGATAAATAACAAGATACGCTTCCATCCTTTCTTATTATCTGCATACGACCTGAATATATGGGTAACAGGCACAGCAGCAAATATCCAGGCAGGAATATATCTGGTCAGAACAAACAAAATACCCACCACACAGCTGATCACCCAAAAGTTATCTCTCGAAAAAATAGCGGAAAGGGGATTTTTAATCAATACCTCGATCGGTCCACGGAACACATAGATCAACAAAACTGCCAACAGTAAGGAGATTACCAACAAAACACCGGACTCCCTGATAAACATACGGATGACGTTCCGGCCGGTAGCACCATTACATTTATGTATACCTACCACTTTTGCACGGGCTGCCATGGATGAAATAGATATTAATACATAATTCAAAGCAGCAGCAAACAGCAGGGAAAAAGCAAGTACGCTCAGGATCAGGGCCATTTGCCGGACCTGGGGTGTTCCGGAGTGTAAACTTGTCACAGGTTTTAGATAGAAAGTTTTAACCACTCCTTTAGCTATCTCTGCATCCACATCATAATGACGACGCATCATCTCCGGGATCTTTGCTTCCAATGCCTCTATATTGGTTCCCGGTGCCACTTTTATATATCCGTTAAAGGCATCTGTCTGGTCCCAGCCAGGATTCCAATCCCCGATTTGATTTTTTAAACTCATGATCACATCATATTTCAGATGGGAATTTTCAGGAATATCTTTCATAACACCTGCTATGGTCAACACCTGCTCATCTTTTACTACCTTCTGTCCGACCACATCCAATGTCCCAAATGCTTTAGTGGCAGATGCTTCTGAAACATAGATATTTTCTGCTACTTTCAGGGCTTCCGGATCACCGGAGATCATAGGTATACCCATGGTTCGGATATACAGTGAATCCGCAACGATTGTTTTTTCCGGATAGCTATGCTCTCCCACTTTAAATAACTCCTCCCCGGCTCTGAAATAAAACAAATTAGTAGCAGCAATTACTTCTTCAAACTCATGATACATCGTAGGAGCATACAGCAAATAGATAGCCTCAGAATCATAATGATCTCCTTTATTAAAAGTACCCCTGACATGAATTTTATAAACCTGATCTTTATCAGTCCAGAAATTATCATATGACATCTCAAAAGCAACCTAGGAGAACAGGACAAGTCCCACCACCAAACCTAAAGTCAGTGAAAGGATTTTGATCAGATTATTTCCTTTATTTCTTAGTAAGGAACGGAATGTATACAACATCGATTTCATCATAAGCATTTTATTTACATATCAGTGGGACAAAAATATATAGAAGATAAAAATGGGTATATCCGTCCTTCCCAGGTAAGATATACCCAAGTGAATTATTCTCAATTTAAAAATATGTCTATGAAATGTTCTTAAATAAATTCACTCACAGAGGATACAATGCTACCATCAAACAGACTAATCACATGGCGAGCAAAGCCCGCATCATGCTTCGAGTGCGTCACCATAATGATCGTGGTGCCTTCTTTGTTCAATTCCGTCAGTAACTTCATCACCTCCAGACCATTCTTACTGTCTAAGTTTCCGGTCGGCTCATCCGCCAGAATGATCTTCGGATTCGATACCACAGCACGCGCAATCGCTACACGCTGCTGCTGACCACCCGATAGCTGCTGAGGAAAGTGAGAGGCACGGTGACTGATGTTCATCCGTTTGAGGATATTCGTGACCATCTCCTTGCGCTCCGGGCCTTTGATCTTCAGATACGTCAAAGGCAGTTCCACATTCTCAAAGACATTCAACTCATCGATCAGGTTAAAACTCTGGAACACAAATCCGATATTGCCTTTGCGAACCTGCGTACGCTCTTTCTCTTTCAAATGACCCACTTCATGGCCCATCAGGTAATAATTTCCACCGGAGGGGTTATCCAGTAAGCCCAGGATATTCATCAACGTGGATTTACCACAACCCGAAGGACCCATGATGGCCACAAATTCACCTGACTTGATCTCCAGCGATATGTTATTCAAAGCGATGGTCTCTACCTCTTCGGTACGGAAATACTTACTCAAACCTTCTATCTTTATCATACTCCTTTATGCTTTTAAGAATTTAGTATCTGTTTTTTTCTTATAAAAAAGCAAATAGCATGCCAAACTTAATAAAATATTGACAAACAATGCATTAAAAAATATCTCTCACATGCAGACTGTCTAATATTTTTACAATCCTGTAAAAATATTAGACAATTTAGAAATAAAAATCATGTATAAAAATAGATCATCCTAAAACAGGCGGTTTCTAAAAGAGATAGCATTCGTAAAGATTTATTACTTATCAGGACCTATACTCAAACATAGGGGAAAGATTTTTAATTAGAGCAATCCGGTTGATAGAGATAGATAAGGGAGATCCAGTAGAGTTTTCTTTCTTTGGCAAGGAGGGAACAACCCTCAAAGAAATTATAATACAAACCAAAAATAGTACCAAAACAGGCAGTCGCTAACAACAGCAAAGCATAGGAAACGAAATAGCCCGCCAGTATATCATATAGCATAATAGAAACTATCACCGCATTCAGGAAGGCCACCACCAGCAAAGGAGTGATCAACCAGGGTAAAAGCCGGGTCTGAAAAAAACTCCCCACCCGGTTTGCCTCCGTAAAAGAACGCTTTTCATAATCTTTCCACATGCTGTAAGCCAACCCAAATAGCAGAGCGATCGTACTTATTAAAGCAAACCCTAACCATAGTGCCAGGGAAAAAGCAAGGAAAGTGATATGGATAAAAGTAAATACAGAAAGGACAATCATCATAATAGTCAGCGGATATCTGGTAAGCACCAGCCGCATCCACAGGAATGCCGGCGAATAATTGGAGGCTTTCACCATCCGGTAGAGCTCATCCCCCCAATGAGAAAAGACAGCACTTTCCCATTTCCTTTTAGTCTGTCCGAACATACCCATGATGCAAAGTCCCAGGAATAGCCAGACAAAACACCGGAAAGAACTCTGTATATAATTCGTACCCAAAAACAACCAGCTATTAAATAGGAGGGCATTCACCATACTAAGTACAAAATAAAAGCGATCACTTCTGATATGATTCCAGATCCATTGGTTGATCAACTGTTTCTGTTTATTAGCAAACAACAGCGAACCTTTAGGATAGAGTAACAACGTCACCCCTTTCCCCCATTGCCGTTTTAGTTTCTCAGCAGAATAGGATTCGATCCCGGATTCCGGATCACCAATCACAAACTGATCTTTCTCCATACCATAATAGACTACATAATCCTTCCGTCCATCCTCTTTTTCGATAAACAACAGGCAGGTATTAGACAAATGTTTCAGATGGTCAATATTCAGATAAACTGCCATCGTACTGAATCCCAGTTTTTCAATCCCGTTTTTCAGTCCGGCCAGGTTGGAGATCCCATGATAGGTATGAGTCAGCGCAGCCAGAAACCATGCCTCAAAAGTTCCTCCGTGAAAACGTATGATAGATAACAAACAGGCAACTCCCGTAGGACAGGAATCAGCCAGCATAAAAGTGTTTCTGATATATCGAATATTCATAACCGATCCGTTAAATTATAGTAGGATATAAACCTGTTCTATCCGAAAGAATGAGACAAGGCAAAGAAATAAGATCCCGGATCTATAGGCTTCCCATTTCCGGTAGGCACCCTGCCTTTTCTGGCTGAATATGTTCAATAAATAAACAAACACAGGTACGATAAAGTTGGATAATGGGTTCTATACACTACAGCTCTCTCCTATACTGGCTATTCAAAAAGTACCGGACTATTTTTCCGGTAAAGTACAGGCATAGTGATTCTTCACGATATTCCTGATAAGTCTGTAATAAATATCAGCAGCTTCAGCCACCACCGGGTCTAATTGGTCCAGTTCACCGATCACGGGAAGAATTCTTTCTTTGTAACGGTCAAAATCATCTAATTGAGCATTCTTTAACTGGTCTACCGCATAATGGTAAATGCACATTAAACGTACAAACAACCAGCTTTTTACTGTTTTTTCTCTGTCTCAAAAGAATAATGGTCTATAAATAGCTTTAATTGTTCTGCCAGGTTCATCAATGCATGGTACCGTTCCTCAAACCGGTCAGCCACCCTGTAACTAATCGGACTCTGATACCAGGAATAAAAACTATATCCAATTATTTTTACCCGTTCAGCCGTACACAAAGTCATCGGGCCCCATAACTCATCCTGATGGATATGACTTTGGAAAGAATGCTGGTTTTTTTCTATAAATTCTTTCTTATATAAAGAAATAGCAGGCGTCAGATTGACTTCTCCGTATTTGGAAAGGAATACAAACGCTTCCGTACCGGAAAGAATATGCTCCTCCACAGGCGGAGTGGAACTTTTATAAATCTCCGTTTTTCTGCCACTTTTGTAGCAATAAACACCATTACCCATCAGGATATCCGTCTGGTCCTGTGTAGCTATTTTATACAAATTTTCATAGGTCTCTTCTCCTACCCAGCCATCCTGGTCCAGAAAAGTCACGTATTCCCCGGATGCACAGGCAAGCCCCTGGTTTAAAGCAAGCGTTTCCTGATCTTCCGGCACTACGGTGATCCGTTGGTCCCTGTCCTGATAGTCTTTGACCAATTGAACGGCATCTGGTGTCGCACCGTCATTCACTAAGATGACCTCAATCCGGGTTAATGTCTGGTTCACCAAAGAATCCAGGCATTTTACAAAACTGGAAGTGTCCTCTGTAAAAGGGACTATCACTGAAACTAAAGGGTTCATATGCTGAGTAGATTAAATGTAACACATAGAAAAATTAAAGCTGCCATGTTCTTTTCTTTAGTTATATAAAAAATAGATTATTCAAAGGAATTAAACCATATAGAAAAAGGAATGATCCTTCCGTCTGATAGGTAAGTGAGTTAAAACCATAGTATTCAAACCAAAGATTTTCTATTAGGAAGGCCTCTTTTTTAAGAGAAGACGAACTTTGTATAGGGGCAAATATTCGTCTTCCTTAAAAAAAGATAGGCTCCGGAATGGACGATGTTAACCTATCACCAACTTATAAATTCCGTTATGGATCCGGAGTTTAGCTTTAAAAAAATGATGAAGTTACTTTTCGGAAGAAACAAAAAGCAGAGCTTCATCACAAAAAAAAGTATGTTCAGAGAACATAAATATTTATTCAATAATAACAGTACCGCTTAACTGATAGGCTTCTGAAATCACTTCCACCTGACATTCTTCCCCTGCAACAAAGCCCTGTAATGGGAAAGAAACAGTCTGCGGAGCATCGATCACGAAATATGCAGTCTGCACATTGCCGTTTTCACCTATTAAAGTAACAGAAACATTTCCACAGGCAGTAACAAAAGTAACATGATAGTGCATATTCAAAGTTTCTGCTGAAACCGGATAGACCGGAAGAGATCGTTGACCACAGGGGTCTTCACCTGCACGATCAAATGCAGTTTGATGTGCATATATATTCGCTACACATAAACAAATCAGACAGCAAATAGTAATTGTAATAGTTGTTATTTGTTTCATAAGATTAAATTGTTAGAATGTTACTTAACACATTGCAAAGATTTCACTTTTTGCGATATAATTTCCCGACAATTTTCTGACAAAACCAATAATTTCAAAAAAATATATCTAACTAATTACCAAACAATTAATCCTCGCCAACATGCTATCTCATAAGGTTTCTTTCAGAAAAATCTGACATTTTTAAGTCAAAACGACTTTTTCTATACTACAAAATTTAGAATATATAAATAAAGTCATCCAGACTGGAATTCGAATTATAATTTATTCTTTCTTTTATTCGCTGTTTTCGTTTGTAGATCGCATCCGGCATACTATCCGTCAAAATGGCTATTTCGGTTGGAGTCAACTGGATCTTTAATAAACAGCAGACCACAATATCATCCTTAGTCAGATTTGGATAAGAAATCAATAATCTGTTGGCAAATCCATCATATAGTTCATTGACTCTATCTACAATTTGATAAAAATCCTTTTTGGGGAATGGATCAGAAGTTTTACAACACTTTTTTAATCGTCTTAACAAAGAATCTTCTTTAACAATATAGCTTAATAATTTGCTCTCTTTTTCTTTAAGTTTATTATACTTATAAATTAATTCCTCATTCTTCTTAAAAAAAAGAATAGGAGTTTTTTTGTAAAAGAATAGAAAATAGTTTTTCCTGATCATTAATCTCCGCTTTCAGTATTTTATTTTCTTGTATAAGAGACTGCACCTGGTCTTGTCTTACTTCATTCTTAATCAATTGGAGTTCTTTTTCGGAAAGTAGTTCTATATTTTGTTCTATTATAAATCGATTTTCTTTCAATTTTAATTTATTTCTCTGAATCAATTTTTTAATGTGGATAATCTTTTTTTCTCTATCTCTTTTGATATACTGATAAATAAAATAAGATCCTACAAAAAGGAATAAAATACTAACTAGTAAATAAGTATATATTTGTTCTTGAAATGCCTTTTGATATTTTAATCGTTCCCTAATATTTATAAGATTTAAAAAATTAGTTTTTGCTTCCATTTCTACAACTCTCTCACTTAAAAGAGAAGCATATAAAGAGTCTGAATATTGTAAATACATTTCATTATATAGATAAGCATCTTTATAATTACTCTTTCTCTTTTCTAAGTTATATAAAGTATTATATGCTGCTGTTTTCACATATATTTTATCACTTTTTTCGGCTAATAACAAATAGTACAAGGCTGAATCTAAGTTATTTAATTGAAAAAAAGTTTCTCCAAGTAAAAAATTAATTGCGTCCAAATTATATTCATTTACACTTATATTATTTTTTACTTGAATAATAACTTCTTTAAATAAATTCTTTTTTGAATATACATTTGCAATTCCTAATTGAACAATATTTCGTACATTATTATTTTGAATTAAATCAGAATAATTTAATGCTTCTTGATAGTACCACATTGCAGAATCATATTGTTTTTGAAGTCTATATTCATATCCAATATCTCTTAATGAATAGACATAGCCAAGGGTATCATTTGCTAGTTCATTATATTTTAAAGACTCCAACTTTAATTCAAAAGCCTTTTCTCTTAATTTAAGATCTGCATATAAATCACCCAAATTAGTACTAACCAGAGCCCTTAAATTATAATCTGTAGTTTGATCTGCAAGTTCTTTAGCTTGTAAATAATGAAAAGCTGCCTGAGGCGTATTTCTTAAATCACTATATACTCGACCCCCATAATATAAACTCCAGGCTTTTCGTAGAGGATCTCCTTTTCCGGAAAAGCAATCAATAGCAATATTTATTAATGAATCAGAAGTATGCGTTTCATAGTTTTTATCCCGTGCCTGCACTAATAACAGACAATAGGTGGCATATTCTTCCTGATTCATCGGATCGGGTACAGTCATATTTTTTAAAATAGTCCAGGCACTATCCGGATAAGCCCGCATTAAGGATTCCGCCTCTTGCAATTCAGGAGACAGGATCTCTTTTTTCGTACATGCTGAAAAAAGAAAACTAAAGGAGAATAGTAAGTATAATATTGTTTTCATATAATGGAGTTATTTTCAAAATCTGTGTATATATTATGTATATATTGTAACAACTTACCCTTATTCTTCCAATTCCATTTCATAGAGCAAGTCTTCTAATTTGATTTTACCAGGCTTTACTCTATCCTTAATTCGTTGCTTTCTTTTATAGACATTATCATGAGTAATCCCTAAAATAGCAGCAATCTGATTAGGTTTCATTTTTATCTTTAGTAAGCAACAATAGATAATTTCTTCCTATGTCAGTTCTTCGTACTTGCTCTTCAATCGATTAGCAAACCCATCATATAATTTATTGATGATATCCAGAAATTCCTCCAGATCTTTTTCTGAGAACTTTTCTTTAGTCTCCGGAGCATTTTTAAACCGTAACAAAAGATCATTCTTTCGGATCACCTGTTCCAGTAAAATATCCTTCCTGCGTCTCAACCGGTTATATCGAAGATGTAATTCCTGATGTTCCTCCAAATATTCACTCTTATGCTTCTCCAAATATTGTTTATATACCTTTTCTTTTTTCCGGACCATTTCTTTTAAGAGCTGATTTTGTACTTCTAATTTTTCATTTTCATCAACCCGCTCTTTAGCTTCATGTAATTCTATATCTTTTTGGGCCAGTAATTTCCGGCTTTTTTCTATGATCTGCTCATTTTCTATGATCTGTATATTATACTCTTCTACCAAACGACGATTTTTAATCAGTTCATTAACCATCCTATTGATAATTTTTCGATAGATATAAAAGGAAAGCAACAATAAGAGTAACAGTGCCCCTATGATCATAGCATAGATTTTCTGGCTTTGCGCTTTCTTTAATTTTAATACGTAATTTTCTGCTTCTAACTTCTCCTAATCATATTTTTGAGCAATTACTTCATCAATCTTTTTCTAATCTGTATCATAAATGGAATCTCTTAATGCTATATAATGATCCATATAATCTATAGCACTTTTATAGTCATTTTTAGAAATTTCCTGATCCGCAAGATACTTATAGGCCACTGCCCGGATCATTAACTGATCTTCCCGGATCCACTTTTGAAGATATAAATGAGCGATTTCCTTATCAACCGTATCCAAGTAAGCATAGGTATTCTTCAATAAAGAATCAAAAATAGCTTTGGTTGAGTTTTCCTGTGTACTATCAGAAACTAAAGACTCAAAAGGCAACAAATCTTTTAACCCTGACGTATCAGGTTGAGAAATATGTTCCAGAATAGACAACGCTTCACCGGGATTAGTGGTAAGTAAATCTACGGTAATTAAGAGGTCACTGATCCGTTCAATTTGTTTTGTACAACCTGACAATCCAATCACAAAGACGATTAAAATCAACAAAGAGTTTTTCATATAAGTTATTTATTAAAAGCAATAAAATAAAGAAGAATTACCTATACGCGCAAAATAAAATCGACAAAAATATATAGAAATTCAGTAGATTATAGGAAACAAATAAGATTTAGTCATCTTTTTTGTTCATCCGAATTGGTCAGGAAACCATGACGGAAAAGTATCAGACGGTTAGCTATTTCTACAACTTTCTTTTATTCTTCCTGGCATTCCAGTTCTCTCCCATTTGAAAGTTCTATCAGTGTGTAATTATACTATTAAATACATAACAATATGACGACGTATAAGTCGTCATATTATAAAAGCGAATCTTTAAAATCCTTCCATTTTTCAGAAGAATACTGGATAAAAACTTCCCGTTACCCACCATCTTTTGAACACTGAGCAGGTATAGTTTACCCATTTATGTCCTCTTATTTTCCCAGAAATAAAAATCTTTCCTATCCTCCTGATGCCGAATCCCCCTTTCCCTGCAAATGATCTACGATTCACTCATTAGATTATCAATACAAAATAACGACACTAAAGTCGTTATTATCAAAGAGACCTTATGGAGAGCCTATGGAAATCTTTCAGAAATACCTGCCAACACCATACGGATTTCGCTTAATAAAAGGGATGGGTATTCTCCATCTGCGTAAGTCTAAAGATTCCTGATCCATGCATTTGTATCCAATCTATCCAAAGAAAATGACGACTTAAACGTCATCATTTTCTTTGGATTTATCATTACTTTTATTCAAATCCACCAGTAGAAATAACGACGTATAAGTATTCATTTTAAAACGCGATTTAATTCATCAATGGCAAATTTTTCAGAAGGTAAATAAAGCTAAACCCCTGTTTTTCAAAAAAAGCAGGGAATGCATTCCTATAAACCATTTCAAATAAATATCATAAAAAGTAACCGGCAGGCAGGTAGTAGGTATACCTGAAAGAATGACCGTTTAAGAGGAGTTCTCAATCCTCATTTCCTGATGCCAGGAACCGGAGTTCCGACAATCTTTAATTAAATCTACTTATTCAAAATAACGACATATAAGTCATCATATTAAAATAGAGAATATATAGAAGAAACAGGTAAATCTTTAGTAATTAGATACAGAGGACACACGGGTTTATGAAAAAGGGGGAACCGTATCTCCAAAAATCTTTTCTTATTCCTGAACCCGGATTTTGGTTACTTTTAATCAGATTTAGCAATCTATAATGATGACTTATAAGTCATCATTATAAAATAATCCCGAAAGGGATCATATATGACTAACCGTGGGATGCACATCCCACGGCACACACATAACTACACTAACCGGAGCCCGGAAGGGGGTCAAAAATGGATACAACCATTCACCTCCTACGAAGCTCAGGAGACAGAAAATCTTATTCCTGCCACGGGATATACATCCCGTGGTTAAGCACATATGGTTCCTTTGGGGGTAACAGATACATTTCCAGGATAACCATAAACTCCCGGATATCACTCATTTAAAATCCCTTTCGGATACAGAACAACCACTCTTCTTTGTCTTCCCTCCTATATTTTTATGCAATTTTACCTTTATCTCCGGCAAAGCCATATAAACAACTAATAG
>JAJQFE010000055.1 GCA_021201295.1 Tannerellaceae bacterium | reverse complement strand
TCTGGTAAACATTATAAATAAAAGAAGTATGAATACGGAAAAAAATATGCCTACAGGAAAACTGGAAAATGTGTCTAATCAACCTTCTGAAAAGACAAAAGAAAATATAAGGGAAACCCGGCAGGAAAAAGATCCGGCGACTATCCGGGAAAATCCGGACAACATCTCTGATCCGGATGTTTCCAGTGGGGTTTGTTAAAAAGTACACAGAAGACTAAGACTTATAGTATAGTATAAGCCTTGGCTTTTTTAGTACCCGGTACTACGGGACTTAATAATGTAAGGTCCCTTTGCCCTGACGGATAATTTCAAACTCATCTGTCGTACAATCCACCACAGCAGAAGGCTCCAGTCCTCCATATCCGCCATCGATTACCACATCAACCTGATGTGCATATTTTTCATAGATCAGTTCCGGATCAGTAGTATATTCAATGATCTCATCCTCATCATGTATGGAAGTAGTAAGAAGAGGACTTCCCAGTTCCTGCACCAGTTCACGGACAATCGTATGATCCGGTACACGGATCCCTACCTCTTTCCTGTTTTTATATATTTTAGGAAGTAAACTACTGGTTGGCAAAATAAAGGTAAAAGGTCCGGGCAGGTTTTTTCTCATCAGTTTAAAGGCGGCATTACTCACTTTAGCATATTCACTCAGGTTAGATAAATCTGAACAGATAATGGATAGATTACTTTTCTGTGGATTAATCCCTTTTATCTGACAGATTTTTTCCACTGCCCGCACATTGAGTGCATCACAACCTATCGCATATACGGTATCGGTAGGATATATCACCAGGCCCCTTCCCGTACGATGTCTGCCACCTTAGTAATTTCCCGCTGATTCGGGTTTTGTGAATAAATCTTTACCAGCATATTTTTAAAATTGATAATGGATGATTTATATTCAGTGCATCCTTATATTTTATTCAGCCAATCATATAACCCATATATATCAGCAGATGTTTCCTGATTATTAATGATCCACTATCAATTCACAATCAGGTTTATCCGTATATGATATTACCATTTTCATCCGTATAGTCTTCCAATCCCTTACTATACTGGTTCATAGCACGAAGACTCATGCCCATACTGGAGAATCCTCCGTCATGGAAAAGGTTCTGCATCGTTACCTTACGGGTAAGGTCTGAAAATAAGGTAATACAATAGTCCGCACATTCATCTACTGTCGCATTCCCTAACGGACTCATTTTATTAGAGAAGTCCATCAGGTCTTCCATCCCTTTAACTTCGCTACCGGCAGTAGTAGGTGTTGGCGATTGGAAAATAGTATTGATCCGTACATTTTTTTCACGGCCATAGATATAACCAAAACTACGCGCAATAGACTCCAGCAGGCTCTTGGCATCTGCCATATCATTATATCCGAAAAATGTACGTTGCGCAGCTACATAACTTAAAGCAATCACCGATCCGTACTCTGCCATGGCATCCTGTTTTTTGGCAACCTGAAGCATTTTATGGAAAGAGATAGCGGATATGTCTAATGTCTTTTCCAACATTCCATAATCCAGATCATCATAGGTACGTTTCTTACGTACATTGGGACTCATACCTATAGAATGTAATATGAAATCAATTTTACCACCCAGGATGTCCACAGACTTCTCAAATACGGTGTTTAACTCTTCCACATTCGTAGCATCTGCCAAAATGATCTCTGCATTCAGTTTTTCAGCCAATGCATTCAATTCACCCATACGAACTGCGATAGGAGTGTTACTCAATGTGATCACAGCACCTTCCGCAACTGCTCTTTCTGCCACTTTCCAGGCAATAGACATCTCATTCAGTGCACCAAAGATAATCCCACGCTTGCCTTTCAATAAATTATGACTCATACCTTTTTATTTTGTTTTCGGCACAAAAGTAGTCATAATGTGCAAGATATACAATCATTCCCGGTAATATACCCTTTTTACACGTGGAGAGATCGTGGTCAGGATTTCATAAGGTATCGTATCTAACCGATCCGATAGGTCCGTAACCGGTAGTTCTTCTCCAAAAATAATAGCTGTATCTCCCTCTTTGGCTTCTATATCCGTGACATCAATCATGCAGGTATCCATACAGATATTTCCGATCACCGGGCAACGGCTACCATTGATTAGTACTTCTCCCTTTCCATTACTTAAATGCCGGTTCAATCCATCGGCATACCCGATGGGTAGGATGGCAATCCGGGAAGGGCGGTCTACATAACTTTTTCTTCCGTATCCTATGGAATCTCCTTCCGGAATATCCTGTATCTGCAGGATCGTCGTTTTTAAAGTGGATACATTTCGCAATCCTTTCTCACCGGAAGCACTGATCCCATACAGACTGATGCCCAAACGAACCATATCCATCTGATACTCCGGAAATCTTTCAATACCAGCAGAATTCAGCATATGCTTCAGAACCGGATAGCCTAATTCATCCTCCAGCTGAGTGGCGATAACTATAAATGTTTCGTGTTGTTTTACAGTAAAGGAATCCAGTTCCGGAGAGTCACTCCCTGCCAGATGGGTAAACACCGAACGTACCTCTATCCCACTCTGGTTTTTTATCAGCCCGACAATCAGGGAAATATCTTCCCCATGGAAACCTAACCGGTGCATTCCCGTATCGATTTTTATATGAATCGGATAATGAGTGATTCCTCTTCGTTCGGTTTCCCGGATCAAAGCATTCAGTAACCGGAAACTATATACTTCCGGTTCCAGATAGTTCTCAAATAGCATATGGAAACTATTAAATTCCGGGTTCATCACCATAATAGGTATGGATATGCCTTCCCTCCTTAACTCCTTTCCTTCATCCGCCACAGCAACCGCCAGACAGTCACATCGATGTTCCTGTAAGGTTTTTGCCAATTCATACGAGCCGGCGCCATACCCGAATGCCTTCACCATACAGATGATCCGGGTTTCAGGTTTCAGCCTGGACCGGTAATAGTTAAAGTTATGTATAATTGCATCTAAATTTACCTTCAGAATCGTTTCATGTACTTTTTTTTCCAAAAGCTCAGATATCCTTTCAAAATGGAAATGCCGGGAGCCTTTCAATAGGATCACTTCATTTTTAAAACTCCGGATAGCAGGTGAGGCAAGAAATTGGTCAGTAGTAAGGAAAAACTCCTTCTCCATATCAAATGTGCCTCCATATTCTTTCAGGTTCCGTCCAATCCCGATAATGCGGTCAATTTTTTTTCTTCGCACTAACTCGGCCACCTTTTTATATAATGATTTAGGTAAATTCCCGGATTGCAGAATATCAGAAAGGATTAAAGTCCTTTTCATTTCTTTCCCTATACTACGACTTTGCAAAAATTCCAGGGCAATGTCCAACGAATTAATGTCAGAGTTGTAGGTATCATTAATCAGGATGCAATTATTTATCCCTTCTTTCACGTCCAGTCGCATATCTACAGGTTCGAGTCTGGCAAACCGTTTTACCTCATTGACAGTAGTAGGCTTCAGATACAGCATTAACGCCAGGCAATGAATGACATCTTCGATAGAAGCATCATCCGTAAAAGGAATTACATAAGTAATTGTCAGACCTAACAATGTGCAACGGATCACTGTCTCCTCCTGCTTTTTCGTGATCGCTTCTATATACAGGGGAGCATCCGTATCGGTCCGGCTCCAAGTAATGGCTTTATGGGAGAGACAGGCAGCTTCCATACTATTACTGATAAACACATCATCCGCATTATAAATAATAGCCTCACAGTCTTTAAATAAAATAAGTTTTTCCAGGCATTTTTCATTCAGAGAGAGGAAATTCTCCTGATGTGCTTCTCCGATACTGGTAATAATACCGACAGTCGGCTGAATGATCGGCTGAAGTTTCTCCATTTCATTCGGTTGGGAAATACCTGCTTCAAAAATCCCTAAGGTGTTCTTTTTCGTCATCTGCCAAACAGACAAAGGAACACCAATCTGGGAATTATAACTCCGCGGAGAACGGACAATATTGAACTCATTATGCAAGAGTTGATACAAAAATTCTTTGACAATGGTTTTTCCATTACTCCCGGTAATCCCGATTATAGGGATATGAAAATTCTTCCGGTGAGCAACAGCCAGCTTCTGCAAAGCCTGTAAGGTATCTTTTACCACCAGAAAAGAGGCTTCCGGCATAGCATCCATATCAGGAGTTTTTTCACTTACCACAAAATATCTTACCCGGAGGTTATAAAGTTCCCGGATATATTTATGACCATTATTCGTATGAGTCTTTAAGGCAAAAAAAAGGCTTTGTTCCGGAAAAGATAACCGGCGGCTATCTGTCAGGAGAATACTGATCTTTTCATTAGGAAAAATATCAGACTGGGCTCCTATGATTCTGGCAATCTTTTTAACTGTATATTCCATAGTTTATTTCAATTTGGTCCTCAGCAATTCGATCTCTTCGGAGAGTTGAAAGTAAGGATATTCTTCATAATCTGTTCGGCCTTTAACAAAGTTTGTGTGATAAAAGAGTGATAGGCTTCACTTTGTGGTTGAAAAGGCTTATGATGGAGAGCTTTTTGTATATTTTTTCATTCTTTTAAGAGGGACCGTGTTTCCTGAGAAAAAAGGATTCCGTAAAACGTTCCCAGATATAGTCTATGGCTTTGCCGGATGGATGGATCATATCGTCTCCATAAAAGCGATAGTCTCTTAATTCATCCATCATAATTTCATAAGAAGGAAAATAAGTGACCTTTTCAGGAAACCGCATGCATAGTTCTTCGGAGGCTAATAATAAGATAGATTTACTGATCTGATTGGCATGCGCTCCATCTTTCCAGTGACGAACCGGACTGACTGTAAACAGAATATCCAACTGGGGATTCTGTTCCCAGATAGCCATGCATACCTGTTCCCATTTTTTCACAATAGCCTCCACACTTAACCGTTCCCTGTAGAAAAACCGGTCTGGTAATTTATGACAGTTGGATACGATACGGTGATCACTTTTCAGTTTATAGATATAGGCCGTACCGAATGTAATGATCAGTTTAGTGGCATCCAGCAGATTCCGGGAAGAGGCGAATAATCTGGTATTTATTTCTGTCAGCGACTCTTCCGGAGACGGGAAGGAAAAACGGCTATGATGGGCAAAACTATGATAGACTCCCTTATGTTCGAACAAGTCAGCCGGAGAAAAATGCTTCGGATGCAATAATTTCTCAAGAGAAGCAGCTATAGACAAAGGATTATATAAAATCCCAAACGGATTTATATCTACAGAAAACTTATTTTCTGCCAGTTTAGTCCCTATATGTTCTACAAAACATGATCCCAGTAAAATAATCCGGTCATCCTGTGTAAAACAGGAGAGAGACTTTGGAATTGTAACTACAGTTCTGAACTCCATCGTTATAAAATGATCTGAGAGCTAAAATTACAAAAATTCCTGTATTTTATAAACAAATTCCATCCAGACCCAATACCGGAGAGCTTTTCCTAAAAACATGGAAATACTGACAATCCATATATTGGCACGAAGAAATCCTAAAGCAACTGCTATAAAGTCTCCTATGCCGGGAAGAAATACGAAAAAGGCCATCCAGGATCCTTTGCCCTGAATCCAATCTTGTATTTTCCGGAGTTTAACCGAATTTATTTTAAGATATTTCTCTATCCATTCGACTTTGCCCAACATACCCAGACCATAACAAGTCATGCCTCCCAGAAAATTTCCTACTGTCGCCGCAATCATACAGGGCCAGTAAGCAGCTCCCGCAAGTAAAACTCCCGTCAGTACTACCTCACTACTGAAAGGTAAAACGGTCGCCGCCAGAAAGGAAGCGAAAAAAACTCCTATATACCCGTAACTGATGAGAAGTTCCATAAACGTACAAATATTAGTATAACAAAAAGTACGACTGAAAAGTGGTAGATCCAGAAAACTATTTTACGATGGGTAAGAGTAAAAAAATGGGCTAACAAAATAGAAGCAGGCAAACAGGCGACTCCCAGAAATTCATCCGACTCCTGTCCATATAAAAGAAACAGAAGAAAAGCCAATACGACGAACACGATCAGAAACCATAAAAACTGGCGGGTACGTAAAGCATCCGCATAATCATGAGTAATAATATTCCCGGAGGCTATCAACGTCAATATGGACACATACACCAGCCCTATCCAATGGATCCATCCCACATCTGTAAAACTCAGCATCCCAACCTTCAATAAAGTAGGAAAGGGCACAGTAAAAGGAGTAAAATCACGTGTCCATACACACCAACCCAATAAAAACCAGTACACAGTGCCTACTCCCAGCAAAGAAGCCAGGAAAGTACGGATATTCCAGATTTTAAAGGTATACATGCCATACCAACACAGCGGAATAAACCATAAAATATGTACCCATAATAAACTTCCGGTCCCTATAATAAAAGTGATATTAAAAACCCTGGAAGTGGCATCAGGCATATGATAGGAAACAAATAGCTGGTAAATGGACAGAATCAGACAAAAGATCCCGGCAGAAGTAGCAGTCAAAGGAAAAAAATCCAGGTTGGTACTGATCAGCAACATATACAGCGCAAAAGGCAAATAGGTTTTCTCACGGATCAACATTAATACAAAATTGGCCCGGTGAATCATAAATGCTCCTCCTGCCATCAGTAAAAAACCGGTCAGATAAGTGATAGTTTTTCCAAGTAATATCCGACAAATGGCATTCCACAAAGGAGGAGCCGTGATTTCGCCATAGACCGGATAACCGACAGAAAACCCATAGCCTACGATCCAGCAGAGTAAAGATACTATGACCGTATAGATACAAGTATTCAGATCTGAAACAGTACGCGGTTTGGTAAAACTCCTCCTCTGATTTCTCATGTCTGCTTACAGATCAAACCCAATATCACTGCGGAAGTATTTTTTATCAAAATGAATCCGGTTAGCACCTGCAAAAGATCTGGCAAGCGCTTCTTCTTTAGTGGCTCCGTATGAACTGACAGCGATGACTCTTCCTCCATTCGTAAGGATCTGACCATTCTCATTTTTAGTTCCGGCATGGAAAACAAGGCTTCCCGGAGAGATGGTTTCCAGGCCGGTTATAACTTTATTTTTCTCGTATGCTTCCGGATATCCGCCACTAACCAGCATAACGGTTACGGCAGTACGTGGATCTTCTGTTAATACACGTTCTCTCAGGTCTCCTTTCGCTACCCCTTCCAGCAATTCCACCAGGTCACTCTGGATACGAAGCATGACCGCTTCTGTCTCCGGATCACCCATACGGCAATTATATTCAATCACCATGGGCTCTCCTTTCACTTCAATCAGCCCCAGAAAAATAAAACCTTTATAATCAATTCCTTCCGATTTTAAGCCCGCTACAGTAGGACAGATAATCCGCTCTTCTACCTTAGCCATAAATACATCGTCTGCGAAAGGTACAGGCGAAACAGCCCCCATACCACCGGTGTTCAGTCCGGTATTTCCTTCCCCAATCCGTTTATAGTCCTTCGCCACCGGAAGTATTTTATAATTATTTCCATCTGTCACCACAAAAACAGAACATTCTATGCCATCCAGAAACTCCTCTATAACAACAGTTTTACTGGCGTCTCCGAACATTCCCTCCAACATCTGCTGCAACTCTCTCTTTGCCTCTTCCGGATTATCAATAATTAATACCCCTTTACCGGCAGCTAATCCATCCGCTTTCAACACGTACGGTGCTTCTAAAATTTCCAGAAACCTGTATCCTTCTTCCAGATTCTCCGCAGAGATACTTTTATACCGGGCTGTCGGGATCTGATGGCGCATCATAAACGCCTTGGCAAAATCTTTACTACCTTCTAACAAAGCCCCCTGCTGACTAGGACCGATCACCGGAACAGCAGTTAACTGAGGATCATTTTTAAAATAATCATAAATTCCCTTTACTAAAGGATCTTCCGGACCGACCACCACCATGTGTATCTCATTAGAGAGAACAAAATCCTTAATAGCGGCAAAATCAGTCGCAGGAATAGCTATATTTATTCCGGTCTGTTCAGTCCCGGCATTTCCGGGCGCTATAAATAATTTTTCTACTTTCGGACTCTGGACTATTTTCCAGGCTAATGCATGCTCACGACCTCCGGAGCCTAATAATAAAATATTCATAAAGCAACAGTCTGTTTTATGACAAAAAATACTCCTGAGAGCCTCTTTTGCCGATGATCAATATTTATAGATAATCAGTAAAATAACGGGTAATCTTCTCGTATAAATGCAGCCGGTCTTTACCGGTCACATTATGAGGATGCCGTGGATATACAAAATAATCCGGATAGGTATCCGCCTCTATGCAGGCTTTTAGGAAACCCAGGCTATGCTGCCACACCACAACCGGATCCACATCTCCATGGATCAGCAGCAAACGTCCTTTCAGATTGCCGGCCTTTAATTTCAGGTTGGCATTCGTATATCCATCCGGATTATCATCCGGATGGTCCATATACCGTTCTCCATACATAATTTCGTATTGACTCCAGTCAATCACAGGTCCGCCGGCTACCCCTACTTTAAAGATATCCGGATAAGTGAGCATGAGGTTAGTGGTCATAAACCCACCATAACTCCAGCCATGTACCCCTATCCGGTCAGGGCCCACGTAAGGAAGGGATTTCAGGAAATCTACTCCCTGCATCTGATCCGCCATTTCATGGACGCCTAAATTACGGAAAATAGCACTTTCAAAAGCATGTCCCCGGTTCGCTGAACCCCTGCCATCCAATGTAAATACAATCACTCCCTGTTGAGCCATATACAGGTCCCATCCCCGTGTACCATATTGCCAGCTATTACTAATCAATTGGGAATGGGGGCCGCCATATACATACATAATCACAGGATACGTTTTACTTTCATCCAGCTCCACAGGTTTCACTAAACGATAATTCAGGTCAGTGACCCCATCTGCAGCTTTGATCTGCCCCACTTCTATGTCCGGAAGAGTATAGGCTTTATACGGATCTTCTGCCTGAAAGAGAACAGTGGGCTGATGGGTTTTCAGATCCAGAAGATCTATTTCACGCGGGATAGAGGGAGAAGAAAAGAGATCCAGTGCATATTTCCTGTCCGGACTTAACAACACCTGATGAACCCCGGGTTTAGGAGTCAGACAGGCCTGTTTGCCCGATTTTAGGTTTACTTTCCAAGTATGGTTTTCCAAAGCCGTCACATTTCCGGAAGGATCATCCGGCCGGGCAGCAGTAGAACGATAAAAAAGGGTTTCTCCTTTCGGGTCAAATCCTAACACATCCGTAACCATCCAGGGTCCGGAAGTGACCTGTTGAAGCAACTTCCCGGTGGTATCATATAAATAGATATGATTAAAACCATCCCTTTCACTCTGCCAGATAAATTTATCAGGATCTGCCGGCAGAAATTGCACAGGATGTTGAGGTTCCACATAGGTATTTTTAGTTTCCGTAAAAAGGATAGCTTCCCGCTCGCCTGTAGAAACTTCATATCTTACTAAATGGCATTCATTCTGGCCCCGGTTTAATTCTGCCACATACACACTTTTCTCATCCGGGCTCCAGCCGATATTGGTCAAATATTTTTCTTTTAGCTCACCGGTTTTTAACCAGACCGTCTCACCGGACTGCAAGTCATAGATCCCTATGGTTACTTCATGGCTCTTCATGCCTGCCATAGGATACTTATACGGCTCTGCCTGTGCAATACGGGTATCTATATTCACGATCGGATAATCCGTTACCATACTTTCATCCATCCGGTAAAAAGCTAATTTAGTACCGGAAGGAGACCAGAACAACCCTTTCCGAATGCCGAACTCGCGCTGATGAACAGCCTGTCCGCAAACCACATGCTCCGTAGTTTCACAGGTCACCGCCATTACCTGATTGTTCGGAGAAAGGATGTTGATATTATTTCCTGCTGTGTAGGCGATTAGCGAACTACCCGGAGAGAACTCATAATTTTTTCCCTCTTCAGGAAGCATATAACGGGCAACGATGGCTTTTTCCTGTAAGTCATAGTGGAACAGCTCTCCCTTTTCCGTAAAAGATAGTATCGCCTGCTTCTCATACGGAACACTGAACACCGGCATTTTGGTTAAATGAATAGTTTTCGTCTGTTCTCCTATGGCTATATTCAACTCTGAAAGTGAAACTATTACTTTACCTGTCTTTCCCGGTTGAACTCCTATCACCTCTTCTCCCTCTACATAGATATAGGCATTTCCACACCACTTTAACTGGTTTAAGGTGGCAGGAACAAAATCCGTATAGGTTTTTCCTCCGGGAATCAGATCATGGATCGTTAATCGTGTCTGTGCTATCATCTGCATCGGGATCAGGAAAAGAAATAGCAAAAATAGTAGTAGATACCTGTTTTTAAAAGTCATTTCTTCCTTTCTTTTTAAAGGGTTTCTTAAACGGCCGTTCCTCTTCACCGGAAAACCTGCGGGAACGAAAATCACTCTTATCATCTTTAAATTTAGGTTTTCCTATAGGTTTTTCTTTAAACACTTTTTTAGGAGGGATATAATCCTCCTGTTCTTCTTCCTCTTCTCTTTTCCGGGCAGCCGCAAACCGTCTTTCCGGCGTATCCAAACGAACTGTTTTGAAATCCACTGGACCATCCGTACGGCCCGGTTTCCAAAATGGTTTGCCGGATCTTTCTTCCCGTCTTTCTCCGGAAGGACTACCCTCCGTTTCATATAACGCCTTCTTAAAGTCTTTATTTTTTCCTTCAAAAATCTCGTAACACCGATACTCACATTCCAGTGAACCATTCATTAATTTCATTTTTTCATGGGGGCGCAAACCGATCTTGTCAAAACATTCATCCTTGTAACTGATAATCCAGACATGACAATCGGTAAATACATGCTTCACCCGTTCCCCGATCATTCCATATAATCCCATCAGGTCCCGGGAAGAGATACGTTCCCCATAAGGCGGATTGGTCACCATAAGAGCAGGTTTAGGAATTTCCGTATATTGCTGGAAAGGCATCACCTTTAACTCTATATATTTGGAAAGCCCTGCACTTATTACGTTTTTCCGGGCAATTTCCACAGCCGTCGGTGAAATGTCCGAGCCATAACATTTACATGTAAATTCCCGCTCATTACTTTCATCATTATAGATCTGGTCAAACAGATCCTGGTCAAAATCCACCAACTTCTCAAAAGCAAACTCTTTTCGGTGGATACCCGGCGCAATGTTCAGAGCAATCATAGCCGCCTCAATCAGCAACGTTCCGGAACCACACATCGGATCTATAAAATTAGAATCTCCCTTCCAACCGGTTTTCAGGATCATCCCGGCAGCCAGGACTTCATTCAGGGGAGCCTCCGTCTGTTTCACCCGGTAGCCTCTTTTATGTAAACTCTCACCCGAACTATCAATAGAGATCGTACAATCGTTATGTGAAATATGGATATTAATATACAGGTCCGGATTATTGACCCGTACAGAAGGTCTTTTTTCGTTTTTCTCAATAAAATAGTCTACAATGGCATCTTTAGTGCGGTAAGCAACGAATTTGGAATGATTAAAATCCTCTGAATGAACCACTGAATCAATCGCAAAAGTTTTATCCAGCGTAATATAATCCTCCCAGTTAATTTTCTTCACCTCTTTATAAACCGTATCCGCATCTTTTGCTTTAAAGTGATAAATAGGTTTTAAGATCCGTAACGCAGTCCGGCAATGAAAATTTGCCTTGTAAAGCAATTCTTTATCCCCGGTAAAAGAGACCATCCTTCTACCTAATTGTACATCATTGGCTCCTAAGGCTATCAGCTCTCCGGCCAATATTTCTTCCAGACCGTACATGGTCTTGGCCACCATTTCAAATGTCGCTGCCATTTTCTTTAATTGACAATTGACAATTGATAGCCGCCCCTACAATAAACGTTACCGGATACTTCTGCTATCAATGTCAGTTAATATTTTAGTTTTTTAGTAAGTTATAAAAGCATTGTTATAGCCCGCACCTATTTATTTTCAATGAAACAGGATTGTCTGACTGTTTCATCCGCCCGAACATCCCGGGTAACCCAGACATTTCCACAGATGGTAGCACCCCGGCCTATGCGTATCCGTCCCCACAAAGTAGCGTTGGAATAAACCGTTACATAATCTTCCAGAACCGGATGCCTTGGCATGCCCCGGACTATATGTCCGTGTTCATCCGGAAGTGATTTTTCACCCGCCAGACTTACGCCCTGGAAAATACGGACATGATTTCCAATCACACTTGTTTCTCCGATCACCATGTCTGTTCCATGATCAATCGTAAAATGATCACCGATCACCGCACCGGGATGAATATCAATGCCGGTCTCCGAATGGGCCATCTCCGTGATCATCCGGGGAATAAAAGGCACCTCCAGCAAATAAAGTTGATGAGCAATCCGGTAGTTAACAACCGCCCGGAATCCGGGATAACAAAAAATGATCTCACCTGCATTTTTTGCAGCCGGATCATTATGATAGGTTGCCTCCGCATCTGTTGCCAGAATCCGGCGCAACTCAGGTAATGTTTCGATAAAGGCTTCAGATAATTTCTCTGCCTGTGCCGCTATCCGTTCTTTCGGACAGGTTTCACATTCCAGATCAGAGAAACAGAGACCCGTATAGATCTGAGAAGTAAGTAAAGAGTGTAGTGTTTCTACATTTACACCTGTGTGATAGCAAATCGTCTGTTTACTGATACGGGCATTTCCACAATAACCGGGAAAAAGAATAGCACGGCAAAGAACCACAATTTTTTTCAATTGCTCTTCCGAAGGCATAGCCTCCCCGTCCCGATAGGAGTGAAATAGTTGTTTATACGATGATTCTTCTGAAAGCCGGCCCACCGTTACACTCAACTCCTTGTTTTGTTCCTGCATCTTCCTCTGTTCGTGTTACCTGCAAAAATACACTAAAATTATTACGGAGTTGCATTTAATAAACGAAAACTACGTGAAATTTCATTGTCGGTGGTAATACATTATCTGCAAAATCACTATATTTTACAGTAAATTTAACACCGCCTTCATATAAAATGGCCCCACAGTAAATATCATAAGTACTTCCTGTATCAATATCTTGGAACGGATATATATCAGGCAATTCAATCATGCCGGCGTCTGTATCTGCCGGATCTAAGAAAACATATAATTTGATCAATGCATCATCATATATCTCCCAGGTAAGTTCGTCTATCCTTACATCACAGGCATAATGAGCATTCAATCCGTCCGCGTCTGTCACCAGAGACCATTGATTTCTACTTACCGTAAAATCATCTACAAACCAGTAGCTTAGCCCTGATTCACCTGCAGGACCTTCCGGACCCATAGGGCCTTCACATGCTATAAAAGAAAATATAGCAACGAACAATAGAATTAATTTTTTCATCTTCATTTTTTATTACAACAATATATTTATTTTTGATGGGGAGCTCCAAATTCTCTGCAAGTAATTTCATCTAAGACGATTTTCCAGACTTTAACATTCCTGATAGCCGGATCACTATAGATAAACGCCCGATCAGAATATTGTTTCATGAGGATGTTTAACATGTCCCTTTTTTATCCATATCTTCCTCAAACTCTACTCTTCCCCAACCAATCACACTGACAGAACGCATCCGATAACTACAGGCAACCTGAGGATGCTGGTAAGCCAACGCCGGATCTGTACAGAAAGTAATACACACCCGTGAATTCCGTTCCAGGATAGTAATGCTTCTTCCTTCCTGAGCGGAATGCAGATAAACCACACCCTCTTCATATCCGAAATTCATAGGGACCACATAAGGAGTTCCATCCGTATCAGCCATTCCCACATAACAGATCTTACAGGCCCGGATCGCATGTTCCATCTCTTCTCTCTCCGTATGGACTAAGGTTCTTATTTTTTTGACTATAATATTATATATGAAACGAAACAAAAGTATACAAAATGAAATGACACTCCAAAAATTAGAATTGATAATTGTCAAATTCTCTATATTATATCTCTATAAATTTGAATAACAGACTCTTTTTAAATAGAGTTCATTTTATTCCACGGAATATTGAATAGAAAAGATAGATAAGCTGCCACAAACACGCGGATAAGAATATGTTAATTTCCCTTTAGCCTTCTTCTATCAATTATTTTCATTTTACTATTTACCTTGGAAGAGTGAACAGTAAAATGAAAAATAATCGGTGAAGAAAGAGTGTTAAAAATCATAGGCAGCTATCTTTCCATAGGTTTTGTATCGTTTGTTTACCTGAAAAAAGTCTTAAGCGTTTATTTATTAAAAAAAGGATTATATCTTTGCAGCCTGAATTGGTACGTAAAATAATAAACATTATAATAAAATGAAAAGAACATTTCAACCTTCCAACCGGAAAAGAAAAAACAAACACGGTTTCCGTTCAAGAATGGCAACTGCCAACGGACGTAGAGTATTAGCTGCACGCCGTGCAAAAGGCAGATCCAAATTAACTGTGTCAGACGAATACAACGGATAATCAGTCCGACTGTAAAATCTCATAAAGAAAATAAAGGTTTCATTAAAAAGCCTTTACTTTCTTTGTTTTTATGAGTTTGACTAAAACATTATAACGACTATATAATGTTTTTTCATACTTTTGATGCGGTTATTGTGCCGGAAGATAATAGATATGGAACAAGCATATAAATACGAAAAGATCCATAGGAAACAAAGTGTTTAATGCGAGTCACATACCTACTTATTAAAAATTAATGCATATGGGAAACTTAAAGACCTGGCTATTTAAATATCCGATACTGTTGAATTTGCTATTTGCAGCAGTACTGACCTGTGGCTTAATATACGCAGTATTGAAATGGCTGGATATATACACACACCATAATGAAGCAGTCATCGTTCCGGATGTAAAAGGACTACAAATCGAACAGGCTGCCGAATTTTTCAAAAACAATGGATTGCGTTATAATGTGATCGATTCCGTATTTGCCAAAGAAGTAACACCGGGTGCAATCGTTGAAGTAGTTCCGTCTGCCGGCTCCAAAGTAAAGGAAGGCAGAATTGTCTTTGTTACCGTTAATGCCATGACTTCCCAAATGGGAACCATACCTGAAGTAACAGACTTATCACTCAGACAAGCCTATGCCCTGTTAAAAGCAAATGGCTTTGAAAGAGTGGAAACCGAATATGTACCGGGAGAATATAGGGACCTGGCCATAGGAGTGGAACGAAATGGCCGGGTGTTGAATGCCGCAGAATTGGTTCCGTTGAATTCCACACTGGTACTTAAAGTCAGTAGCGGCCGTACAGCAGAAGAAATGCTCCAGGATTCGCTGGATCTGCTGGCACCGGTAGAAATAGTAGATAGTGAAGTAGAAAACTGGTTTTAATATGAACAACTTGGTAGAAGACTGGGACGATGACCTGATGGAAAGCGAAGTGCCGGGTGAAGAAGTTGAAACTGGAACCCAGCTTTACGAATATTTCCGCTTTGTGGCTGACAAAGGCCAATCCCTGCTACGGGTAGATAAATTTTTGGTTGACCGTATGTTCAGCGCCACACGCAACCGCATCCAACTGGCTGCGGAAGCTGGTTATATCCTTGTCAACAATAAGCCGGTAAAAAGCAATTACAGAGTGAAACCATTGGATGTGGTTTCTATTGTTATGAGCCGTCCCCGGAGAGAACTGGAAATTATTCCTGAAGACATTCCCCTGAATATTGTATATGAAGATGACGACCTGATGGTAGTGAATAAACCGGCCGGATTAGTAGTCCATCCCGGACACGGCAACTATACAGGGACCCTGGTGAATGCATTAGCCTATTATCTGCGGGATGAACCTTTATATGATCCGACAGATCCCCAGTTGGGACTCGTACACCGGATTGATAAAGATACTTCCGGACTCTTAGTCGTAGCCAAAAAGCCAGAGGCTAAAGCTCATCTAAGCCTGCAGTTTTTCAATAAAACAACCAAACGGACTTACAACGCACTGGTTTGGGGTGTGATCAAAGAAGATGAAGGGCGTATTGAAGGTAATATCGGCCGGAATCCCAGAGACCGGATGCAAATGACCGTATTTCCGGAAGGTGATCAGGGAAAACCGGCGGTTACCCATTATAAAGTATTGGAAAGACTGGGGTATGTGACATTGACTGAATGCCGGCTGGAAACAGGACGAACACACCAGATCCGTGTCCATATGAAACATATCGGACACACCCTTTTCAATGATATCCGGTATGGAGGCCAGGAAATATTGAAAGGACGGTCTACCACCAAATATAAACAGTTTGTTCAAAACTGTTTCACGGTATGCCCCCGCCAGGCATTACATGCAAAAACATTAGGGTTTATCCATCCCACTACCGGAGAAGAAATGAATTTTGATTCTGAAATTCCGGGAGATATGGTACGATTGATTAATAAATGGCATCTGTATACCTATAAAGAAGAATGCTGACCATGAAAAAAAACATTGCCATTGTAGCCGGAGGCTACTCCTCTGAGATCGTTGTCTCATTAAAAAGCGCAAAAGGTATCTATTCTTTTATTGATAAAGAGAGATATAATGTATATATTGTCATCGTTAAGAAAGAAGGATGGGAAGTCATTCTTCCGGATGACACCTCAACACCCATCGATAAAAATGATTTTAGCTTCCGGGAGCTGGGAAAACTCAAACAGCTTGATTTTGCCTATATTACTATCCATGGGACTCCCGGTGAAGATGGGATGTTGCAGGGATATTTTGATATGATCGGTATACCTTATTCCTGCTGTGGAGTATTGGCGAGTGCCTTAACATACAATAAATACGTATGTAATAACTATTTACAAAATTTTAATATCCGGATAGCTGAATCTATTCGTTTATTAAAAGGAGAGACTATCTCCAGCGAACAGGTGGTAGCCACCTTAGGATTACCTGTTTTCATCAAACCCAATGACGGAGGAAGTAGTTTCGGTACCACCAAAGTAAAAGAGGTATCCCAGATCCGGTCCGCTATCGAGGAGGCGTTTAAGGAAGGGAAAGAAGTACTAATAGAACGTTTTGTCCGGGGGACAGAAGTGACCTGCGGATGTTACAAAATAAAGGGAAAAGAAATACTTCTCCCACTGACAGAGGTAGTTACAACAAATGATTTTTTTGATTTTGATGCCAAATATAACGGACAGGTAGAGGAAATCACTCCTGCCCGTATTCCGGAAGAAGTTTCGAAAAAAATACAACATACGACTTCAAAAATATATGATATCCTGGGTGCCAGGGGAATTATACGGATAGATTATATTATCCCGCCCGGCGAAGAGCCTGTGATGCTTGATATCAATACTACACCCGGCATGACACCTACCAGTTTCATCCCACAGCAGATACAAGCTGCCGGACTGGATATTCGGGAAGTCATGTCAGAAATTATAGAAAATGAATTAATAAGCGATAAGCGATAGGTCACAATTTCCGGATTGTCCATTATCAATTATCAATTATCAATTATTATAAGTATGGATAAAGAAACAGAAATCCCGAATTTTGATGATATTCGGCCACTTAGAAATGATGAAGTAAAAGAGGCTATTGAAAAATTGATTGCCACTGAAGATTTTAAGCGTGCTTTTTGCTATATCAAGCTGGATCTGAACTGGAAAGAATTCTCTGAGGTGATGCGTAGTTGCCAGACAAAAGAGGAATTTAAAGGCAAACTGGCATATGAGGCAGTGATGACGGTGGCCAAAAACACCACCTTTTCTCTGACCATATCAGGACGCAGCCGTTTGCCGAAAAATCACGAACCCTGTACCTTTATTTCCAACCACAGGGATATTGTACTGGATGCCTCTTTTCTGAATGTTATGCTCTTTGATGTAGGCTATGGATTAACTCAGGTGGCCATAGGAGATAACCTATTGATCCGTCCCTGGATTGAAACCTTAGTTCGGCTCAACAACAGTTTTATTGTGAAGCGAAGTGTTTCCGTCCATCAGAAACTGGAGGAAAGCAAAAAACTCTCCTCGTATATCCACCATACCATACAAGATACCAAAGAATCTGTCTGGATTGCACAGCGGGAAGGACGTGCCAAAGATTCCAACGATAAAACCCAGAGCAGTATTCTTAAAATGCTCAATATGGGAGGAACAAAAGATATTTTGTCCAACCTGATGGAATTAAACATAGTTCCGGTGGCCATCTCCTATGAGTATGATCCCTGTGATTTCCTGAAAGCACAGGAGTTTCAGCAAAAACAGGACAACCCCGATTTTGTGAAAAGTAAACGGGATGATCTCCTCAATATGGAAACCGGGATCCTGAATGACAAGGGAAGGGTTCATTTTACTATCACTTCTCCGATTAATGAACAGTTACACCAACTGGATCTGGAAATGGATAAAAATGAATTATACTGCACAGTTGCTGGTATTATTGACCGGGAGATATATAAACACTATCGTTTTTATCCATGCAATTATATTGCTTATGACCTGCTGACAGGAACCAACCGGTTCAGTGCCAATTACGGACTGAAAGATAAAAAATTCTTTGAAACCTATTTGCAGGGCCAGATAGATAAAATTGTATTACCCCATAAAGATGAAGCTTTCCTGCGTACTAAGATACTGGAAATGTATTCCAATCCATTAAAAAATCATCTGGCCAATCAGGAATAGACCTCCTGATTGCGGACTGTTATTGGATATATAAGAGGAAGAGTCTGTAAGACTCTTCCTCTTATATCTTTTGGAGAAGAAGCAGTGACCCTGTGGAGAACTTCTTTCTATAATACCTCTCCTCTCCATGATAAAGCATTTACTGAAGCTCCATAATATAGGTTCCTTTAGCCGGTATATTCAGTGAACCATTCAGATCCATATGTTCCCCGGTGATCACCTCACGTCCGGTCCTGCTATTCTGAAGTACCTCTCTGAAACGGTGCATGTCTATTGTTTCTTCTTTGTCATGGCCATTCAGGATAACCAGCACAGTGGCCCCCTCTTTTATCCGTGCATACACATAACATCCCGTTTGGTCCGGCGTGTAATGAATCAATTTTCCCTGTGTAACCGCCTGATTGTTTTTCCGCCATTGAAGCAAGGTTTGCATATAATCCCAGGCTTCATTCTGTAAGGGTGTCCGGCCTTCCTTAGTAAATGCGTCTACCGGGTCACCGGGCCATCCGCCGGGAAAATCTTTCCGGAGATTTCCGTCTCCTTCCCTTTTTTCTCCACTCATCAGAATTTCCATCCCATAATAAAGCTGAGGAATACCACGGGTAGTTAATAAAAATGCCAGGGCCTGCTTATAACGCCAGAGATCGGTTTCGTCTTTCTTCACAAACCGGCTGAGATCATGGTTATCCAGGAAAATGAGGATGTTATCCAGGTCCGCATGCAAGAAATCCTGTGCCAGTAATTCATACAGCGTTCCGAAACCATGAAAATGTCCCGGATTCAGTGCTTTGGCCTCCTCGTCCCGGATAGCAAAAACCTCTTCACAGGCAAAAGTCAGTCCAAAATCCATAATGGTTTTCAGATAGCTTTCCTTATCGCTAACCTTAGAATTACGTTGCCACCAGGCCGTAGCAGGAACCTTGGAATACCAGGCTTCCCCGACAATATTGAATTCCGGATATTCTTCCAGTACTTCTTTACACCAACGGGCCATAAAATCGAAATCTGCATAGGGGTGAGTATCCTGCCGGATTCCATCAATACGGCCGTACTCAATCCACCAGATACTATTTTGTATCAGATAAGTAGCCAGATGCCTGTTCCGTTGGTTCAGGTCAGGCATACCCCGGGTAAACCACCCGTTTACGGCAGCATCAATTTCTGTCTGAGGGGCATGTACATCCATAACAGGCCAGAGGTAATGCGTCGTCTGTTCAAATGCCTCCTGATGATTCAGCCAGTCTCTGGCTGGCAGGTCTCCCATCCACCAATGATCACTGCCACAATGGTTAAAGATCATATCCATAACTACTTTCAACCCCTTCCGGTGGGCCTGTTCAATAAGATCACAATATTCCCGGTTCGTCCCGAAACGGGCATCTACCTGGTAAAAATCTGTAATGGCATAGCCGTGGTAGGAACCGCCTCGTTGCTTATTTTCCTGCACAGGATTCAGCCAGATAGTGGTAAAACCCAGGTCGGCGATATAATCCAATCGGTCCATTACCCCTTTCAGATCTCCTCCATGACGAGAATTAGGATTATTCCGGTCTATTACCAAATCATTATAGACATTATCATTGGAAGGATCACCATTCGCGAAACGATCCGGAGTAATCAGATACATCACATCCGCAGGAGTAAAACCGGCGGCCCCAGGAGAAGTAGCACGGGGCTTTAACTCATACGTATAGGTTTTTGTTTTCTTTCCGTCACGGAACAGGATATCAAAGGTACCCGGCTGCGCTTCCGGGGTGACCTTCAGATACAGGAACAGATAATTCGGGTTATCTACCTGTACTACTTCATCCAGTTGTACTCCGGGATACTCAAGGGATACTTTAGAGGCAGCAACATCAGTTCCATACACCATCACCTGCAAGACAGGATTTTTCATGTCCACCCACCAGAAAGCAGGTTCTACCCGTTGGATATCTGCTACAGCCAGTGCCACACTCACATAACAGAAGATAAAAGTTACTATTCTTTTTTTCATATTTTTAATTTTGTAGCATTCGTTTCTAAAGATAGAGAATCCTTTTCACTCCTTCTTATTTTACCGGATTTCCAGGATAAGATATTGATACGGGTCTAACAGAAACTTTTCCGGTAATTGTCCCTCTTCAACAGTATATAGGTTTTGAAAAGACCTGCCTGCAAACGAAACCGGTACCGGAACGGACTGTTGATCATTCCTTACATTCACTGCAATTAAATAACTCCGGTCCTGTTGCCTTCTCTCAAACAGCAGGATATGGTCATCCGGATAGGTATGGAGTTCTCCTCTACGCAGGGGCTCATGGGTATGATACACCGCCATCAAACGCTTATATTCTTCCCGGAGTGACTGATTCATGGACCAGTCTATAGGAGTCGGATAAAAAAGTTGATCTTGTCCGGATAGCCTACTTCCTGTGAACTGTAGATCATGGGACAACCTGGCATAAAAGTAGAAATTACGAAGGCTGCCATAGATCCACGTTCACCATTCCACTCCTGAACAGGGGACTGACCTGACGTTTCATCGTGATTCGTACTAAAACGTAACTTATGTTTACCAGCCGGTATGTCTGTATATTCTTCCCTATGAACTTCAAACAGGGATGCGGCGGGTGCTTCTTTCAGGAAGACCTGCCGCATCCGGTCATGAAAATCCCAGCCATAATTTAACTGGAAACCCGATTCAAAATGGTCAGGCCGTTTGCCTTCCGCTAATAAAAGCAGCCGGGTATCCGGTGTACCTAACAACGTATCATTCGCCTGCCGGAGAAAATCAGCAGGTACGTAATCCACTGCATCACACCGAAACCCGTCTATTCCGATATCGGTTATCCAATATTTCATGGCTTCAATCATGGCCAGCCTCATCTCCATATTGTCATAATTCAGGTCAGCCACATCCCGCCAGTTAGTACCTTCTGGCCAGATAATCTCTCCCTGGTCATTTTGTGTATACCAGGATGTATTTTCTATCCACGGATGATCCCAGGCCGTATGGTTAGGCACCCAGTCAATGATCACTCCCACCTCTTTCTCATGGCACTCCCGGACTAATTCCCTGAACTCTTCAATTGTTCCGAATTCAGCATTTACCGACCGGTAATCCCGGACACAATAAGGAGAGTTGACAGATTTCTCTTTTCCGATTTCATGGATCGGCATAAACCAGATCACATTGGCTTCCAACTGTTTGATGGAATCCAGGTAAAAACTGATCGCCCGGAAAGGACGCTCTTCCGTAAAAACACGGAGATTGACCTGATAGATCACTATATCTTCCAGCTCCGGTAACTGATACCGGGATAATGAAGTCTCACTTACGGAGGAAAAGCCGGAACAACCTACTAGTAAAATAGAGGATAGGAGCAGTATATATTTTTCATATCAAATGATTTAAGATCAATAAATATGGAGTCGGCACAGGCACGGAGCCTGAAAATCAGTTACTCCGTGCCCTAACCTACACCCTATTATTGCCACAAAGGATTCTGTACTAATCCCGGATTTACCATAAGAGCGGACTCCGGAAGAGGATACCATTCATATTTACGTTCCCGCTGTGCAGAAAGCAGACGACCATCTTCCGTAGCACGGCCGAAGAACCACCATTGTCCCTGTGTGAATTTATCATGTCTGCGCAGATCAGTACGGCGACGGCGTCCTTCGCAAAGGAATTCCAACCCCCATTGACTTAACATCCAATCCAGATCAAAGGAAGAAAATCCAGGTCCCGGATCATTTCCACCAGACTCCAGTCTGCATCCGTATAATACCGTTTTCTTACCTGGTCAACCAATCGTTTTCCTTCCTCCGAAGCACCGGCACGCATCCTGCATTCAGCCAGCATATAAATAACTTCTGTCAAACGGAACTCTACTTCATAAGCATTCTGGAAATCAAAGACAGCAGGAGCCATCGGATATTTGATTAACCGTAATCCGGAATTGGTCCCCCCAGCGGGAAGACATCACTGTTTCCAGATCCCGTCCTATATTTTGAAAGGTTCCTAACTGGTCTACATACACCAGGTCCTGTCCGTCCCGGTCTGCATCTGCCTGCAGAGGTACGCCTTCCGTATCCGTGATCAACCCTTTCAGAAACATACCATGGTAATTATTTTCATTGGTACCCCATTCATAATTTTGTTTACGGATGTCACGGTCATCAAACCGCTCATATACAGCCCCTAGCTTGTCATGATAAGGAGCCTCTAAGAAACAGACCGGATTATCCGTACCTCCCAGTTCTAACACATTCCCGGTATTATCATAGGGAGGCGCCAGGATCACACAATTCCAGCCACTTACTCCATTATAGGTTCCACCCAGATAATCCCAGATATTATAGGACAGGAATGGCATGTTCCGCATCCATCCTCCGTTCATGTTACTTTCCGAACTGGCAAAAGCCATGATCACTTTCGGAGAGGTATGATTTCCTACATTAAACAGATCCCTGTGATCATTCGCTAAGGCATACGTTCCGTAAGCTCCTCCAATGATCGATTCACATAAGGTAGCACACTCTGTAAAACGGTCTTCATTAATAAAGACATTCGCATTGAACAACAAGCGTGCCTTTAATACCCGGTTCATAGCCTGGTTCATCCGCTCCACTTTATTGACCGGTAAATGGGGTAAGCATTCATCCAGTTCAGCCACCAGGAAATCAAATATGATCTGACAGCCCTGGTTAAAGTCAGGATCCACACTGGGCGGTATTTCATCCATCTGCGCAGCAGTATATAAGGGAATAGCACCACCCCAGACTTCAAAGACATTATAATAGGCCCAGGCTCTCAGTGTACGGGCTTCTGCTTTATAGCTTTCCAGAGCCTCTTCTGTCAGTCCTATATCCTCCGGAGACAGCACATCGAGATCTTCCAGGATCACATTACACATCCCTATGGTTTTCCAGGCTGTTTCCCAGGAAGAACGGATAATAGAAGAAGCAGGAGACCAGTTATGTACGGAAAGAACATATTTTTCTCCGTCATCATATCCCCATAATCCTCCATTCCATACTCTCCAGGCTACCTGGTCAGCAGAAAATTCCTGCAGGTAAAAGAAATATTCAGCATAGCTCATAAAGCCTGTATAATAAATAGAAGCAAGTGCATTCTGTACGCTGGTTTCGTCTTCATAATATTCAGAAGCAGGCACTTCGCTATGCACCTCCTCAGTTAAATCAAAGCAGGACTGTAAGGTTATACTCAGTATAACAGATACACACCATATATATATTGCTTTTTTCATCGCGTTATTTTTTAGGTTGTTTTTATTTGAAATTGATAGCCACTCCCAGTGTAAATACCATGGCCTGGGGATAAGCTCCTGAGTTATCTACTCCCGGATCTATACCATTTACCGCAACGGTCGAAGGATCATTCCCGGAATAGTTGGTAATGGTGAAGAGATTTTTAGCCGATAAATAGACCCGCATACTGTTCATAAACTTATTTTCACGGGGTTGCAGGTTATAGTCTACCGTCACATTCTCCAGTTTAAAGAAATTTCCTTTTTCAAGAAAATAGGAAGAAATCAGTCCACCGGGATGCTTTAATTCAGTATCATATGCTGAACGAAGAACATTGGAACTTCCGGCACCTTCCAGACCCATACCATACAGCCGGTCATTATAAATATCAAAACTAAAAGCACCACGCCAGAACATATTCAGGTCAAATTGCTTATACCTTAATGTATTATTCCAGGAAAGAAAAACCTTTGAAGCTCCGTTTCCTATAAACCGTTTATCTTCTATCTTGGCATCCCCGATCGGGATGATCTCATCGTTCCGGTCATAAACCAGCATATTTCCATTTGCATCTACGCCTGCCGTTTGTAAACCATAGAACTGGCCGATCTTACCGCCTTCTTCCACCCGGAAATAATATTCACTGTTACCCGGACCACCTTTTTCTTTTATATTCAGGTAACTGGCCTCAAACACATCATTAGATAGTTTTTTCAGTTTAGTCACTCCCTGAGATAAAATGATCCCGGAACTTCATTTCATAGGAGTTTTTTCAGAATATCTCCATCTAAGCTTATTTCAAATCCCTGGTTTTGTATGGTTCCTACATTCACCAGAATCTTTTCATGCACAAACGGAGGCTGTGGAGCAGTATAATTATAGAGCAGGTTCCGGGATTAGCGGTCATAATATTCCACAGATCCCCGGAGTCTGTTCCAGAAAGAAAAATCAATACCGATATTAGTAACCACAGCTTTTTCCCACGCCAGTGCCGGATTGGCATTCACAGCAGGCGCATACCCGGTTACCCACCGTCCATCCATATAATAATTTCCTTCTGCTTTATAATTTTGCTGAGACAGATAAGGATCAAAATCGGAACGTCCGGTCACCCCGTACGAAATACGTGGTTTTAACATATCCACCAATTGTACTTGTTGCATAAAAGGCATATTGACTATTTCCCAGGCTACGGATCCTGCAACAAAACTTCCCCATTTGTTATCCGGTCCAAATTTAGTGGAACCTTCATGCCGGTAGGAAGCAGAAGCCATTAAAAGATCTTTCCAGTTATAGTTGATACGTCCGAATACACCGATCAGTTTAGAACTGTTTTTTTGGATTCCATCTCAGCTTTTCCTTCGTTCAGATACGTACCCGAACCCAGGTCATTCCATTGGGTCTGATCAAATGCAAAGTTGCTGTTAACAGCTTTCAGCTCTTCAAAATTACTTTCTTCATAACTGTATCCTGCCACGATCTTAAAGTCATGATCCTCCAGGCTTAACGTATAGTTACCCAGCAATTCCATACGGTTGGTCCACCACTTCTGGTTTTTGCGTTCTGCTTTTCCGGTATATCCGTTCCAATACGAATCAGCCGAAGTAGACGGATTATATTCATAATAATCATAATCATTATAGTTCAGTGAATGATTCAGCGAGACATTTAACGATTGGCTGGCCTGTTTTAGAATATGTACTTTTAACTCTGCCGAACTCAAAAGGTAGTTCCGGTCTCCCTGTTTATCCACCAGGTCCAGCTGGCTCTTCGGATTGGATGCCCCTGTCGGAGAAGTGGGCTGATAATAATTTCCTATCGATTCATCCCAGACCGGCATGGTCGGATTGGTAGTCAGGGCACTTCCCCAGGAAGCCTCTCCTTTATCTTCTTTTACCTTACGGGCATTCAGACTGGCAGTAAGTTCTACCCAGTTGTCTAATCCTCTTTGCTGTATACTGAAACGTCCGCCATATTCCTGCCGGGCTGTGACCATATCCAGTCCGGTTACTTTCTGGTAATTAACAGAAGCGCCATACGAACCATTTTTAGTAGTACTGTCCAGACTCAGATACTGATTCACGTCATAACTAAAATCACGTAACAGCAGATCCCACCAATCCGTAGAAGTACCGTAATCCGTATCGCGGTTATATTGCTGGAATTCCTCCGGTGTTAATATGTCGGGTTTAGGTTTAGCCACATTCACTCCAAACCAGCTATCGTAAGTAATCCGGCTGGTTCCTTCCTGACCGGATCCCCGGCGGGCGGTGATCAGGATCACCCCATTGGCACCATGGGTTCCATAAATAGCAGCCGAACCGGCATCTTTAAGTACAGTAATTGATTCAATATCCTGGGGAGACAGACTCCGGTAATCCCCTCCGGCAATTCCATCGATAATAATCAAGGGAGAATTGGAGGCTGTCAGAGAAGCCGCTCCACGGATTTGTAATGCACTGGCCAGATCATCTTCCTCCTGGTTAAGTTCTCCGGTAAAGTTAATACTCAAACCAGCGACTTTTCCCTGTAACATCTCCATCGGATTGCTCATTGCTCCCTGCTGGAAATCACTTCGGTTCACCTGGACAATAGAACTGGACAATTCTTTTTTACTGAGCGACCCGTAACCTACCACCACCACTTCATCCAGGGCTTCCACACTTTCGTGAAGAGTGACCTGGATCACCTGCTGGCCGGTATAGGCTATTTCCTGGTCTCTGTACCCGATATAAGATACCTGAATAATGTCATTCGGTTTCAGACCAGATAAGGTGAACTCACCGGAAAGATCAGTGATCGTACCGTTAGTGGTGCCTTTCACCAGAACAGTAGCACCGATCACTCCGTCACCGAAATCATCTGTCACCACTCCTTCGATGGTACTTTGCTGGGCAAAAAGATTAAGTAAAACAAATAAGCTAAAGAATAGTAAACAGAAATGGAAGGGATAGTGATCCCACCTGGTTCTTTTCTTAATAGCGTTGCTCTTTTCCATTGGTATAGTTTTTAAGATTAATAAGATTACCGGTAACCCATCCGTTTACCGGGGTCAACAACAGCTACAAATAAAAGGAGATTATGGGTATATCTTTAGACAGAAGTAAACTGGAAGTAAATTTTCAGGGATAGAATAAGAAATTAATCTATTAATAAACAACCTCTTACAAATAATAATCTGTGAGACGGAAGTAAATTTCCCTCTCCTTTACTATCCATAAAGAATGTTCCCTGACACTGATTTTTTATAAATCCGGTTGGCAGACCTGTTTAATCCGCTCCTCAAAATCTTCATCCGGCTGGATAGCTTTGGACTTAACTTTATGACGGTAATTATACACCGTACGCAGAGTATAATGCAGGAATGTGGCAATTTTATTACTATCCGTAATGCCTAAACGAACCAAAGCAAAGATCCGTAGTTCGTGGTTTAACGACTAGTCATCCTTTATCGGATATTGTTCCTCCTCCCGTAAAAGTTTATTAAACTCTTCCACGAAATCAGGATAGATAGCTAAAAATGCTTTATCAAAATTAGCATACAGATCTTTCAACTCCTGGCTGCCATTATCTGTCTTTCCGGTTACTTTCAGAATATCATTCAACTGGCCTACTTTGATCTTTCGGTTCACAAACACTTTAAATTTCTGGAATTTATCAATATATTCCGTACAGATCTCCAGGAAGGTGCCTATCAATTGCTCCTTGATATAATTAGCCTCTTTCAGGTTCGTATTCATCTCTTTCTGGATACGATTAGCCTTTTGAAGATCCGTATTTAATTCATTCAGGCGCTCATTGATCTGTAAGATCTCCTGCTGAGCTCTGGATAATTTATTGATCTGACGTTTAATAAAACCCAAAGTAATAATAAGTATACAAGACAGGAGACTGACCACAGCCAGGAGAAGCATAAGCTTTTTTTGCTGCTGCAAACGCTCCGTCTGATACGCTTCATTAATAATGGGAAATACCATAGAGGTTTGAGTATTACGCAAACGTCCGTTAAAGAAATTGGCATCGTCCATACTTTTCTTAATATACACATTGGCTCTTTGAATATCTCCGTCCAGAAACAGCAGGTGAGCCAGAAAACGAAGGGAAATATTTTCTTTATTAGCAGCCTTGATATCCGCAATAGCAGACTGTGCCAGATAGACCTTACGCTGCCACGGATCCTCTTTTTTCAGACAAATAAGCCAGTATGGAAGCCAGTAAAGCAAAATCCCGGGTATCCGACCGTAACCATTCATAATACGATAGCAACAGTTCTTCAGCCCGGTCAAATTCTCCGGCTTCAATATAATAGGTGCCGAAAGCCAGGACATAATCAAAAGAGGGGGTAGGTACCACCCTGAGTAAAGAATCCTGATAAGCAGCCCGGAGGCGGGAGATCTCCTTGATTTCATACCCCTCCTGATAAAATTCGGAATAATAAATATAGGTATCCCGGAAAGTTTTATAGTATAACATCTGTAAATGAGGAGCCAGCACAGACTGATCTACCGTCCGGAGTAAGTCAATCGCTTTTTCAAACATACAGGCTTTAGCTAACATGGAAGCCAGTTGGAATTTACTTTCCTCTATCCAGTCCACATTACCAATTTCCTCCGCCAGGCGTAATCGCTGATTCGCATAGTAGATAGCCGTATCACAACGAAAGATCCCATATTCTTTAGCTAATTGCTGGTATAACAGATATTGGTCTTCCGGCGTTAAATGGGTAGCAGATAACTTAAACTGAAGGTTTTCAATATAGTTAATCTTCTGCTGGGTATACATCTCCTCATTCCGGATGGCTTGGTCCAACTCCGTCAGTAAAGAATCCAAAGGATTACCGGCCATGCAGCAAGAAGAGCCCAGATAAAAAGTAAGGATCAATACATATCGTTGAAAAGTAGAGAAAGAGTTTATTTTCAACTTATTTTTCATGGTACATTTCAATAGCTGGAGATAGTGTATATGAGTTGTAGGGTTTTCCGGTGTAAAACTAAAAAATAATTATGAACAATAGCAGGATTAAATTAAAAGTTTAAACCATTTCTCATGAATTCTCCTATTTGTCCGGAAAAGACAAAAAACTTCTTATTCCCCTCCTTTCCTATCTATCTTTTTGGTACATCCTTTTTATACCATGTAAAGAAAGACAAAGGATGACTCATTAAAACGGATAACCAACTGCTAAATGATACCCCATTCCCTTCTTAAATTCCGGGATATTATAGTAACCACCCTTTCCGGTATCATATGGCACATGTAACCCTACCCCTACATCAAAATGAATAATCAGGAAATTAAGATCATAACGAAGTCCTGCTCCGGTTCCTAAAGCCAGTTCTTTAAAGAAACTACTGTCTTTTAACCGTTCTCCCGGACGATTCGGATCCTCCCTTAACAACCAGACATTTCCGGTATCCATAAAGACAGCGCCATGAAGATCACCCATGATACGGAAGCGATACTCAACATTGGCCTCAAACTTAAAATCTCCGGTCTGGTCAAAGAAAGCCCATTTACTGTCAGGGTCCGGAACAAAACTACCAGGTCCTATACTCCGGATAGTGAATGCGCGGATACTATTGGCACCTCCCACATAAAACTGTTCACTGTAAGGCGAAACCCGGGCATTTCCATAGCTGTAAATCGCACCGGCCATCATCCGGGTAGCAATCGCCTGGTTGCGGTCCAGATTGAATGTATAACGAATCTCACTGGTTCCCTTAATAAACTGGGCATACGGATTATCAAACAATTCCTTCCCCTCTTCATTATATCCTTTTTTACCAATCAAATACAAGGCATTGATCACATTACCGGCCTGGGAAACAGAGGTCTGCCACCAGAAATGATTTTTCCGCCCGGGGACCTGCCCGTCATCATACGTATAGGTGTAGCCCATCATAGGAATAAACTGGCTCTGTAAACTCTGATATAAAGCAGGATTTTCATCGGTAATGTCATCGAAATCACTGGTCGTGTGCTGCAACAGGTTATAAGACAACCGGAAAGCCGTAATAGAATGCCGGCTGACTAACGTTGGCTGAAAATCATACACAGCACTCCCTCCAAACGACAGCATCCTGAAATAGCCTGCCCGGTTCAACCAATCCGCATACAGGCGAAAATTAGTACTGGCCGGATAAGTATATTCTTTATGTATAAATCCCGGAAACAAAAGTTTGGGTACGCTTAAGGTCGTACTTAACCCTATTTCATAACTATTCAGAGAAGCAGAGCCTCCGTCCACCCGGTTACCCGTATTCCACTCATAAGACCCCTTTAGCTGGACTCCAAAAATCTCTCCCCCACCAAACATATTCCGTTTAGTTAATCCGAACACAGCTCCCGGACCGGTCTGGTCATTACTTTTGGTAGTAACATTTACTTCAAATTCTCCATCTAACGGTAAATCATAGACGGTTTGTATTTCCAGATCCAGGATGTCAGTCCGTCGGGAAGTGTCCCGGGGAGCAAACTGCATTTCCGCATACCGGAAGATACCCAATGAAGAAATAGCAGTCTGGGTTTTATCCTGTTTATCCTGTGTGTAGAGATCTCCCTGCTGAAATTTCAGGCGGTTATAAAGTACACCCGGACGAACCCTTAATTTTCCTTCATAATAGATAGTCAGGTCTTTATAAAACATGGAATCCGTAGGCTGTTCATTATAGAATCCGTGTAAATGATAGGAAATAGAACTGATTTTCCAGGGGCGTAACGCAATCCGGGGAACCTGTTCTTTCCGGACTACCCGCAAAGACACTTTTCCCGGGACGAGTAAGGTGTCCGCCTGGTAAACCATATAATCCGGTCGGAAATAATAATATCCATTGTTTCTTAACATTTTAGAGATACGGTTCCGTTCATTTTCCAGATTTGCCGCATTAAAATTATCTCCTTTATGAAGGACTGTCTCATATAATGTAGATTGGATCAGGGTATCGATCCGGTGGCGCATATGAGCATACTGAATACTATCATAAGTATAGGGATGCCCCATTTCCACGTCATACCAAATCTTAGCTTTCCGGTCATTTTTCTTATCAGGCAGGACCTCAAAAGAGGTACTTCCGTCAAAATAACCATTTTCCCTCAACAAATTATAAGCCACCTTAGTCTGGACTTCCGGATTAACCGTGCTGATAAATACCGGCTTGGCAGCAAAACGTTTAAAAATCCACCGGGAGACTTTCCCCTCTTTATTGACAAAGGCATTATAGATCCACAACCCCACCGGCAGGGGAAAACGAACGGAAGAACTACCTAAAAGCGCATTATTAGGAGGATATTTTAAGGCTCCTTCCACTTCACTCAATGCCTCATCCCCGGCCTTGGAGGGATCTTTATCCGTTACCTCAATTTTCCTGATCCCTATATATAAAACCTCTCCTTCCGGAAGATTTTTAGTAGTGGAACAGGCCATACAACACAGGCCTATCCAAAAACAGACAAAGAAACGATAAGCAGGAATCCACCGAAGCTGTTCCCTGACTAATTGAGCCGGCTGTTGTTGATACCTTGTTCGCATTTGACAGTTTCTACCTCCTTTTCGTCATTTACAGGTTTATACTTATTTTTTCTGAATATGAAAAGTTCTTTCAGGTAACGCATTTTTTTTCTAAGCACCAACCCCACCCCTGTTTCAGTCACTTCACCTTCCAGTAAACTTTCATAATTCTTATCATAGAATACCCTTACCAGACGGGTACCTGTTTCATCCAGTCGATACTCAATAGACACATCATCAATAAATGACTGGGTGTTATCCATATTCAGATCACTGCCGGTAGATACACGCCCGCCGATCACGACCTGGATCCGGTCATTATAAAAACGTTTTGAAAAACGGAACGAATAATCGGTCCAGGATTCGCCCCGTCGTTATAGGTATCCGAATCAAAAGATATATCTACCGACTTCAGGGCATCCCCTGCAATATTACCAATCTCATTCTGCAGGAAGGTATTGAGAGCATCACCCATATCGAAATTCGTACTGCCGCCCCCTCCGGCCAGATAACGTCCGGTAACCAGCATACCGACTGCCTGTTTAGCCACTTCTTCCTGACCCATAGCTGCCAGGTCATTCTGCACAGAGATATCCTCCGGAGCTGACAAAGTAAACTCCAGGGACAGGTCTTCCAGGTTTTCGGTCACTACAATCCCCACATCAAAATTAACCATACGTGATCCGGATTCAGCCACAACCGACGTACGGATCCTTTCCGTGGCAGTTAGGTTCACAGTCGGGTTCATCGAATTACCGGTAAATTCCACATAACTACCCTCATGTACGGAGAAATCTTTCAGAGGAACCACGGGTAAAGTATAGGAAACCGTACCTTCCGAAACTGTATAACGTCCGTTCAGTACCATATCTCCCAGCCGGGTAGACTGGAACGTAAGGTTACCTCCCCCGGTCAGCTCCACATGATTAGACTGGTCAGCCGTCAGATCTACACTCAGTTGTACAGATTGGTCAATCTCTATAACAATCAGCATCTCCATGCCACCGGGAAGATGGGGTGCCTGATTCCAGTCAGGACGGAGATCTACAGTATCTGCAAACGAAACAAACGTCACCAATCCATCCAGCCGGTCCTGAACCGTAAGAGGAGAATCTGTCAGTACATACGTAGCATTCGTTCCCCCTAACAAATGAACATTTCCTCGCATTTCCAATCCGTTTAACGGTCCTTTGATAGTTGTGTTCAGACTCACCAGCAGTTTGCCATACAACAGGCTTTCCGGATTCCGTTCCGAATTTAACAAAGTCATATTATCCGCATGTAAGGTCAGGTCTGCCATGATCCGGGAAAGTTGACTCATATCCACAGTCCCATCGATAATGAAAGGATTATCTCCCTCTCCGTAGATCTTCCACTGATTGAAGGTAATCACACTCTGTTCCACAGGGATCCACTGGTCATCTATCCGGAAGTCCATACCCGCCGGCGTGACAAAACAGCCGCAGTATCCATCTGTAAATAACCATTCAGGTCAGGAGCATCTGTACTTCCCCCTACTGTCATTTCCCCATTCAGGGTTTCGGAGAATTGGGCCAACCGGTCTGGAACAAAAGGAGAGATCATCTCCATAGGAAACGTATGCAAATAGATATTTCCGGAAATACGGTCCGGCGTACCCGACTGATACATGCCTGTAGCAGATAAAACTTCCGCCTAGTCACGCAACAGATGCAGGTCTACCTGTTGCTCCCCATTTCCGGAAGGAATATAGGTGGCATTTAGGGTGATTTCCCCCACCCTTTCCCCGTTATAGAAAAGGGTATCCACATTTATATCAGCAAAAACAAGAAAAGTACTATCAGATGGTTCATATTTTACAGAAGCATTCAATATACCCTTAAGCTGAGGGATAACCGGGATCGCTTCTGAAAGAACAGCGAGATCTAACTGGCTGATCTCCGCATACAATTCTTCCATCGTCCCACTCTCCGGAGAGGAATGGATCCATAAAGAGGCATTATCTTCCCCGGTAAACCGGACATTCGCTTCTATATCAGTCTGACTTCTATAGGTAATATAATTATCCGCATTCAACCGGAATTTTCGGTAAGCCAGTACCGGGTCATTCGGGAACAGATGAAGTGTAAAACCTCCTGCTATTTTATTTGCACGTGCCCCTAACAGGAAGCCCACACTATCTTTTTCATTCCTGAATTCCAGGCCGGTATCTACATAGGTATCCGTCAACACTCCGGCCACTCCGGCAGTGAAAGGATATTGATTCCGGTACCGGTTCTTCTCCACTGCTATATCATAGGTCAACCCTGCCGTATCCTGCCTGATCTCCAGCAACACCGTATCCATCCGGAAGGTATCCCGGTTAAACGTGTATAAGCCGGCATCTAACGAAATTCCGGCTGCCGGAGAGGTAGTCCCGTCCAGATAGAATGTATTGAACGTAATCTCAGACTGCGACAAATAGGTATACACCGGATTATCCCTTCCGGCCCGGATCTCCAGATGCATATCAGGTAATAACGGATGTAACATAGTAATGTGAATCATCGTATCCTGTTCTAACTGCCGGCTGATCTCAGCAGAGATTGTAGTAAATTGCCCGATCATCGATGGCAGATCCGCATTTCCTGTCAGGGAAACTCCTAAATCCCCGGCATGGAAAGAGACCCGGGTCGTATCTTCATTGGTCTGGGCATGCAAGGTCACGATCTTCGGATCATACCGGGTAACCGGTGTGGTAATTTCCCAGTTTCCCAAGGTAAGGTCTACCAGATAGTTTTTTCAGGTCTGTTTCCACCTCCGCAAATAGCTGGAACGAGGTTGAGAGGGTATCCTGCAACAAATGTAAACCATTCAGACTGAAAGTATCCACATCCAACGTAAGCAAACCCTGCAGCAAATCTTTCTGAAGAGTACCCTCAAACAACAGGTCCAGATAAGCATTCGGATCTTTACTATCCAGTTCTACCCGGGCCTGGTGCCCGGCCAACGACCCGGAAACAGTCACATCCGTTAACGAAGTGGAAGCATACTGGATTTTCTCTATCGTACCCTGCAGGTTCATACGGGTAGAAGCACGGTAAGGATCCGTTCCCCGGCCATCCGCATGGATGGTAGCTGTCAGCCACAACAGGGAATCCTGAGGCAGAAAATGATCCGGCTGCAGATCCGTAATCTTCAGGTCAGCCGCATAACTCTCCGTTCCCTGGTTATAGCTCCCATTCATCTGAACACGGGCTCCGGATTCCGTCAGTAAGATTCGTTCCCTGTACGCCCGGTTTGCCAGCTGCACCTCACTGGAAAGTTTAATCCCGGGAGGGATACGAACCCGTTGGCGTGTAGAATCCGGCAGCAGTTCTTCTACAAAACTCATATCCTTTGTTTCCGCTGTCAGCACGATGTCTCTGGAGCACCGCAGGCTATCCATCAGGTAAGTCAGATCGCTGGATGCATTCAGGGTAAAGGCTCCCGGCAGATCTGCTTTCAGTTGCTGGATATGAAGGGCATTCATATTTCCGTTTATCCCTACTACCACCGCTAAAGGCTGATTCGGGTAACTTTGCTTTATATTTTCCGGTAGACTGGGAATGGCTGTGACCAGATCCTCTTTTCCGATCGTTCCTTCTAACCGGGCACGCATAATCCCATCCGGATCTTCTTCCAAAGCACGCCAGGGGACAGAAGCCATCAGTTGGAGATTGGATTCGTTCGTCTGCAGAACCAGATCCGGGACCTCAATCGTCACACTGTCACTATGCAGGGTCCCGTCCAATCTCCGGATCACCAGTCCGGACCGGTCCTGAACAGTAAAAGATTCAATCCGGGCATTCATAGCAGTGTCACTATACAGGATTTCCCGCACATGCAGGTTCAGATCCGTCAGGTTCAGGTGCATCGGGTCCAGTCCCGGAGCCGGAGTTAAGTCATTTCCATCATAGATAAGGGTAGACCGGGAAAGAGTGAGGTCTTTAACCGTATATTCTGTCCGGAGCAGGTCTACCTTTCCATCCGATAATTCTGCTTTATCTATATAAGAAGTAAGATGAAGCCGGCTTTCAGGCATGTGCAAGGCGACAGCTACCTCGCTGAACCCGATTTTCGCCAGGTCAACGATCCAGTTAACCTGGGTAGAAGTAGTATCTTTCTCTTTCCGGGGAGTAGTCAGGATCAAAGAAATATCCGCATCCGTCAGCTCAATGGCATGGATAGTGGCATGTTCCTGTTTCAGATTGATTTCCGGAGTAGAAAGATGGAGTTTTTCAAAATGCCCGGTAGCTTTGACTCCATCGATCAGCGTATCCGTATTTAACACAACCCGGTCCAGGTCAAACGCATGAAAGTACACCTCCTTTTTCAGTAAAGGCAGGGGTTTAATATGGGCATCCAATTTCTCCGCAACTAACAAAGTATCCGCGGGAGGAGAGATCACCTGTATTCCCTCCACGGTCAACTTAAGCGGAAAAGAAAGGTGAAGCTTCCTGACACTGATATCCAGTCCGGTAGCCTGGTTAGCATAGCCAACCGCTTTACTTATAATAAAATTCTGAAATGCAGGAAGGTATAAAAGAACCGATAAGAGTAATACCAGTACAATTGGTATCAGGCAAATGATTCCTACCCATTTAAGAAATACCCTCATATTTGTTTTATCCCGTTATCCGGCAGTTTTGATAACGATCACTCCGTTTGTCTCCTGAATCCATACACTTTTTGGGTCTCTTCCGGTAAAGTCAGCTACTCCATGGTTTCAACTGGTATTATCTACTGAATTACACCCCTCTCTCATCTCCGGGTGATCGGACAGGACAAGAGATCCGGTTGAGTGGTTAAAGGAGAAGTCTCCACGAATTATTACAGAGTCATCGATATGTACCCGTACCCCTCCGCATCCTGAGAAACAAAGGGAACCAGGCAACCGCTTTTTACTATTTGACTTTTTAGTTATAACGCCTGAATGCCGGATTTTGTTCCGGTTACCGTCCATTAATTCCAGAATCACTTTTTTAGGGAATAGATTCGCTGGATAATATCTACCACTTTAAGCCCCTCCATCACATTGGTAGTAATAGGCTCAGGAGTAGAACCGGATAAAACCCGGACTACGTTCCGGATCACGAAATTATGATTTTGTGCAGACCCTTTGTACGCCCCATAATCATTTCCGGGGTTAGTAGGAGGCAGGACCGGCATCTGATAATCCTTCACATGGCAGTAAGTAATCTCATTCATGTATTGTCCTCCGACTTTAACACTGCCGTTTTCTGCGACAATCAGCATACTACTCTCTAAGTTTTTATCCCAGACAGCCGTTGAATAATTCAGCACTCCGACCCCTCCGTTCACAAAATCAAAACTCACAATCCCTGAATCTTCAAAGTCCGTGGAATGCCCATGATTGAAATCAGCAAAACGAGCCTGGATATGGTAGATATCTCCGAACAACCAGTACATAATATCAATAAAATGGGAAAACTGCGTAAACAGCGTACCGCCGTCCAGTTCAGCATCCCCATGCCAGCTACCCGGTTTATAGTACCGGTCATCCCGGTTCCAGTAGCAGTTCATCTGAACCATATGGATCCTGCCTAACCTGCCGGAGTCTATCAGCTCTTTCAGCCATATGGAAGGAGGGGAATAGCGATTCTGCATCACACAGAAAACCTGCCTGTTATATCGTAAAGAGGTAAAAACAATCTTTTCCGCATCCCCGGAAGTCAACGCTACCGGTTTCTCGATCACCACATGATAGCCGGCTTCAATGGCCTGTATAGCCATAGAAGCATGCAAGCCGTTGGGTGTACAGATAGTAATTACATCCAGGGACAAGTCATTGGTTAATAATCGGGAAAAATCCCGGAAGAAAGGGACAGGATAGCTCTCTATGGCCAGTTCCTCAACAGGTAAGATATCACATAAAGCAACCAGTTCGGCATCAGGATCACGGGTGATCATCTCCGCATGCCTTTTTCCTATATGCCCACAACCTACGACAGCAAAACGGATCTTTTTTTTCTCCATATCTATTCCCCTATAAGCAGATCTTTTCCGGACCATTATATGTTTAACGTAAAAACAGATAAATAATTGTCGGCAAAGATAAGAACTAAATAGCAGATTAAGCCATTTTCATTTTCTGATACTGAGTTTGTCTTTGCATAAAGCGGCAGATACTTTATATTTGTCCTGTCAGAATTTCCAAATAGTTAACGTGTATGATACGACAGATTAAATTTTCCCTTCCGGCATACAGGTATGGGTTTCATATAATAACCGACCAGGTTCTCCGGGAAATAGGTCCACTCCCTGAAACAGGGATCCTTCATCTTTTTATTAAACATACCTCAGCGGGATTGATGCTCAATGAAAATGCGGATCCATCCGTACTGACCGATTTCGAAACGTTCTTTGCAGACTGGATACCAGAAAATTATCCGAAGTTTGAACATGCCTATGAAGGAAAAGATGATATGCCGGCACATATTAAATCCACAATAACTGGTCATTCCGTCACCATCCCTATCTCCAACGGCAGGTTAAATATGGGAACCTGGCAGGGCATTTATCTCGGTGAGTTCCGTTATTCCGGAGGACGAAGAAAAATAGTGGCGACGCTGATGTACTGATCAGCCCTGATAGATCTGTTCCAGTATTTTTGCTGTACGCAGGCTGCTTTCTCCCGTGGAAGGACATGTCCCTGTGCCACGCAATTCCGCCACTACACGTTCTATGATCTGCCACTGGGAAAAAGCCGGAGCCGGAATAGGATAGGTTTCTATCCCCTGCGAAGTAACCACCCGGATCGGCGTATAGGTAAACGAACTAAAAGAAATACGGCCACGGGTTCCTGTGATTTCCACAGAATCTTCCCGCTGGGTTTCATCGCTGGTATAACACCACAATCCGGTTCCGACCACACCGGAAGTGAACCGGAAAGCGGCAGACACCAAATCTTCTACCTCATACCAGTTTCCCCGGTTAGCAGTATATCCTTTGGCCTCTGCTATTTCACCCAGCAGGAAGTCCAGCACATCCAGGGTATGAGGTGCCATATCATAAAAATACCCTCCACCGGCAATTTCCTTTTTAACCCGCCAGGTATGAGTCGCAGGATCTTTATCGGTTTCCTGTGGAGGTCTGACCAACCGCACCTCCACGGACAGGACAGTCCCAATCTTTTCTTCCGCTAATAACTCCCGGATTTTCAGGAAATAATCTATACATCTTCTGGGAAAAGCGACAAAGAGTTTCACACCTGTTTCCCGGGAAACCCTGACCATTTCCAGACACTCCCGGTAGTCCATCGCCATTGGTTTCTCCACATATACCGGTTTACCCGCCCGCAACGCCTTCACCGTATAGAAAAGATGCGTATCCGGAGGAGTAGCTACATAGATGGCATTCACGTCCGGATCATGGATCAATTCCTCCGCATCCGTATAGTATTTTGGGGCCTGATGCCTCCGGGCAAACTCCCGGGCCTTTTCCCCGTCCCTCCGCATCACCGCCACCAAACGGGAATGCTCCACCTGATAAAAAGCCGGCCCGCTTTTCCGTTCACAAACATCCCCACAACCAATAATGCCCCAGTTTACTTCCGTTAGATTATCCATAATTATACCCCTTCTACTAAATATGCTTGTTTAACCATGAAAAGCATAATACATTTTACCGAGATTAAATATACTACTTTTCTCTTTATCCGGAATTTATTTATACCACCTATTTAAGCATTCGGAATGTTTATTGCATTCGTTCTTTTTCTTCAGAAGCTCCTGTTTGCACATTTTTCACTTGTACATTTTTCCCAGCTTTGAAATTGTATCTCACCGTTAGTCCTATCTCCCTATATTTATATTGTACACGGATATTTCTGTGAAAATCTTCTTCTTTAGTCTTTAAACGGATCATGCCCGTATCGAATATATTATTTACAGATAATTTTACCGATAAACATCTATTAAAAAACTCCTTATGCACAGAAGCATTTACCTGAGGATCCATTCTCATTTTTACATTCCCTTCGATAGTAGGGGACATATAAAATCCATTTAAATCAAGCATAAAATCTTTCGGTAAATAAAATACATTAGTCATATATCCCTGAAAAGTATTCTGTTTCCGTTTTTTTCATAGACTTTTACCTCATTCCTGCTTCCTGAAATATTCAGATATATCTGCCACCATTTAGCAGGGACTAAAGAAGTGTTTGCCGCTACATAATAATTGATTCGTTTGCCCACATTTTCCAGCCGTTGAATAATTACCTCCTGCCTATCAGGATCCGAAAGCAATACTCTTTCAAAAGTTCCTTTCGCATCCGTGAGACCCACAGTAAGATTATATCGGTTAAAAAAATTCAGACTAGTAGAATAATCATTAATAAAAGCAGCTTTTAATTCCGGGTTACCTTCAATATATAGGTATTCTGAGGCAGGAATACGAAATGGATTGAGAGCATTAAAACCTGGCCTTTGTATTTTACGATTATAATTCAACATAAGAGAATGTTTTTCTTCTCTATCAAAAGGATACATTACATAGGCGGTGGGAAATAATTTGAAATATTTTTGACTTTCCATTTCTTCAGATTTATTTGTCCATGGGGATGCATAGGTATACTCTCCACGTAATCCCAATGAAAAACTGATTTTTTGAATACGCGAAACAAAAGAACCATACACCGCAGCAATATTTTCTTTAAATTTATTTTTATTGGAATAGGCTTCCATCTGAATCCAACTTATTTCTTTCTGATATTCAAATAAGATATCATTATCCATCTTTGTATGTGTATATTTCAGCCCGGTATTAAATGTAGATTTTTCATTTAATTGAAGAGAAATATCTGCGTTTACAGTATATAAGTTGTTTTGTGTAAACATAGTACTACGGTAAATAGTATCATAATTTAAATATCCCCGAAAGTCAGATTTATAGTGTTGGTTGTCATCTGTTCCATTATGTGCATAATCTAATAAGATTTTGAAAATGGAACCTACAGAATCCAAATGAAGCATATAATTTGCCGAAAGAGTGTAGTTATCCGCTAAATTTTCCCCGCTATACAGACTTATAATATCCGTATGATTCTCATCCATTATTTCTATTAAATCTGAGAAACTTTTGTTTTTACGGGAGCTATGGGAATAATATCCTTCTAACCCGACACTTTGTTTATTGCTTATTTCATAAATACCTCCGGTACGTACACGTGCGGTTCGCGTTAACAGGGATAAATCAATATTGCTGCTTGCAGTTCTGTTTGTACCCCATGTATTCACTTCTTCTGTGGCATATTCCATATAGCGATCCTGGTTATAATTTAATTGAGTATATAGACTTACCCGGTTATTTTTATAGTTTATGCCAAAAGAAGGATTTCATACATATCCGTCATCTGCCGGAGCAAATTGATAAGCTATCCCTATATGACCATACATACCATTATCCCGTTGACTTTTTAAAGTAATTTTTATAACACCTCCCTGAATATTTGCATCATAATCAGCTCCTGCTATTGGAATAACTTCAATCCGCATAATATCTTCCGCTTTCAATGTTCGTAAATAGCGTATTAAATCTGTTCCAGATTCATGCAATGGACGTTCATTAATGTATACTTTCGTTCCCGTTTTTCCGTTAATAGAGATCGTCCCGTCACGCTCCTGAATAAAAACACCAAGAGATTGATTTAATATATCAGTACCGGATTTACCAAAGACAGCAGGATCATTTATAAGGTTTACCACAAAACGATCCATTTTTCGGATAATACGATCTGCTTTAATCACCACTTCCCCTATTTCATTTACTGATTCTTTTAATAGGATTTCACCTAAAGTTATATCATTTTTTTCAACGGTAATTTTCGTTTCATAAGTATCAAATTCAATTGCTGAAATTCTCAGGGTATATTTTCCTGGTAAAGACTGGATTTGAAATTTTCCCAGTTCATTAGAAACTGCACCTTGAAAGTGATCTGTTGATTGAAGAATTATATTAGCAAATTCAACTGGCAAAGCTTTATTATCTACTAATTGTCCTCTTACCATTCCCTGAGAAAAACTTCTGGTTGTTAATAAGGGTAGTAATACAAAGAATAGAATTTTTGTTTTCATAATAAATTATTTTATGGCACAAAAATAGATGATTACCCCAGGGACCTAAAACGGATAATAGTACACTAAAAATCATTCTTTTGCATTACATCATTATAACAAACTAATCCCTATTAG